>CAZRQK010000001.1:0-285 GCA_964602295.1 uncultured Ohtaekwangia sp.
GTACTTAATGCGCACCGGACCGAGGAAGAGCAGGAAGAAAGTATAGTTAGGCAACAAAGTGGCGGTGGCCACCATGACTGCATAAACGGCCGCAGAGGCACCCACCATGCCAGCAAACTCCGAACGTTGTATAAAGAATGGAATGGTATTGAACATTAGCAGGTACACAATGCCTCCCGCCAATGCCCCCGAAACGTAAACAGCTATCAACTTATCGTGGCCCAGGTACTCCATAAATAACCGGCCAAACCAATAGAGCACCAGCATGTTGAAGAGGATATGGAA
>CAZRQK010000001.1:295-171052 GCA_964602295.1 uncultured Ohtaekwangia sp.
AGGCTGTGCGAGAAGGCATACGTAATGAGTGTCCATGGTCGCAAAATGAAATCACCCAATTGGGGTGGAATCATAAACTGGTTATAGACAACTTCAAAAACCTTTTCAAATCCACCAATTTTTGAAAACACATACACAACGGCCAGGGCCAAAAAGATAGCTACGTTGATGATGATCAACTGAACGTGGCCGTTGTTGGGCCGATTGAATGCGTTTTTAAATTCTTCGAACACGTTTTCTAAATTAACAAAAGCTAAACACGTTTCTACCAGCCTCGGTTTCGGCCCTGGCCACGCCAAACCGTTATAATTATAAATGCCACCAAAGCCCCACCAAAGTGCGCCAGGTGGGCTACTGTACCACTGCGATCGAGCGCATAGGTGATGAAGCCCATGATAAACACCATGTATTTAGCCTTAATAGGTATAGGTGGAAACAACAACATCAACTCCATGTTCGGAAATATCATACCGAATGCCATTAAAATACCGTAGATGGCACCCGATGCACCCAGCATAGACCCGCCTGCTCCTGGGCCTAAAAAAAAGTTAACGGCTCCATAAACAACGCCTGCCCCAATGCCGGTGGCCAAATAGAATATCAAAAACTTCTTGTCGCCCCAGTATTGTTCTAATATGGGCGCAAAAGATGCCAATGCCAGCATGTTAAAAAAGATGTGGCCGATGCCACCATGGGCAAACATGTACGTAAAAAACTGGTATGGGCGGAACAGCCCAGAGTGCAAATCCCACAGTGCGAGGTAAGCCGTTAGGTTAATACCCGATGCCAGGTTTTGCATAAGAAAAATCACCACATTGATAATGATGAGGTTACGAACCAGCGGAGAAAGATTAAACATGCAGGGATTTGTTAAAAAGGTTGTTAGTCACGGCCATCAGCGGAAATAGCTTTCCATCTTAGACGTATCAAAAATAAAAAATGTTGGGGTGCCAGCCGGAGAAAAGTTAGGATTGGTGCATTCAAACAGGCCACCAATAATGGCATCGACTTCCTCGGCCGCCAATTTTTGTCCGTGGGTTACGGAGGTGCGCCTGGCCAGTGCACGGGCCAGGTTTTCGTGAATGGGTATTTTCAGCTCTGCCTGGTTTAATTTGAATTGATCCAGCAAGCCTTCAAAAACCTCTTTTTCCCGACCTTGCATGCCTGCAGGAACACCCGAAATCAGCACCGTATTTTTACCAAACACCTCCAGTTGAAAACCCAGCGCCTTCATTTCTTTCTCCATTTCCATGATCATGGTGAAGTCTGCTGCCGATAGTTGTATGGCCTGAGGAAACAGGCATTGCTGGCTGGCACTTCGGTTCAATTTCAGCTGGGTGAGGTATTTTTCATACAATACCCTTTCGTGCGCAGCTTGCTGGTCTATGATCATTAACCCTGCCGACACCACTTTTACCAGGTACTTCTGCTGAAGCTGAAACGAAAGCTTTTCTCCACCGGCATGCGCAGTCTGATTGACATCACGTTCCATGCGCCAGGTATTAGATACTTCGTTTGTTGGCTGTGTTGGCGAATCATCGAACAACTTGCTGTTGCGCTCGCCTTTCTCCACAAAAAGCTTTTCCCAGTTATCGAGGTTCGAACGTTCCAGCGTACTGAATTGCTCGTTAAAGTACTGCTCTTTGGAAAAAGATTGCTGCGAGAGCTTGTTCACAATATTTACATCGGCTGCAAAATCGATGGCGGGCGCCAGGTTGTGGGCACCCAGGGCTTGCCGCACAGCCGAACTCACCACAGCGTAGACGCTCCGTTCGTCAGAAAATTTTATTTCTGTCTTGGTAGGATGCACGTTCACGTCAATCTGCCGCGGGTCGATGTCGATGAAGATGACGAAGAACGGGAAACTGCCTTCGGGAATCAGCCCATCGAAGGCTGCGGCCACTGCATGGTTCAAATAGTTGCTGCGCACGTAGCGCTGGTTCACAAACAAAAACTGTTCGCCCCTGCTTTTCCTGGCCGATTCGGGTTTGCCCACATAGCCGCTCACCTTCACCGTTTCGGTTTCTTCTGTTACAGGTGCCAGGTGTTGCTGGTAACTCTTACCAAAAATGTTAACAATGCGCTGGCTCAACTTGCCAGGGGGAAGATCGAACACCTGCTCATCGCCTTGTATAAGCTGAAAGGCGAGGGAAGGATGCGCCAAAGCCAGGCGTTGAAACTCCTCCACTATGTGCCGCATCTCTACTGTGTTCGATTTCAGGAAATTTCTGCGTGCCGGAATGTTGAAAAAAAGATTTTTTACACTGATGTTGGTGCCCACTTCGCAGGCAACGGGCTCTTGTCGCTTTACTTCAGATCCCTCTACCTGCAACAAGGTGCCCAGTTCGTGGTGCGCCTGCCTTGTTTTCATTTCCATTTGCGATACCGCTGCGATAGATGCCAATGCTTCACCGCGAAAGCCCATGGTACGCAAGGCAAATAAATCTTCGGCTGTTCGAATTTTTGATGTGGCGTGGCGCTCCAGGCTTAGGCGCGCATCGGTTTCGCTCATGCCGATGCCATTGTCGATTACCTGCAACAATGTTTTGCCGGCCTCGCGCACAATCAGTTGAATGTTGGTGGCCCCCGCATCGATAGCGTTTTCCATGAGCTCCTTCACTGCCGAGGCAGGCCGCTGAACTACCTCACCGGCTGCAATCTGGTTCGCAATGGAATCAGGAAGAAGCTTAACGATATCGGGCATGCATCAAAATGAAATAGTTCAGGCAGACCGTTGTCTGAACTTGATATAGAAATAAATTGGAATGAAGAGAAACAGACTGTAAATAACCGGTTTGCCCCAGGTAAGATAAGCCATCAGAAAAACCACCAAAAATAAAAGCACACCAAAGCGAATCAGTACGGCACTGGGGGCCACCTGGGTTTTGGAGCGTCTGCGGGCTGCATGAATGGCACCCGTGATACGTGTGCGGTAGTCGCCTACGTCATTGGCAGAACTGGTCAAACCTTTCTCCCTCTCCACTTCTTTTCTGATGCGTTGTTCACGCTCCTGCATCTCCTCTTTTTTAGGATCGTAATAGCGCGGGGTATAGTTGAAGCGCTGGTGCTGCGGGGCTTTGGTGAACAATGAAAGAAACTTCATACCAACTTCGTTATAAAAGAATTATGGCCTGAAACCAATTAAGCACTTATCTTCAAGCCGTACAAAATTGACTTTATTAGCTTGCAATTACAAAACAGAAACCGCGGTATCGTGAAAAAAGTTTTCCTCTGTGGCGCACTGGCATTCAGCGTTTTCTGCCTCCGGGCACAGCCTTCCACCACCCGGTGGGTAGACAGCCTGTTTCAAACCCTGAGTGTAGAGCAAAAGATTGGGCAATTGTTTATGCCCAGGCTTGATGAATTGAGTGAAACAGATGCTGAACGCCTGGCCGATTACGTGGCCGAACACCACATTGGCGGCATCCTGATAACGCGGGGGCAACCGGTTAGTCACGTACGGCTGATAAAAAAAATGCAAAGCAAAAGTGCACTGCCTTTATTGGTAGGCATTGAGCCTGCAGGTTTAGCAGAAGGATTGCTGGATAGTTTAACATACTTTCCTCCACCGCTTGCGCTGGGATCTGTTCGCAACGATAGCCTGCTCTATGCACTGGGAAAAGAAGTGGCACGCCAACTGCAAGTGCTGGGCATTCATGTTTACTTTGGCCCCAATGCCGACATGGATTGGCAAGATGAAATCTACCCAGCTTCACTAAACTTTTTTGGAGATTCGCGCCAACGGGTGGCCACACGCTCAAGGCTTTTTGTAGATGGGCTTCAGCACCATGGCGTGATGGCGGTGATTACCCATCCATTCAAAAACCAAACCTTCAACGCCAGCACTTCGCAAAACGCAAACCTGTTGGAGTTAACCTTGCCCGACACCACCGTTTTTTATCCTTACCAGCAACTGATTAACGCAGGCGTGGGTGGCATACTTACTGCCAACTTGCATTACACCACCCCTACCGGCAAGCAGCCATTACCCGCCAACATTGCGCAACTCTATATCAGCGAAATCATCAAAAAGAAATTAAGCTACCAGGGACTGCTTTTTACCGAAGTACCTCTGCTGCAAGATTGGGTGGACAAACCAAGACCAGGTGAAACAGAAGCATTGGCCATTCAGGTAGGCAACGATGTATTGATAGACCCGCTCAACCTTTCGGCTACTGTGCGCACATTAAAGAGACGCCTCCGCAACGACAAAAAACTTGCTTCCCAACTCGATGAAGTGGTTCGCAAAATCATTGCCGTAAAATATCAGCTCGGCCTCTTTCAAAACGCGCTGCCGAACGAGGACAACCTCCTCTTGAGACTCAACACGCCCGATGCACAACTGCTGAAACGTACACTCACCCACCAGGCCATCACGGTGGTGAGCAACAAAGATGAATTGCTTCCCTTTCGCCATCTGAGCGATCAAAAATTTGCGTTGCTTTCCATTGGCCGCGAGGTGCACCCGGCACTGGAAAACATGCTCCATAAATATGTGCCATTCGATGCGTTTTCCATGCGCGTGCCTGCCGACAGCAGCCAGTTGCGTGAAGCGCTGGAGAAGTACAGCCGGGTGGTGGTAGTGGTGTATCCGCAAGCGTCATCGTTTCTTACCGAAGTATTGCCCCAACTGTACCGATACCGATCGGATGCAGGACTGACCTTGTGCCATCTGGGCGATGCGCGTCAGTTGGTGTTATTTCAGGATTATGCCACGCTGGTGCATGCACACACAGAAGATGCGCTTACCCATCAGTTGCTTCCACAGATTTTATTTGGAGGCATAGAGGCCAGTGGCGAGTTGCCACTGACTGTTTCGGAACAATTGGCCGAAGGGAAGGGTGAATTTGTTAATACCCTCGATCGATTTGCTTACACCTTGCCAGAAGATGCTGGTGTAGACAGCCAAACCCTCAGAGCCATTGAGTCGATTGCCCGCGAAGCCATTGATTCTGGTGCCACACCGGGATGCCACGTGTTCATCGCCCGTAAGGGAAAAGTAATTTACGACCGGTCTTTCGGATGGCAGACTTACGAAAATCAAATAGCCGTCAACGACCAAACGCTGTATGATCTGGCCAGCGTTACCAAAGTATCGGCAACTTTGCAGGCCATCATGTTTTTGCACGAACGCAAAATGATCGACCTCAACAAGAAAGCGTCTGTCTATCTACCCGAGTTGAAGAATTCCAACAAAAAAGATTTTACACTGATCGACATCCTTACCCACCAGGCCGGGCTTTGGCCTTTCCTTCCATTTTGGGTGGATACCATGAAAGACTCGGTGCACATGCCTGAGTATTACAGTTACGGAGAAAGTGAAGCCTACCCCTACCCGGTATCCGAAAATCTGTTTGCCACGGCAGCCATGAAAGACAGTTTGTGGAACTGGATTGTGCGCGCCAAAGTGCGCCCAAAAGTCAACCGCACCCCATTCGATTACCGCTACAGCGACATGGGCTTTTACATACTGCAACACCTGGCAGAGAAATTATTAAATCAACCCATGGAAGATTTTCTGGCCCAAAATCTTTACGAACCGCTGGGTGCCTATACGGTGGGCTATTTACCACTTAATCGCTTTGACGCAGATCAGATTGCCCCTACTGAAAACGACCGGCTTTTCCGCAAGTCGATGTTGCGCGGCTACGTGCACGACCAGGGCGCGGCCATGCATGGGGGTGTGGCCGGCCATGCGGGTTTGTTTAGTAATGCCAACGATTTAGCTAAGTTGGGCCAGCTTTGGTTAAACAAAGGAACCTACGGAGGCGAACGCCTTTACAAACCAGAAACCGTAGAATTATTTACGCGCAGGCAATTCGATTCAAGCCGTAGAGGCCTGGGTTGGGATAAGCCTACACCCAGCGATTGGAACGGCCCCACCACTTTACTTGCCTCGAACCAGACTTTTGGCCACACTGGTTTTACCGGCACCTGCATTTGGGTAGACCCGCAATTCGACCTGGTGTATGTCTTTCTTTCTAACCGGGTGCACCCGAATATGAACAATAACAAATTGTTAACAGGCAACATAAGGCCACGCATTCAGGAAGTTATCTACAAAGCCATTTTCAATTACTGCCAATACAGGTAAATTGAGAAACTTAAATGGGCCCGGAAGGGTTTAATAAACTTATAAACCGAACCTCTTGGAAACGATCAAAATTGGCATTGTCTGTTATCCCACTTTTGGTGGTAGTGGTGTGGTGGCCACAGAGTTGGGCAAAGCCCTGGCCAAAGAAGGCCATAAAGTGCACTTCATCACCTATAACCAACCGAGCAGGCTGGACTTTCTTAACGAAAACCTTTTCTACCACGAAGTAGAATTCCGCTCTTATCCCCTCTTCGAGTATCCGCCCTACGAGTTGGCACTGGCCAGTAAAATGGTAAGTGTGGTGAAGAACGAGAAACTCGACTTGCTGCATGTGCACTATGCCATACCCCACGCATCTGCCGCTTACATGGCTAAGCAAATTTTGAAATCAGAAGGAATCATTATTCCGGTGGTAACAACGCTGCACGGCACCGATATTACTTTGGTGGGTAAAGATGCCTCCTACGAGCCCGTGGTAACTTTCAGCATCAACCAATCCGATGGGGTTACAGCCGTTTCTGCCGACTTGCGCAAAGAAACCTACGAGCACTTTAAGATTACCAACGAGATTGACGTCATTCCGAATTTCATCGATCTCGAGAAATTCAAGAAGCAGAAGAAAGATCATTTCAAAAAAGCCATTTGCCCCAACGGTGAGGCGTTGATTGTGCACACCTCCAACTTCCGCAAAGTGAAGCGCATTGGCGATGTGATCAAGATATTCAATAACATACACAAAGAAATCCCTTCCAAGCTGTTGATGATAGGCGATGGCCCCGAGCGCGGCCCGGCAGAAGAGGAGTGCCGCGAGTTGGGTATTTCTGATGCGGTTCGCTTTCTAGGAAAACTAGAAGCGGTAGAAGAAGTATTGTCGGTAGCCGATCTGTTTTTGATGCCTTCCGAAAAAGAGAGTTTCGGCTTAGCTGCGCTGGAGGCCATGGCGTGCGAAGTGCCCGTTATTTCTTCGCGCACCGGTGGCTTGCCCGAGTTGAACATTCAGGGCGTTACTGGCTTCTTAAGCCCGGTGGGCGATGTAGAAGACATGACGCGCAAAGCCCTCTTTGTGCTCGACAAAAACAACTTGCCTCAGTTTAAGCAAAACGCATTGAAACGCGCCCAGGAATTTGACATCGAGCAGATAAGGCCCCTGTACGAGCGCCACTACGAAAAGGTGCTGGCCAAGGTAGCCCGCGAAGTGCACGCAGTTCGGTAAGACTCAGAAAATCAAAAAGCCATCCTTTCTAGGATGGCTTCAACTTTGTTTCATTCTGTCAGAAATCAGATTCGCGATTCCTTCACAGTGTTCTTTACAGGCTTCTTAGCATACGTTGGGCAAGTGTAAAAACCACAAGCCGAAAACAGTATAGACCCCGCCAATACCACAACTACAGCACCCAGTTTTTTCATGCAATCAAAAAGTTTAATGGCCCAAAATTATCACACACAAATTTCATTTTTAGAACATTCCTTACCAAACCTTACATGGGTTTCAAATAACCACCTAACGATAAAAACGAACATTTCTTTGGAAAATTTCGCACAGCAGCAGAACATTACTAAAACAGAAATGGTTTCACCTTACAAGGTTGTTTAACCTACCATCATGCTCGGACACCGCTTCTCCAAATACACACCCCCTACACAAAGTGAGAAAAGTGACTTTGAACGTCTACTCAAGATTTTCATGCAGTTGGTGCTCATTACCTCGGGCAATGTAAGCGAAGCACTGCAATGGCTTACCGAGGTAGACCGGCAATACAAATTGACCACACCCGATTACGGCATTGGCAATTTTATTGAAGACCTGAAACGCAATGGCTACCTGGCCGAAAACCCAGCGAATGGAGAACTTTCGCTGAAAGCCAAAGGCGAGCAGAACCTGCGGAAGTCGGCCCTGGAAGAAATTTTCGGTCAGCTTAAAAAAAGCAAAGGGGGCGAACACAAAACGCCCCACAACGGCCGCGGAGACGAACCCACCACCGATAGGCGGGATTATGAATTTGGCGACACGCTGGAACAGATTTCTATGACCGACTCGCTGCGCAACGCACAGATCAACCACGGCCTAGAAGAGTTCAACATGACTGAAGAAGACCTGGAGGTGGTTGAAAACGAATTCAAAACGCAGACCTCTACAGTGCTGATGATAGACATTTCGCACTCGATGATTTTATATGGCGAAGACCGCATTACACCCGCCAAAAAGGTGGCCATGGCGTTGGCCGAGCTCATCACTAAAAAATACCCGAAAGACACCTTGGATATTTTGGTTTTTGGTGATGATGCCTGGCAAATAGAAATCAAAGACCTGCCCTACCTGCAAGTGGGGCCCTACCACACCAACACGGTGGCGGGGCTGGAGTTGGCCATGGATATTCTGCGCAGAAGAAAAAATACCAACAAGCAGGTGTTTATGATTACCGATGGCAAGCCCACCTGCATCAAAGAAGGCATTCAATACTACAAAAACAGCTTCGGCCTCGATCAGAAAATATTAAACCGAACGCTGAACCTGGCGGGCCAGATGCGCAAAATAAAAATTCCGGTAACTACGTTTATGATTGCCACCGATCCCTACCTGAAAGCCTTTGTGCGCGAGTTTACGAAGGCCAACAACGGCAACGCTTACTACAGTAACCTGGAAGGTTTGGGCAACCTGGTATTCGAAGATTTTAAAAAGAACAGAAGAAAGAACTTTTAAAGCCCGAAAGAAACTGCATGAAATCGCCATCTGCAAAGCAGACTTAACAGCATGATAAATTTGGCAGGCGATTCCATGTGTCCTTAGACAAAAAATAGTTAGCGCATGAAAGATTTCGAAAAGATTAAAACAGTTGGCCAACTGAAAGCGGCCAGATATCAACCCAGGTCCATCAAGCAGGAGCTACGCGCCAACCTGATTGAACGGCTGCGCAAAAAAGAAAATGTGTTCGAAGGCATTTGGGGTTATGAAGAAACAGTAATACCCGATCTGGAGCGCGCCATTCTGGCCGGTCACGACATTAATTTGCTTGGTCTGCGCGGGCAGGCAAAAACACGCCTCGCCCGCTTAATGATTAATTTACTGGATGAATACATACCCGTGCTGCAAGGCTCTGAGTTGAACGATGACCCCTTGCAGCCACTTTCGCGTTTTGGCAGAGATTTGATTGAACAAAAAGGAGATGAGGCCCCCGTGGCTTGGATGCACCGCAGTGAACGCTACACAGAAAAACTGGCTACGCCCGATGTTTCCATTGCCGATTTAATTGGCGATGTAGACCCCATCAAAGCCGCAGCGTTGAAACTACCTTATTCCGATGAAAGGGTGATTCATTTCGGATTGATACCGCGCTCGCACCGGAATATTTTTGTTATCAACGAATTGCCCGACCTGCAGGCACGTATTCAGGTGGCGCTGTTTAATATTCTGCAAGAAGGCGATATACAGATCCGGGGCTTCAAGCTGCGCCTGCCGTTGGATATTCAGTTTGTGTTTACCGCCAACCCCGAAGATTACACCAATCGCGGCAGCATCGTTACGCCATTGAAAGACCGCATCGACAGCCAGATCATTACGCACTACCCCAAAACCATCGACATTGGCAAACGCATTACCCAACAAGAGGCACGCATTAAGCCCGAACAATCGCGACTGATTACGGTGAATGAAATTGCCAAAGACCTGATAGAACAAATTGCCTTCGAAGCACGCAAAAGCGAATACGTAGATGCAAAGAGTGGTGTATCGGCTCGCCTTACTATTTCTGCGTTCGAAAATCTGATGGCCGCTGCTGAAAGACGGGCCATCATCAACCAGGAAAAAAATACCACGCTGCGCATTTCTGATTTTGTTGGTGTGTTGCCAGCTATTACCGGCAAGGTGGAGTTGGTGTATGAAGGAGAACAGGAAGGGCCCGGCATTGTGGCGCAAAACCTGGTGGGCAAAGCCCTGCGCGCACAGTTTGTTAACTACTTTCCCGATCCCGATAAGTTCCGCAAACAGAAAGAAAAAAGCCCGTATAAAAAAATTGCCGACTGGTTCGGAGAGGGAAACACCATCGACTTATTGAATGACATGCCGAATGCAGACTACGAGCGTACACTGAAATCTGTGCCTGGCTTGCTCGATCTGGCAAATGAATTTCACAAGGGGCAGGAAACGTTCATCAAATTGTTTTTGATGGAATTTGCGCTTCATGGCTTGGCGGAATACAGCATGATCAGTAAGAATAACCTCACGTCTGGGCTTCAGTTCAAAGACTTACTCAGCAGTATGTTTACGCTGCCAAAATCCGGAAGGATAGACGAAGAAGAGGATGACGAGGATGACGAGGCAATGGGTGGTGGCAGACGTTAAGCTATTTCAAAGTATGATGGTAACCCATGAAACTTCAGGAAACGTTATCGCACCAGCCAGCCGAATTAATTGCGCTGAAAAAATTAGTAGCGCATGGAGAGGGTTTGCACCTGGAGTTCAAACGCAAAGTAGCGTTTCCTGAAAAAATTGTTCGCGAACTCATTGCATTTGCCAACACAGAAGGCGGCAGATTGCTTATTGGCGTGGACGATGACGGCTCCTTACCGGGTGTAAAATATCCCGAAGAAGAAATTCACCTGCTTGAAACCGCTCTTCAAGTTCATTGTCGCCCACAGTTGAGTTACGAGAAAAAAATTATTCCGCTTTCGAAGAAAAAATTTGTGGTTGTGTTCGAAATCCCCGTTAGCAACCGCAGGCCACACCGGCTTATTCAAAAAGGTGAGCACCCAGCTACTTACATTCGCGTAAACGACACCAGTGTAAAGGCCAGCCGCGAGATGCAGGAGATTGTGAGACGTAGAAAATCTGTGCGCAATATTCAGTTCAGGTATGGACACCACGAAAGTGTGCTGATGAAATACCTGGCCGAACACAAGCAGATTACCCTTGCCGAGTTTTGCCGTGTGGCTTCATTAAAGCGTTTCATTGCCTCGCGCAAACTGGTTACGCTGGTGCTGGCTAACGTTTTGAAAGTTACCCCTGGTCAGCCCGATGTTTACGCCCCGGTGGCGGGTTAACAAAAAGATTAAATCGAATATTTGTTTTTCTTCTCAACGTTTTGTTAGCTTTAGCTAATCAGATTGATGTCGCGAAGTACAGATTCCATACAAGGTAGTTTTATGCCACTGTAGGGAACTTGTCTTCGCGATTTTTTTATACCTACTTTTTAGGCTATGGCAAAGAGCAAGAAAGACAACCACTCGTCTGGCAAATCCAGCCGGAAAATTTTTGTACTGGATACCTCCGTTATTATCTACGAACACAACAGCATCTTAAATTTTGACGAGCACGACATAGGCATCCCCATCACCGTGCTGGAGGAACTTGATAATTTCAAGAAAGGCAACGACACCAAAAATTTTGAAGCGCGCGAATTTATCAGGCTGATCGATAAGCTGGCCAAAGACCAGATGCTGCATCAGTGGAACCCCATCAACGGAAAAGGCAAGGGCAACTTCAAAGTATTGATGGACACCAGCGGTAACGGCTCCGTAGATGCCAACAAGGTTTTTAACGAAGACAAAGCCGACCACCGAATTATCAACGCTGCGCTACAGCTTCAAAAAGAAGAAAAAGACCGCAAGGTCATACTGGTGTCGAAAGACATCAACCTGCGCCTGAAAGGAAAGGCCTTGGGTCTGCAGGCCGAAGATTATACTACGGGCAAAATTCAAAACATCAGCTCGCTTTATACCGGCAGAACCGTGATTGAGGATGTAGATCCCAACATCATTAACCTGCTGTATGAAAAAGGTTATTGCCCTCCTGATGAGGTACTGGCCGGCCAGGAGAAGCCGATGAAAAACCATTACTACATCTTAAAAAGCGGTAAGAAATCAGTGCTGGCTTTCTACAATTCTGCCAACGGCATGGTAGAGCAAGTGGAAAAGCGCAGTGCGTACGGCATCAAGCCCCGTAATGCCGAGCAGGCGTTTGCCATTCATGCGGTATTGAAGCCCGAAATAAAATTAGTTTCCATGCAGGGCGTAGCTGGCACCGGCAAAACTTTGATTGCCCTGGCCGCAGCATTGGAACAAAAGCGCGACTTCAAACAGATTTACCTGGCGCGCCCAATTGTACCACTCAGCAACAAAGACATTGGTTATCTGCCTGGCGACATAAAATCGAAGTTGAATCCCTACATGGAGCCGCTGTGGGACAACCTGAAGTTCATACAAAACCAATACAGCGAAAGCGATAAGGAATACTCCAAAATCACAGAAATGGTGCAGAACGAAAAACTGGTGATTACCCCGTTGGCATACATACGTGGACGCAGTTTATCGAACATTTGCTTCATTGTAGACGAAGCCCAGAACCTGACACCCCACGAGGTGAAAACCATCATTACGCGGGCAGGCGAAAATACCAAAATCATCTTCACAGGCGACATACACCAGATAGACACGCCTTACCTGGATTCGCAAAGCAATGGCCTTTCGTACCTGATAGACCGGCTGAAAGACCATGAACTTTACGCCCATGTAGCCCTGGAAAAAGGAGAGCGTTCAGAGTTGGCCAACCTGGCCAACGACCTGCTGTAGCCACGCAAAAGCGGCCGAAGGGCAACGTCTGATTCCTTAAATATGCCTGCTGGTTGTGGGGCGCAATATTTCCTGCATTCCCATCAAAAAACAGCTACCAAATGCCGAAAGCAGGCCAGAATGGGCGGTTTGTCGCCCTAAAAGTCTGTAAGGTTTGGCCCGCATTTGCCAATAAAAACCTACCCGTGCATATATGACCCCAAACCTTAGCTGCCCCAAATAGGGCAGTTTTTACCATGTTGCGCCTACCCTGTTTCTTTGTCGTTATAGAGTAAAAAACAAGAACAACTATGTGGCTCAAATTGATGTTTCGGTACTTCTCGGAAAGCAAGAAGATGGAGTACCTGAAGGAGAACGGGATTATGCTGGGGACGCGCCATAGAAACGGACGCAAGGTTTACCTGTACATGGTAAAAGATTTCTTTGTAGAGGTGACTTATCAGAATGATGATATCGACCTTCAGCCAGAGAAAATGGAAACTTTCTCGAGTTTAGACAACCTGAATGCCTACCTGGAAAAAGAATTCAGAACCGCATTCTAAAATTTTTGAAGAAGAGAGTGATTGATTGCTCAATCACTCTCTTATACCATCGGCCAGAACAATTACTTTGTTCTTCAGCACCTCTACCACCCCACCGGTAATTTTAACATTCGCAGAGGTTTCCTTACCCTTATATTCTACCACACCTTCTGTTAACAAGCTCACCAAAGGAGCGTGGTCTTTCATAATTTGAAACGATCCGTCTGCACCAGGAAAGGTGGCCAGCGTTACTTCGCCTTCAAATATCTTTTTCTCGGGTGTGATAATTTCTAAATGCATGAATTCAATTTGATAATGTTTCAACTTGTAGATTTGAAAATGCGGCCTATTGGCCTTTCATTTTCAAATCTTCAAATCACTTCATTGCCTAATTTATTACTTGGCTTCAGCCAACAGTTTCTCACCCTTGGCAATGGCTTGTTCTATCGTTCCTACCAGGTTAAAGGCAGCTTCAGGCAGGTGGTCTACCTGGCCATCCATAATCATGTTGAAGCCTTTAATGGTATCTTTAATATCTACCAGCTCACCTTTCAGACCCGTGAACGCTTCGGCCACGTGGAAGGGTTGCGACAAGAAACGCTGTACACGTCTTGCGCGGTGCACCACCATCTTATCTTCATCGCTCAATTCATCCATACCCAAGATCGCAATGATGTCTTGCAATTCCTTGTAGCGCTGCAATATCAACTTCACACGCTGCGCGCATGAGTAGTGCTCATCGCCCACAATATCGGCACGAAGGATTCGTGACGTTGAATCCAAAGGATCCACCGCAGGGTAGATACCCAATTCAGCAATCTTACGGCTCAATACAGTGGTGGCATCCAAGTGCGCAAATGTGGTAGCAGGTGCAGGGTCAGTCAAGTCATCGGCAGGTACATAAACGGCCTGTACCGAAGTGATAGATCCATTCTTGGTAGAAGTGATACGCTCTTGCATGGCACCCATTTCGGTAGCCAGTGTAGGCTGGTAACCCACCGCAGAAGGCATACGACCCAACAAAGCGGATACTTCAGAACCTGCCTGAGTAAAGCGGAAAATGTTATCAATAAAGAAAAGGATGTCGCGGCCTTTGCCAGTGCCATCTCCATCGCGATAATACTCAGCCACGGTAAGACCAGACAGGGCCACGCGAGCGCGTGCTCCGGGAGGCTCGTTCATCTGACCGAACACAAAGGTTGCCTTCGATTCCTTCAGGCGCTCGTGATCAACTTTGCTCAAATCCCATCCGCCTTCGTGCAGCGATTTCAAGAACTCAGGTCCATAATCCACAATACCTGCTTCAATCATTTCGCGCAACAAGTCGTTTCCTTCGCGGGTTCTTTCGCCCACACCAGCGAATACAGAAAGGCCTGAATAGGCTTTCGCGATGTTATTGATCAATTCCTGAATCAATACGGTTTTGCCCACACCGGCACCACCAAACAACCCGATTTTACCACCCTTTGCATAAGGCTCAATCAAGTCGATTACTTTGATACCGGTAAAGAGCACCTCGGTAGAGGTAGACAAATTTTCGTAAGCAGGAGCCGCACGGTGAATGGGCAGCGACTTATCGCCTTTAGGTTGCTTAATACCATCGATGGCCTGGCCTACCACATTGAAAAGACGGCCTTTGATGTCCTCGCCAATAGGCATTTGGATAGGCGCTCCGATGTCGGTTACCTTCATGCCCCTTACCAAACCTTCGGTACCATCCATGGCAATGGTACGCACGCGGTCTTCACCCAGGTGCTGCTGGCACTCCAACACCACTACGGTGCCATCGGATTTTGTTACAGTAAGTGAATCGAGGATATTGGGCAGTTTGGAGCCGGCTTCGTCAAACGCAACGTCTACTACCGGACCGATTACCTGGGTGATTTTACCAAAATTAGCCATTGACTAAATAATTTATTTTTTAGATCGGAAAGGATTGATTCTCTTGATTTTCAGCGACTTCAGTACCCTTTTAAAGGGGCCTTAAAATCCGAGCGCAAAAGTAGTGGTTTCGATGGCTTTGCCAAAGGTTTACGTTTCAAAAAGAATGAGTTTTTGAACTCAGATTATGCGATTGAAATGCGTAATGTGCCGGCAGGTTGACGAATCAAGGTTATCGTGGTTCAACCCTGACAATGAAAATCACCAACCGGGTTTCTTTGGCTTAGGCCGTTGGCGATTTTCATTCGTCAATCCGGGTTACAGCTATTTGTGCCTCTTCTAAGGCAGTGTGCTCCGCAACTCAATGCGAAAAGTGGTGCCCGCATTTTCCTCCGATGATTTCACAAAAATGCGCCCCCCGTGATACATAACTATGATCCGCTTAGCCAGCGCTAACCCCAGTCCCCAGCCTCGCTTTTTGGTAGTGAAGCCGGGCTTAAACACATTGGCCAGGTTGGTTTTGGGTATTCCTTTGCCCGTGTCTGAAATATCTATCAGCACCCTGTTTTCGTTGCCTCTCAATATCTTAATAGCTATGGTGCCCGCGCTGCCCATGGCATCTACGGCATTCTTACAAAGGTTTTCAATCACCCATTCAAAAAGTGGGGCATGCACTTGTGCCGAAATGGTTTCACTCAGAGTGTATAGTTCAAAGTTGATGCGCGATGATACACGCGGCTGGAGGTAGCTGATTACGTTCTGAATAAGGCTGTACACATTTTCTTCCTTCAGCACCGGTGTGGAGCCAATGCTGGAAAAACGTTCGGTTACCACCTTCAGCTTCTTAACATCTTTGTCCAACTCTTCGGCAATACCTCGGTTCTTCATTTCAGGGTCCTCGCGCAGCACTTCTATCCAAGCCATTAGCGATGACAACGGGGTGCCCAACTGGTGCGCAGTTTCTTTGGCAAGCCCTACCCAAACGCGGTTTTGTTCAGCTGTTTTGGAATAGTTAAAAGCCAGGTAAGAGATAAAACCAAAAATGGCTATCACCGAAAGTTGGATGTACGGATAGGCTATCAATTGCGTGAGCAAAAATGAATTTTTGTAATACACATACTGCTTACCGAAAATCTCCTGCGTGGTAGGGTCTTTCAGTAGTATTTCAATGGGCGGGTAGGTGCGTTTCATTTCGATCAACTCTTTCACCAAAATGCGGTTGCGGTTTGCTAAAGACGATGAAGAATCGATGTCGATGTTGGCAAAGAACACGAACTCTCCCTGCTCGTTCGTTAGAATAGTTGGGATTGAACTGTTTTTATTAATGATCTCTTCCGTGATGAACAGTATGTTGTTGTCGGTATCGTTGATGGTATATTCCAATGCACGCGCATACAGCTTCACCTGGTTGCGCTCCCGATCCTTCAGTTGATTGACCAATACATTGGTATAATAGATGGACCCGATGCTGATAATAACGGATACCACCAGAATGACCCATTTCAGGTTGGAGTTGTCGCGGTAAAACTCCATCGAGGCCAGGGTAGATCTTAATACAGCCATGCGCAATCAAATTAAACAAAAAAACCGGATGAGGTATTCATCCGGTTTCTTGAACGCTGACTACTGTCTTAAAATTATCACTTCATCATAAACCACTTGGCCAAAACTTTGTAATTCACCTTGGTGCCTGTCATTAAAATACCCACACGGTAAATGCGGCCCGCTATCCAGGTGGTGAACAGAAATCCGCCCGCCAGTAACACCATCGACAAAACAAGTTCCCAGGTAGGTACACCAAAGGCAATGCGGCCCACCATGGCAACCGGTGCAGTAAAGGGTATCACCGAAAGCCAGAAGCTAATGGGGCCGTGCGGATCGCGCAGTACGAACATGAACAGGCCAAAGTAGCCAATCAATAGCGGTAACGTTATGGGGAACTGAAACTGCTGCGACTCTTGAATAGAGTCTACAGCCGACCCCACCGCTGCGAAGAGCGCCCCGTAGAGCAAATAGCCACCGAGGAAATAAAACAAGAATAAGAAAGCCACCTTGCCAAACGGAATCTGACTTATGTTGGTGAGAAATGCAGGTGCTGGCGCGGACTGTTTTATTGCCTCCGCTTCCTCCTCGCTCATCTGTTGTGTTACCTGCTCCATGGCTTGCTGCTGTGGCATCTTTAAACCAAAGTAGCCAAGCACAGAACCGGTTACAGTGGTAATAAGAATGATCCATATTAGAAACTGTACAATCCCTACAGAGGCAATGCCCAGAATCTTACCCATCATTAACTGAAAAGGTTTAACTGACGACACTACTACTTCTACAATCTTCGAGGTTTTTTCATCGATTACACCCTGCATGATCTGGATGCCATAGATGAACACAAACATGTACATTAATATACCCAGAGCCATGCCCAACCCGTATAGGATACCGGTGTTGCTGGATTTTTCCTCGCCACTCTCCGAAAGGCTAACTTCGTTAACCGAGACTTTGGTGGTGCGTATGTCGCGCATGGTTTCTTTGTCCACATTGTAACGCTCCATCTTAAAGTCTTTCACCATATCGGTAAGCATGCGCTCGATGTTGCCAATTTTTTCCACGCTTTGGCTTTCCTTGGTGTACAACGTGATGCCTTGCGGATTATTGACATCGGTGTTGGGTATGTACAGCAACGCAAAATGGTTCGACTCCTGAAAAACTTTCTTGGCGTTTTCGATAGGCCCATCCATTGGCAGAATAACAAACTTCTTGGAGCTCTCCAGCGGAAATTTGCCGGTTTCATCCACCAGCTGAATGGTGTCGGGCTTCGCATTTTCGGCCTCGCGAATCATAAAATAAATTAACCCACCCATTACAGCCGGAATAATAAGCGGCACTATGATGGTGGTGAGCAGAAAGGATTTCTTCTGTACGCGGTTCAGGAATTCGCGCTGTATAATTAACCAGACTTTATTCATGACTTAACGGGGTTTAGGCTTCCTGTAAATGTTTCAATAATGCTTCATCGCCTTCGGCTTTCACCAGGCTGATGAAAATTTCGCTCATGGTGGGCAGCTTCTGCTCGAAGCGGTAAATCTCTGCCTGCTGAATCAACGCTTGCAGTAAGTCGTTGGGGGAAGAGAGCGTTTCTGCTTTAATCATCGACTCGAAATGATTTTCGGCTACCGGCTTGGTTCCAGTTACCTGAAAAGGTCCGTTGTTCAGATGAAGGTTCCCCTTGTGCTCTACGATAAAAGTGTTGGTTTTGTAGCTGTCTTTCACTTCTTTCTTAGAACCCTCCAACACTTTCTTCGATTTGTTGATCATGGCAATGTGGTCGCACAAAGATTCAACCGTTTCCATGCGGTGCGTAGAAAAGATAATGGTGCTGCCCTGCGCTTTCAGGTTCAATATTTCATCCGTAATCAATTGCGCATTTACAGGATCGAAACCTGAAAAGGGTTCATCGAGGATGATGAGTTTGGGCTGATGGAGCACCGTGGAAATGAACTGCACTTTTTGCGCCATCCCCTTCGAAAGATCTTCTACCTTCTTGTGCCACCAGTCTTTAATCTGAAATTTTTCCAACCACACTTTAATTCGCGCAAGCGCATCGTGGCGGCTCAGGCCTTTCAACTGAGCGAGGTAAAGCAACTGGTCGCCCACTTTCATTTTTTTGTAAAGGCCCCGTTCTTCAGGCAAATACCCGATTATTTCGATGTGTTTTTCATGCAGGGGCTCACCAAATATCTTTATCTCGCCTGCATCGGAATTGATGATTTGGTTGATGATGCGGATGAAGGTGGTTTTACCGGCACCGTTGGGCCCCAGCAGGCCGTATATTGATTTTTCTGGGATGGTAAGGCTTACCTGGTCTAGCGCAGTGTGCTGGGCGTACTGCTTGGTTACTCCTTTGGCTAACAATGCTTCCACTACTGTTGGGGTTTATATAAACCGATAAGTAGCGAAAAAAGTACGAGAATTACATCGGGTGTAGTTTAGAATTTTAGCGCGTGTTGAACGAGGCTATTTCTCTTTGAACACGATCTTACCTAAGGACACGTCTAAATCGAATGTAAGTGCATTTTTGCTGTCGCGCTCGTAGGCTGCGTTGGCGAAGGTGTTGGTGCCTATTTTGTGAAGGCTTCGGGAAAGATTAATACTGCACAGCCACGACTCGTTTATTTTCACCATTACCGGCACTTCACTATCGGGCAGAACGATAACCAGGTTGCCGGCACCTACACTGCCGACTATATGATTATTTACAAGGGGTCTTTCAGAAAAGTCCAGAAACATGTTGCCGAAGCCGACATCCGCCAATACCAGTTTAGATTTGGCCAGGTGCATTTGGCGCACATTCAGCGTGCCTACGTCTACCTTCACGGCAAACGTATCCATGTTTACTTTGTTTTCCAGGCCAGAACTGTAGGCCACGTTTACATCGGCACTACCCGTGTTGATCTTGAGCCTGCTAATCGCCAAACCCGACAGGTCTACGTTGGCCAACCCCAGTCCGTACTCCAAATCCAGCACGTAAGGCTTTGAGTCGGTCAGGTAAACCTTCCACAGTTTATCGTCTATTTTTTCTTCGCCCCCAAAAACCTGGTAGGTAATCATCTTACCCACTCCTTTCTGGCTTTCGTGTTCCAGAGCAAGCTTCACCAAACAAGTGCCATTGCGGATTTCGTTCTTGAAAGAGTGTGCGTACTCATCCAAGTCCTGGTTGCTGTAGATGTTTAGAATGTCGGTGCTTTGACTGGGGCGTATGTAGCAATTGCCAGTTTTTGCTTTTAAACTGAGCGTGATGTCTTTACACTGCTCAGGATTCTCCACAGTAAACTGTTTTTTGATTTGCGCAAAGGCGCCACCAAAAAGGCCTACTGTTAGAATTCCTATCGACAAAAGTTTCCCCATTTCTGGCTTTGTACGGTTCGGTTAGTATTCCGGTTGAGCGATGTAAGAAAACAGCGCAAATTGCCGGAAATGAACAGTTACAATTTGGTTTTAACGCATAAAACCGCTCAGGGTTACCGAAATTTTGGGGGTGGCGATACCCTTAGGAGAGATACTCCTTCATACGCTCGAAGAAACCTTTTTCGCTGTTATCCGGATGGGGTTGAAAGTTGGGCGAGTTGCGTAGGCTCTCCAGCTTGGCCTTTTCTTCGGCCGAGAGTTTTTTAGGGGTCCAAACCTGCACGTAAATCAACTGATCGCCAGCACCGTAGCCATTAATATCTTTCAGTCCTTTGCCCCGCAAGCGCAATATCTTGCCTGCCTGGGTGCCCGGCTCAATCTTCAGCCGCACTTTGCCGCCAATGGAAGGAACCTCCACGGTAGTGCCAATGGCCGCATCTATGAAGCTGATGTGCAAATCGTAAATAATGTTGGTGCCGTCACGCTTCAGCACTTGGTCTTCTTGCTCTTCTATCAATATCAGCAGGTCGCCAGGCAAACCGCCACCGGGGGCCTCGTTTCCTTTGCCCGACATGGATAACTGCATGCCTTCGCTTACTCCGGCTGGAATTTTTACTGAAATCAAGTCTTCTTTCGACACCAACCCGGAACTGTCTACACCAGGGGGGCGCTTGTCTATAATCTGGCCACTGCCCTGGCAGGTAGGGCATGTGCTGGACGAAACCATTTGGCCCAACATGGTATTCACCACCTTACGCACCTGGCCATTGCCCTGGCAGGTGTTGCAGGTTTTATAAGAAACACCTTCAGCCCGCACCAGGCGATGTACTTTGATTTTCTTCTCTACACCATTGGCTATCTCATCGAGTGTGAGTTTGAGTTTAATGCGCAGGTTAGAGCCTTTGCGTTGGCGCGATCCACCGCCTCCAAAGAAACTATCGAAAGGGCTACCACCACCGCCTCCAAAAATATCTCCAAACTGGCTAAAGATATCTTCCATGTTCATATGGTGGCCGCCATAGCCCCCATTGCCAGGCCTTGAATGACCGAAGCGATCGTATTGGGCGCGCTTGTCTGCATCGCTCAGCACCTCGTAAGCTTCGGCTGCTTCCTTAAATTTTTCTTCCGCCTCCTTGTTGCCCGGATTTTTGTCTGGGTGAAACTGGATGGCCACCTTACGGTAGGCCTTCTTGATCTCTTCGGCAGAAGCACCTTTGCTTACACCCAGTATTTCGTAAAAATCTCTTTTTGCCATTTGTAAGAAATTAATTCACCAGCACCTTGAACATTGTTTCGAACTGCCAAGCCACCGGTTTTAGCTGCCCACCACTACTTTGGCGAAGCGAATCACTTTTTCGTTCAGCAAGTAACCCTTCTCCACCACATCTACAATCTTGCCCTTCAGTTTCTCTTCAGGTGCCGGAATTTGTGTGATGGCCTCGTGCAAATCGGGATTGAAGTCGCCCTCTTTGCCCGCCTCCATGGCCTTTACTCCGTATTGCTCCAGCGTTTTTTTGAATTTGTTGTGAATGAGAAAAAAGCCCTCTGCCTCCTTATCGTTTTTGTCTTTGAAAGAATTTTCTGCTCTTTCAAAATCATCGGCAATGGGCAACAGTGCTTTGATGAGTTGCTCGTTGGCCGTTTGAATCATCTCTAATTTTTCTTTGGCCGTTCTCCTCCGGTGATTATCGAACTCGGCATAAAGGCGTACGTATTTGTCTTTAGCCTCTGCCAAATCGTCTTGAAGTTTCTTCAAGGCACCTGCGTCATTGGTGTCTTCAGCCTTTTCAGATGCTGCATTCGCCTGCGATTCTGCCTTCTCTTCCGTTTTTGCAACTTCTTTTTCTGATTCGATCGTATTGTCCATTACGCGTAAACTTAATTTGCCCGCAAGATGACAAGAATTTTGCCAACCGCTGCAAAGTGTCAACTTGGCGGTTTTTTAATGCAGATGCTTCCAGATCAGGTCTTTCAGCTCGGTGATACCTTGCTGCGCCACCGATGAAATGAACAATGAGGGTACTTCGGTGGGCACTTCCTTTTTTAGTTCGGCCTTCAGTTCCTCATCCAACATGTCGCTTTTGGTAATGGCCAACAGACGCTTTTTGTCGAGCAACTCGGGGTTGTACTTGCGCAGTTCGTTCAGCAGTATCTGGTATTCCTGGCGGATATCTTTACTATCTGCAGGGACCATAAACAACAATAAAGAATTGCGCTCGATGTGGCGAAGGAAACGTATGCCGAGTCCTTTGCCTTCGGCTGCGCCTTCAATAATGCCAGGTATGTCGGCCATCACAAAAGACCTTTCATCGCGATACGGCACCACACCCAGGTTGGGCGTAAGCGTGGTGAAGGCATAATCAGCAATTTTTGGTTTGGCGGCAGAAACGACTGATAGCAAGGTAGACTTACCTGCATTGGGAAAACCCACCAGCCCCACATCGGCCAGTAATTTCAATTCCAGAATTACCCACTCCTCGCGACCCGGTTCGCCTGGCTGCGCATGCTGCGGTGCCTGGTTGGTAGCAGTAGCAAAAAACCAGTTGCCTTTGCCGCCTCGCCCACCCGGTGTTAGAATGAATTCTTCACCATCTGCGTTGATTTCGCAAAGTACTTCGTTGGTTTCGGCATGGCGCGCCACGGTACCCAGCGGCACTTCAATGATTTCATCGCGGCCGGCTGCACCCGTGCGGTTTTGTCCTTCGCCCGGGTGGCCATTTTCTGCCAAAACATGTTTTCTGTATTTCAGATGAAGCAACGTCCACAGTTGCGCGTTGCCTTTCAAAATAACATGCCCGCCACGGCCGCCATCGCCCCCATCGGGGCCGCCCTTTTCAATAAATTTTTCGCGATGGAAGTGAAGGCACCCTGCTCCGCCTTTGCCCGACCGCGACTGAAATTTTACATAATCGATAAAGTTGGGCGAAGACATGGTGTAGAGGTAGTAGAAAAGTTTATTTCACGTGCTTATCCAGCACCTGGCAGATGTTGGTAAAAATGCCTTCGATGTTGCCCACCCCGTTCAACGCATTGAGTTTGCCTTGCTGCTGGTAATAGTTGGCAACAGGCAGGGTTTCATCCAGGTATACTTGTATGCGGGTGTTGATTTTATTTTCATCCTGGTCGTCTGTCCTTCCGGAGGTGAGGCCACGGTTGAGCAATCGCTTTTTCAATTCTTCGCGCGGCACTTCCAGCGAGATCATGCAGGAGATGGGTGTGCCTTTGCCGTTCATCAGTTTGTCAAGCGCTTCCGCCTGGGCTACGGTGCGCGGAAAGCCATCGAAAATGTAACCATTCACCTTTCCATCATTTTTAATCTTATCGTCCACCATGTCAATCACCACCTGGTCGGGCACCAGCTTGCCTTCGTCCATGTATTGTTGTGCCAGCTTACCCAGTGGTGTGCCTTCCTTCAGGTGTTTCCTGAACAAGTCGCCTGTTGAGATGTGTGCCAGGTTATATTTCTTGATGATGTTTTCACTCTGCGTTCCTTTGCCTGCACCGGGAGGGCCGAATAAAACAAGGTTGATCATGAGGTAGGTGTTAGGTAACTAAAATGTTTTGTGTAACTGCGAATATACTAAAAGCGAAGTTTAAACCTTTACGTACAAGTGCCGCAGATTGCGGCCCAGCCCATCGTAATCCAAACCATAGCCCAGCGCAAACTCATCGTCCAACTCGAAGCCAACGTACTTCACTTCAATGCTCTTTTCGCGTGCTGGTTTTTTCCGGAGTAAACTCACCACCTCTACCGATCGTGTGCCCAGGCTCCGCAGTTCTTCTAAAATGCGTGTAATGGTGAGGCCATTGTCTACAATGTCTTCCACAATAATAATGTCCTGATTGAACAGGCTCTCTTCGTGGCCGATCAATGTTTTTAGTTGCCCGGTGCTATTGGTGCCATTGTAGGAAGATACCTTTACAAAAGACACACGGCATGGCAGCGTAATGTGCTTCAGCAAATCGGCTGCAAACATGAATGAACCGTTGAGCACTGGAAGGAATATGGGTGTCTTGCCTTCGTAATCGCTGTTTATCTGTGCGGCCAATGCCTGCACTTTCGCCAACAGTTCTGTCTCCTCTATCCTTTTTTCGAATCGTAAGTCTTTTATCTGCATGCATTCCCTTTGGCGGGGGTGCAAAAATAGAAAGGTAATTCACAAAGCAAAAAAGCAGGCGAGCGTAAACGATTGAACCAGCTACTATCGTCTTGTATTTTTTTCTTGCCAGGTTTGCAGCAGTAACCGAGCAGCCTCTGGCCCCGACTTTTTATACGCTTTCACTTCTTCCTCCAATTGGTGGCGCAGCGCTGCCATGCCCTCGGATTTTTCTATTATTTGCTTCAATTGTTGCTCAAACACTTCGTGCATCCAGTTAACCTGCTGGCGACTGCGGTTTTCGTTGAATACATTTTTCTGTTTTGCCTCGTTGCTGAATTTTTCAACTGTAGTCCACACCTTGTCAATATCTTTTCTTTCGAGCGCTGAACAGGTTAATACCGGCACCTGCCAACCCCAGGAGCCGGATTGCAGAAAGTGAATGGCATGTTGCAAGTCGGCTTGTGCACTTTTTACGCGGGCCAAATTATCGCCATCGGCTTTATTGATCACCAAAGCATCTGCCATTTCTATGATGCCCTTTTTGATTCCCTGCAATTCATCGCCCGCACCGGCCAACATCAACAACAAGAAGAAATCGGTCATATTGCGCACAGCCGTTTCCGACTGCCCCACGCCAACGGTTTCGATTAGTATTACATCGTAGCCTGCCGCTTCGCACAAAAGTATGGCTTCCCTGGTTCTGCCTGCCACACCGCCCAGCCGACCGCCACTGGCGGTAGGACGTATAAATGCCCGCTCGTCTTTGGCCAGTTCTTCCATGCGTGTTTTGTCGCCCAAAATGCTGCCATGCGTGCGAACGCTGGTGGGATCGATGGCCAGCACAGCTACCTTCTTCTGCAAGCCCGTAAGGTATTTGCCCAATGCTTCAATAAAGGTGCTTTTGCCAACGCCTGGCACTCCGCTAATACCCACGCGCAACGATTGTCCGGTATGTGGCAATATCAATTGAATGAGATGCGCAGCCTGTTCTGCGTCCTCAGCTTTGTAACTTTCAATTAACGTAAGGGCACGACCCAACGCCACTTTGTCGCCACGCAGTAAACCATCGGCCAACTGTTGAACTGAATTTGGGGACTTGCGCATTATGTGGACAGCAGATAGGAGTTCCAAAGCTAAATATTTAATTTTAAGCACACGGCTTTACCCCTAACCAGTCTATGAAGCGATTCCTGATTGATTGCCTGCTTGCCACCGCTTTTGTTTTCGTTGTGTTGATCGGAATCCGAGAAGCCTCACAACTCAATATCTTCAGTGCATTGGATCCCATCGGGCAGGCCATTGGCGACATGGAGCTTACTGACATTGCTTTTTCTCAGGTGCGTGAAGATCCAGCGATTGATACCAACATCGTTATAGTGAACATCGGCTACCTGAGCAGGGGGCAGATTGGGCAGCAAATAAAAACGTTAAGTATGTGCCAGCCCAAGGTTATTGCGCTCGATATTATTTTCAGCTGCGACTGGTTTCAGGACTCGACCATATGCCCTCAGGCTTACGACACGTTAGACAACGCACAATTTTCAGAGGCAGTCAGAAATTTCAAGAATATGGTGCTGGGCGAACGCATTACCCAAACTGATTCGCTGGTGGCCAAATATGGTGACGTAGCCATTTATGATTCGATCGAACACACCTATCCTACGCTGTTGCAGAACGCTTACGAGGGTTTCGTGAATTTGGAGACAGAAGCTGCGCACCAGGAAGATCTAAAAACCTGCCGCAGATTTCCTCCCAAGGTTGTTATGACAAACGGAGACACTGAACTGGCTTTCTCCGTAAAGATTGCCATGATTTACGACTCGCTAAAAACACAAAAATTTCTTGCCAGGAATAAGGACTCGGAAGTAATTAACTATCGCGGCAATATTGTAGACTGGCATGGTGCATCGAATTATGCCGGTCGCTACCCGGTGCTCGATTGGGAGCAGGCATTAGACACCGCACTTTTTGCGCCCGGAATGATCAAAGACAAAATTGTGTTACTCGGCTTTTTGGGATCTGATTTGCGCGATACTTCTTGGGACGATAAGTTCTTTACGCCCCTCAACAAGGCATATGCAGGTAAGAGTCGCCCCGACATGTATGGCATTGTGGTGCACGCCAACATTATTTCTATGATCTTATCAGAAGATTATGTGGATGAACTTGCAGATTGGCAGGCCTATACCATCGCATTCATGCTGGTGTTTCTCAACGTTGCCCTCTTTTTCAAAATCAATGAAAAACTGCCCTTGTGGTGGGATGCCCTCAGTCTTATGGCACAGTTGGCGCAGGTGGCTATTTTGTTTCTTTTGATGGTGTTGTGTTTCGCTTTTTACAATTACAAGCTCAATCTAACCGCAACCTTGGCCGCTATAGCCTTAGTTGGCATGTGTTTTGAGCTTTACAATAGCTTTATAAAGGCAATGTTGTCTTTTTTCAGCGAATTAGGCTTCCCGAGAATTCCTCCGCTTACCAAAGAGAAAGAGGGGGTATGAAAGGCATCAATAAAGATCAGAATTAGTAAATTTGAATTTAATGCAATACAAACCCATGAAAAACAGCAGTTTAATTGTTTTGGTAGGCTTGATTTTTACGATTTCTGCTGCGCAAGCGCAGGACTATGCCTTTAAAGTAATGGCCAACAAAGGCAGTAATGAGGTAAAATCGGGCGACTCCTGGCAGGCCATTAAACCAGGTTCCAGCCTGAAATCTGGTGATGAATTGAAAGTGTCTGAAAATTCCTACATAGGCTTGATACACGCCACTGGTAAACCGATGGAATTGCGCCAGGCAGGTAGCTACAAAGTGGCCGATCTGGCAGCCAAGCTAACCGGTGGATCTTCGGTGTTGAACAAATACACTGATTTCATATTGAGTAGCAATGCCGAAGGAAAGAAAAACAAACTGAGTGCTACAGGAGCGGTACACCGCGGCCTGGAGGACATCAAAGTGTTTTTACCCGAAAATCAATTTTCTGATGTGTTTAACTCCTATGCCATCATCAACTGGGAGTCGAGCAAGAGTGGTGGACCTTATGTGGTTACTTTCAAAAACATGTTCGATGATGAGTTGACTCGTATCGAAACACCCGAAACAACGGCACGAATAGATTTGTCAGCGCCTGAATTTGCCAACGAGTCTGCCATATTGGTAGAAGTGAAGTCGAAATCGGATGGCAATAGCAAATCTGAACAGCACCTGATCAAAAAGATGAACAACACCCAACAAGAGAAGGTAAAGAAAGACCTGTCGGAGATTGGTGGCGAATTGGCCGAGGCCACAGCGCTTAACAAATTCATCATGGCAGGCTTTTATGAAGAAAAGAAACTCTTCATCGATGCTATTACCGCTTACGAAGAAGCCATTAAAATGGCACCCGATGTGCCCTCGTATAAAGAAGCTTACGAGGAGTTTCTGCTGCGCAATAAACTGAAGTTGCCCAAGCAATAACCGGTAAACAGTTTTCAGAAAAAGCCCTCTCACCGAGGGCTTTTTTATTGCCCATGAGTTGGTTTGGCTGGCAACGATATTGTCCTAATTTTGTGATCTAACTTTTCATTCCATGAGCGTACTCGTTAATAAAGACTCCCGCATCATTGTACAAGGTTTTACCGGTTCTGAAGGTACCTTCCACGCAGGCCAAATGATTGAATACGGCACCAACGTGGTGGGTGGCGTAACACCCGGCAAAGGTGGTCAGGTACACCTGGGCAGACCGGTGTTTAACACCGTGAAGGAAGCCGTACAAAAAACCGGGGCTGATGTGTCCATCATTTTTGTGCCTCCGGCTTTTGCGGCCGATTCGATCATGGAAGCGGCCGATGCCGGCATCAAGGTAATTATCGCCATCACCGAAGGAATTCCTGTAAAGGATATGATGATGGCCAAGCAATACATTAAAGACAAAGGCGCCACGCTGGTGGGCCCCAACTGCCCGGGCGTTATTACACCAGGCGAGGCCAAGGTGGGTATTATGCCCGGCTTCGTTTTCAAGAAGGGCCGCATTGGTATTGTTTCGAAATCAGGAACTTTGACCTACGAAGCCGCTGACCAGATTGTGAAAGCGGGTTTGGGTATTTCTACCGCTATTGGTATTGGTGGCGACCCGATTATTGGCACGCCAACTAAAAATGCAGTAGAACTTTTGATGAACGACCCCGAAACAGATGCCATTGTAATGATTGGAGAGATTGGCGGTAACTACGAACCGGTAGCCGCCCGTTGGGTAAAAGAAAATGGAAATAAAAAACCGGTGGTGGGATTTATTGCCGGGCAAACAGCTCCTCCCGGAAGAAGAATGGGCCACGCTGGCGCCATTATTGGAGGAGCCGAAGACACGGCAGCAGCGAAAATGAAAATTATGCGTGAGTGTGGCATCCACGTAGTAGAGTCGCCTGCGTTGATTGGCGAAACCATGCTGAAAGCATTAGGTAAATAATTGTTTACACGCGTGAGAATTAGAAAGGGTTGTCGACTGGCAACCCTTTTTGTTTCCTTCTGCAAAAATTTACTGCGGCAACAATTGATTCTTCCCAATCAGCAAATCTTTTTCTGCTGTAGACCCACTGCTGGAAAAATAAACTTCTTTCTGCTCAGATCCTCGTAACACCCAATCCGTCTCACGCTTCCAACCTTCCAGGGTGGCGAGTGTAGTACCCGCGCCTTCTACTACAACAGACACATCAGGTGGGCCTGTGGCAAGAAAATCGTCTGCGAAAGACGAAAGATTTTTAAGCGCAATGTTGCCCAGGTAATTTGTCACCTTTGGTAAGTCTGCCGGTGCACCATTCACCAACCAAACCGAATCGCGTTTCTCTAAAACAAAACTGGAGTCGGCCGGGTATTGAAAAGAAATTTTTGTAATCAGGTCGCGCGGTACCTTCATGAGGCTGCGGTTGCGCCAATCATTAAACGGCCTGCTGAAGGTTGTCTCCAGAAATCCATCCACCATGTATACCTCCTCTTCATCAGCCAATCGAACATAAGTGTAAGCGCCACCCCCATACATGCCTGCATTACTTTGGTTAAAGCCCGATTTTCCCAGTCGAACATCTGCTTGCAGTTTCGTCCCGTAGTATACAGAAACTTGTGTGCTGCTTTCGCCCACCTGGTAAGCATCCCACTTCTCCTTCTTTCGGCTCACCATTCTTTGGGCTTCTATTTTCTGCAGCAAACCCAACACGCTTTTAACGGAAGTTTCGTCTGCAAGTAATTTCTTGCCTTCCTTTTCCAACATCCATTGTTTTCCCTGGCGTGTAATTTTTACTACCTCGCCTTTTCGGTTGGCGGGCATCATGCGCAACTCAGTCACTTTTGCTGTATCCAATACCACCAACTCTTTTCTAAGGTTCGATTCCAGTTGGGGGGACCGGAAAAGTTTACCTACCACAAAGAGGCCAATCAACACCAGCAGTGCAATGGCTAATATCTTATTGTTAATCTTCTTCATAGTTCCAACTCATTCTCTTCAAACGCTTGATACGATTCTGTTGAAAGCGAATCAACCCGTAGACTACCACCAACAAAAGGGGCAAAGCAAAATTGGTGTACTTCAAAATGGTTTTGGTGCCATCTTCTAACTCGTCTATAGGTCGCGAGGTTACACCTTTGGTGCGCAAGGCAATCAGGCCTGTATCGTCCGACAGCCAGTCGATGGCGTTGGAGAGAAGGTTTACATTATCGGGTTGAAGTCTGCGGGGTTGTTGCCCCGCACCATTCACCGGAAAGTCACCATCGGCAATCACCACTAGCTTAGACTCCTTGTTGCCGGATAATTTTCCTTCCAATGCTGCACCCATCACAATTTGCTGCAAGGGAAGGTCTGCCTCCGTCCACTGTTTTTGCACATCGAAATATTGAGGTGCAGGCATGATGTTCGATTTATCGGATGAGAAAATCAGCGGTGTAAATCGTTTGCTCGTGTCGCCCATGAATTTTACGGAGCTGGCGAATTCGAATATGACTGTTTCGAGCCCGCTGGTAATAGGATGATCAGCAAACTTGCCAACAATAGGAAGATAGGGAAATGCAATTTGTGTTTGCATGGTGAAGAAACCTTGCTGTTGTTGCAGTGTAACCGCTCCGCATTTTGCATCTACCACAAAGTTTGGCTCTACTTCCAGCCCTTTTGCCTTCAACCATCCTTCCAGGCCATTGGTGATTTCGGAGCCGAACGCATTTTGTAAGTTGCCCTCCACACGATTCATGGCAATGGCCAGCCTGCCACCCCGGGCCAGAAAGTTGTCAAGCTTAGTCAGGACAGAGGTACTCAAACTATCCAGCGGCCGAACAATTACAAGCGTGTTAATGGTTGACGGGATATCGGTTGAATCGCTAAGCGTTACCTCTTGCGTGTTATAAAGTACCTGCAGTTGCTGGTTCAATTGCTGCATCTCACCCAAGCCTGGCTCTCCATGGCCTTGCAAAAAACCAACGGTGGGCTTTTCGGTTACAGAGATTTTCTTGATAGCGGTTGAAAGGGCATACTCCATGGCCGCCCCCGGCTGCATAAACGGAATTACCTCTTGCTTATCGCCCAATGAGATGGTGGCACCCAGGAAAGCCTTCTGTTGTTTTACCTGGTCTTTCTCGCGCACATTGATCATTACCGGTTGAATGCCGTTTTGCACTGCCTCGGTTTCTATGGCTTCTTTTTCATTTGGGTTAATGAACTCGTACTGCAGCATACCATCGGCATGGTTGGCATACTCAATCAGCATTTCCTGAAAATCTTTACGCGTTTTGCTGATACTGGGCGGCAGATTTACCGAGAAATAAGCTTTTACCGTTACCGGCTCTTCCAGTTCGTTTAAAATATCGAGGGTGGCCTGGCTTAACGTATACTGTTTGCCCTCTGTAAAATCGAAACGAAGATGAAACTCATTCGACACCAGGTTGAGCATCAACACAATGGCTATCACAAAAAAAACAGAAATGTAAATCTTCTTCATAACTAACCTGCATTTCGTTTGGTTAACGATAGTTCGGAAAGGAACAGGCCCACAAAAACGATGGAAAGAAAGTAGATCAGGTCACGGGTGTCTATCACTCCGCGCGAAATACTCTCGAAGTGACTTGACAAAGAGAGTGTGTTAAACAACTGCGACATGAACCCTGTGGTACTTCCTGCCAACACCTCGAACAACAGATGAAAGAACAAGCCGATAAAAAGCGATATCAGAAATGCCACAATCTGGTTGCCTGTGATGCTGCTGGCATACAACCCGATGCTTATGTAAGCTGCACTCATCAACAGCAGGCCCAGGTAACCACTCAGTATCTCACCCAAATCAATGTTGCCAATGTTCGCCAACGTAACAACATATGGAAGCGTGAAGGCCAACGCGATGCCAACTAATAACAGCGTTGAAAGAAATTTTCCAACCACCACTTCGCGATCGGTAACCGCTTTAGTGAGCAGCAACTCTATAGTGCCTGTCTTTTTCTCTTCGGCCAGCAGACGCATGGTAAGGGCGGGTATAAAGAAGAAAAGTGTCCAGAAGGCAATGCTGAAAAATGACTGCAGACTGGCTTGCCCCACAAAAAATATATCGGAACCGTAAAGCCAGGTAAAGAAGCCGCTGAAGCCGAGAAAGAGGATCAGCAGTATGTATGCAATGAGCGAATCGAAAAACGACTCCAGTTCTCTTTTCGCGATAACCCAGATAGCATGCATATCAATTCATGGTTAGGTTTCTGAAAATATCTTCCAACCGGGTTTCCAGGGGTATCAATTCGCTGAGCACCCAATTTTTCTGCACGCACAGTTGAAAAACTTCGCGCTTGCACGAAGCACCTGTTCGCGCGTGCAATTCGAAGCGATTCAGATTCTTGTCGATTAATTCTACGCGGTCTACGTTTTTCAGCCGGTTCAGCTCGCGCTGCACCTCTGTGCTGGCGGCATCTTCAATGCGCACCTTTAAAATTTCAGTGCCTTCGGCCTGCTTGCGCAAGTTCTCAGCCGTGCCATCGGCCACGATTTTGCCTTTGTTGATGATGAGAATACGATCGCAAGTAGCCTCTACTTCGGGCAGAATGTGCGTGCTTAAAATCACGGTTTTCTCTTTGCCCAATTCACGGATCAGTTTTCTGATCTCTACAATCTGGTTAGGGTCAAGACCGGTAGTGGGTTCGTCCAGAATCAAAACTTCGGGGTCGTGAATCATGGCCTGCGCCAGCCCTACCCGTTGGCGGTAACCTTTTGACAGTTCGCCAATCTTCTTGTGCTTTTCGGCATTGAGGCCGCACACTTTCACCATTTTGCGCACCCGGGCTGGGATGTCTGATTTATTAACTCCCTGCAGCGAAGCGCAAAACTCCAGGTAGTCCATCACGGGCATATCGAGGTAAAGTGGGTTGTTCTCTGGCAAGTAGCCGATGTGTTTCTTTACTTCATCGCCCTGCAGGGTCACTGATTTATCGCCCACAAAAATTTGCCCTTCGCCAATGCCAATGTAGCCGGTAATCATTTTCATGGTAGTACTTTTGCCGGCACCGTTGGGCCCCAGGAAGCCGAGTATCTCACCGGTTTTCACTTCGAAAGAAAGGTTGTCTACCGCCCGCTGCGGGCCATAGCGTTTAGATAGGTTTTCAATACGAATGTTCATTCACATTATTATTTTGAGAACCACTAATAAATATGAACATACCGGCACAGAGCGTACCGGTATTTTTTGATGGGTGCAAAAATAAATTTTTTAGAAAAAAAAGAAAGGCCTCCTTTTCTGGAGGCCTTTCAGTGAATAATGTTACTACTGGTTATTGTTCTACCAACCACATAATCAGGAAGATCAAACCTGCTATCCAGAGGGCAGCACCTAATGGCCAGAAAATCCAAGTGGTCAAGGCAGCAGCAATCAATAAAATCAAACCTATTTTCAGGTTTTTATCCATTGCTTTGGCTTCTTCGGCTTTGTTGGGAGCAAGCTCTTCTTTGCTATATTTTTTGATTTCCTTTTTCAGATCTTTTAGGTCTTGCTTCAATTCCTTGCGCAGCACTTTGGCATCTGCCGCAGGGGCATCTTTGCGGGCCTCGTACTTGCTGGCAATGGCCTGCAATTTATTTAGCAACTGGTTTTTCGCAGGGACTGCAACGGTTTCGCTGTTGGCTTGCAACTCTTGGGGTGCTACTGCCAATTGTTGCTGTTGCACTTCCATTTCAGCAGCTACAATCTGCTGCTGCACTTCTTCCATAGGCGCATTTTTCTTTCCTGCATAATAGTTGTGCTTATCGAAGTGGTAAGCATACTTCTTGGGGGCGCAGGAAGCCAGGGCACCCACGGCCAGAATAAAAAGTAATAGTTGCTTCATAATGGTTGTTTTATTTGTTGCTGTTAAAATTAGAAAATATCCGGTTGAAAAAACGCTTTTCGAACTCCCAAAAAAAGCGGAATTGCCCAAAAATAAAACCGTAAAACAAAAGTATGATGTTGTAGATAGGAAAAATCAGTATCCAATAGAGTATGGAGGCCGTTAAGGGCACCTCGCCATCGGGAAAAAGGTATTGAAAAACCGGGCGCTTAAGAAACAGAACCGAAAAGCCGGTGCAGGCAAAAACCACCAGGATAATGACTACCTGGAAAACGCTTTTTACCTTCCACCGCTCTTGTAGTTTTTGCGTCCAGCTCATGCTTCCAAATATAAGGGTTGCAGGTTGCGTTGGTGCTGCCTACGAAAAAGTATTCCAGATTTCTGTGGCGGGTGTTGGTGCCGAAATCGTTATCGGTTCTTTTCGCACCGGGTGCACGAACGACAAAGCGCGCGCGTGCAGGCAAATACTGGCATCGGGGTTGGGCGTAGGGTAGCCATATTTTACATCGCCCACAATGGGGCAATCCATGGATGCCAGTTGCACACGTATTTGGTGCGGCCTGCCTGTGATGGGCTTCACTTCGAGTAACGACCACCTGCCCGTTGATTTTAGTAACCGGTACAACAACTCCGAGCGCTGACCCTGCGGATGTTCGGATGTATAGGCTGTAGTTTTATTTTTCTTTTCATCTTTTACCAACCAGTGTACCAAAGTGCCAGCGGGCTTAGCCGGTGGGTGTGCCACCACTGCCCAATAAATTTTTGTCGTGTCTCTGTTTCTAAAGAGTTCGTTCATTCGTTCCAGCGCTTTGGAGGTACGCGCCAAAGCCACCACGCCACTTACTGGCCTGTCGATCCGGTGCACCACGCCCATAAACACGGCACCCGGCTTCTGGTATTTTTCCTTTACGTATTGTTTGGCCACCTCCACCAGCGGAACATCGCCCGTTTCATCGCCCTGCACCAGCATACCCGCAGGCTTGTTCACCACCAGCAGGTGGTTGTCTTCAAACAATATGTCGGGCATGTTCTTCAATCAGATTCATTTACTTCGAAAGTTGTAAAAAAAGACAATGAAAAAGCGTCTGCTTGCTACTTAATATCGCCTTGCTGGCCGGCCGCATAGCAAATTCTCAATCGAAAGAACCATGAAGAGAAAGGCATTGCCGCCATGGCACGGGTATCGGAACTTATCTATTACCACATGACAAGCAACTCCCACCAAAACAATTAATTTGCAATCAGTCTTTGAACTCGGAGGTGAAATGGAAACGAATATCCGGGAAGTTATCCTGAACCATTTGCAACCACGCGCGGCTCTCGGCCATAAAAACCAACTTATCGTCTTTGTCGCGGGCAATGTGTCGCTGCTTCGAATCGATAAACTCTGCCAGCTTCTTTTCATTCTTACTGCTGATCCAGCAAGCTTTAAAAATATTCTGAGGCACAAACTCCACGGTGGCGCTGTATTCGTTTTTCAGGCGGAATTGAATGACTTCAAACTGCAAGGCTCCTACTACGCCCACTACTTTCTTCTTCCCTAATTCGTAAGTAAACAACTGCGCCACCCCTTCTTCCATCAATTGCAGCAGGCCCTTTTCGAGCTGCTTGGTTTTCATGGCGTCTTTGTTCACCACCTCTTTAAATATTTCCGGTGAGAAGCTGGGGATGCCCGTGTACATCAACTTCTCTCCATCCGTCAGCGTATCGCCAATTTTCAGGTTACCGGTGTCGTATAAACCCACGATGTCGCCCGGCCAGGCTTCTTCCACTGTTTCGCGGTCTTGCGCCATAAAAGCCGTAGCGTTGGAAAAGCGAATGCCTTTTTCCTGCCGCACATGGTAGTAGTTACTGCCCCGCTCGAACTTGCCCGAGCACACGCGCAAAAACGCAATGCGGTTGCGGTGTTTGGGGTCCATGTTGGCGTGTATCTTAAAGATAAACCCGGTGAATTTGCTTTCATGTGGCTCTACGAGGCGTAAGGTAGTTTCGCGTGGGGCGGGTTGAGGTGCGAAGCGGATGAACGTATCAAGCAATTCTTGCACACCAAAATTATTGACGGCACTACCAAAGAATACTGGAGCCACTTTGCCATCCAGATAGTCCTGCACGTCCAAATCAGCATACACCCCATTGAGTAACTCTACATCGTTGCGCAACTGGCGGGCATTGGTTTCGCCCACATATTGCTCCAGCACGGGGTCGTTGATGTCGGAGATTTCAATGCCCTCGTCTTCGATGGTGGTTTTGCTGGGCGTGAAGAGCTTCAGGCTTTTTTCGTAGAGGCTGTAAACGCCTTTAAAAGTTTTGCCCATACTGATGGGCCAGCTCAACGGATGCACTTTTATGTTCAGTTTCTGCTCAATCTCATCCAGCAGATCGAACGGGTCGCGGCCTTCACGGTCGAGCTTGTTGATGAAGCACAGCACAGGCGTGTTGCGCATGCGGCACACCTCCATCAATTTCTCCGTTTGTGTTTCCACACCTTTCACACAGTCGATCACCATAATCACGCTATCCACAGCGGTAAGCGTGCGGTACGTGTCTTCGGCAAAATCCTGGTGACCAGGGGTATCGAGCAGGTTGATTTTGATGCCTTGGTAATTAAAGCCCATCACGGAAGTGGCCACAGAAATACCGCGCTGTTTCTCGATCTCCATCCAGTCGCTGCGGGCATGGTCTTTTATTTTACTGGATTTAACCGCCCCCGCTTTTTGAATAGCACCCCCGAACAGCAGCAATTTTTCTGTGAGTGTGGTTTTACCCGCATCGGGGTGACTAATAATGCCGAAAGTTCTTCGCTTGGCTATTTCTTGTTCGAGGGTCATCCTTCTGAAAAATGAGGGGCAAAAGTAAGGAAAAGGAGGGTTTTCTTATCAAAGGCCTCGCCTTATGATAAGATTTTGGCAAAATCTTATCATACTGGGTAAATTTCAGACAAACAAAACATTATGCAATACAGAAGATTCGGACGCACCAACTGGCAAGTAAGCGAAATGGGCTACGGCATGTGGGGCTTGGCTGGCTGGACCGGCACCGACCAGCAAGAAATGGAAAAAGCACTTGACCGATCGGTGGCGCTGGGCTGTAACTTTTTCGACACCGCGTGGGCTTATGCCGAAGGCAAGAGTGAGCAAATATTAGGTGGCTTATTGAAGCGGCACCCCGATAAAAAACTGTACGTAGCCACCAAAATTCCTGCAAAGAATTTCAAGTGGCCCGCCAAACCCGAATACAGAATAGAAGACACCTACCCCACTGACCACATCGTTGCGTACACCGAAAAAAGTCTCCAAAACCTGCGGGTGGAGCGCATCGACCTGCAGCAGTTCCACGTGTGGGACGACAGTTGGGCGCAACGGGACGAATGGAAAAAAGGTGTAGAGCAACTGAAGCGCGAAGGCAAGGTGCAGCATTTCGGCATCAGCGTAAACCGGTGGGAACCCGCCAACGTACTGGAGGCTTTGAAAACAGGTCTGATTGATGCGGTGCAGGTGATCTACAACATCTTCGACCAAAACCCCGAAGACGAATTGTTTCCACTCTGCCGCCAACTCGATATTGGCGTGATTGCACGGGTGCCGTTTGATGAGGGAACACTCACAGGCACACTCAATAAAAGCACGGTCTTTCCCAAAGACGATTGGCGCTCCACCTATTTTGTGCCCGAGAACCTGAACGCCAGTGTAGACCGTGCCGAGGCCCTTCGTCCATTGGTACCCGCGGGTATGACCATGCCAGAGATGGCGCTGCGGTTTATTCTCTGCAACAACGATGTGCATACCATCATTCCCGGCATGCGCAAAATCAAAAACGTGGAAATGAATATGACTGCCAGCGATGGAAAGAAATTGGATGAAACCCTGCGCCTAAAATTAAAAGCACACCGTTGGGACCGGACCCCTACCGAGTGGAGTCAATAGGAAATCATGGAGTCTATATTAAAACTGATTTTTGGAAAGAATTCTGATACCAATGATCTGTAACAAAGTACGATTTCTCATAACGATCGTGTTGATTACAAAGGTCTGTTTTGCTCAAGAATTACAAACAGATATGCTCTACGACAGGGAGGCTCTTCGTAACTACGAGGAGGTGCAACTGGAGTGGACGATGACCAGCGCTATTCAACTTCATCTCAATGATGCCCTAACAAACTTATACGATAAAAATTTTCACGTAGCAATTGGGGCGTTGGATAGCGTTATATCACTTGACAATCAATTATGGTTCGCTTATTATTATCGGGGGGTCGGTTATAAACTTGTGGGTAATTTTGAAGAGGCAGGAAAGAACTTTAAGGATGCGATAAGAATTAAATCTGACAATTTTCAGCCCTACCTAGAGGCAGGGAAAGTCGAACAGATTTTGGGCAATATTGAATCGGCAGAAAGTTATTATAAGAAGGCAAGAAAAATCGACTCGTCAATTTCAGATAAGGTTCTCTACTTATTGGGGAATATTGACCTGTCAAGAGGTGACATAATTGCTGCAAAGAAGAAATTCCTGGAGTGCACATCAATCAATCCATCTTTTCACGATGCTATATTAAGACTTGGCTTAATTGAGGTTCTGAAAAAAGGAGACTCTAAAGCCGCATTGGCCCATGTAAATAAGGTTCTAGATCTCGATTCATTACACAGAAATGCTCTTCATATTAGGGCTGTAATATCTAATAAAGACAATCCTCAGCAATCAATAAAGGACCTCAATAATTTAATAAAATTAGATCCTACCAATCTTCTCTACATCACGCAACGTGCCATTATCTCCTCCGAAATGAATGATTTTGAAAAGGCTTTTTTAGACTTTCAAAAGGTGCTTCAGGCTACGCCAGTAGAGAATAAAAATTTCAGAGGTAAACAAACTCTCATCGACAAACGAATTGACATTCAAAACGCGGGATATTACGTGATGAGTCAGATTTATGGACTCCCCGAAGAGTCTGCCTCAAAAATTAAGAAGGCGTATTGTCTATTCCTTGTAAACAAAACTCACCTAGGTATTCAAACACTCAAAGAAATCAAAGGATATCAAAATTCAAGCCTCTGCCTTTTTCTCTTAGGTCTGGGATACGAGCATTTTGCACAACATGAGGTGGCCATGAAATACTACGAATATGCGTTGGCTATCGATAGCGAAATTCAAGATGCTCATACAAAGCTGGGCATTTACAATACGAATTTATCGAAATGGAAAGCCTCAGAAATAAACTTTTCGGAAGCTATCCGAATTAATCCCCGTGCCTTGGAAGTTTACAAACTAAGGGGCGTGGCTAGATTTTATTTAACAGACTTCGATGGTGCTATAAAGGACTTCAATGAATTCCTGAAGTATGACAGCCTTAACGATGAAGCGTTAAAAAGCCGCGCAATCTCTTATCTTAAGATTGGGGAATACCATAGGGGCGCCATAGATTGCATCAAGTCAGCAACTTGCCATTCCGAAATAAGGACATTCGCAGAGTTCATAACGCCTTTGGTTGCCTCAGGAGACACTACTCAAGCATTGAGTATCTTAAACACATATCAGGCTCGTGGCTACAAACCAGAAATTCTTTTTTACCAGTTGGACCTTTTGATTAGCCAGAAGAAAACTGATGAGGCGCTAAGATTGGCGGAAAACGCATTGGCAATAAAGTCCATTTCTTCAAATGATAACTATTGTACTATCTATTTATATCTAGGCGTAATTTATCGAATGAAAAATCAGCTAGACAAGGCTGAGCAGTTTTTAAGCAATTCGATTAACTTGATTAAAAATAGCAAAGCTTATCTTGAGAGGGGTAAACTCTTCATGATGGTCAACAAAAATAAATTAGCTAAAAAAGATTTGCTAAGAGCCCTTGAGATGGGTGAACCCGAGGCAAAAGTGCTTTTGGCAAAACTATAGAACCATCATCCATTTAGAATTTCCTGGACAGACCTCTGAAATGAGGCCCGGCAAAAAGACTGTCAGCCTTTGTTAAGAAAAATGAATTTCCTAAGGTCTAGTCACATTCGCTTTGTTTGTCAGAAAAAATTACTCAAACAAAATCGACTGGTACTTTTTCGGATCGCGCAGCGCCTGAGAAATTCCTTTGCTAACAGAAAGCAACGGTTGCTCATCTAAGTGCACGGGCAGTTGAATGGTTTTTTGCAAACGCTCGTTCAAGCCGCGCAGCAGTGCACTGCCACCGGTTAAGTGGATGCCATTCTGATAAATGTCCGCGGCCAGTTCAGGCGGGCACACCTCCAGGGTTTGGATGATGCTTTGTTCTATGGCTTTGATTGATTTATCGAGCACAAAAGCCACTTCCTCGTGGTTGATCTGGCGCGTAACAGGTATGCCTTCCATGATGTCTTTGCCGCGCACCTGCATGGGCGCAGGCGCCTCTTTCAACGCGGGTGTGGCCGCACCTACCTGTATCTTCACCTGCTCGGCTGTTTTCCAGCCGATGGCCAGGTTGTGGTTTCTGCGGAAGTAGTCTTGGATTTCCTCTGTAAAAGAATCGCCAGCGGTTTTGATGGACTGAAACGTAGCTACACCGGACAAAGAAATAATCACGATCTCGGTAATGCCTCCGCCAATATCGATTACCATCTTTCCTTCCGGCTCGCGTATGTTCAAGCCCATGCCTACTGCGGCAGCCAACGGTTCAAAAACAAGGTGTGTTTTTTTCGAGTTGAACTGATCGAGTGCATCGCGCAGGGCCCTGCGTTCTACCTCGGTAGTGCAAAAAGGAACACCCGAAACAATATGATCGAAGGTGGTTAACCAATTTTTTTTGTAGACGCGGCCCACCATCTGGTTAATCATCTGCGAGGCAGACTCGTAATCAGCAATCACGCCCCAGCGCAAAGGCTTCACCGGCTTCAATTGCTCATGGTTTTTCTCAAAAATCTGATACGCCTCTTCGCCCACAGCTTTCACCGCGTGCTTCTCTTCATCGAACACGATGAAAGAAGGTTGCGACAACAATATCTGCTGCTCGTCTGTGAGCAACGTGTTGTTGTTGCCCAGGTCGATGGCGAAACTTTTGTTTTTGAGAAATGGAATCATGGCGTTAGCGTGAACCGTAAAGGTAAAGTTTGGCTTTCAGCTTCGCACGGCTGCAGCCACCTATTTTCACCAACGGCTTAGTTCTTTTTGCCCGCGGGGCTCTTGCCGGGTGCGGCCTGTTTTTTTTGCTGGCCGGGGGCAAACGGCTTGGCCGACTGACTGCCTGTAATTTTTTTGGCCTGCCCGGGAGGCAAAGTTTTGTTAGTCACAACTGTGCTGGTGCTACATGCCACAAATGCCACACAACCCACCAATAACAACGAACGGAAAATGAACTTAGACATAAAAAAATTTTAATCGAAAGGCCTGCAAGATGAACAGGCCCTTCGTGGCAAACATTACCATTTCGACCAGAACCTTACAGATGCCAGCAGGCAAGCGGAATGAGCGCTGAAATGCGGCAGGGATAGCAGCGAATGCCAACCGCAGCTGTTCAGGCCACGCGCGAGGCAGGTCGGTCGATTGAAGAGTAGGTGCTGATTTGGATTTATGCATAAGTTGAGAAATCAAAATATTATTAATAGTGAAAGCCTCGAACGAAGTGAGCTTGCTGCCTTTGGCAGGAGGCCCCTCGAAGAAGCAGTAGATCAATTAAAGTTCATCCAGCTATTACTTCGTTGTTGCGGTTTCCAGGTATTAGTGCTTTCCTACCTGGGGATTCCTTGGTCGTTGGACAGGAGGTTTCAAGCTATAGATACGGCCCACTCCCTCGGAAACTCGTGCTGCTTAAATTTTTAGATAATGCCCTTGCCGCGGCAGGGATAGCAGCGCCTGCCAGCCGCAGGCAGGTAAAGCCCGGACGCGACTTAAAGTCGTGGCACCCGTAACGAGGACTTGCAGCGTATAGCCCGACCCCGACTTTGCCTTGCGTGGGGTGGCGCGATGGAGAGGCAAACGCCAGGGGCCGCCATACTCACCTCGAAAAAAGGACGATATGGTATTAAAAAGGAACCGTCTGCTCCTGCCATTATGCCATTGTGTCACCTTTTTACAGAAATGGGCCCTTGGCACAAGCATTGATCAAGGGATTTTTGCTTTTAGAAAAGGAAACAAAAACTCTACATATCATGGGAAAGATTATAGGTATTGACTTAGGAACAACCAACAGTTGCGTGGCCGTAATGGAGGGCAACGAGCCGGTGGTGATTGCCAACAGCGAGGGCCGCAGAACCACGCCATCCATCGTTGGTTTTTTGGATAACGGAAAGGGCGAGCGCAAAGTGGGCGACCCCGCCAAGCGCCAGGCCATCACAAACCCGAAGAACACGGTTTCGTCCATCAAGCGCTTTATGGGTAAAAAGTTTGGTGAAGTGAGCGGTGAGAAGAAGATGGTAAGCTATGAAGTGGAAAGCGGCAACAACGACACCGTGCGCGTGCGCATTGGCGACCGCCTGTATACCCCGCAGGAAATCTCTGCGATGATACTGCAGAAGATGAAGAGCACAGCCGAAGACTATTTAGGAACTACCGTTACCGAAGCAGTTGTTACTGTGCCTGCTTATTTTAATGATGCCGAGCGCCAGGCTACCAAAGAAGCAGGACAGATTGCCGGCTTGGATGTGAAGCGCATCATCAACGAACCCACGGCTGCTGCGCTGGCCTATGGTCTCGACAAGAAAAATAAAGACATGAAGATTGCCGTGTACGACCTGGGTGGTGGTACATTCGATATTTCCATTCTGGAATTGGGCGATGGCGTGTTTGAAGTGAAGTCGACCAATGGTGATGTGCACCTGGGTGGCGATGATTTCGACATGCGCATTATGAACTGGCTTGCCGATGAATTCAAGGCTGAGAAAAACATAGACTTACGCAAAGACCCGATGGCGCTACAACGCCTGAAGGAAGCGGCCGAAAAAGCGAAGATTGAACTCTCCAGCTCGCAGGAAACCGAAATCAACCTGCCTTATATTACCTCTATTGACGGTGTGCCGGAACACTTGGTGAAGAAAATTACACGTGCAAAGTTCGAGCAATTGAGCGATGACCTGATTCGCAGAACGCTGGAGCCTTGCAAGAAAGCGATTGCTGATGCAGGTGTTTCCGTGTCGGAAATTGATGAAGTGATTTTGGTTGGTGGTTCTACCCGCATACCACGCATTCAGGAAGAAGTAGAAAAATTCTTCGGCAAGAAACCTTCGAAAGGTGTAAACCCCGATGAAGTGGTAGCAGTAGGTGCCGCGATTCAAGGTGGTGTGTTAACAGGTGAAGTAAAGGATGTGTTGTTGTTGGATGTTACACCACTGTCGTTGGGTATTGAAACCATGGGCGGTGTAATGACGAAGCTGATCGAATCGAACACTACCATTCCTTCGAAGAAGTCGGAAGTTTTCTCGACTGCCAGCGACAACCAGCCCTCGGTAGAGATACACGTGCTGCAAGGTGAACGCCCGATGGCGCGCGACAACCGCACGATTGGCCGCTTCCACCTCGATGGTATTCCGCCCGCTCCGCGTGGTGTGCCGCAGATTGAAGTAACCTTCGATATTGATGCCAACGGTATCCTGCATGTTTCCGCTAAAGACAAAGGCACAGGCAAAGAGCAGAAGATACGCATCGAAGCATCTTCAGGTCTGACGGATGCCGAGATTCAGAAGATGAAGCAGGAGGCACAAGCCAATGCCGAGAACGACAAGAAAGAGAAGGAAAAGATTGAGAAAATCAATCAGGCCGACAGCATGATATTCCAAACAGAAAAGCAGTTGAAGGAATATGGTGAGAAACTTTCGGACGGGAATAAGAGCGCGATCAACAATGCACTTGAGCAACTGAGAGCCGCCCACAAGAGCCAGGATCTGGCGGGTATCGACAACGCCATGAACGCGCTGAACGCGGCCTGGGGTGCTGCCTCGCAAGAGATGTACCAGGGTGGCGCGCAAACCGGTGCCAATGCAGGCGCTGGCGCCAATACCGGAGGTGCAGGAGCCGGTGCCAACGCAGGCGGGGGCGATGCCACCGATGTGGAGTACGAAGAAGTAAACGAAAAGAAGTAAACCCAACTTGATGGATTTAATGAGTAAAGGAACTGAGGTTTACTTTAATGGAAGCAAATGGGTCGTAGAGGTTTTTTATCCATATCTCAATCAAGTTGCGATTAGCAATTTTGAGTTTGGAACTAAGCTTGTTAGGCCCGAGGACATAGTTACAAGAGCGCAGATCATTAAAGAGTTTTATAGTTAGAATTTAGAATTGAAGCCCAGAGGGCTGACTGCCGGGGCGAATACCCCGGCAGTTTTGTTTTAATGCCACCTCGAAAAATTTCAGGTATGCCACTGGTAGTTTTATTTTGTCATTCATCGGAATATATGGGCGTTGATTCACAATTTTGGCAATTTTTGTGCTGACCACCCGTATAAAAGACATCACCAAACGAAACAGACTATGAAAACAAACATGTGGATGATCGGGGCTATGTTGTTGGCATCTGTGCTGATGACTGCCTGTTCGGATGATGATGCCGCCAAGGGCCGCGTAAAACTTTACCTGACGGATGCGCCCATTGACGGTGCCAATGTAGGTGCACTATTTTTATCGGTTACACGAATTGAAATGAAAGGTAGTGGCGACTGGATAACCGTGAAAGAGTTCGACACACCGCTCAGCATCGACATCCTTGACTACCAGAATGGCAATTCATTTTTTGTGACGGAAGAATTGCTGACAGCCGATACCTATACGGAAGTGCGGCTGATTCTGAATGCCACTGAGGACGGAGGTGCTCCCAAATCAAATCCGGATTGTTACCTGTTGTTGAAAGACGGCACCAAGAAAGAATTGTTTGTGCCCAGCGGGGCGCAATCGGGCTATAAGGTTAAAGGCGCCTTCACTTTACCGCCAGACGGTACCGTTGCCGTTACCCTGGATTTCGATGCACGTAAATCTATTATATCGGCTGGTAACAGTGGCAGAATGTTATTAAAGCCCACTGTGCGCCTGGTTGCCAACCAGGAGGCTGCGCTGCTGGAAGGTAATTTTGCAGAGCACAGCGCCTACTCGAAGGTGGTGGTTTATGCATATGAGAAAGGAACGTTCTCTAACAGCGAAGCTGCCGAGCCTGCCAGTGGAGAAACCCGATTTAAAAATGCCATCAGCAGCGCACTAGTAAATAATGAAGGAGAATTTACACTGGCCTTCATGACTGCCGGAGAATACGACCTGGTGTTTGCTGCGCACAACACAGATGGTGAATTTGTAGACCTACTCGGCAAGTATGAAGATGTAAACTTAAGTGCCGGGGCCAGACTGGATGTAAATGTATCGCTTGCTTTGTTGATTGAATTGAATTAAGAAGAAGGTTCATTCAATCTGAACCATAGAGCAGTATCGCCCACGTTGCCGCTGGCAACGTGGGCGATTTGTTATATTCCACCGCGATCCATTTCAACTATCACTTACAATTTTTCGCTTATTGTTTTGGAACAAGCATCAAGAACCATTGCTCAGGGTTGGTACTTAGCTGGTATGATCTCCTTCAGCTTCTCCATCAACATTGGTCCAGTGGGCTTGCCTACCGACATACTTGTTAAGTATTCTGCATGTGGAATGGAGGCATCTTCAAAAAAGGTGGGCTTCAAAATATAACCCAAGGCATCGTTGCCGAGGCCCAGCACGAATCGCGGGCCGGTGGTCATCATCTTCTTGGTTTCGAGGCCATAGAAAGGGGCAGTCTCACCGGGGTGCGTGGCAAACTGAGCCGGGCCGATGCTGAACCAGCTCACCTCGGTTTCTACCGAGTCGCCAATGGCACGTGGAATGGTGCCAATGGCCGACAGTTGTTTCCAGCCTTCGTTTTCCACCGGCAGCATCAAACGCTTGCTGGCAAAACGCACAGTGGTATTTGCTAACGTATCCGCTTTGCTAAGTACTTCAGCAACAACAGCCGCCAAGCCACGCCCACGCTGGTCGGCCTTCTCAAAGGTACCTTCGCCATCCACCGGCTGTACCCAACCGCCAATGGCACCCTGCAAGAAAAGAGGCGTCCCAAGTCCCAACCTTTGCATTTCGCGATAATAACCACCCACGTAATCAGCCGACACCTCCGAATACGAAGCATCGAGGTAGGTGGGGTGGCAGGCGAAGTTGGTGAGGGTAGCGATGGGTTGACCCGTCTCCGCCTTAAAATGAAGGATGCTCACGGCCCGGTCGATTTCTTCGTTGCAGATGTTCTCTACCCAACCTTCACCAAACACGGTTTCGGCCACCAGCGCAATGGCCGGCTGCGCGGTTTCATAGGCTTGCTTCACTTGCCTGGCCGCGGTTTCAACCAGGAATTTCATGTACGTGGTGTCAACACCAGTGTGTTGATAGTCGCTGCCCCAAATGCCCACCACATCGGGACCGGAATGCGTGTGCGTGGATGATACCACGATGCGATCGGCCGGAAAGTTGGTGATGGCGGCTACTTGTTGGCGGATGCGCAGTACATCGGTGTGCAGCAACCCGATGCAGTCGATGGTAACAACGGCCACCGATGCGGTATCATGGTGTACCACTATAGCCCTTGCATAAAGACTGTCGTGCACGGTGGTGAATTTTCTATTCTGCTTATCGCCTGCAATGTAGGCACCCAGGGGCGGATTAACGGGCGCCACCGACACGCCCACGCGAAGTTGATTAACAGGTATTTCCTGTTTCTTACCGCAGGCCGCGATCATGAACACAGCCAACCACAAAAGCGGGAAGGATAGTTTATTGTTCTTCATACTCAAGGTTTTTCGATGATCTCAATTTTTCCGTCACCCAAACTGACTTCGCGCCCACGCAGCAGGTGGTTGTGCACTTTTCCTTCCATAAAATTCAACACCTGGCTCACGCCAATGCCATTCGCTTCGCCCCACGTGATGAACAGCAGCCCCGGCCCAACAAATTCTGCCACATAGGTTTCATTTTCAAACGCGCCTTTTTCATCGCCTGCCATGGCCTCCCAATGCAGCGTAGAGTCTGTATCGAACGTTACATGGTAAACGCTTTCGCCATAGTGGTAGGCAATGGCTTTGCCAATGAGTTCTCTCGGATGATGCGGCACACTTTTTTCGCCTGGTGAACAACACATCCACATCCATGCTACCATTGGAATGAAAAACTTTTTCATAGTTACGGGATATTGCTTTGAAGAAATGCCAGCAAGTCGGCCATTTCCTGGAGGGTGAGGCTGCTCTCTAAACCCTCCATCATCAGGCTGGTGCCCAGCGAATTGAATTTTTTGATATCTGCTTTCGCAATGGTCTCTTTTTCGCCACCCATCTTCACTACCGTTATGTGCTGATCCGTTTCGCGTTCTACGATACCCAGGCGTACACGGCCATCTTTGGTTTCTACGCGGTGATTGATGTAGCGCGTGTCGACAGCGGCATTGGGATCGAGGATGTCATGTAGGAGTGTTTCTTTGCTTTTGCGGCCAATTTCGGAAAGTACAGGCCCTACATTTTTACCTTCGTTGCCAAACACGTGGCACTGACTACAGACGCGGATGAACACCTCGTGCCCCGTGGCTGCCATACCTGGCAATGTCAAGGCTTCTTTCATCGAAGCCAAAGCCTGTGCACGACTGGTTACGCCTGCATCGCTGAAGAGTGCTTCGGCCCGCTGGCGGGTACGCGCATCATCCGTCCACCACAGCAAAGTTCGCCTGCGTTCAAGATCGAAGTTCATTTCGCCAATGCCGATTTGTTTTTGTTCAAGTGCCGTCAAAAGCGCGTCATGGTGAATTTCATTATACAACAACAGGTCGCTTGCCCACTTTCGTGCTTGCGGGCCGAGCGTGCTCCACAAGTCTACCAGTTTGCGGCCTACAACTTGGTTATTCACCACCGAGAGTTGGCGCAAGGCATTTTCTTGAATTGCCAAAGGCTCCGAGTTGTTTAGGCATTGGAACAGCGCAGGTTCTTTTTCGTGAAATGGTACATAGGCCAACAGTTGCAGGTGTGCCAACCGTATCGTGTCGGCCAAGGAAGTATCTGCGAGCATGGTCGCTGCCTGACGACTCAAAGAAATAAATGCAGGTGAGGGAGGTAAACCCAACTGTTGCCTCATCCGCGCCAGCGAGGTAATCAACGGTAGATCTTCCGTTGTTTCCAACTGCTCGATGGATTTGATGCTTGCTGGCGGCAATCTCGTGATCGGGGCGTTTGCCCACTCGGCAACCACGCTGCGCTTCAACGAAAGAGGAACCGTTGGTTCAGAAATAGTTGCGATCATTTGTGCCAGGGATGTCGGCTCGTTACCTGCTATCCGCGCCAAAGCTTTCAACAGTTCTTCATGCTTCGGTTCTCGTGTGTTGCGTAGCAAGCGGTTGAACAAGGTAGGTGCTACCGGCCGCGCGGCCAGTGCCCAGGCGCCCACCAGCCACTCGTCAGCGGGCAGACCAGCATCCTTTGCAAAGGTCTCCGTCAGCTCCTCTTCATGGGCCTTTAGAAAATCCACCGGCAGGGTACTGATGCTCAATGCCGCCTGCATGCGCACACGGTCGTTCCCATCGCTCATTCGATGCTGCACCTCGGTCCATAATTGGTTGGACTGCACCAGGTAATCCTCTGCCATCCGCAAGGCATTCTCGCGCACAACGGCCGATTCATCGCGCAACAACAGTTGCAACATTTCTTCTTTCAGCAAATGGTGTGTGTGCAACAGCCATGCAGCGTGAAGTCGCGAAGTAGGTTGTGGATTTTTGAGCAGGGCAGCTATCTCGGCTTCCGGCAAATTGGAACTTTCTAACAAGAGTCGGTGGGCGGTGTTGCGTGCCCATTGGTTGGCATGTGTCAACGCCCGGGCTAAACCTTCTGTGGATTGTAACAGGCTAAAATCGACCGGATCCGACTGCCCGTTTTCAAGGGAGATGCGATAGATACGCCCCTTGTCTTTGCCCCCGTTCAAGTCGAGGTCTTTTTCAATTTCATCTGGAATCCATTCGGGATGCTCAATCACATCGCGGTGCATGTCCACCACGTACATTGCCCCGTCTGGCCCCACGGCCATGTTAACCGGCCGAAACGATCGATCGGTGCTAGCCAGAAAGTCTCTTTTCTGAAATAATCTTGAAGCGCTGAAGCCCGAACCCTGCGGATTGATTTTATCGATATGAATGAGGTTGAGTACCACATCGGCCACCCAAACGGTGTTTTCCATCGCTGTGCCCAAAGCTGCTCCACCGTAATAAGTAATGCCGCAGGCCCCCGAAAAATACCCTGATTGCTCCGGATGATTAACCCGTGACTCTTGTTCGCCAATAGGATAAATACGCGACAGGCCGTTTTCTTCGTGGTCGGAAATATTGTGAAGCGTGTGCTCGAACGGCAACAGGGCACCTTGCATATAACGTGACGGAAAGACGAGTTGGGAAATGTGCTCGAGGTTGTGTGTTTCAAAAACATGTCCCCATTCGTTGATGGCCAGGCCAAATCCACCAGACGATTCGCCCAGCCGCTCCAGCTTCTTTTGCTCCAGATGAAAGCGAAAATCCTCACCCCGCAAGTCTACCCGGTTGAGTGAATCGTCCCACCAGTAAGGTTGGCCCGAGTTGCCCCCATTGGCAGCGTAAATCCAGCCATCAAGGCCATAGGTTAAACCGTTGAAGTTGTGCTGCAAGTTACCCGTGGCGAAACCACCCATTAATGTGTCGATGGCATCAGCTTGCTTATTGCCATCCCAATCGGCCACATACAATAGGTAAGGAGGCGCGGCCACCAATGCACCCTTTTTATAGAGTAGTAAAGAAGAAGCTTGCTGCAGGCTATCCGCAAAGAGTTGTTGTTGATCGAAAACGCCATCGCCATTGGTGTCTTGCAGAATAACGATACGGCTTTGCTGATCTCCGAAAGGATAGCCCGGCATTTCAAGCACCCACGCCTCGCCTTGCTCGTTGAATTCAAGGTCTACCGGATCTTTAATAAGCAGCTCGCTGGCTACCAACGCCATTTCAAAGCCGGGTTCTATTTGGAATTCCGGTGGCGCTACGGGCTTTTGTGAGCAACCTTTAAACAAGAACAAAATAAGGAGCGAGAGAAAGAAAAATCGAATCATAGGTGGAGGCTGTTTCCGAAGATAGTCTCATTTACAAAAAGATTCAAATGGGCACCACTGACTCCTCAGTATTCAGTACCATGTCTGGTAACGGACTGATTAGTTATACGATTTCTTTCTCGTTGTAAAGATATCGTTTAGATCCCCAGCTTCTCCCGTTGTGTCCAGATTTCGTCTATGGGGTCGCCTTTGCTGCTCTTGCCTGAATGACGCCACGCACCATCGTCCATTAAAGAAAAATCGAAGCCGAGACTGATGCCCACGCGCGAGGCATCGCGCGAGAAGAATTCAATGTTCTCTGTATACTTACCATCTACGGTGGTGTAGGTTCCTCCACCTGTTCCAAAAAATTCTTTCGTCTCCACATTGTATGCTATCCATTGAAAGCGTGTGCCCGACAATATCTTCATGGTTCTGCGAACGCCCGGTGTTGATTTGCGCATCTCACCATCCACAAACCGGCCGGTAATCAACCAGGCACCGGCCAGCTTACCAGGGCCTCCTTCATCCGTCAATTGGTAGGTTGTTTTTACATTTTCCGCATCCAGCGTAAGCTGATTTTTCTTTTGCGTGAAAGGAGTCTTCTTTACTGTTCCTACATTGGCGGGCTGCCAGGTATCGAACTCAATGGTTTCCGTCAGGCTTTTGCCTTCTATTTTGTAACTGCCTCCATAAGTACCTTCAAACTTTTTGTCTTTCACATTGTAGATGGCCACGGAGAAGAAATCTGCCGTGTAAATGCGTGTGGTTTTCTTGTCGCCCTCAACAGATTCCCAGGCGCCTTTCAGGCTTTGTGCGTGGAGCGATGTTACCGCGACCAAAACTATCACCAAAGAAAAAAGTGTTTTCATGCTATTATGGTTTTAGATACTGTGTGGAAGATAACTCAGCGCACTTGCTCCAGCAACGCCTTTATGATGAGTGCAATCGTTTGGGGTATGTGCGGACATAAAAAGTAAATGGCCAAAGTATTGATACTGACAGCTTTTTATATCTTTACCGCCCTTGAAAAAAGAATAAACATATGTTGGTATTAAAATTCGGTGGCACCTCGGTAGGCAAGCCCGAGCGCATGAGAAAGATTGCAGACCTTTTGCTGGATACACCCGGCAAAAAGATTGTGGTGCTCTCGGCCCTGAGCGGCACTACCAACACGCTGGTGCGCATTGGCGACCATCTGTTGGCACAACAAGCCACGGGTGCGCAAACCGAGATAGCCGAGCTGGAAAAACACTACCAGCAGTTTATCAGCGAGCTGTACACCACGGATGCCTACAGAGCCATTGGCCAGGAAATAGTGAGCCGGTATTTCAGCCTGTTCCGCTTGTTGGCTGCCGGCCGCTTTGACGACCGCAGCTACCGCGAACTGTTGGCACAAGGTGAGCTGATATCAACAGAACTTTTTTATCATCACCTGCAAGAGCGGAAAATTTCTTCGCGCTTATTGCCCGCCTTGCACTTTATGTCGATAGACGAAAGCCAGGAGCCGGAGCTGGAAAAAATAAGCGAACGCCTGAAGCCGCTGATCGAAACTTTGGGCAACGTTGACATATTGGTAACGCAGGGCTACATCTGCCGCAACCACCGCAACGAAATAGACAACTTAAAACGTGGCGGTAGCGACTATACCGCTTCGCTGATTGGGGCCGCCATCCGCGCAGAAGAAATTCAAATCTGGACCGATATAGACGGCATGCACAACAACGATCCGCGCATCGTTAAAAAAACTTTCCCGATTGCGGAACTTACCTTCGATGAAGCTTCTGAGTTGGCATACTTCGGTGCCAAGATTCTGCACCCCTCTACCATTGTGCCTGCACAAAAAATAGGAGTGCCTGTGCGGTTGAAAAATACCATGGATGAAAAAGCCCCGGGCACCATCATCAGCGATAAAGGTTCGAGCGGCCAGTTCAAAGCCATTGCCGCAAAAGATGGCATCATTGCTGTCAACATCAAGTCATCGCGCATGCTGCTGGCCTATGGCTTTCTGCGTAAAGTGTTCGAGATCTTTGAAAAGTATAAAACCCCTATCGACATGGTATCTACTTCCGAAGTGGCCGTGTCGGTAACAATAGACGATGCGCGCTACCTCGATGCCATAGTAGATGAACTGGAAGCATTTGGCCACATAGAGGTAGATAAGAACCAGACCATTATCTGCGTGGTGGGTAATAGACTGATTGAAAAAGAAGGTGTGCTCAAACAAGTGTTCGACTCGCTCGCCACTGTGCCGGTGCGCATGGTTTCTTATGGAGGCAGCAATAACAACATCTCGATACTTCTGAATACATCCAATAAAGAGAAGGCCCTGAACCTGCTCAATGAGGGATTGTTTAAATGGGTTTAACCTCTGCAACAAGGCTTCGGATTTTCATAGCATTCGTATTCTGTCTGATTAGAAACAGATTAAGATTATCGCTTTGATCGTTCCGCCTGCCGCAAGGGCTCGCATCCTGAAAGTTTTAATTTATTTCTAATCCATTTTGGTTGCTTTTTACTTAAAGGCAAATAGCGCCTTTCTTCATTTTTTTATCCCGATTTCACGATAGTTTTATCGTGACCTGCTCTATTTTCAATTAAATTTACCATGATACCTAAAGGCTAAATCATGGAATCAATTGTTATTGCGCTCTTCGTAATTGGGTACCTGGCCATCGCGCTGGAGCACCCGATTAAGATCAACAAAACTGCCTCCGCCCTGCTTACGGGTGTACTTTGCTGGACACTCTACGCCATGTTCAGCACGGACATGCACCATGTAGGCGAACAGTTGGCCGAACACCTGAGCGAAATAGCTGCGATTCTTTTCTTTCTGTTAGGCGCCATGACGATTGTGGAGTTGGTAGATGCTTATCAGGGTTTTCGTATCATCACCGATCGCATCACCACCAAAAACCCGAAAGTGTTGCTGTGGGTTATTTGCTCCGTAACATTTGTACTGTCTGCCATTCTGGATAACCTGACAACCTCCATCGTGATGGTGTCGCTGATCAGGAAGTTAGTGCCCAATCCAAAAATGCGTTTGTTCTTTGGTGGTATGATTGTTATCGCTGCCAATGCGGGTGGCGCGTGGTCGCCCATTGGCGATGTTACCACCACCATGTTATGGATTGGCGGGCAAATAACCTCTGCCAATATTATTAAGACTTTGATTTTGCCCAGTATTGTGTGCATGGTGGTGCCATTAATCTATCTCCAGTTTACGTTGAAAGGTGAGTTAGGACATGCTGGTAGCCACGATCATTCCAAGTCATCGCACGGTCATGGTGGCCACGGGCATGGAGGCCACGGGCACAAAGAAATCAAAGGCCAACTGTTGATGTTAATACTTGGCATAGGTGGTCTTATTTCAGTACCTGTTTTCAAAACGGTTACGCATTTACCTCCGTACTTAGGCATGCTGCTGGCATTGGGTGTTATTTGGGTGGTTTCAGAGTTAATTAACCCTGATATGGACGATGCAGAGAAGAGGCCTTACACCGCGGCCGGTGCGCTCTCACGCGTAGATGTGCCCAGCGTGCTTTTCTTCCTGGGCATTTTGTTGGCCGTGGGCGCGCTTCAATCTATGCAAATACTCAGCGCTTTTGCCGGGTGGCTAGATACCACCTTGGGAGATAACCGAATCATCATTACCCTCATTGGTATTCTCTCTGCCATTGTAGACAACGTGCCGTTGGTGGCTGCCAGCATGGGCATGTATAGCATGGAAACCTATTATCCCGACCATATGATTTGGGAATACCTGGCCTATTGTGCCGGTACGGGTGGCAGCATCCTCATCATCGGTTCGGCTGCAGGTGTGGCCGTAATGGGTATGGAAAAAATTGACTTCATCTGGTATCTGAAGAAAATTTCGCTACTGGCTGCGTTGGGTTATTTTGCAGGCGCCATTGTGTATCTGCTTATCTACCCTTACCTGGCTGTTCACCCTTAATGAATTAAGCCGCGGTACGCACTATTTAGTGGCGATCAAAAAAAGATCAAGGGCATTGTCTGCATTGTCCATTACCGGGTAATCGGTATGGCGAATGTCTGCCACCAGCGCATCGGAAGCTTGCTTGAGTTTGTTTCTGTTCCAACGATTCAGAATTTCGTAGGGCACACGCAACGCCCACGCTGGCAAGCGATGTTGCAGATCGAGCACATCAAAGCGGGTGAAGCGTGCTACAGACTTCTTGTTGCGCTCATAATATTCCATCACCTTTTCATTTCCACCAATACCTTTCATTTGCACGGAAGAGAATATTTTCGCTGCGAGTTGGGCAAGCTCGGTGGCCGTATACTCGCGCACGTGCCACGGGTTCCGCGTCAGCGACTTCGGGCGATTGGGTGTGGTGAGCAGCATTTTGCCTCCCGGTTTTAGCACCCGATGAATTTCTTTGAGAAAAAGATGATCGTCTTCAATGTGTTCAATTACCTGAAACGTAATCACAAAGTCGAAGGACTCGTCAGGAAAAGCGGCCAGAGGTGGTATGTTTCCACTCACAAAACGGGCAGCTGGATATTGGGTTCTCAACTTAGCCAGCGCCTCTTCAATTTTATCGATGGCTGAGTAGCTTTTTACTTTGGGCAAAATCAAATCAATGCCGCGGCCCTCGCCACATCCCACCTCCAACACATCACCGGCAACATAATCGACAGCCGCCACGTATGCTTTCAGCAACCGTTGGTGAATGGGGTTATCGGAAGTAAGCGACTCTGAAGTAATTTCGGTGGTGAAAATTTTGCCCATAAGAATTTGGGCGCAAAGGTAATCCTTCGGGGCGAAACTTGTATTTTTAAGGTTGATTATGAAGCGTCTACTGTTCTTGCTATTGTGTGGCTTTCTTTGTTCGCAGGCATTGAGTCAGTCCATTGCAGGCACCAACGTAAATTATTGGTACGATCCGGCCAACGAGATTTCGTGGGCCTGGCGTGTTGCTGCCGACCGCGATTCGGTTGTTGTTTTTTATGAAATGACGAGCAATGGCGGCACACCGCTGTCCGATTACAGTTTGAAGTGGGAAAAACGAGAATCGTTCGGCCAGCGCAGTGGCGAACAAGTTTCAGCCACAGAGAAAATCATCCGCAATAGCGAGCGCAAAAAAACAGGTCGACTTAGTTTTGCTCTTCCCGCCAAACCGTGGTTGCTTACAGCCATAGTAACCAACCCCACCAGTGAGGCCAGGTATTTGTTTGTGCGACAACTGGAAGCAAACTATCCGCCCGATGGTTGGGTGGAGACAGACAGTGTTCCTCTTTTCACAACCTCGGTTGCTTCGGGCAAGGCGATAGACCTGCACTATCGCTCAACCAGGGCAAACGCAACGTTGTTCAGGTACAGAACCAGTTTTCCAGCAGCCTCGCCTCCTTTTGTTGAAAAAGAGAAAAGAGTGGCTCCCGCCTTGGTAGCCGATTCGTTGTTTACCTTCACCCCAGGCGCAGGCGTGTTATTGAATACCGAAGGGCTATACCTGGCCCAACAAGATACCAATGCAGCCAAAGGTTTTGCTTTCAGGGTTACCGATGCCAACTATCCACGCTTCACTACGCTCGACCAGTTGGTCGATCCGTTGGTGTTTGTCACTACCCAGGAAGAGTTTCAAAAACTAAAAGCAGCCACCAACGACAAAAAGGCTTTCGACAAAGTGATTCTGGATATAACCGGAGATGCCGAACGTGCGAAAAATTTTATGCGTAGCTATTTCAGGCGCGTGGAGCAAGCCAACCGCTTATTTACTTCTTACAAAGAAGGCTGGAAAACGGATAGAGGCATGATTTACTTGATCTTTGGCCCCCCCGATGAAGTTAGCCACACCGGCAGTGCTGAAGCATGGAATTATAAAAACCATAAAGTAAGGTTTACTTTTGTGAAGAGTGGAACACTTTACGACCCGGACAACCTGGTGCTGGTACGCGACAAGCGGTTTGCCGAGCGGTGGTATTACACAATAGACTTGTGGCGCAAGAGCCGCTATTAACTTCATCAGAATGGATAACAAAACCATGATCTTCGGCACACGGGCGGTTATTGAGGCCATCCGATCGGGCCGGGAAATTGAAAAGATTTATGTGCAGGCTGGTTTGCAAAATGATTTGATCAAAGAACTGATCAACACAGCCAAAGAATTTCATGCACCTTACACCTTCATACCGCAGCAAAAGTTAAACAGGCTCTCCTCTAAGAATCACCAGGGTGTTATTTGCGTATTGTCGCCCATCACCTACGCCTCGCTCGACAACCTGATTGCTAAAGCATTTGAAGAGGGACGCGAACCCTTTCTTCTGTTGTTGGATCGCATTACCGATGTGCGGAACTTTGGTGCCATTGCCCGCACCACCGAATGTGCGGGGTTGGATGGAATTGTAATAGCCGACAAAGGCAACGCACCCATTACAGCAGATGCTATAAAGACTTCGGCCGGGGCACTGAGCCATTTGCCCGTTTGCCGTACGGACGATTTGCGCAAAACCGTGAAACAACTACGCGACAGCGGCATACGTGTGGTGGCGTGCACCGAAAAAGCATCGAAGCTGATTTATGAAGTAGATTTGAATACACCCGTGGCCCTGGTTTTGGGTTCGGAAGAAGACGGCATTGCACCCGAAATATTGCGCGTGGCCGATGAGTTGGTGAAAATACCCATGAAAGGCCGTGTAGGTTCACTCAATGTGTCGGTGGCGGCCGGTATTGCCATCTACGAAGCCATACGGCAGAAGTTGTAGCGTAAGCGTTACAGGTAGTCGGTTCCGTTGGGCTTTGCCTTCACATCGTTCACAAACTTGCGAAATTGTTCTTCCTTATCTTTTTCGCACACAATCACTACGTTATCAAACACGCCCACCAGGTAGCCATTCAACCCTTGGGCTACAATCAGTTTGTCTTTGGGTCCTTTTATTACCGAGTTCCGTGTTTCATAAACCAAGGCATCGGCAGTTACCAGGTTGTTTTGCGCGTCCTTCTTCGACACATCGTGCAAAGAAGCCCACGAACCCAAATCAGACCAATCGAAGGTGCTGGAAGCTACGTATACATTCTTGGCTTTCTCCATGATGCCATAGTCTATGGAGATGCTCTTACATTGGGCATACGCCTGGCGGATGGCGTCTTTTTCTCCGTCTGTATTAAAGTGAGGCGTTGCCTCGTCAAAAATCTCAGTCATCTCGGGCAAGTGGGCGGCAAAGGCATCCATAATGGCCTTCACACTCCAGATGAAAATACCCGCGTTCCACACAAAATCCCCGCTCTCCAAAAATGTTTTCGCCAGTTGAAGTTCGGGTTTCTCTGTAAAGGTTTTAACTTTTTTGATAGATGAATTCCCCTCAATAAACTGTATGTAGCCATAACCTGTTTCAGGGCGTGTAGGCTTAATGCCAAGCGTTATCAGGTTATCTTTTGTTTTGGCAAATTCGGCTGCGCGATGAATGGTGTTTTGAAATTCCGCCTCGTTGAGAATGAGGTGATCTGACGGACTTACCACCATGATGGCATCGGGATTCTGAGCAAAAATTTTTCTGCTGGCGTAGGCTATGCATGGCGCAGTGTTTTTGCGCATGGGCTCCGTTAGAATCTGCGCTGGATGCAACTGCGGCAGTTGCTCGCGTGTAATGGCGCCATGTTCTTCGTTGGTTACAACCAAAATATTTTCTTTGGGGCACAACGGCAGAAACCGGTCGCAGGTAGATTGCAAAAGCGTTTTGCCTGTTCCCAATACATCGAGGTATTGCTTGGGGCGTGCATTGCGGCTATATGGCCAAAAGCGGGTTCCTACTCCGCCAGCCATCAGCACCACGTAAAGGTTGTTATTCATTCCGCGATTGAATGGTTAAATATTTTTTGAATCAGGCAATTCCTTCTTTCAGCAAGTCGTGCAAGTGAATGAACCCCGCCAGTTTGCCTTCTTTGGTTACTACTAATTGTGTTATGCTGTTCTCCTGCATGATCTGCAACGCCTTTACTGCAAATTCCTGGTGATCGATGGTTTTGGGTTTGGCCGACATGATTGCTGAGGCTTTTAAGTTACTAATATCGCCACCTTTTTCCAGCATTCTTCGCAAATCGCCATCGGTAATAATTCCTTTCAACTCCCGCTGGTCATTGATAACGGCCGTTGCTCCCAAGCGCTTCGATGAGATTTCCAGAATCACATCTTTCAACGATGCATCGGGTGCCACTATGGGCAATTGATTTTGTGGATATACATCGGCCACCTTCAGGTACAACTGTTTCCCCAAAGCACCGCCTGGGTGAAACTCTGCAAAGTTTTCGCTGGTAAAATTTCTCATCTCCAATAAGGAGACAGCCAGCGCATCGCCCATGGCCAGATGAGCGGTAGTGCTGGTGGTTGGCGCCAGGTTAAGCGGGCAGGCCTCTTCTGCAATCGTTGCATTCATCACAAAATCGGCCTGCTGCGCCAGGTAAGATTGCATGTTGCTAACCAGTGCAACAAGTTTTAACGCCCTGCGTTTTAAGAGAGGCACAAGTACTTTTATTTCGGGAGTGTTGCCACTTTTCGAAATACAGATAACAATATCACCGTCTTGAATCATGCCCAGGTCGCCATGGATGGCATCGGCTGCATGCATGAACAAAGCGGGTGTGCCGGTGGAGTTGAGAGTGGCCACAATTTTATTCGCTATGATGGCGCTTTTACCAACGCCTGTAACGACAACACGACCTTTGGCGGAATAAATTTCTTTCACCAAGGCTTCGAAGTCGTCATCAATAAAATTCACGAGATTCTCCACCGCACGGGATTCATTTATTAATACTTCCCGTGCAATGTTTTTGATATTTTTTACTAAATTCAATTCCCTGTGCAGATTAAGTTTGTAAGCAGGCAAAGATAAGTAATATAGCAATTTACCAGTTGAAACATGTTAGTGGCGGAAGAAAAAGATACGTTGCGAGATAAACTCAAAGAGATTTTCGGATACTCCCAATTCAGGGGCAACCAGGAGATAGTAATCAAGAACATTTTAAGCGGGCGCAACACTTTCGTGATTATGCCCACCGGTGCAGGTAAATCCTTGTGCTACCAATTGCCAGCCATGGTGCACGATGGGTTGGCCATTGTTATTTCTCCACTCATTGCGTTGATGAAAAACCAGGTGGATTCGCTCAATGCTTATGGTATTAATGCACGGTTTCTCAACAGCACCCTGAGCAAAGGCGAGATTACACGCTTGAAGAAAGATTGCACCACAGGCCTTGTGAAGTTGTTGTACGTAGCGCCTGAATCACTCAACAAAGAAGAGACCATTGCCTTTCTGCAGAAAGTGAATGTTTCGTTTGTAGCCATCGATGAAGCCCATTGTATTTCCGAGTGGGGCCACGACTTCCGGCCGGAATATCGCAGAATCAAAACGATGATAGCGCAGTTGGGCGATATGCCTGTGATAGCGCTCACTGCTACGGCTACGCCCAAAGTGCAACTGGACATACAGAAGAACCTGCAGATGGAAGAAGCCGATGTATTCATCTCTTCCTTCAACAGAAAAAATCTTTATTACGAAGTTCGGCCCAAGAAAGAAACCAAAAAGCAGCTCATCAAATTTTTGAAAGAGCACAAGGGCAAATCGGGTATCATCTATTGCCTTAGCCGCAAGAAGGTGGAAGAGATCGCTCAACTGCTGAACGTAAACGGCTTTAAGGCCGCACCTTACCACGCAGGGCTTGATCCTGATATACGCATTAAGAACCAGGACGACTTCCTGAACGAAGAAGTAGATATCATTGTGGCCACCATCGCCTTCGGCATGGGTATCGATAAGCCCGATGTGCGTTTTGTGGTGCATTACGATGTGCCCAAATCATTGGAAGGTTACTACCAGGAAACGGGCCGCTCTGGCCGAGATGGATTAGAGGGTCACTGCCTGATGTTCTACAGTCACAACGATTTGAACAAACTCGAAAAGTTCAACAAAGACAAATCAGTGCAAGAGCGAGAGAACGCGCGCATTCTGCTACAGGAGATGGAATTCTATGCAGAATCGCCTGTGTGCCGCAGAAGGCAACTGCTTCATTACTTTGGTGAAGAGTTTCAGGAAAACAACTGCGGCATGTGCGACAATTGCGTGCATCCGCGCGAACGTTTCGATGGCACTGAATATGTAAAGGTGGCGCTTGAAGCTGTGAAGCAAACCAACGAGCGTTTTGGTTTAAGTCACCTGGTGCATGTAATACGCGGAGTGGAAGATGAATACGTGAAGAGCTATGGCCACTTCGATTTGCCCGTGTATGGAAAAGGCGCTGCCGAAGAGAGTGATTTCTGGAAATCAGTAATCCGACAAGCGCTGATTTACCAGTACATGGAAAAAGACATCGAGAACATTGGTGTACTCAAAATCACAGAAAAGGGCTTGAACTTCCTTAAGAAGCCACACCCTATTGAGTTGGCCAAAGATCACGACTTTACTACCGCTATTGACGAAGAAGAGAATTCTCCTGATCGTGCGCCAACCAACACCAAATCGTACGATGAGAGGTTGTTCGAGATGCTGAAGGCGCTGCGCAAGAAAATTGCGAAAGAGAAAGACCTTCCGCCTTATGTCATCTTCCAGGATCCGTCTTTGGAAGAGATGGCCACCACCTACCCCACCACCAAAGATGAACTGGCGAGTGTGAATGGTGTGGGCATGGGCAAGGTAAACAAGTTCGGCAAGGAGTTTTTGGAACTGATTGAGAAATATGTGGACGAAAACGACATCGAAACCGCCACCGATGTTATTGTGAAATCGTCTGTTAATAAGTCGAAGATCAAGATATTTATCATTCAGCAAATAGATCGCAAGGTAGACCTGGAGGAAATTGCAGAATCGAAGAATATCTCTTTCGATGAGATGCTTACAGAGATAGAAAACATCTGTTACTCGGGCACCAAGCTCAATCTCGATTACTACATCGACCAGGTGTTGGATGAAGAGAAGCAGGAAACCATCTTCGAATACTTCCTCAACTCTGAAACGGACAGCATTGAAGATGCAGTGGCTGCCTTAAAAGATGAGGATTCCGATTTCAATGAGGATAACCTGCGGCTGATGCGCATCAAGTTCCTGAGCGAATACGCCAACTAAGGTTTCAGGAGACCCACAAACCATGCGGGGTGCCTTTCAGGCGCCCCGTTTTGTTTTTACCTTTACACGTTTGTACCCCATATGAATGTACTGATTGTAGGAAACGGAGGCCGCGAACATGCGCTGGCCTGGAAGATAAAACAAAGCCCACTTTGCCAAACCCTGTTTGTAGCTCCCGGCAATGCCGGTACCGCCCAGTTGGCCAAGAACGTACCCATTGCGGTAGATAACTTTGATGCACTGGGTCAGTTTTGCCTTGATAATGAAATTGATCTGGTTGTAGTAGGGCCCGAGGTTCCGTTGGTGAAGGGCATCCGCGACTATTTCGAAAGTCGGGCCGACCTTCAAAAAATTTTGATGATAGGACCGGGTAAAGAAGGTGCTCAACTAGAAGGAAGCAAAGACTTTTCGAAACAGTTTATGGTGCGCCACGGCATACCTACAGCACGCGCCAAAACATTTCAGGCTGCTCAACTTCAGGAGGGATTAGCTTACCTATCGCAACTAACGCCACCCATTGTGTTAAAAGCAGATGGGTTGGCGGCTGGCAAAGGTGTGGTGATTGCACAGCACGTGGAAGAAGCGCAGCAAACATTGCGCGAGATGTTGGTGGATAAAAAATTTGGCGAAGCCAGTGCACGCGTATTGGTAGAAGAATTTTTATCTGGCATCGAGCTTTCTGTTTTTGTATTGACGGACGGAGAAAACTATGTGGTGTTGCCCGAGGCAAAAGACTACAAGCGCGTGGGCGATGGTGACACGGGGCCCAATACCGGGGGCATGGGTGCGGTATCGCCAGTACTATTTGCCAACGAAACATTTATGAAAAAGGTGGAGGCACAGGTCATCAAACCCACCATTGACGGCTTGAAAAAGGAAAACATTCCTTATCGTGGTTTTATTTTTATCGGCCTGATGAATGTGGATGGCGAACCTTACGTGATTGAATACAACGCCCGGATGGGCGACCCCGAAACACAAGTGGTGATGACGCGCATTGCAGATGATTTTCTTCCCCTGTTGGTAGCCGCTTCGCAAAAGCAACTGGCCGGCAAAACCATCCGCCATGCGCCACATACTTCGCTAACGGTAGCACTTGTATCAGGTGGCTACCCCGGAGATTATAAAAAAGGTTTTGCCATTACCGGGCTGGAGTCTGCTAAAACGGCCATCGTATTTCATGCCGGCACCAAAACAAATGGCGGACTCATTACTACAGACGGGGGCCGCGTACTTACCATTACCGGCCAGGGTGCCACGCTGGAAGAGGCGCGCAAAAATGCCTACCAGTCCATTTCGGGTATTAGCTGGGAAGGGCTATCTTTCCGGAAAGATATAGGCGTAGATTTGCTAAATTACAAGGTTAACGCAGCCAGTTGAAGGCTGCTGTCATTGAATAGTTGAATTATGGGATGTGCTTGTGGAACGAAGAAAGACGGCAAGGTAGCCGGTTGCAATAATAACGGGGCGTGCGGCACGGGTGGCTGTAACAAGATGAATGTATTCGACTGGCTTTCCAATATGGAGATGCCTTCGGAAAGCAAATTTGATGTGGTGGAAGTGCGCTTTAAGAACGGGCGCAAAGACTTTTATCGCAACTCAGAAAAGCTACAACTCACCACGGGCGATGCCGTGATTGTAGAAGTGCCCAATGGTCACCACCTGGGCCATGTTTCGCTGCAGGGCGAATTGGTGCGCCTGCAAATGCAGAAAAAGAATGTGGCCAACGATGGCGAGATTCGTAAAATCTACCGACTGGCCCACACCAAAGACCTGGAGAAATACGAAGAGGTAAAGAAGCGCGAGTTGCCCACACTCTACCGCACGCGCGAAATTGTACGCATGCTGAAGCTCAACATGAAGCTTTCGGATGTGGAGTACCAGGCCGACAATGCCAAAGCCACCTTCTTCTACTCTGCCGAAGACCGCGTGGATTTCAGAGAGTTGATCAAACACCTGGCTGGTGAATTTCGCATACGCGTGGAAATGCGCCAGATCAGCCTGCGACAAGAAGCCGGACGGCTGGGCGGTATTGGCGTTTGTGGCCGCGAGCTGTGCTGCTCCACCTGGCTGAGCGAATTTAAAAATGTAGCCACCAGCGCAGCACGCTATCAGAATTTATCGCTCAACCCCAGCAAATTGTCGGGCCAATGTGGTCGCTTGAAATGTTGCCTGAACTACGAGTTGGAGACCTACATGGACGCCCTGAAAGACATTCCCGAAGTAGATGCGCCACTTCTCACTGAAAAGGGTGAAGCTACTCTTCAAAAAACAGACATCTTCCGCAAAATCATGTGGTTTGGCTTCCGTGAGGAGAGCAACTGGTACCCAGTAAATATTCAGCGCGTCAACGAAATACTGGAGATGAACCGGGCCGGGAAAAAACCTGCCAACCTCGAAGAAAACGAAGTGGCCGAAAAAGAGGTGGGTGCACCGCTGAACAGCGACCTGGAGAGCCTCGACAAAAAATTCCGTAACAAGGGCAAAAAAAAGAAACGCAACCGCGACCGTAACCGGAGAGACAACAGACCGGGACCGGATAACAAGGGAGGCCAAAATCAACCATCGCAAGGACCCGGCAAAGGCAACCAGCCCCCACGGCAAGACCGCGGCCCGAGGCGGCCAGGAAGAAATCCTAACCAGGGCCAGCAGGGTAAAAAACAGCCATGAACAGGTTTTTATTTTTGATTGTCGCGATCGTTTTGTTTGTAGGTTGCGATGGCAGTCGGCTTTTCGAAGATCACAAAGATTTTAAAAACCGTGTCTGGGCCGCTACCGACACCGCCCACTTCAGTTTTCGCATCGCAGACACGGGGCAGCCTTACAACCTGTATTATACCGTTCGCAATTCCATCGACTATCCCTACTCGCGCCTGTTTGTAAACTATGTTTTGAAAGATTCTACCGGTAATGTATTGGCGGAGAAGCTTTCTACCAGATACCTCTTTGATGCCAAAACGGGCAAACCTTTTGGACGAAGCGGCCTGGGCGATGTGTACGACCACCGCGAACCCCTGTTAACGAACCACGAATTTGAGCAGGCGGGCACCTATTCCCTCGATTTGATCCAATTTATGCGCTTAGATACCCTTCCGGGGATATTGTCCATCGGGGCCCGGGTAGAAGTGAGCCAAAATAAATAAGCCCCGACCTGGGGCCGGGGCTTAGGTTCTTTTAGTGATGGCTAAAAGAAAACCTGACTATCAAACCTGTAAAACCTACTTGCATTTCCCCGTTGGGGAACACAATGGTAAAAGAACGAAACGCACCCATTTTGGTGAAGCCAAACCGATTAGAAAAGTATTAGAATTTTCCTAACGGGAGCCAAAGACGATGCGTACCCGCGTACCCTGCCCTGGCTCCGATTCGATGGACAAGTGGCCTTTGTGAAGCGCCACAATTCGCTGGCTTAGGGACAGGCCAATACCGTAGCCCCTCACTTTCGAGGTGGCGTCTGCCCTAAAAAAAGGCTGAAACACCTTCTGCAGGTCGCCCTGGGCAATACCCGGCCCCTGGTCTTGCACGTCTATCGTCAGCCCGGTTTCATCGCAGTGCAGACTCACCCGGGCCGTGTGGTTGTCAGAAAACTTGCAGGCATTTTCCACCACGTTGCGAAGGGCCGTCTTCAACAAGTGGCTATTACCTGTAACATACAGCCGCGACTCGTCTTCCGGCAGGTCTTTCATTTCCATCATCACCTGGTAACTTTCATCCAGGCCTGCTACCCCTTCGCGTACCTCCCATAAAATTTCATCCAGGCGAACGCGTGCCATGGAGAAAGAACCTTCTTCGCGGTTAAGACGAGCCAACTCAAGCAGGCTATTCGAAAGCTGGTTCAACTCTTTGATATCCTCCAGCACGGAAGCTACCAGCGCTTTGTATTCGGCTTGGTCGCGGTCTTTCAATAAAGTTACCTCTAGCTGCGAGGTTATTTTGGTAAGCGGATTTTTCAGCTCATGCGAAACATTGGCCACAAAAGTCCGCTGGAGGCTGAAAGCATTTTCTATACGCGCCAACATCTTGTTGAAGATGGTGATCAGTTTACCGATTTCATCGGGCTGATTGGTTTCCTGCAGGCGTTTGCTCAGATCTTGCGGAGAAATTTCCTCCACCTGGTTCATTACTTTCTGGATGGGCCTGAGCGCCCGACCCGAATACACCCAACCTGCCAGTGCTACCAGGGCAGTCATCACCACAAAGAGTGTACCCAGCAGCGTGCGCAAATCCGCCAGCCGCTGCTCGCCCTGCCGGTTGATGGCCCCGGCAATCACCACATAACTTCGGTTATTGTCGGAAAACAGCAAACCCATTACGTTGAAGTCGCCTTGCCGAAAACGCACTTCACGCTCGGTGCGCACACGCTTAAAGAGATTGGCATCAACTTTCAATTCGAATTGCTCATTGTTCACGTAAATCATCCGGTCGGCACTGTCCAATATCACAATGTTTTCCTTGTACAGATTATCGCGCTTGGCGCGATCGATCAGCGTGAGCAGCGTTGAGTCAATTTGTTCCACCTTTATCAGCAACGAAGCAGCAGTGATAGCTTTGTCGCGTAGACGTGTATTAAACTCTCTTCCGGCCAGCTGCATAGAGAAATAGTACACCAGAAAAAACGAGAGCAATACAATGGCAATTACCAGCAAGGTAAACTGAAGTGTGAGCCGTGAACGTATCTGCACTTTAGTCTTCTTTAAAGATATAACCCATACCCACCTGTGTATGTAGTAACTTCTTATCGAAATCGCGGTCGATTTTTTTTCGAAGGTAATTCACGTACACCTCCACCATGTTGGTGCCGGTATCGAAATCTACATTCCACACCGCACGCACCAGGTCGGCCCGGGGAATCACCACGTCAGGATGGCGTAGAAAGTATTCGAGCAGCGTAAACTCTTTCACCGTAAGTTCAATGGTTTTGCCAGCCCTCTTTACTTGTCTACGATCCAGGTCCATCACCAAGTCAGCCATCTTCAGCACCTGCATGTCTTTTTTGTGGCGCTTTGTTAATGAACGTATCCGCGCCAGCAACTCCTGGAATTCGAAAGGCTTCGGCAGGTAATCATCTGCACCGCTGTCCAAACCGGTTACCACATCATCGGTGGTGGCCAGTGCGGTGAGCATCAGCACCGGTGTTTCTACCTGCTCGGCCCGCAACTGCTGCACCATGGACTTGCCATCTATACCCGGCATAATGATATCGGTAATGATGAGACTATAAGAATTACGCAAGGCAAGCATCTTCCCTTTCTTTCCATCTGCTGCGGTATCTACCAGGTAGCCGTTCTCTTCCAATCCTTTCTTCAGGTATTGCAGGGTCTTCACTTCGTCTTCAATCAACAAAATCTTCATCACAACAAAATTAACACTGATTGCAAATGTAACTTCTTGTTCATTTCCAGGTTCGTGATAAAAATTTACGCTGAAGATAACACAAAAAGAAAAGCAGGACCGAAGCCCTGCCTTTCATAAATAAATTAATTTAAAAAATTAAGCCGCCTTGGCCACGGGTTTGTTATCGGCACTCTCTTTCAAATCCATATCCAGCACCACAGGGGCTGCAATAAAAATGGAAGAGAAGGTGCCCACCACGATACCGATGAACAATGCGAAAGAGAAACCGCGCAACACCTCACCGCCAAACAACAACAACACCACCACTACAATTAATGTAGTTCCAGATGTGATCAACGTACGCGACAACGTACTGTTAATAGCATCGTTGAAGATGCGCGTTCTGTTGTGACTCGTTCCCATGGCAAGGTACTCACGAATGCGGTCGAAGATAATTACCGTGTCGTTAATAGAGTAACCGATAATGGTAAGCAATGCCGCCACAAACACCTGGTCTATTTCAAACTTAAAGCCAAGCGCACCGGCAATGCCAAAGCTCGCCACCACAAAAAGTGTATCGTGTACCGTAGCTACGATGGCGCCTGTACTGAACTGCCATTTCTTAAAACGAATCAAGATGTAAAGGAAAATGGCAATGAGCGAGAACAGCGATGCTTCCCATGCAGAGTCTTTGATATCGTCTGCAATGGTGGCGCCCACTTTAGATGAAGAGGAGATAGTGAAAGTTTGGTCGTTTACTTCCCTCACGCCCTCTGCAAATTTCAATCCGCTGAGTTTTTCAATGCCCTGAACGAGTGCCGTTTTCACGGTTTCATCTGCCTGCTCTGATTCATCTTCTACCAAATAAGATGTGGTGACTTTCATAACGTTGTTGCCACCGTAGTTCTTCACTTCGGTACCTGCGTTGTTGAAGCTTTCGCCCAAGGCTACTTTCATTTCGGTAGCAACTACTGGTTTACTGAAAGAAACTACGTACGAGCGACCTCCTTTGAAGTCCACACCCAGGTTGAGACCTTGTATGGCGATGAGTACAAAACCAACAACAATGACTGAGCCGGAAATGATATAGGCCTTTTTACGCGAACCGATGAAATCGAAATAATTTCTTTCTTTCACTGTTTTCGACAAGCCGCTCTCGAAAGATACTTTGGCATCATCGCCCTTGCGGGTCATCCACTCTACAATGACACGTGAAATATAAACGGCCGAGAAGAACGAGGTGGCGATACCGATCATCAACACGATGGCGAAACCCTTCAACGGCCCCTGGCCTAACACAAACAAGAAAATGGCTGTAAGGAAAGTGGTCAGGTTCGAGTCGAAGATCGTATCGAATGCGCGGCTGTAACCTTTCTTAATGGCTTCGCGCAACATGCGGCCCATGCGCAACTCTTCTTTGATGCGTTCATAGATCAACACGTTGGCATCCACCGCCATACCCATGGTTAACACAATACCGGCAATACCAGGAAGGGTAAGGGCAGCGTTGAACTGCGCCAGAATACCGAGAATAAAGAATATGTTGAACAACAATGCGATGTTGGCCACCCAACCACCTTTGGAATAGTAGGCAATCATGAAAAGCACCACAATGCCCAAACCGCAAGCCATTGAGATCAAGCCCTGGTTTTGTGCCATCTTACCCAAGGTAGGGCCCACGATGGCTTCTTCTACAATGCGGGTTGGTGCAGGTAGCGAACCTGCTTTCAATACGTTGGCCAAGTCTTTGGCTTCTTCCAGTTCAAAGCTACCTGTTATTTGCGAGTTCCCGTTGGGTATTTCGCCCTGCACGGTGGGTGCGGTGTACACATAGTTATCAAGCACAATGGCAATACGGCCTTGTGGTGTTTTGGCTGCAGCTGCGGCCGTTACTTTGGCCCACGTGCGCGAGCCGGCTGCATTCATGGTCATGGTTACGGCAGGGCGCGCAAACTGGTCGTAGTCGAGGCGTGCATCGTTAATTACTTCGCCAGTAAGCAAAGGTTTACCGGCACGGCCCAGGTTTACAAAGTTCAGGCGGATGTCATCAACGCCTGGCGTTAGTTCAGGTTCGGGCTTCACATCCCAGTACCAGCCAATGGTGCGCGGCATCAGGGTGCGCACATCTGCTCTTCTTAAAATGCGGTTGATCTGGGCGGTGTCTTTTACATCGTACAGAAATGGAACACCGGGATTCATTTTGGCAAACAAAGGAGATACGTTGAGGTTGGCCAGTGAATCGAGTGAGCTACCAGTAGAATCAGTGGAGGAGCCACTCAGTTGTTTCTCCAACTCAGATTGGGCAGAATCAGCAGGTGTTTGAGTGGCAGGAGCTGATTCTTGCGAAGTTGTAGCCGATGCACCCAACGCTGCCTGTGCCGTTTGTTCCTTCACCAACATGGTATTTACGGCCATCAAAGCCTGGCTCAACTGAGGGTCGCTGGTTTCAATTACCTCCCAAAACTCCAGACGGGCTACACCCTGCAACAGCTTACGCACACGTTGCGGATTGTCGGCACCGGGAATTTCGATCTGTATGCGACCAGTGCCTTGCAAACGCTGAATGTTGGGCTGCGAAGTGCCGAACTGATCGATACGTGTTTTTAAGATCGTGAACGAACGCTCAATGGCACCTTCAATTTCTGTTTGCAAAAAATTGGTAACGGTGGCATCATCATCCGAAAGACTTACGCGGTCTTTGTTGGCAGCCGATGCAAACAAAGAAGCCAAATTGCGATCGGGATTGGCTGCTTTGAACGACTGCGTGAACAAATCAAGAAAAGGCGCCTGGCTGGTTTTCTGCTTCTCGCGCGCTTCTTCCAGCGCTTTCAAAAAGGCAGGATCCTGGCTGTTGCCACTCAGGCTGCGAATGATATCGATAGGAGAAATTTCAAGCACTACGTGCATACCTCCCTGCAAGTCGAGACCGAGGCTCAACTCATTCTCTTTTACTTCTTTAAAAGTGTATTCGGCTCCAAACAGGTTATACACCGGTTTATTCCACATAGAGTCGAGATACATCTGCTTGCGAACCAGGTTAATGGTTCCATTGGCGTCAGTTGCATAGGCCACTGCGTCATCATCTACCTTGCCGGCCACAAACGTGAACGACAGGTAATAGAGACACAAAGCCGTAATAATGACGGTAAGTACAATAACAACACCTTTGTTCTTCATAACTGTTTATTAAAAAAATTTAGATTTCACCAGAAAGCAATCGTTGCGATTGCATGGACCAACGATAAGTTGGCATGTGTACGAAAGGAGGATTAACTCAGGGAGCGTTGGGCGAAATGATAGCCCTGAAGAGAACCTTCATATAGCGCATCAGTTCTTTGCCCGTGCGCGTGGGTAACTCCACTTTTTCTTCTTCTACTCCAAAAAGAACCTCAAGCAGTGAAGTAGCAGGTTCGTCTACTTTTACAGCCGAGCCGGGAATGGCCTCGGTGGGTGCACTTACATAAGTCTGCGCACTCTTTTCGCCTTGCTCTGTTTTGGCTTTTTCTTTGGCAGGCGTAGAGAATTGTTTCGTAGAAGACGAAATCAGAATAACCGCCACAGCCAGCAATCCGGCTACCAGCATCATAGTTCTGAAAAGGGTCTTCTTTAACATAAGGGCTACAAAAGTAGTCATTTGCAGGTAAAACGCAACTGGGCCAAGCAGGGGCCTTCAAGTGGCGCGCTCACTGCGCTCTGCCACCTGCGTGCGCAAATAACCCGTTAATACGGCCAGCGCCCGGTCGAATTCGTGGTTGTTGGGTATCACGATGTCGGCTTTGTGTTTGATGGGTTCGATCAGGCTTTCGTACACGGGCATTACGTGAAATTGATATCGGTAGAGCACATCGTCCAGATCGTAACCGCGCTCTACCTGGTCGCGTCTGATTCTGCGGCCGAGCTTCACGTGGTCTTTGGCTTCAATAAAAATTTTAAGGTCGAGTTCTTTTTCTATCTCTTCAAAATATTGCACAAACAAACCTTCTACCACCAACAAGGGTGCCGACTTAAATTCGAGCAGTTTCGATTCAGCTTTGGGATTGTTGAAGGTGTATTCTTTTTTGATCACATCCTGCCCGGCTTTCAACTTCAGCAGATCGGCATGAAACGCATCGCGATCGATGGAAACGGGCAGGTCGAAATTTTTTATTCCGTTTTCATCTATGGGTTGCTGCTCGCGTGGCTTGTAATAATTGTCTTGCGAAATGAGGCACACTTCGTGCGATGCAAAGCGCGATGACAACCCTTGCAGGAAATACGTTTTGCCCGACCCGCTGCCGCCTGTAATGCCTATGGTAAACGGACGCTTCATTGGGAATGACGAAGGTGGAATGACGAAGGTAGAATGAAGAATGAAGAATGAAGAATGAAGAATGCAGAATGCAGAATGTAGAATGTAGAATGAAGAAAGTTGTTCATAGTACCGACTTAAGATGATTGACCAATTGAGCGATGGCAAGCGAACGGTGGCTGATTTTGTTTTTTTCTTCCAACGACATTTCTGCCAGGGTCTTGCTGAAACCATCGGGCAGAAAAACCGGATCGTAGCCAAAGCCACCCGTGCCGCGCGGTTCGGTTAAGATGGTGCCATTCAGTCTGCCTTCAAATTGCTGAACACCTGCCTCGCTTATTAAAGTGATGACGGTAACAAAGGATGCCCGCCTGTTGGATACCCCTTGCAGGTTTTTCAATAAAAGATTTACGTTGTCGGTAAAGCTTTTTTGCGGCCCTGCATAGTAAGCAGAGTTAACACCGGGCGCTCCATGCAGTGCTTCTACCTCCAGCCCGGAATCATCTGCAAAAACCGGAACATGATAGTTATTGAAAACATAGTCGGCTTTTTGAAGAGAGTTACCCGCGATGGTGTCTTGTTCTTCGGCCAGTTCTTCTGTACAACCAATGTCCTGCAGGGTTACCAACTCAAAAGAATCGCCCATTAGCTGGGCGATTTCTTGTGCCTTGTGGCGGTTGTTGGTAGCCATGCAGAGCCTCATCGTATGTTCAAGATTTCGATATCAAAAACAAGGATCGCGTTGGCTGGAATACTATTCCCTGAACCGGCTGTTCCATATGCATAGCCAGAGGGAATATATAATGTGAGCTTCGCACCTTTTGGATATTGTGTGAGAATAACCTGCCAGCCTAAGATCAAACTCTTCAATTCAAACTCGGTGGCACCGCTATCGAACTCTTTGCCCGAGCTCAACAACCGGCCGCTGTAGATTACCGAAACCATGTTCTCCAGGCAAGGCGTGCCGCCAAAGCCCTCTTTCTCCACCACGTAGCGTATGCCACTGGGGTCGGCCACGGCTGTGATGCCTTCGCGCTGCAGGTAGGCATCAATGGTGGCAATATCGGCCTGCAGTTGTGTTTGGTCTACCGCATCTAATTGCGCCTGACTCACGGATTTGTTGCAGGGCAATTCTTTACAACCCGGCAACAGCAACACGCCTGCACAAAAACAAATTAAAACAACTACGCGAATCATCCCTATCATTACTTAATATCTACCATCTCCATATCGAACACCAGAATGCTGTTGGCCACAATGTCTTCGCTGCGCTGGCGGTTGCCATAAGCAAGCGTAGAAGGAATGTACACCGTCATGCGCGAACCTTTGTTCATCAACAACATGGCTTCTTCCCAACCCTGAATAACGGAACCGCTACCGGCCACCAGATCCAACGGGGCGTAAGGCCGGTTGGCATCAAAAAGGTTTTGTTCTTTGGCTACTGCCTCCCAACTGGTATCGAAATATTTTCCAGACAACAAATAGCCAGCATAGTTAATGCTCACGTTCTGACCGGGTTTGGCGGGTTCTCCTTTGCCTTGCTTGGTAAACACATAGCGCAGGCCCGAAGCTGTTTTCTGTGTTACAATGTTGTTGGCTTTCAGGTAATCGTCAATCATTACGGTGTCTTTGGCCAACTGTTCTTCTTTCTGCTTCACCATGCGCTCGTTTTGTTTGGCAATGAGTTCTTCCTGCAGTTTCATTACAGCCGCAGAGTCGATCACATCGTTCACCTTCATGCAGAAAGTAAACTTGCTTTTGGGGTCTACACCTGGAGGCACTGGCTGGCGGAAAGTTTTTTCGTACAAAGTTTGTGCTGTAATGGTCATCACTGCACTGTCGCCTTTGGAAAGCAGGCGGAATACTTCATCCAATCCTTCTTCCATGGATTGACCGGTGGTATCGCGCACCATAATAATTTCGGGCACTTCATTCTTGCGATTATCGTAGTACACGGAGTCTTTGTCGTCTTTGTACATCAGATCCATCACCAGAAATTTACCCGGCTCCACCTTATTGCCATCGCCTTTGGTGGCGAGTGTAAATTTGTATCCCTTGGGGGTTTCTTTTTCGTTCGAGCAGGCCATAACCACCACCAGCGCCAGCAACCACAGTTTTGAAATTTTCATTGAATTGATTTAAGTAAAGTTTGATGAAATGTTATTCGTTAATAAGCTTCTCTTTGTATTGAGGCAAAATTGATAAAAATTTCTGCAAGGTATCGGCCAGGCTGAGCTTAGAGGTGCCCCCCGAAGCATTTTTGTGCCCGCCTCCTTCAAAATGGGTACGCGCCATTTCGTTGGCAGAAAAATTTCCTAACGAACGAAACGAGAGTTTTATTTCTTCGCCCCGGTCGTACATCAGCACCGACAGCACCACCCCTTTTATTGAGAGGCCATAGTTTACCAATCCTTCTGTATCTCCGGTTTGCGCACCAAATGTTTTCAACTCATCGCGCGAAAGCGTCATGTAGGCGGTTCGCAGTTCGGGCAGCACCTGCAGTTTCTGGCTCAGTACAAATCCCGTAAGGCGAAGGCGCTCCAGCGAGTTGGTGTCATAAACCTGCTTGGCCACCTCATGCGGACTGGCACCGGCAGCTACCAGCCGCGAGGCAATGCCGAATTCGCGCTGATGGGTATTGTTGTGCCTAAAACCCCCTGTATCGGTCATTAAACCTGCATACAGGCAAGTGGCTATTTCGGAATCTATCAGCGTACTGTCACCCAGCTGCTCAATCAGTTCGCATACCAGTCCTGCGGTAGAGGCCGACTGCACATCCCACTGCAGGTAGGTAGCAAACTCTTCGGGCTCCAGGTGGTGGTCTATCATTACCTTCACGGCCCTGGCGTTTCGAACGGGCTCTTCCAGATCGTTGATGCGCTTTAAGCTGGAGAAATCGAGGCAGAAAATGGCTTCGGCTTGTGTTAAAAATTCTACCGCCTGCTGGTAGGTGGGGTGTTGCTTGCCTTCTTTGGCCACGGCCAGCACCGTTTCGTTGCCGGGCATCCAGGCCAAAAAATCGGGGTAGTCGCTGGGGGTAATCACCTTTACCAGGTGGCCCTTTTTGCGCAGGTAGCGGGCCAGGCCCAGCGAAGAGCCCAAAGCATCGGCATCGGGCTTAAAGTGGGTTACAATTACCACTTTGCGGGGTTGCGCCAACCAGGCCTTAAATGCCGAAATATTCTCCATGAAAGGGGGCAAAAATGACGATAATTCAGGGGAATGCAAAAGGCCTGTGGAATCTGGCACCGGGGCGCTGCAAGCTGGATTCTTTTAAATACTTTTGCGGCCGAAAACTTAAAAATATTCTGAATAATGGCAGGAAACAGAACTTTTACCATGATTAAGCCCGATGCAGTGGCGGCAGGTAACACAGGGGCTATCACCAAAATGATTGAAGAAGCGGGCTTTCGCATTGTGGCCATGAAAAAGGCGCAACTGTCGAAAGAGCTGGCTGGCAAATTCTACGCTATCCACAAAGAGCGCCCTTTCTATGGCGAGCTTTGCGCCTATATGTCTTCCGGGCCGATCGTTCCCATGATTTTGGAGAAAGACAACGCTGTTGAAGATTTCCGCAAACTGATTGGAGCCACCGACCCTGCCAAAGCAGCACCTGGCACCATCCGTGCATTGTTTGCCAAGTCTATCGATGCGAACGCCATACACGGCAGCGATTCTGATGCGAATGCAGAAATTGAAGGCAACTTCTTCTTCTCGCAATTCGAACGTTTCTAGTATTTAGTTGTTAATCCTTTCGTTGTTGGTTGTTCGTTTTCTGCGCACAGCCAACAACTTTTTACCGTCAGCGATTTAATCCTTCTTTCCATGACCCTTGATCCTTCCTACTCAGAAAAATTTGAAAGCCGCCACATCGGACCAGACGCGCACCAGGTTGAAGAAATGCTAAAGGTGGTGAAAGCCGGTTCGGTAGATGAGTTGATAGCGCAGACCATTCCTGCCAACATTCGTCTGAAAAAACCTTTGAACTTGCCCCCGGCACAAAGTGAGTTCGAGTTTCTGCACGAATTCAAAAAAACGATTTCCAAAAACAAAATATTCAAGTCGTACATCGGTACGGGTTATTACAACTGCATTACACCCGGTGTTATTCTACGCAACATTTTAGAGAACCCTGGGTGGTATACCGCCTACACCCCGTACCAGGCAGAGATAGCGCAAGGCCGGTTGGAGGCGCTAATCAATTACCAAACCATGGTGATAGACCTAACAGGCATGCAGATTGCCAACGCTTCCTTGCTGGATGAGGGCACCGCTGCCGCAGAGGCCATGCACCTGCTGTTTGCTTCGCGCAAGGGCAACAAAAAAGATGCGAATAAATTTCTGGTGGATGTACACACATTCCCCCAAACTATCGATGTACTGAAAACACGTTCGGCCCCACTGGATATTGAGTTGGTGGTAACCGATATCGCCAAAGCAGACATTACCGACCCTGCCGTTTTTGCAGTATACCTTCAAAATCCCAATAACAACGGAGCCATTACAGACCATACCCATTTTATTACGGCCGCTCACGAAAAAGAAGTGTTTGTAGTAATGGGTGCCGACCTGATGAGCCTGGTGCTGATGAAATCGCCCGGTGAGATGGGTGCCGATGTGGTGGTAGGCTCTTCGCAACGCTTTGGTGTGCCTATGGGTTATGGCGGACCACACGCGGCCTTCTTTGCCACCAAAGACGAATTCAAACGCCAGATGCCGGGCCGCATTATCGGTGCCTCGCTCGATGCATCGGGCAACCACGGCTACCGCATGGCGCTGCAAACACGCGAACAACATATACGCAGAGAAAAAGCAACGTCTAACATTTGTACTGCCCAGGTATTGCTTTCGGTAATGGCGGGTATGTACTCCGTTTACCATGGCCCTGAAGGATTGAAAAAAATTGCAGGCCGCATCCACGGCCTTGCACGCACCCTGGCACAGGGTGTTAGCGATTTAGGTTTGAAGCAGGTGAACGAAAATTATTTCGATACGCTGAAGGTGGCTGTTGCCGATAAGCAAGCCGTACAAAAAGAAGCTGTAAAGCGCGAATTGAACCTGCGCTACTTCGATGACAACCACGTTGGCATTTCGGTGGATGAAACCACTACCCTACACGATGTAAATACGTTGCTGGACATTTTGGCCTCGGCCCATGGCAAAAAAAGCAGCGGAGCCGAAGCCCAGGAGTTAAAGCTAACCTGGCCTGCCGCATTGCAACGCACCAGCGCCTTTATGACGCACCCCGTGTTTAATTCGCACCATGCCGAGCATGAAATGCTGCGCTACATCAAAAAATTAGAGAACAAAGATTTGTCGATGGTGCATTCGATGATCTCGCTCGGTTCGTGCACGATGAAGTTGAACGCCACCACGGAAATGATTCCGGTAACGTGGCCTGAGTTGGGGCAGATGCATCCATTCGCCCCGGCCGATCAAACCCTGGGCTATGCCGAAATGATTACCCGCCTGGAAAACTGGTTGAAAGAAATTACCGGCTTTACCGGAGTATCGCTGCAGCCCAACAGTGGGGCACAAGGCGAATATGCCGGGTTGATGGTGATTCGCGCTTACCACCAACACCGCAACGAAGGTCACCGCAACATTTCATTGATTCCTGCGTCTGCCCATGGCACCAACCCCGCCAGTGCAGTGATGGCGGGTATGGAGGTGGTAGTTGTGAAATCAGACAGCGATGGAAAAATTGACGTAGCGGATTTGAAAGCGAAGGCGGAGCAATACAAGGACAAACTCTCTTGCCTGATGGTAACTTACCCTTCTACGCATGGAGTGTTTGAAGAGTCGATTGTAGAAATCTGCGAGACCATACACCAAAATGGCGGACTGGTTTACATGGATGGCGCCAACATGAACGCGCAGGTAGGCCTTACCTCGCCCGCGAATATTGGTGCCGATGTGTGCCACCTGAACCTGCACAAAACGTTCTGCATTCCCCACGGAGGCGGTGGCCCTGGCATGGGCCCCATCTGTGTGAACGACAAACTGAAGCCATTCTTACCCGGGCATGCCGTGGTAAAAACGGGTGGAGAAAAAGCCATATCTGCGGTATCGGCTGCCCCCTGGGGCAGCGCCAGCATATTGGTTATTTCTTACGCCTACATTGCCATGATGGGCGGTGAAGGCTTAACCAATGCCACCAAGCTGGCCATTCTGAATGCCAACTACATTAAAGAGAGACTGAACGGGCACTACAAAATTTTGTACACCGGCACGCACGGCCGCTGCGCCCACGAAATGATTGTAGATTGTCGTGACTTTAAGAAAGCAGGTATCGAGGTGGAAGACCTGGCCAAGCGCCTGATGGACTACGGATTTCATGCGCCTACTGTAAGCTTCCCCGTTGCAGGCACGCTGATGATCGAACCTACCGAGAGCGAAACCAAAGAAGAACTCGATCGCTTCTGCGATGCGCTGATCGAAATTCGCAACGAGGTGCGCGAAGTGGAGGAGGGCAAAGCCGACAAAGAAAATAACGTGTTGAAAAATGCACCTCACACCGCAGCGGTTATTACGGCCGATGAATGGACTCGCCCTTACAGCCGCCAGAAGGCTGCTTATCCATTACCTTACGTGAAGGATGCCAAGTTCTGGCCATCGGTAAGCCGCGTAGATAACGCTTATGGCGACCGCAACCTGGTGTGCAGTTGCTTGCCTATTGAGGAGTACGCGAGTTAATTATTTGGATGAGGAATTAAGCATGAGAGGCTGCCCAAAAGGCGGCCTCGTTTTTTTAAATCAATACCTCAACGCCTCAAAAGTTGGCGGCACTGCCCAGGAGCCATCTTTCAGTAACAAACCATACTTACCTCCCTTGCTGGCCAGTGAGAGTCCGTATTGGAAGGGCGTAACCGATTCAAGTTCCAATGGAATTTTCTGATTTCCATTCAAGTCGGTAAAAATATAAAGTCCATTGCTTTTCTTGAATACCACATAACCACCGAAATACATAGGCTGGTCGTTGGTGAATTGATCGGTGGCTAAATTGGTTTCACTTAGCAGGCTTCCGTCTTTGTCAATGAATGCCCACTTGCCATCTTTGTTTATGGCTGCAATGCCTCCCGAAAAAGAAAAAATGGCTGGAGTAAGGAAAGAGAATTTTGCCTGCGTTAACGCCATCTCTTGGGGCAGTGGCACCGACCAGGAATAGCCAATGCCATCAACTACTAAATTCAAACGCCCCTCACGCACTTCCTGATTAAGTGAGCTTACTTTGGCATTAACCAGTCGTTTGTTTTTAACATCCAATACACTGTAGTAAAGTGTGCGGCCCTCTAGTTGATAGGGGGATTTAATTAGTTGATCGGAAAACTGGCCGTCCACCAGCAACGTGATGAATCCCTCGCGTACATAGCGGGGTGTACGGGCAGGTAAATAAATATTATCGAAAGAGATAATACTGTTGCCCAAGGTGTCCACAATCACCACCCGGTGTATATCTTCTTGCGAAGTTTTGAGACCTGCCACAGCCAACCCGTTTTGAAATGATTGCATGGCATCGTACTCAAATGGCACATGCGTTTTGCCTTTCAAATCCATGGCACCCCACTTGCCCAGGTCGTTGGCTAAGACAATACGGTTGTTGTTTACCTCCGCTTGTATAGGCCCTTTGCGCGGTGTGAACGCCCACTTTCCCTTAGTATCAATCAGTCCGAAGCCCTCATTGCTTTTAGCTACCGCCAACCCTTTGATGAAAGGGTGCGCATCTTCCCATGCGGGCTGAATAACAAACTGACCAGAAATATTGATGTAGCCCCATTTCCCATCTTTCTTCGCGGCAATCAACAACTCTTGTGCATAGGTGGTGGTGGCCAGCAACAACGCGCACACCAGCAGGCAAAAGACCGCTCTTCTTTCCATAAAGTTTGGGGTTTTTTAGAGGCAAATGAAATTTACCTATTCGCTCCTTATGCCGCAAAGATTTGGCTTCGAAAATTATGGCTTCACCTCCAGATCGAACACATATTCGCCACTCACGCTGCCGGTACGGCCTCCCTGGCCCACGTACTGAAACCGCAGTACAAGCCGTTGTTCGGTCAATTGGTCCACAAAAACCTCCACGCCATCGCTCCGCACCAGGTTAAAGCCGGTAGTGGTACCTACTTTTTTCAAAGTAAAAGTTCCGGATGCAGGCCAAATGGGTGCATTGCCATTACTGGTAGAAAACGAAGATTGTGAGGTGAGCGATATCGTAAAGCCATTGAACACATTGTTCACCGGCACATCGTCTAACAACACGCCTTCCTCCGAAAGTTGCCAGCTAAGGCCAATCTTAGAAAGGAATACTTCTTCCTCCGTGGGCTCGTCTTCTTTGCACGATGGAAACGTCAACAAAGCCAGCAGCGCCAACGCACTGAACCATTGCAAATTTTTGTTCATATCTCAATTCTTTACAAATCTTACCCATTGTATTCTCTCCCCTACAGGAACAGCTACCAGCCAAGTGCCTGCAACCAAATCATTCACCATCATGCGTACGGTTTCTGGTGCACTTTTTTCCACGCCCTTTAAAATGGCTCTTCCATCAGCTCCGGTTAACTGAAGTTCAGTGGCTTCTAAACCGGGTGCATAAATTTCCAAATAGCTGTTGGCCGGGTTGGGAAATAGCCGAACCAAAGGAGAAGAAGGAATGTCACCGGTAATTAACACGCCTTTTCCGGTAACAGCTATTTTATTGTTGCCCGATGTAGCATCGCTCTCCACTTCAATCTCACCGTCATAATCAGCACTGGCAGTAGGCGAAAGCGTAACAGTAACAACAATATTGTTTCCACTAACCGAAGAGGTGCCGGTATAGCCAGAAGGATAGTTGATGCCTGTAACACTCAAAGGAGCCGTTCCCTGATTTTCGATATTGAATGAGAGTTGTTTTTGCTCACCAATAATTACATCGCCAAAAGCAAGTGTGCCCGTTAATTGAATGATGCGAGACACCACTGTTAACTGCTGGGTAACCGCTGGTGCTGCTAAGTAATTTGTGTTGCCTGATTGATTGGCTGTGATGGTGGTTGTTCCCACACCAGTAATGGTAACTGTATTCCCGCTAACGGTGGCTACGCCCGTGTTTGAGCTGGCGTATGAAACCGTGAGTGACGAGGAGGCCGAAGCTGTCAGTGCAAAAGGTGTATCGTTGATCGACTTTTGTGGCAGGGCAGAAAAAGTAATTGCCTGCGATGCTTTATTGACGGTAAGTGTTTGACTTACCGGCTGGGCAGCTTTGTATTGCACGTTGCCTGCCTGCGATGCCGTAATCGTAGTACTTCCAGATGCCAATACGGTAACGGTATTTCCAGCAATTGTCGCCACGGCAGCATTGGAGCTTACGTATGATACATTCAAACCTGAAGAGGCGGTGGCATTTAACTGGAAGGGTGCCTCACCAAAAGTTTTATTTGTCAATGCGGGGAACGTGATAGTCTGATCGAGCGATGTGGGTAGCAATGCGGTGAACACACCTCTGCCATGTGTAGCTGCTTGTATCACAAAATCAGACGTTCTCACTTGCAGCATATCCACCCGTACATTCGCCAGACCTCCATTGGTAGAATTCCATGTGGGGTTTGTTTCATTTACATCGTCTGTAGACCATACTCCTAATTCTGTAGCCAGAAAAACCTGGTCTGGATTTAATGGGTGGTAGACCGCCCAACGCACCGGCATGTCGGGCAAGTTGCCTTCTCGGTTGCTCCAGTTCGCGCCACCGTTGCGGGTTTCCCACACGCTGGTAACACCGTAGTTAGAAAAAGTTACCAGCATCTGGTTTTCAGAAGCACCAAAGGCAATACTACTCACTGAACCGGTGGGAAACGAAGGGCCGGTGATTTCAGTAACAGCTGGTGAGTTGTGCGCATTTTGCACCCGGAATAACCTGCCTGCCTCCGTGCCGATATATAAATTGCTGGCGGTGGTGCTGAATGGCGAGAGCTTCATAGCGGTAGCCATGGAACCTAAATTAACATTTACCTGTCCGGCCGCGCGTGAAGCAAGGTTGACATTGCGCACCCGATAGATGCTGGTTTCATCGCGTGCGGTATAGAGTATTTTGAGGTTCGAATCATAGTCGCCAGTGTTGATAAAACTGCCTGTTTCGCCATCTTCCAGTAAAGTGATGTTAAAGGTATTTCCTCCGTTGGTCGACAATTGAAAGTTATTGTTGGTATAGGATACAATCTGAAAGGTGGGATCATTCAAATCGATGAAACACGGACCTCCATCGCCACCAAAAGCTTCCGAAGTACTTCCCAGTAATGCTTGTGTAAACTTGAGTGTACCGTTGTCCTGCGTGCCTCCCAGCATGTAGTCTTTCTGTGTGGGATGGATGGTGCCTGAGTAGAACTGTGTAACGTTGTATTGATTGTTGCGTCCGTTGATCACCATGGCCGATGGTGCGTTATTCAGGCCAGTACCGTAATACACGCCCCCATCGTTGCCAAAGATGGCTTCGTTGGGAAAGCCGGGCCTGTACATAATTGCGTGATGATCAGCATGCACCACCGGTGCGTTGATATTGATGCCTCCATTCCACCGCGAAACCTGCGCCCAACTTGTTCCTCCATTGGTGGATTTAAACAGATCGATGGTGCCCACCATCACATTGTTGGCATCGGTGGGGTGCACCGCCAGAATCAAATTGTACCAGGCCTGCCCACGACTGAAATCATCTGCCGGAATATCTGTATCTGCATCAACAGGTTGGTTAATAGCGCTCCAACTACTGCCACCGTTGGTTGTCTTTGCCATGGCGCCCACCTTGTTGTCGTTTTCGATGATGGCGTAAGCGATTTGCGGGTTAGAAGGTGCACACGCTATTTCTACACGGCCCTGAAGCGATGTAAAATTGACGAAAGACCAATCCGCTCCGTTAGGGGAAGTGTAGATACGTGATGGATTGCTGCCCCGCGATTTGGCCCCCACAAAAAGTTGATTGCTGCTCGCTATTTCAATGTCTGTCAGAAAGAACTCATCCATATCGGGCATCACCTGGCTCCATGTGTTGCCTCCATTGGTAGAACGAAAGAGGCCATTGTTATTTATGTTTAGACCATTGTACACCGTGTTGCCCTGAATTGCTGCATACACCACCCCACTGCCGTTCTCGTTGCGCACCACTATGTCGTTTACAAATCGAAAGTTTTCTGTTGAAGGCAGGCGTGTCCATGTAGTCCCACCGTTGGTTGATTTCCAAATACCCGCACCCACCACCAGATCGAAGTTGAACCAGCCCTCACCGGTGCCTACATAAAATACCTGTTTATTCACGGGGTCGTGGGCAATACAGGTAATGGCCAGGTTATCCCAAAAATCATCAACCTTCTGCCACTCCGAGGTGGCATCGGTAATATCGTTATTAAACCAAAGCCCACCCGATACACCACCAGCCCACACTTTCTTATTGGTTGCATCGTTGGGGTCGAACATCAGTGCGCGGGTTCTGCCTCCTACATTGTTAGGGCCGCGCTCTTCCCACTCGGTGTCGGTGCTGATGGACAGCGTACCCTGTGTTCGGGCAGTTGCCGATTGATGGTCGCGGAGGCGGGCAGTCGTTTCATTGATAGCAAACAATTTTTCGGGCGTGGGTCGCTTGATTTGTGGATTCATGGTGCGGAAAAAATCCTGCATCTTGGCCAGGTCAGGTCGGTCACCTTGTTCCTCTCCCTGCTGTTTGTTTTTCTCGGCCATCACCTGCTTGAACGGATGCGTGCGCAGATATGCTTCATATTCTTGCCGTGCACCCTGCGAAGGCCACAGAAAGAAAAGCGTGGCTGCTGAAATCAGACCTGCAATAAGTGCGTATGAAACCTTCTTCATCTTAATGATATTTTGCCAACTATAGTTAATCGTCTACTGATTCAATTTCTGATGCGATGAGACCGTCTTGATATTTTTAATAGGCACCAGGTGCATTTTGTCATTTTCTTTCAGCACTAGCCAACCCGCTGCCTCCGAGGATGCCATCGCCCGGGCAATCTCTTCTTCTACTTGTGCTGCTGTGGCCGCATCGTTTGTTCTGGCTATGAGGGTGAGCACTTCGCGTTTGCGCCAGGGGCCTTGCACAGTGCGTTCGCCCTGTTTTGTAACTTCTATTGGCAGTGTTTTGTTATCGAACGCGCCCTGCTGAAAATGCCAGTCGCCACTTTTCTTAACCCGAACTTTGATTTCGAAAATAAATCCACCCGATGGATTGGTGTTTTTTTGAACCGTGCCGGGCGACCACCTGCGCTGTGTAGCTTCCAATACTTTCACATACTTACGTGTGGGGGTAACCTGTGCTACGGAAGATGACCCGACACAAAGGAGGCAGAAAATCAAAATAAAGCGCATGGGGTTGCTGATGAACATACAAGTTAACCCCTTTTGAATGGGCAACCTATACCCCGCAAGAGGTAAATTTCAGGGAAGGAAACTGGGAAGGGATCGGAATTTATTTTAATCCGTACTTGTCCATCAAATAAACCATAACGGCCATGGAGGCCGCCCCCATTTCCAATTCGCGCTTGTTCACTTTGTCGAATGTATCTTCCGCAGTATGGTGGTAGTCGAAATAGCGTTGCGAATCGGGCAGAAAGCCCAGCAATGTTACACCTTGCTGCGCCAAGGGCCCGATGTCGGCACCGCCCCCTTCCTGAGAAAAATCGGAGAGACCATACGGTTCCATCAGGCTCTTCCACGATTGAATTTTGGCTCTTGTCTTTTCATCAGCACTTATCGTGAAGCCTCGAGGCGTAAAACCCCCACGGTCGGATTCAATAGCCGCCAGATGTTTTTCTTTATTTTTTTCTGCCATCTCGGCATACTTCATACCGCCTCTCAAGCCGTTCTCTTCATTCATAAACATCACCGCACGAATGGTTCTTTTGGGTTTGTATCCCAATGTTTTGAATAGCCGCAGCACTTCTATGGACTGTACACAACCGGCTCCATCATCGTGGGCGCCTTCACCCAAATCCCACGAGTCGAGGTGGCCACCTACCACAATGTACTCATCCGGAAACTCAGTACCTTTCAATTCACCAATTACATTAAAAGAAGGCGCATCGGGAAAAGTCTGGCAGTGCGTTTCCATGTAAAACTGAAGCCCTTTGTCTTCCCTCAGTAAAGAACTGAGCCAGTCGGCATGGCGTGTGCTTATGGCAACGGCAGGTATTTGCGCAATGTTGGGTGCGTAGCGCATGCCCCCGGTGTGTGGGTAATTTTCCAGGTTAGAACCCATAGAGCGAACTACCACACCCACGGCCCCGTATTTGGCTGCTTCGCTGGCACCACTGGAGCGCTGGTCTACCGCACCTCCATAAGCACCAAAAGTGTTGATGCGTGTGGGGTCCATCGGCCTGTTGAAAAATACAATCTTACCCTGAACGCCCTTCGTACCCAACAATTTTAATTCTTCAAAATTTTTTACTTCCACCACATTGGCCAACAATCCGTTTTCGCCCGTACCCACTGATCCACCGAGTGCACAAATGTTCACAGAAATGGCACCCATTTTTTTGGAGTTGGTGATACGGCCTATCTCTTTTTCACCCCGCACCCAATGCGGCACCATAACGGGTTGCAGCCACACCGAATCAAATCCATACTGTTCCATCACGTGGCGGCTCCACTCCACCCCTGCGGCTGCGCCTGGCGAACCCGACAGGCGTGGGCCTACTTCTTTGGTAAGTTGTTCTAACATGGAATACGATTCGCCACGGCTCAGGGCTTCATCAAAAATTTTTTTCACCATGGCTTCATCGGTCTGTGCAAAGGCCGGTATGCTCAGGAAAATTCCCAGCAGAAATCTGTACATACTTTTGAGGAGTAAAGTTTAGCGCGAAAAATACGTGGTTTTAGTATAAGCGCCAGCAGTAGGTGGGGTTATTATGTGGGCCATTCGTAAAATATACATGTGCCTGTCTGGGTCGCGGTCGTTCAAATGAAGGGTGCCTTCCATCCAAATGGCTTTGGAACTGAAACGAACGGGCTCGGTGGCCTCTACTTCAACTACTGTTTCAGGACCGGCAGCTCCGCAGAAATAACAAACATTGAAAGGGAGCGAAGACAACATAAATTTTTCGTGGTCGCCTACCTCATTCACAGGCACCACAAAGCCTTTCAGCTTTATTTTTTTACCATCCCAGCTTCGCAGATTTTTGCTGAACACGGGTATCTCTACCTGGTATCCGTTTTTATCATTTTTTATCTGATAGCCCACTTCTGCCAGCACGTGCCAGAAGTTTTGACTTTGCGTGGAGGACGATGACATGACCAACCCCAGCGCAAGCCCAATGATGATAGCCAGCTTCATGGTTTATAGTTTAGGTTTACACAGCTCAACACCTGCGGTGTTTAACCGGTGCTTCGAAATTAATGCGCATTAGGTGAAAAAGGAAAGCCGTTGAATGAGAATATCTGCCACATTTGGCGGTATTTACACCAATGGCACCAATGCCCATTTTGTTTATACCTTCGCATAAATTAAAATACTATGCCTTTCTTGTTTGATTCGTTTGCCGGATGGAGAGACTATGCGAAGCAGAAAAATGTATCGCTGGTAGAGGTGGTGCTGGAGTATGAGATGACCCAAAAAGGCCGCACCGAAGCTGCAATATGGGAGGGACTGGGCCACGCCTGGTCGGTAATGAAAGATGCGGTGCGCACCGGCTTGGAAGAAGACATGACCTCGCGCTCGGGCATGATTAACAACGGTGCCAAGAAAGTGTACAACTACGGTATACCCGTGCTATCAAAAGAATTTCAAAACCTGGTGGCCCGCGCACTGGCAGCCAAAGAAGTAAACTCGTGCATGGGGCGCATTGTGGCAGCGCCCACAGCAGGTGCCAGTGGCATTATGCCGGGCGTGTTGTTTACCCTGCAGGAAATTCACCACATACGCGACCAAAAAATTCTGGAAGCCATGCTGTTGGCTGCAGGCATTGCACTTATTATGGAACAGAAAGCATCCATTGCTGGTGCCGTGGGTGGCTGCCAGGCTGAAACAGGTACTGCGGCTGCCATGGGTGCAGGGGCTATTGTCTATTGCCTCGGTGGCGATACCGATCAAATCTTTAATGCAGTGGCCATCACCGTGCAATGCATGTTGGGCCTGGTGTGCGACCCCGTAGCAGGTTTAGTAGAGGTGCCTTGTGTGGTGCGCAACGCCAGCGCTGCAGCTATTGCCAACAGTTCTGCGCAAATTGGGCTGGCAAACGTAAGCAGCGTAATACCCGTTGATGAAGTGATTGAAGCCATGGGCGAAATTGGCGCCAGCATGGAAACGCGTTACAAAGAAACCGCCTTAGGAGGATTAGCCGCTACCAAAACAGGGCAAGCCATTGCGAAGAAAGTGCTGATTCGTGATATTGAGGTGTTACCTGATGAGCACACCTAAATTTTGCAAATAGTTATACCGGCTGAATATCCTTAATCAACCGCACCACCGCATCGTAGCCAAAGTAAACCGCTGCCGTTATAATGGCAGACCAGGCACAGGCGCTTATCAGCATATACAATAAAATCTTTCCGCGGTTGGAAGTAAAACTAACGGCCAATATGGTTCCGCCAATGGGTGTTAGTATCACGGGGGTAAAAATGGCAATGCCAGCTAACCCGTATTTCTTAAAGAAATTTTTTCGTTGTTCTTGTTCGGGCTTTTCTTTTTTTGTGAACCTGCTCAGGATTTTTGTCCTCAGGAATTCGCCAAAATAAGTAAACGCTACCACAGACGCCATCATGCCTGCGGCAGTACCAATCATCGTAGTAACCAGGTGCAGGCCGGCTGCCTTACCACCAATAGGCCCAAAAATAAATTTCAGCATGCTGGGCAAAAACACCAGCGAAATCGCCTTCAAAATCTCTTCCCACATTTCACTCATGGCCGATGTACCTATTAGTTTAGACCTTATACATTACACTTCGATGAAACACATTCCTTCAGCCCTACTCTTCTTTTTCACCAAAGCTCAAATCCCCTGCATCGCCCAGGCCAGGCACAATGTAGTTCTTTTGGTTAAGGCGCTCGTCTAACGCAACCGTATAAATAGAGAACGGAACAGAAATTACGCGCTTCAGGTTTTCGATGCCTTCGGGTGCAGCCACCAGCGAAGCAATGTACAGATGTTGAGGTATGCCATTTTTCGTCATAGCCTTAACAGCCTCGGCAATAGAGCGACCAGTTGCCAACATGGGGTCGATCAAGATAACCTGCTTGCCACCAATGTGGGGCGTGGCAATATAGTCGAGGTTGATACTCATGTTGTTTTCATTGCGAAATGCCCCGATGAAACCGGCATCAGACCGATCGAAAAAATGTTGAAATCCCGAATAGAAAGGCAAGCCCGCGCGCAGAATGGTAAGCAACACCGGTTGCTCCTGTAGCACTGTTATGGTAGACGTGGCCAACGTTGTTTCCACACGCCTGGTTCGGTAAGACATCTGTTTGGAAATTTCGTAAGCCATTACGGCACCCAGCCGCTCCAGGTTGGTGCGAAACCGCAACCGGTCCTGTTGAATATCACGGTCGCGCAGTTCCAGCAAAAACTGATTGGCCACCGTATTTTGCTCTGTAAGAACAAAAACCATGTTTTCGTTTTTTAGATTTGAAAATTTAGGATAAAGTTGCGCAATAGTAGGGGCACCACGCATAATAATTTTTTAATACGCCAACATGAAGAAAAAAACATCTGCCACACCTTCATTGCTGCAACAACTCTGCGAGGTGCACGCCCCTTCGGGTGAAGAAATTAACCTGAAGCGATTTCTGTTGGCCTACGTTAGCAAAGCCAAGCGAACCTGGAAGGTAAAACCCACCATTCTGGAAGGCCCTGAATTTCAAGATTGTATTGTGTTGAAATTTGGCAAGCCTCGCACGGCCATTTTTGCACACATGGATTCCATTGGCTTTACCGTTCGATACCACAACCAATTGCTTACCATTGGCAGCCCCGATGCGGAAGCCGGCACCAAACTAGTAGGCCAAGATGCCATGGGCCCCATTGTGTGCGAACTGGAGTTCGACCGCGAGCACCACGCCTTCTATAAGTTTGGCCGCCCCATAGACCGCGGCACTTCACTTACCTATCAAATCAACTTCCGCGAGTCGCGCGACTATATTGAATCCGCTTATTTAGACGACCGACTGGGCATTTACAATGCATTGCAGGTGGCAGAAACGTTGAAAGATGGTGTGATTGTTTTTAGCTGTTGGGAAGAACACGGAGGCGGCTCGGTGCCCTACCTGGCCGACTACATCTACAAAAAATGGAAAGTAAGGCAAGCCCTGATCTCTGACATTACCTGGGCCACCGAGGGTGTGGAGTTGGGGAAAGGCGTTGCTATTTCATTGAGGGACCGCAATATTCCGCGCAAAGCGTTTGTTGATAAAATTATTAGCCTGGCAGAAAAACACGGTATTGCCTACCAGCGCGAAGTAGAAGGCATGGGTTCGAGCGATGGTGGAGAGTTGCAACGGGCACCCTACCCTTTCGACTGGTGTTTTGTGGGTGCTCCCTCACTTAACCCACACACGCCTAACGAAAAAGTGCATAAAAGAGATTACCGGGCCATGGTCGATTTGTACAAGGTGCTGATGAAAGAACTGTGAGTTAAAATTCAAACTGCTTTTGAAGCAATTCGCTTTTTAGTACAGATTTACCCCGGAACAACTCTACATACTTTCTCTGTTTTAAAGTGAGTCCTATGGCTTCTTTAGTGTCAGGGTCTACCATCCAATATTCTTTAATTCCAAACTTTTCGTAGAGCTTGCGTTTTCTTTTCAGGTCGTGATTCTTATTGCCTTCCGAAAGCACTTCAATTACCAGATCTGGCACGCCATGAATATGATCGCCAATGATGTGCATGTGCTCTTTCGAAACAAAAATAATGTCAGGTTGTACTGCGTTGGAATGTTCATCGAGGTAAACATCGAATGGGGCCATAAAAACTTCGCCCAAATTATTTGCTTCAATGTGCGTATAAAGTTTACTGATCAACTTCCCAATAATCCGTTGGTGTTTGCTAATGGGAGACGGACTCATATAAATGACTTTATTAATCAGTTCTGCAAGCGTTCCCTCCGGAAGCATTTTGTAAACTTCCATGATGCTTTTGGGCGGAGAAATAATCACCTCTTCCATACCTTCAAATTTACAAAATAAACGAGTTGCAACTGGTTTAAAGTTTCTACAATTTGAACGGTAAACTCTCATAAAATGAAAACCACCACCCGAAGAAAATTTATTAAATCTGCCGCGTTGGCAAGTGCCGGCTTTACTATTCTACCCAGTTCGGCTGTTCTTTCCAAAAACCAGGCAAGTAAAGTGCGGTTGGGTTTCATTGGTGTGGGGTTGCGTGGCCAAAATCATTTAGACCTGGCCCTGAAACGCGATGATGTAACCGTGGTAGCCATTTGCGATATACAGCAAAGGATGATTGACATGAGCTTAAAATTGGTTGGCAGCGCTGGGAAGACAAAGCCACAGGTTATCCTAGATGGCCCTTATGGCTACCGCAAACTGTTAGAAAATAAAGACATCGATGCGGTGATCATCGCCACCCCGTGGGAATGGCATACCGTTCAATGTTTAGATGCCATGAATGCCGGCAAGTATGTGGGCTGCGAAGTAATAACAGGCACCACCATAGAAGAATGTTGGCAACTGGTACACACCAGCGAGAAGACAGGTATGCCGCTCATGATGCTGGAAAACGTGTGCTACAGGCGCGATGTCATGGCGGTGATGAACATGGTGCGACAAGGACTATTTGGAGAATTGATTCACTTACAAGGCGGTTACCAACACGACTTGCGCGAAGTGAAATTCAACAACGGCATAGAACCTTACGGGAATGGAGTAGAGTTCGGTGAAAAAGGGTTTTCGGAAGCACAGTGGCGCACCCAACATTCGGTGATGCGTAATGGCGACTTGTATCCCACACATGGCATCGGGCCCATTGCCATGATGGCCAATATTAACCAGGGCAACCGCTTTACACAGTTGGTATCGTATGGCAGCAAAGCGCGTGGGTTGCATGAGCACGTTGTAAAGCACGGAGGCGAAAATCATCCCAATGCCAAAATTAATTTTAAGCTGGGCGATGTAATTACCACCATGCTGCACACCACGAACGGAGAAACGATGCTGCTGCAGCACGACACCAACCTGCCGCGGCCCTATTCGTTGGGCTTCCGCGTGCAGGGCACCAACGGCATCTGGATGGATCTAAACAAATCCATTTACATTGAAGGTAAAAGCAAAGAAGCACACCGCTGGGAAGATGCCAAGGCATGGCTCGATCAATACGACCACCCGCTTTGGAAAAAATATGGCAACGATGCCAGTGGTGCCGGTCACGGAGGCATGGATTGGTTTGTATTAAATGCCTTTGTGGAGTCTGTAAAGAGAAAAACAAACACGCCACAAGACGTGTACGATGCCGTAACCTGGAGCGCGATTACGCCCTTATCAGAGTCGTCTATTCAATTAGGAGGAGAATCGGTTGAGTTTCCTGATTTTACCAAAGGGCAATGGATGTCCCGCAAAAACACTTTTGCTTTGGATGACAGCTATTAGAAGCTGGTACTGCTATTGTTTCTTCTTAAATCCGTAGGGGCAATGGCGACAGCCGTTCTGGCAGCAGTAGCCACGTTGCATATGATACTGCCGGGTAAACACAAGAAACCCGTTCTCTTCGTAAAAGAGTGGTTCTTCTTTCTCTTTGGACTTCCCTTCCTTCTTTTTCACAAACAGCAACAACAACGCAAAACTAATCCTTAAAATTGCAGCATGAAAAAAGTGTTTAACTGCATTTTAGTGCTAGGCCTGGTTGCCTGCCAAAAGCCAACCAAAATAGCTGAGCAACCCGTGGCAGTAACACCGTCAATAAAATATGCACAAGGGTTTACCATAAAAACCGAAGGGGCAGCCAAATGGGTTACAGTAACCTATCCCTATCAAGGCGCCACAGCGGGTTACCAGTATTTGTTGATCCACAAAGGCACGGAAGCGCCACCACACGATGCCAACGTTCAGGTTATTGAAACACCTATAGAACGAATCGTTTGCACGTCCACCACGCATATTCCCCATCTCGACTACCTGGGTGTAAGCAATACCCTGGTAGGGTTTCCGACCACCGACTACATTAGCTCTGAAAAAGTCAGAAAAAGAATTGATGAAGGTGCCGTAGTTGATCTGGGCATCGACAAAGGCATGGACATAGAACTGCTCTTTGCGCAGCAGCCTGCGTTAGTAATGGGTTACACCATGTCAGGCGATTTAGGGCAACTGAAAAAAATTCAGGAACTGAACGTTCCTGTAGTGATTAACGCGGAGTACCTGGAGCGAACACCACTGGGTCGTGCGGAATGGATCAAATTCACCTCGCTTTTCTTTGAAAAGGAAAGAGAAGCCGATTCGGTTTTTAATGCCATTGAAGATAATTATCTCACCGTAAGCAGGTCACTTACAGAAACAACAGAGAGACCTGCTGTACTCAGCGGCATTGTTTATGGCGATACATGGTTTATGCCGGGTGGAAAAAACTATGCAGCACAAATACTGCACGATGCAGGATGCAACTACCTGTGGCGCGATGACGACTCGCACGGATTTCTTGAGTTAAGCTTTGAGTCGGTTTACGATAAAGCTAAAGAAGCGGACTACTGGATAGGGGCGGGCGCCTTTAATACATTTACCGAAATGAAGGCAGCAGAAGAGCGCTACGCACTTTTTCAAGCTTTCAAAAACAAACAAGTGTACACGTACAATGCACGCATGGGCGCCAAAGGCGGTAACGAGTTTCTTGAACTGGGCTATCTGCGGCCTGACATTGTGCTGCGCGACTTAGTAAAAATCACGCATCCCCAAATGCTTCCTGAGCACCAACTTTACTTTTACAAGCAGTTGGATGAAAATCAGAAATAGCGGGTAACACCGGGCACAGCTACTGAATAGAACCCATTGGCATCGGGCTTGCTAGGCATGTCTGCATCCCACGCATAACGTGAAGGCTGCAGCGACATACCTGAATTCAAAGCCTGATCCCACTCAACCACCTGGCCGGTGTAGGTTGCCAGCCTTCCCAAAATGGCTGTCATCGTGGCTTTGGCACCATTCTCTCCATCGGCAAATTTGTATTCGCCTTTGGCAATGGCAGCAAACAGTTCATCGTGCTCGGCCTGGTAAGGGTTGTTTTCCTGGTTACGATCATACTGGAACACCACTTTACCATTGCGGTCCACCATATTCATGGCGCCACAATAAATGGTGCCTTTGGTACCCACAATCTGCTCATCCACTTTGCTCATGGTGCCTTTAATGTGACGGCACTGAGAGTTCATTACACTACCGTCTGCATATTGAAACTCCACATAGTGGTGATCGAAAATTTCTCCAAACTCTTTACCCGTGCGCACCTGGCGCCCACCCATGCCTTGTGCCTTCACTGGGTAGCCACCCTTAAACCAGTTTACCACATCTATGTTGTGGATGTGCTGCTCTACAATATGATCGCCACAGATCCAATTGAAGTAATACCAGTTGCGCAACTGATACTCCATTTCCGTTTGGCCGGGCTGCCGCATGTTTACCCATACGCCTTCGTTGTTCCACCAGCATTGGGCCGAAACAAAATCACCAATCAACCCTTGTTTGTATTTTTCGTAGAGCGCACGATAGGAATTCTGGTAATGACGCTGAAGACCCACCACCACATTCAGCTTTTTCTTCTTGGCCATTTCAGCTGCTTCCAACACTTTCTTTACACCGGCAGGGTCTGTGGCCACCGGCTTCTCCATGAACACATGCTTACCTTGCTTCACCGCCTCCTCGAAGTGCAAGGGGCGAAAGCCGGGAGGCGTAGTTAGTATCACCACATCGGCCAACGGTATGGCTTTCAAGTATCCATCAAAACCGGTAAACTTCGTATCCTCTTTCACCAGTACGCGGTCTTTCACATTGCCGGCCGCTCCCGACCAATCCGAAAGATCATCCTGCACCAGATTTTTATAACATTCATCCAGCCGGTCGCGAAAAACATCGGCCATCGCTACCAGCTTTACATTTTGTTTGGTGAGCAAGGCTTGCATGGCTGCACCTGTGCCACGGCCACCACACCCAATCAGCGCCACTTTGATGGTGTCATCGGCATTGGAATTAAAAAACGTGTTGGCCTCCGACATGAATGGCATAGCGGCCAGGCCGCCAGCCAACAAAGTAGATTGCTTCACAAATTCTCTGCGGGTGGGATTGCTTTTCATAAAAGAAAGGGTTGATGAGAATGAAAATTAAGGGATAAAGTGGTTTTATGCAATGGCTAACTACTTCAGATACAAGGAATAGAATTTTTCAATCTCAGCCTCCGAAGGTTCTTTCAGCGGCCGCACTACCCGAAAACCAACAAACATGGCATCGGTAAGCCACCACCGGCTTTTAGGAATCTGGGGATCACGCTGATTCCATTTGGCATCAGACGGAATGCGGTTGGCACAGCGCAGCTCTTTTGCTTCGTCCAGGTAGGAGCCTCCCCGCGTAGCGCGGGGATACTTGCTGGCGGGCGAAACCAAAGGGTCTTTCGCGGTAGACTTTGCATACCACGCCACATCATATTGGTCAAGCGTCCATTCGCTTAAATTGCCCAGCATATCGTACAGACCCCATGCGTTAGGTTTCTTCAATTTAATCTTGTGGAACTTGCCATTGCTGTTGTCGCGAAAAAACGCCACTTCCTGCAGGCCTGTCGGATCGGGGTTCGATGTGCCTCCTGCCCTGCAAGCATACTCCCATTCCGCTTCGGTGGGCAGCCGGTAGAAGTGGCCGGTCTTATGATATAGCCATTGGCAATACATCATGGCGGCTTGTTGGCTCATGCTATTGGTAGGTTGCCGGGTATCGCGGCCCATACCCCACGTTAAGTCGATGTATTGCGGTGTGGGTCTGGTAATGCCGTCTACATTTTTTCCTTGCGGAATGGTTACATCTTTAAAGAAGGCGTCCCATTCTTCGAAAGTTACTTCGTGTTCTTCCATCCAAAATGCAGACAAGGCAACCTCGTGAGGCGGAACTTCATCAGGATCCTGCTGCCGCTCATCTGGCTGACTGCCCATGGTAAACACACCGGGCTGAATGGCTACCATCCGAAAAGTAATCGAAGTTCCGGAGATGGATTCGTTGTAGTCTTTGAAAATATTTTGCGCCATCCCCGCAAGGGAAGGCATCAAGCAGATGAATAAACCGTAAAAACAAGTGCGCATAGATTGCGAATTTAAAAAACACTTTGCCAGATATCGTAATCGATCGAATGTTTTATAACTTCGTTTGTGCCTGAATTTTTCCAAACACCACATCCATGAATAGAAGAAACTTTTTAAACAACGGCTTTGCCGCGATCTCAACCTTGGTAATGGCGCCCGCCATGGCAGCACGCACCGAAAAAAGTGTGGCCGAAAAACCCTTTAACCTGTTGTTTGCCCCCCACGATGGCATGTTCAAAAACCATGGCGGTGGTTCGTTTCTCGATCAGATTCAATTCATGCACGATATGGGGTTCCGCTCTATAGAAGACAACGGCATGTTGGCGCGGAGTAAAGAAGAGCAAGAAAAAATTGGAAATCTGTTAGCCAAGCTCGGCATGACCATGGGTGTATTTGTGGTAGACGCGGGCGACAACTGGAAAGTGAGCTACACAACAGGTAAGCCTGAGTTTACAGAAAAGTTTATTGCCACCTGTAAGCAAAGTGTGGAGGTGGCCAAACGCGTAAATGCCAAATGGATGACTGTGGTGCCCGGTTACTACGAGCGCAGACTGCCGTTAGGTATTCAAACAGCGAATGTGGTAGAGGTACTGAGGCGTGGGGCCGAAGTGTTTGAACCACATGGATTGGTAATGGTGCTGGAACCATTAAGCGACAACCCCGACCTGTTTATGCGCACTGCACCACAGACGTACGAACTATGCAAAGCAGTAAAGAGCCCAGCGTGCAAAATTCTTTACGATGTGTACCACATGCAGCGCAACGAAGGCAACCTGATCAACACCATCGACTGGTGTTGGGACGAAATTGCTTATTTCCAAATTGGCGATAACCCAGGGCGCAAGGAACCCGGCACAGGAGAAATCAACTACAAAACCATCTTCCGCCATGTGCACAACAAGGGCTACCGTGGTGTGTGGGGCATGGAGCACGGCAACTTTAAAGAAGGAAAAGAAGGGGAACTGGCGCTGATCAAAGCTTACCGCGATCACGACATCGGCTAATTTGTTTCAACTTGCAGAGAGCAACTCCGACTCGTTGAGGGCAATAGGGATGCAACCTGATTTTAAGAAATAATGGATATACCTTTTATGAAAAGATTTTTATTGTTGATTTTTCTTGCCGTTGCCGCGAGCGCCAACTGCCAGCCATCACAAGCGCGTTACTACGAAATGCGCATCTATTATTGCCACCCCGGTCGCCTCGATGCGTTGGTAACGCGTTTTCAAAACCACACCACCAGGCTGTTTGAAAAACACGGTATGACGAACGAAGGTTATTGGTTACCGGTTAACAATGAAAAGAATGCTTTGTACTATATACTTTCCTATCCCTCGAAAGAGGCGCGCGATCAATCGTGGAAAGCTTTTGGCAGCGACCCCGACTGGAAGAAAGTGCAGACCGAATCGGAGGCTGATGGAAAAATTGTTGCGTCTGTAGTAAGTGTGTTCATGAACTATTCAGATATCGTTCCCCTTGCGGGGCCAACGTCTAACCAACAACCAAGGCTATTCGAATTGCGCACCTACACCTGCTTACCCAACCGACTGCCTAATTTGATTACACGGTTCAAAGACCACACGGTTAAGTTGTTCGAAAAGCACGGCATGGAAAACATTGTGTACTTCGAAAGTATTGAAGCAGAAGGACAACCCAAGTTGATTTATCTGTTGGCGCACCAAAGTGAAGCAGCGGCCAAGCAATCGTGGGATGGCTTTCGCAACGACCCTGCCTGGATAGCCGCGCGAGACGCTTCCGAGAAAGACGGAAAAATTGTGGAAAAAATAGAGTCTGTGTACCTGGTGCCGTTGGAGTTTTCGAAGTGGAGGTAGCTTACAATTTACTTCCAAAAAGATAACCCTCCACTCTTTCTCCGTTCAGAGAACTCGAAACTACTAATTCAACCGTATCCCCTGCGTTTAGCTTGTAAATGATGGAGTCTAGATAGTTTACCACCAATACGTTTGGATACCCTGCCTGACGTTTAATATCAAAAAAAGAAACCGAGCCAGATGTGATCCTAAGCCGAAGGGGTATTCCACCAAGCTGAGAATTTCCTGAAATAGAGAAACTGTAAACTCCAGCCACAGGCGCTGTGAATCGATTGGAAGCAACAACGTTGAAATCGTCAAAGTCTGTAGTTAGAGATATTGGAGAATCGGAAAAAATGGAACCCGGATTGATAAAAGAATAACTCACCTTGAAGGCGTAATTGGATGCAATAGCAGTTTGTATAGAAGTATCCACATATTGCTTGGTAGTAACATCGGCTGCAGCCGTGGGTGTTCCTACATTTTGAATGCGGGTATTGCCGGCCGAGGCACCTTGCGCTAACACCTGTGCAAGTGTTTGGGTTTCGGTAATGGTTACGGTGTTGCCACCCGTTATCGACAAGACTTTGGTGCCTGCATCGTACGCCAGCGTCTGCCCATCGGTATTATCGAGGAATGGTGCGAGGTTTACGGTTGTGGCATCTCCCGAAAGGGATAACGTGCTGCCTGCCAATGTCAGATCCTGAATCTCATTGGTAACACTCGCATCGGCATCGCGTACGTCCACATTCACCACATTTCCCCCAGCTATGGAAATACTGCGTGTATTGGCATCTACCGATTGGGTGCCCAACGTCTGGGCATCGGTATTATCCAAATAAGGTGTAAGATCTACCGCGGTCGCATCTCCTGAAAGGGATAATGTGTGGCTTGTCAGAGTCAAATCCTGAATTTCATTCGTAACACTCGCATCGGCATCGCGTACGTCTACGCTCACCACATTTCCGCCAGCAATAGAAATACTGCGCGTGTTGGCATTTACTGATTGGGTGCTCAGCGTCTGAGCATCGGTGTTATCCAAATAAGGTGCAAGGTCTACTGTGGTTGCATCTCCCGAAAGGGATAATGTGTTGCCGCTCAATGTCAAATCCTGAATTTCATTCGTAACACTCGCATCGGCATCGCGCACATCCAGGGCCAGGTTATTGCCGCCACTGATAGAAAGGTTGCGGGTGTTGCCGTCTGTGATCGAGGTAGTCAACGTTTGGTTATCTGTATTGAGAGCAGACAGATCGACCGAATTGCCATTACTGATAGACAAGTTGTTGCCTGAAAGTGCCAGGGTTTGCGCATCGGTGTTATCGAGATAGGGAGCCAGGCTAACAGGTGTTGCTGAACTGTTCTTCGAAATTATCAGTGTGTTATTACTTAACGCCAGGTCTTGCATTTCGTTAGTGGCGTCTGCATCGGCATCGGTATGCGCATCTACATAGGCCTTGGTGGCCGCATCTGTAGAAGTAGTGGGGGAGCCGATGTTTTGCAGCGTTTGGCCTCCGCCATCGTTGCCTTGCGCCAACACTTGTTGCAGATTTTGGCCCGCTCCGAGCAGGGCAGACAGATCGGCCTCTTTGGTTCCTCCTGCATCGGTAATGCGTAAGGTGTTGTTGCTAAACGATAGACCTGTAACCAATTCGTTGGTAGGGCTGCTGTCGGCATCGCCTGTGTTGCTAATTACACTGTTAGAAATTTGTATGCCGTTGCCTGCCGTGTAGCCGCTGCCAGAATACTGGGCATAAAATGCGTACGGCACACTCATCAGCTGTTGGGCTCCCATCAACTGAAAACTGTTTCCTCCGGTAGGATCCAGTTCAATGCGCAACCATTTATTGCCTACGGCCCAGCTAACAAATCCAAAGTTGCCCGTTAGTGCATCGCCCTGGCCAATTACCAACATAAACAAACCAAAGGGGTTGGTGGTAACCTGATGCACCTCGCTGTATTCGGCTGTTCCGCTTTCGCTGCCCTGCAATATGCTGATGCGCACGGCAATGGATGCATTGCTCAACGGCTTGCCTTCCGCATCACGCGCCACACCCTGATAATTAATACCGGGTGGCGCCTGGGCCAACATGTTTACAGAGATTAAAAGCGCAACTGACAAAAGTTTAAAAAATGGGGTTCGCATGTTCAGTCAGATATTTTCACAAGGTGTATGGTTTGTTGGGTGCCATTGTTTAATTCTACATTCACCAGGTAAGTGCCCTGGCTTATTTCATTCAGCAAAAGCTGGTTTGTTTTTTTATCGTATTCGGTTGGCAGCAGCCTGCCCCACAAGTCCACCAGTTGTACGCGTGCTATTTGCGTTTCGCAGCCATAGGCCTCTATTGTAATTTTTCCACGGGCGGGGTTCGGGTAATAACGAAACGTTACCTCCTCGCAGGGCAGAAGCTCCGGTTGTAAAAAACCTTGTGTCAAAAAGTAATCGCCGGAAGAAAAGGTGAGTATGGCCGGCTCGCCAATAGAAGAGCTAATGATGGTGCCCGCCAACGTAGCTTCGGCACCCGCCAGGTTGGTTACCTGTTGGTTCAAGGTACCCGGTCTGGGCTGATTGTAACCCAAAAGAGGTATTCCAAGGAGACAAAAAAAAGCGAAAACGCTTCTCATAAGTAGTTCAAGAAAAGAAACTTACAAAAGATTGTTCAATTTTCACATAAAGTGGCACTTTTTTCAGCTTTACGGGGTGGGTTTTTATTTCTCACTCGGATTTTTGTATCTATGTGGGTACATGAAGCGGTTGATCACCCTGTTTCTGCTCTTTCTGTTCCTGCTGAACATGCTGGGTTATTACGGCATTTTCGTGGGTTTACAGTGGCAAAATGGGCGCGCCTTGAATGCCCGCCTCGACTCTGACGATTACGAAGAATTCGAAACGGTTACTTATCAAATTCCACTTACCATTCCTTATGGTACCGATAGCCGCGATTTCGAACGGGTGGAAGGAACGTATACATTCGAAGGCGAAACGTACCGCCTGGTGAAACAAAAGTTCCACCGCGACACGCTGCATATTGTGGTTATTAAAGATGAGAAAAGCCAACGCATCAACGAGGCGCTGACAGATTATGTAAAAACTTTTACAGATAAGCCTGAACACGCAAAAGGTGCAGTCAAATTATCCTTCGATTTCTCAAAAGACTATTTATCTACTTTGGTAACTGTTACCGCTGCAAGCGATGGCTGGGCGCTGGGTACTCCTTTAAGTAAGGCCACAACCCAATTCACTCCATCTTTCTTCGCATCCATTATCCATCCACCCGAAAGGGCCTGATTCTTTAACAGTCTTCCTGCCTGGTAGCAGGTGGCTCGCCCTGCGGAGATATTTCCGCAAGGCACAACGTTGCTGTTTTTAGGCAGCTGTTGCATTCAGTTTACATTTTAGTCTAACCAAATTTTTTCGCCCCGTTTCAACTCACAAAAGTTAAACGGTGCCAAACCTGCCACACGGCTTTATGGAAATGTTTAACCCCCAAAACCATATGAAGAGAAGTCTACTCATTTTAACTGCGCTCAGCTTTTCCTGGGCTTTGAAAGCCCAAACCTCAACCGATGCGTTGATGATGAACAAAAAAGAAATCTGCTTTGCCTTTATGTTCGATCAAGGCAAATGGGATCAGTACTGGGAGGGCACAACACTGATCTCAAATGAAAACATTGGCACGTTTACGCGAAACACCTACATGCCCATGGTTGCCTATGGCATCACAGGCAAGCTGAACGTGATACTTGCCACACCTTATGTTAAAACCAAGTCAGACGGTGGGCAACTGGCCGGTGTGCAAGGTTTTCAGGATGTAAGTATTGCTTTGAAATACCAGGCATTCAAAAAAGACTTTGACAAAAATAACATTTCAGCATTCGCGGTGGGTCAGTTTGGCACGCCCATGACCAATTACTTATCGGATTACATGCCCTATAGTTTAGGATTGGGAACACAGGAATTAATAGGCCGGGTAATCGGTCAATACGAATTTGATAACAAGGTCTACTTCCGGGCATCGGCCGCTTTTGTGTGGCGTGGTCAAACCGAAGTGGAAAGGCCCTACTACTACGCCAACGGTAGCTATTACACCACCTTTATGGATGTGCCCAGTGCAGTGAATTACCAGGTAGCCTTAGGCGGTTGGTTGGTGAAACACCGTTTACGCCTGGATGCAGGTTACACTGTTTTGAACTGCCTGGATGGTGACGACATACGCAGATGGAACGTGCCGCAGCCCACCAACAAAATGGAGGTAAGCCAGGCCTCTTTCTTTGCCCAGTACTATTTCACCAACATAGAACAACTGAAGCGGTTCAGCCTGATGGCCTCTTACAACCAGGTGTTGGCCGGAAGAAACATGGGCAAATCTACCAACATAGGTGGCGGTATTACTTATCAACTCACATTCTGAATTATTTCAATATGAAAAAAATATTTACTCTTGGCTGGTGTCTGCTGCTAACCACACTCGCTATCACCAGTTGCGAAAACGAACTGCCCACCTACTTTAAATATTCCGCCTATGAATTTTCCGATTTAGATGAAAATGGTGGAAGCTGGCAGCCCATTCTTTTTACGAGCGCTACCGACATTGCTGTGGCAGCACCGGCTGCGATAAACTCAAGTGAATATCAGGCAGAATTAGCCGCACTCAAATCAGCCACCCAAAGTCTCAATGCCAGTCAGCGCGAAGCGGTTGAGTACTGGACCAACAACCCGCTGATTCGCTGGAATGAAATTGCTTTGGAGCTGGCTGCCAAGTACAACCTCATTCCTCCACCCAATCCTGACGGAACCTATACGTTGCCCACACCGGCCAATCCGCAAGGCCCGCCCGCATTTCCATTTGCCCATCCGCCCTACACCAGCCGCATGCTGGCTTACTTAAGTGTGGCGCAGTTCGATGGCTTGATTGCCGCCTGGCACTACAAATATCAATACAATCGCCCGGCACCCTATGTAACCGACAACGGCATTAACTATGCCTACCAAAAAAACACTTTGCCTTCTTACCCCAGCGATGGTGCGGTTATTGCAGTGGCTTCGCGCGATGTATTGAAAGCCATGTTCCCGCTGGAACACGCCTACCTCGATGAAAAAGCAGAAGAGCATTTGAATAGTTTGATCTGGTCGGGTTCCAACACCACCAGCGATATTGAAGCAGGCAAATCCATAGGCACTGCCGTGAAAACGGCCGCACTTGCACGTGCTTCTACCGATAGGATGAGTGCGGCACAAGCACCACGCCCCGCTTCCGATGCCATTAAGCAAGCCGCCATCGATCGCTTTGGCTGGTCGTGGGAAAACCAGGAAGTGCCGAAGCGCCCGGTAGGACTTACTCCTTTGTTTGGCAATGTGATGATGTGGAATGTGCCCAACGTGGTGGATGTGCGCCCCGTACCACCACCTGCACCTGGCTCTGCAGAATTTGAACGCGATGCGCAGGAGTTGCGCGACCTCGCCAAAAATCTAACCGAAGAGCAACGCAAAATTGCCAACTGGTGGTCGGATGGATTAAATACCTACACACCGCCCGGCCACTGGAACAGGCGCACGAAAGAATATATTGTAAAATACCAATTGAATCCGTTGCGGGCGGCCCGCACGTTTGCCTACCTGAATATGGCCGTGATGGATGCAGGTATTGCTTGTTGGGACGCGAAATACTATTACCACTATCCACGCCCCATTCAAACCCTCGATGGATTCAAAACCATTTTAGGCACTCCCAATTTCCCCAGTTACACTTCAGGCCACAGCACATTTTCTGCGGCTGCTGCCGAAGTATTGTCGTATATCTTTCCTGCCGAAGCAAAGGTTGTGCGCGACTGGGCAAGAGAAGCAGCAGATTCCAGGGTCTATGCCGGCATCCATTATCGGTTCGATGCAGAGGCAGGACTTACTCAAGGTATTGCCGTTGCGGGTTATACCATTGAAAGAGCGCAGGCAGATGGCGCAGATGATTAATGCGGGCAAGCACCTGCAAACAGAAAGAATTTTGTTTTGTTGTTGGGTATAGATGAGTTGAACAGGGAGGGTGGTTCCTCCCTGTTCGTTTTTTATGGCGTTACCAAGCTACGCATCAGCGCAAAGCAAAGCTCATCGATTCTTTTCATATGCCTGCTAAATGCCGACACGTTGCTGAGTATGATGATCCCATCTTTTCTTTGAATATCCAACGCCATAGACGATGTATAGCCTCCGGTACCTCCATTGTGCCACAACCAGGTTGTGTCAGCCGATTCGTACAGCAGATGCCATCCCAGGCCCACACCCATTTTCTCATTGATGCGAAAAGTTTCCTGGTGCGTAAGTGCCAGCGCCTGATTAGTTCGCGCTAACTGCGCTAATGCAAATGCGGACATGTCTTCGGCTGTGGACAAAATACCTCCCGCCCCCACTAACGCAGATAAATCCCAATTAGAAACCTGTTTGCCACTTTCGCTTAGTCCACTTACCAGTGGAGCTGAAAGTTTTTCGCGCACGGTGGTGCTGTGTTTCATGCCGAAAGGTGTAAACACGAATTGTTTTAAAAGTGATTCGTAATCCTGACTATAGTACTGAGAAAGCGTATAACCCAGTAAACCAGCGCCCAGGTTAGAGTAGCTGTTCTTTTGGCCGGGTTCACTCTCCAGTTTCAAGTCTCCGACCAGGTATTCTTTCAACTTATCTTCTGTATAATTTTTGTAAGGATTACCTGGATTCAAAAAAGCAGAAAGTTGAAAATTGGATGGCATGCGGGGCAACCCCGAGGTGTGGTTAGCCAGTTGGCTAAAAGTTATTTGCGTTTCGTCTTTTAAAGCAAAGGGCAAGTGTTTATTGATCGGCTCGTTCAAACGGAGTCCTTTTGCTACTACCGCCTCGGCAAGAATGGTACTGGTAAACACCTTGGTAATGGAACCAATCTCGAAGGCAGATTGCCGGTTATCTACCAACACAAGGGAATCTCCCTGGCGCATAACACCTGCAAAAGAAAGTTCACCCTTGCGCACAATGGCCAGTGCCAGTTGTGTTGCCTCAGGAAAAACTTTGGCTTTATCGAAAATCAGGTTTGCCTGATCGGCAGTTAGCGCTGGAGATTGCAACGAATGGGTTACCGCCTCTTTTACCTGGGCATTGCCACATGCCGTAAGCAAAAGAAACAAAAGGAATGAAAACGTTCTCATTGAATGATAGGTTTGGGAATAAATCAGCTTTGAGGTGAGAACCATCAGTTAGGAGATAATCATTTCCCCCATCCAGGCCGCGCTTCTCTAGATATGCTCCTTGTTCTTCTTCACCAGGTCGTACATCAACTCGCGTGCGCGGTGCAACTGTGCTTTTACGGTGCCCAGCGGAGCCTCCAACTCTTCGGCTATCTCTTCGTACGACAATTCGTGGAAATAACGCAACCGCACCAGCTTCTGGTATTTGGCGGGCAGCATGTTTACAAACAATTGAATGATCTCTTCCTTCTGCGCCTTGATGGCCTCTTCCTGCGGGTCGAGATTCAAGTCCTCCACATCCATACCTACCGACTGGCCATCATCATCGGTATAGGTATTTTCGATACTGAGGGTTTTTAACTTGCGCTTGCGAATAAAGTCGATAGCGTTGTTGGTGGCAATGCGAAACAGCCACGTGCTAAAGGTGAAATCTTTCTTGAACCGGTGCAGGCTCTTGAATGCTTTGGCAAACGACTCAATGGTCAAATCTTCGGCATCGTCTACATTGCGCACCATCTTCAGCACCATGTGGTACACCGCCTTTTTATAACGCGCTAACAACTTGGCATAGGCCTTGTCATCACCATCCACCGCCATGTCGATCAGCTTAAAATCGTCCATGGCCTTAATGGAAAAGCGGCTGTCCTCCTGCTTTTGCTCTTGCTTATTCTCTTCCGGGTTGCCTAAATCCTCCATCTTACTTTTTTGGAAAGAACTGCCACCAGTCCCGCGACAAGATAATAAAAGCCGTAAATAAAATCTAAAAAGGGCACTTTCCAGCCCTCAAACGGCTCCCCCAGTTTACGTGTGGCCTCCCAAAACACCGCCTGCTGCAGCAACCATCGCACAAAAAACAATGCCAACACTGCGAAAAAATCGTTTGTCAACCACAACAGAGCGGGTGCCCCCAGCCACGTCAATATCCACGTAAGTGAAAACCCACCCAACAACAGTCTATCGGCCAGGCGATATCGCTTTCCTACAGACAGGTGTCGGAATTTTTGATACAAAAAGGCACGAACAGAAGTTTTAGGTCTGGAATACACCACCAGCGAAGGGCCCAGCGCCAGAGCGGTGTTGCTTTTGCTGGCATGCGCATTTACAAACAGGTCGTCATCGCCCCCTACTACGCCCAGGTAGTTGTTAAAACCTTTGGCTTCTAAAAACAAAGATTTTCTGTAGGCCAAATTGCGACCTACACCCATGTATGGCCGGCCCAGCAAGGCAAAGCCGATGTATTGCAAAGCCGTTACCATTGTTTCGAAACGGATGAAAGCGTTGAGCCAGCCCTTGGTTCGCTGATAGGGTGAAAAGCCAATGACTATTTGCTTATCAGCTTTCATGTAGGCGCTGATGTGGCGTACCCACGTGCGGGTAGCAGGCCTGCAATCAGCATCGGTTAGCAAAATCCAGTCGTAGCTGGCAGCCTTTACGGCCAGGGTGATGGCAAATTTTTTTCCGTGAATGTGCGAAGGTGTTTGCGTTACGCGCAACATGCGCAGCCGGGCGTCTGTTTGGGTGGCTTCCAGCAGATAATCGTAGGTGCCGTCATTACTTCTATCATCCACCACAATCACTTCAAATTTCGGGTGGTCTTGGGCCAGCAGCATCGGCACCAATTCGCGCAGGTTGTGTTCCTCATCGTGGGCGCACACTACTACCGAAACAGGAGGAGGTTCGGTAAGCTGCGAGTCGTTCTGCCGTTTGGAAAAACCCCACCATAAAATGAGCCAGTAAAGAATCTGAATGCCAAGAACGGCAGATAAGAAAATAAGTGCGAGCAAGCGAAAAACGGTTTACTTGATTGTGCGAACGGCCACAAATATAGAATCGATTTTGTCACCTGCCCGTGTTGAGATTAAAAGGTGAAATGAGGGATAGAATACAACCCTTTTTGGCACCGCAATGAATAGGCGTATCTTCGCGCCCTGCATGACTTTTGAGCTACAACATCAGGATCCGCAATCGAAAGCCCGGGCGGGAATTGTGCGCACCGACCATGGCGACATACCCACCCCCATATTTATGCCTGTAGGCACGGCCGGGTCGGTAAAGGCGGTGCACCAGCGCGAGTTGGAAAGCGATATTGACGCAAAAATCATTCTGGGCAATACGTACCATCTGTACCTGCGGCCCGGGATAGAACTACTGGAAAAGGCCGGTGGCCTGCATCGCTTCAACGGGTGGCAGCGCCCGATACTTACCGACAGCGGTGGCTACCAGGTTTATTCCCTTTCCGAAAACCGGAAGATCAAACAAGAGGGCGTTACATTCAAATCGCATATCGATGGATCCAAACACCACTTTACACCCGAAGCTGTGATGGACATACAACGGGCCATCGGTGCAGACATCATTATGGCTTTCGATGAGTGCACACCCTACCCTTGCGAGTTTGGGTATGCGCACAAATCCATGAAGCTTACACACGAGTGGCTGTTGCGGTGTATCCAACGTTTCGATTCTACACCCCCTCGTTATGGTTATTCGCAGGCGCTCTTCCCCATCGTGCAAGGCAGCGTTTATAAAGATTTACGAAAAGAGTCTGCCGAGTTTATTGCCAAACAAAACCAACCGGGCAACGCCATAGGTGGCCTCTCCGTAGGCGAGCCCCACGAGTTGATGTATGAAATGACCGACCTGGTCTGTGGCATTCTGCCTGCCGACCGCCCTCGCTACCTGATGGGTGTGGGTACTCCCGAAAATATTCTGGAATGTATTGCGCTGGGCATCGACATGTTCGATTGTGTAATGCCCACACGCAATGCCCGCAATGGCATGCTGTTTACCACGCAAGGCATCATCAACATTCGCAATGAAAAATGGAAAGACGATCTGAGCCCGATTGACGAAATGCTGGGCGGCTACGTAAGCACTTTCTACAGCAAGGCCTACCTCCGCCATCTCATCATCAACAAAGAAATTTTAGGCGCACAAATTGCTTCCATTCACAATCTCACCTTTTACCTTTGGCTGGTACGCCAGGCACGGCAGCAAATTGTAGCCGGTACGTTTGCCGGTTGGAAGAATAAAATGGTGCAAACTGTTTCGCAACGGCTTTGAGTAAATGAAGATACTGGATCGTTATATCATCAAAAAAATCCTCAGCACATTCGTTTTTGTGATGCTGATACTCATCGCCATTATTGTGGTGATCGATCTGACAGAAAAAATTGATAAGTTCAGCAGAAATAACCTGAGCAGCAGTGTTATCATGAGCTACTACCTCGACTATGTTCCGTGGATAGCGGGGTTCATTTCGCCCATCATTGTTTTCATTGCTATTGTGTACGTAACGGGAAGGCTTGCGGCCCACACCGAAATCATTGCCATCTTGAGCAGTGGCGTAAGTTTCGTTCGCCTGTTGTGGCCCTACTTTGTGGCTTCGTTTCTTTTGGCAACCACCAGCTTTGTGTTGAACGGCTGGGTCATCCCCAAGTCGAACCGCGAAAGGGTAGAGTTTGAAATGACGTACATAAAAAGCCTTACCTACTCCGACCGGCAGAACATACATATGCAGGTAGAGCCCAACGTGTTCATGTACATCCATAACTACAACAACCAATCGAATTCGGGCTACCAGTTTACACTGGAACGTTTTGAAGACAACAAGCTGGTAGAAAAGCTTACGGCAGATAACATCACTTGGGACACCGTAAAAAATACGTGGGTATTAAAGTACTGGAAACGCAGGCAGATAGACGACATGTTTAAGGTGAACCGCAAGTCGCAACTGCGTAAACTGTTACGCGAAGGCGTTACGATGGATACCGCCTTGAATATTTCGCCCGAAGATTTTAAAAATGAAGACCGCAAGTACGATGGTATGACCATTACCGAATTGAATGAACACATAGACAAGCTGCGCTTTCGCGGATCTACAGGGGTAGAAGTTTTTGAGGTGGAGAAACACATTCGCTATGCATCGCCCTTCACCATCTTTGTACTGGTATTTATGGGGGTGTTGGTTTCTGCCCGCAAAAGTCGGGGTGGAACTGGCTTCCAGATTGCGCTGGGTTTCTTCCTCGCCTTCGTATTTATTTTGTTCTTTATGCTTACGCGAACCTTTGCCGAGGCGGGTTCGCTTTCGCCCTGGATGGCCGCCTGGATTCCCAATATCATCTTTGCGGTTATTTCGCTGGGCATGTATCGATACGTACCCCGTTAGATGGCCACCACCCGCGATTACCTGCAGTTGCACTTCCTAGTTTTCCTCTGGGGCTTCACCGCCATTCTGGGTAAGCTAGTGAGCATACCTGCCGTTGAAATGGTTTTTTACCGCACGCTGCTGGCTGCCATCGGCATGGGGGGCGTGATACTTTTATTGAAAGGCTCTTTTGCCGTTAGCCGTACAGACATGCTGAAGTTAATGGGCACGGGTTTAATAGTGGCCTTACATTGGCTGAGTTTTTTTCTGTCGGGCCGGGTATCGAATCCATCTACCAGCCTGGTGGGTTTTGCTACTTGTTCTTTATGGGCAGCCTTTCTGGAACCCATTGCGCGCAAAAATAAAATCCAGATTATAGAAGTAGGGTTGGGCATTGTGGTGGTGGCGGGGCTTTATATCATTTTTTCATTTCAATTCGAATACCCCTTAGGGCTGGCGTTGGGTATCCTGTCGGGCTTGACGGCAGCCCTGTTTGGCGTAATCAATGCCCAGATGGTTACACGCAGCAACTCCTACGTTATTACTTTTTATGAAATGATTGGTGCCACCATTGGCATCACCTTGTTCTTTCCCCTTTACAAAACATTTTGGTCGGCAGATGGGCAACTTCATTTGGTGCCCACCGCAGCCGACTGGTTTTATATTGCTGTGCTGGCCCTGTTGTGCACAGTTTACGCCTATGCCGTAGCCATTAATCTTACCAAACGGTTATCGGTGTTTTTTATCCAGCTTACCCTTAACCTTGAGCCCGTGTATGGCATCATATTGGCTTTGCTTGTTTTCGGTCAGCAAGAGGTGATGGACATTACTTTTTACATCGGCACGGCAGTCATTCTTTCGGCCGTGGCGGCTTATCCTTACCTGAAGAAGCGGTTCAATACCACTTTCCCCAAGATTGAAAGTTCATCAAACAGTTAGGTAACCCGACCAGCAGGTAGCCGAAGGGAAAAAATGGTGCAGTGAAACTTCACGATCGAACAAACCAAAAACCGCAGCGCCTGAACCGCTCATGCTTGCATAAATGGCACCGTGGCGGTACAATGCGTTTTTGATTGGCTCTATCTCAGTAAAGGCTGGAAATACTATTTTTTCAAAATCGTTAACCAACACATGCTTCCAATCTTCCACGCCAAGTTCGGTGAGCAGTTGTTCAACCCGCCTGCCCGGCACGGCAGGCTGTATCCCTGCATAAGCCGCTGCCGTTGACACATGCACATCTGGTTTAACCAGCACAAGGTATTTCCCTTTCAACGAAACCGGTGCCTCAGTCAGCACTTCACCGCGCCCGCTTCCCCACATGGGTTTTGTGTGAAGAAAAAAAGCGCAATCGCTGCCCAATGTGGCTGCATATTGCTGCAACTGCAACAGCGAAAGCCTCAATGCAAACTTTTCATTCAGTAGTTTGAGTGTAAAAGCAGCATCGGAAGAGCCGCCCCCTAGCCCGGCACCAGTGGGTATTATTTTGTGCAGATGAATATGCACCGGTGGTAACGCATACTCTTTGCTCAATAGCCGGTATGCCTTCACACACAAGTTTTCATCTGCGCTGCCCGGTATGTCGGTACCGGTTTGTGTAAACTGAAAAGCGGGCGCCTCAATAATTTCAAGAATGTCCGTCCACGGCACAGGGTAGAAGCACGTGCTCAACTCATGGTAGCCGTCAGGTCGTTTAAAGAGTACCTGCAACCCCAGGTTGATTTTACAATGCGGAAAGACAACCATAAGGGCGCATTACTTTACCTTGTTGCCCAGCGCAACCGCCAATTGCTTACTTGGTTAAACGTGCTATCAGGTCTTCGGTAATACCGGTGCTGGAGAAGCCTCCATCGTGCATCAGGTTTTGCATGGTAACCATGCGACTGAGGTCTGAGAACATCAGCACAATGTAGTTGGCACAATCTTCACCGCTCGCGTTGCCCAATGGCGACATCATGCTGGCGTAGTCGAAAAATACATCGAAGCCGGAAATGCCAGCGCCTGCCGTTGTTTTAGTAGGTGATTGTGAAATGGTGTTTACCCGAACTTTCTTCAGCTTGCCAAAACGATAGCCATAGCTGCGTGCAATGGACTCTAGCACCGACTTGGCTTGCGCCATGTCTGAATAATCGGGGAAGGTGCGCTGTGCGGCAATGTAGCTCAGGGCCACAATGGAACCCCACTCGTTCATGGCATCGGTTTTCTCTGCCGTTTGCATCACCTTATGGAAAGACACACCTGAAATATCGAGGGTCTTCAAAAACCATTCGTAGTTAAGGTCGCCATAAGAGCGGTCTTTGCGCACGTTGGGACTCATCCCGATCGAGTGTAGTACAAAATCGATTTTTCCGCCCAATACTTCCATCGATTTGGTGAAGAGGTTAGTAAGATCTTGCTCGGAGGTAGCGTCAGCTGGAATTACTTCGGCATTACACTGCTTGGCCAACTCGTTAATCTTGCCCATGCGCATGGCAATGGGTGCGTTGGTAAGCGTAAATGAGCCACCCTCTTCATGTACTTTCAGTGCGGTTTTCCAGGCAATAGAATTCTCATCCAGTGCCCCAAAAATGATTCCTTTCTTTCCTTTCAGCAGATTGTTTGCCATAGCGTATCCGAATTTGTGACTTTGATGGTGGCTGCAATATTACAAATACGGCAGATATTTTGACTTCGAATTGGAAAAACTGCGTAACTTTCTCCCCACCTAAACAAGCCTTATTTAACCTTATGGAATCTCACAATGCATTGTTTGCCCACTGGGATCAATACGTTGCCCTGGGCGGGGCTGCGTTTGTTGTGTTGGGCATCCTGATCCTGCTCTACCACGAATTCCGTCTGCTGCAGATCAAAGATTACAAGAAAAAATTTGACTACGTAAACCTGCACGAGGTTCAGTATTTCTGGTATGCAGTGATTTGTTTTATCCTGGCAGGTTTCCTTTTCATGAACACAATCTTTACGCACCGCATCGAGCTGCACGGTATGCTTTGGTTTTGGGTCCGTGTGTTCATCACTGTCAGTTTATCCATTATTCTTTACTTCCTGTTGGATAGCTCCGTGCGCGTATACTACCCGCGCGTATTGGAAAAGCGCCTCCGCAAGTTGCGTAACAAACCACGCATATCGCCCGATGGCAATATTATGCGCAAGTTGAATGAAGACGAAGAAGACCACCACCTGGAGGCCGACCAGATTGCACAAGAAGGAAGCGAGGTGCATTCGGTAGACTACGATGTATGGATTGATGACAAAACTGGCTACAAAAAAATTGAAAAATACATGGCCTACGAACATGCCGAAGAATGTTCGGAATGCGGCTACTTCACTATGAAAATTTACAACGAAGAAGTAGAGAAAAAACCTACCGATACCGAAACAGGTTTGCTGCTGAAACATTTCCGTTGCAGCTATTGCAACCACCGCGAACAACGCGAAGTGGTGCTGGCCAAACTGTCGGACAACGTGTAGACAAAACATTTCTTTGCTTAAAAAGGCGGGCGGTAACGTTCGCCTTTTTAGTTTTGAGCCACACAACCTGCTTGGCAACTCCCCAACAACCCATCGGCATTTACGACAGTGGCATTGGTGGCCTTACCGTGGCCCACGCCATCCGCGACTTGCTGCCACATGAAGCCATGATTTATTTTGGCGACACCGCGCATTTGCCTTATGGCGATAAGTCAGAAGCAGCCATACAAGCTTACTCTATAAAAATCGCAGACATCTTGCTGCGCAAAGGCTGCAAAGTGATTGTGATTGCGTGCAACTCGGCCAGCTCTGCCGCCTACGAGCTGTTAAAAGAATATGTGCGTAAAGAGGCACACATTATCAATGTAATCGACCCGATGGTGGGTTGGGTATCATCCCATTTTGATGGGAAAAACATAGGCCTGATTGGCACCAAGCGCACCGTGCAGTCAGGCGTCTACACTCGCAAAATTCAGGAGGCAAGAAAAGACATTACCGTGCATGCGCTAGCCACGCCCTTGCTTGCACCCATGATCGAAGAGGGCTTCATCCACAACCAAATCAGCCACGAAATTATTGCCAAGTACCTGGCCGACCCGGCATTGGCCAACATCGAAGCACTGATTTTGGCCTGCACACACTACCCATTGATAAAAAAAGAAATAGGCAGTTTCTACCAGCCCTCCATACCCATACTCGATTCGGCCGTAGTAGTAGCCGAAGCCCTGAAAGATTACCTGCTTGCACATGGGTTGTTGAACAATGGTAAACCCCGGCCCGAACACCATTTCTATGTGTCGGATTATACAGAGTCGTTCGAGGCGGCCACCCGCTTGTTTTTTGGCGAGCAATTGCACTTGGAGCAGCACCGGCTCTGGCAATAAGCAGGCGTATTTTGCACGTTTGGGGCTGGCCTTTACAAAAGTATTAGCCATTTTTGACACCATATGGTGAGCACGCTGGTTTACATTCTTCCCTTTCTGGTTGCTTATACCATTCTGGCGGTTTATGCCGAGCGAAAAATTTCTGCCTTTATGCAGGACAGACTCGGCCCCATGGAAGTGGGCTATTATGGTACGCTGCAAACCGTAGCCGACCTGCTGAAGCTGTTGCAAAAAGAAGACATTGTGCCCACGGGTGCCAGCCGCTATCTGTTCAAGGCCGCTCCCCTCTTCATCTTCATCACCATTTTTATGGGCTTTGCTGTAGTGCCCCTTGGGCCGAGTTGGGGTGGTGCCGCATTGCCAACAGGCGTGTTTTTTTTGCTGGCCGTTATTTCGCTAGATGTCATCGGGTTGCTGGTTGCGGGGTGGTCGTCCGGGAATAAATACAGTACGTTGGGTGCATTTCGGGCGGCCGCGCAAATTATTTCATACGAGGTGCCTTTAGGCTTGTCTGTTTTGTGCGTGGTGATCTTCGCGCAAAGCTTAGACCTTCAGGTTATTTCGCAGCAACAGGGTATTCTCTCACCCTTACCCATTTATTTCTTCGGCATCAAAAGCCTGGAGGTAACCCAGGTGGGTGGCGTGCTGGCCTGGTATGCCTTTCAAATGCCCCTGTTGTTTTTGGTGTGGATTATTTTTTTCATCTCATCCTTATCAGAAAGCAACCGCGCACCTTTCGATTTGCCCGAGGCTGAGTCAGAACTGGTGGCAGGTTATCAAACAGAATATGCAGGCTTTCGCTGGGCCATTATCATGCTGGCCGAATATGCCATGATGTTGCTGGTGAGTTTATTAGGAGCTGTTCTGTTCTTTGGAAGCTGGAATAGCCCCCTGCCCAACCTGGGCACCTTTACCTTGGCCGAGTGGACTACCGGAGGCTTCTGGGGTGTTATCTGGCTAACCACCAAAGGTTTGATTTTAGTTGCTATTCAGATATGGGTACGATGGACCTACCCACGTGTGCGTATAGACCAACTAATGAGCTTAAGTTGGAAATATTTAACTCCGGTTGCATTAATATTGGTTATAATCGTAGGATTTTGGAAATTATCGCTTTCGTAATGGGTAAAATTATCAAACCGTTATTCTTATGCCTCGCGTGGTTACTTGGTTCTCAAGCGTTTGCGCAGGCCCCCAACGTTGAACGGTTGGAGCAACAACTGTTGGAAGCCTCTTCCGATTCGGTGAAGATAAAGCTGCTCATTGCACTTTCGGAAGCCCATCAATACAACAGCTACGCCAAGGCCCTGGAGTATGCCACACAAGCACAACAGTTGGCCGAACAGTATAAGCAATATTGGGCAGTAAAAACCACCTTCCGGCAAATGGGTCTGCTCTCGGCACAAACTGGCGATTTCAGTACTGCCATGAAAATTGATAACCAGAATCTTACCTATGCCATGGAGGCCAAAGACAGTGCCGGCATCGCAGAGATTCTAAACTTTCTGGGCAACGATTACCTGGATATGGGCCAGTACGATGAGGCCTACTACTACTTTACACAATCTTTCAGAGTAGCCAAGGCCATTAACGATTCCATGAAAATGAATTTCGCTATTCACAACGTGGGATCAGTCTTCAAAGAAATGGGCCAGTACGATATTGCGTTGAATCACTACAAAACTGCCCGATCGATTGGCGAAAAGCTGAACGATGAAGATGGGCTGGCCTACCTTTACGATGAATCGGGCGATGTATATCTGCGAAGAAAGGAATACGCGCTGGCGGAGGAAAACCTGATGAAAGCCCTGAAGGTGGTTAGAGAACGCAAGATTCAGATTGTGGAGCCACGCACCCTGTCAAAATTGGCCAAGTTGGCCTTTGCCCGGGGCCAATATGAAAAAGCGCTGGCCTACTACGATTCTACACAACAGCTACACAAAAATAACGCCCACGAATATGGCTTGGCCGATTCGCAATTGGGGAAGGCCGAGGTGTTTATGGCACAAGGTAAATTTAAAGATGCGCAGGCGCTGGTACAGCAAAGCCTCGCAATGGCCCAGCAGGTAAATGCCTATCGATTAGAGATACGCTGCTACGATTTATTGAGTCGCCTGGCGGAACGCGAAAACAATCTCAAAAGCGCCCTGGCCTACTACAAGCAATTCAAAACCATGGAAGACAGCGCCTATAGCCAAAAAACTATGGAGAAGCTTTTCCAAAATCAATTGCGGTTTGAAACAGAAAACAAAGACAGCGAGATAGCGCTGCTCAGCCAAACACAAGCCCAGCAGGCAAGCGAATTGAAGCGGCAGGAGTTTATTCGAAATATTTTCGTGGTGGTGTTTGCCCTTACCGCTATTTTGCTCTTTACCGTTTACCGTAGTGGCCAGCGAAGAATCAGAATCAACAAGCTGCTGTTGGAGCACCAGGAAGAAATAAAAAGACGAAGCCTGGAGTTGGAACAGCTAAACCAGGTGAAAGACAAATTTTTCTCCATCATCTCGCACGATTTACGCTCGCCCATGAATGCATTGGCTGCCATACTGGACATGGCCGACAAAAAACAGCTAACGGCAGATGAGTTTGCCCAACTTACCAAAGAGCTACGCATTCAATTTAACCACACTAAAACGCTTATCAATAACCTGCTCGACTGGACTTTGTTGCAGATGGATAAGCTGAAAATTCAGGAAGACCGTGTAGACCTACGGCCGATGGTAGATGAAAACTTCCGTTTGCTGAGTTCACTGCATCTGAAGGACATTCAGATGATCAATGAAATTAACCCGGGCACTTTCGCCAAAGCCGACACCAACATGGTGAATCTGGTTTTCCGCAACCTCATTCTCAATGGCATCAAGTTCACGGATGCGGGTGGTTCAATTAAAGTTGCGGCCCGACCTGAAAATGGCATGATCGTAGTATCCGTGGCCGACAATGGTGTGGGCATTGCACCCGAAGTTCAAAGCATTCTTTTCGAGAAAACAAGCGGCTATAGCACACGAGGCACTGCCAACGAAAAAGGCACTGGGTTGGGACTTATTCTTTGCAAGGAATTTGTTGAAAAGAACGGAGGCACCATCTGGCTGGAAAGTGAACCGGGCAAAGGCAGCACCTTCTATTTTACGGTGAAGCAGGCTTGATTTTCGATTAACCCTTCTTAAAATCCCGATTATTTACTGACAGCGGTAACCTGTTTCCGCCTATTTTTGTTGTTGATGGCAATGCGTTTAGGCAACTACTGGGGCAACATCGTATCGGCAGCCACCACACTGGCAACTGGGCTTACGCTTACCTTTCGCCATATGCTACGCGCGCGCAGAAGCAAAACCGCAACAGACATTACCAAACCAGGTTACTTCGAAGGGCAGCAAGGCATTGCCACCATTACTTTTCCTCACGAAAGCATACCCGTTCCCGATAACGGCCGTTACCAACTACACAATGAAATAGACGATTGTATAGTGTGCGATAAGTGCGCCAAGATATGCCCGGTTAATTGTATCGACATTGAGCCCATCAAATCGCCTGCTGAATTTGGGAAGACATCAGATGGCACCTCCAAGCGTATCTATGCCGCACGCTTCGATATTGACATGGCCAAGTGCTGTTTCTGCGGACTGTGCACCACCGTGTGCCCCACCGAATGCCTCACCATGACACCCAAGTACGATTATACGGTAACCAATATTGCCGAGCACAACTTCGCGTTTGGCAATCTTTCCCTTGCCACGATCGAAGAGAAAAAGCAGGAGTGGGAAAGTCACCAAAAAACAAAGGCAGCGCCCGTTACCTCCAGCCAGCCCGAAACACCTGCGCCCAGCACAACGCCCGCAGCTGCCAAACCTGTGTTTAAGCCACGCATCAAACCGCCCGGATCTACACAGGCATGACCAGCTTCTTCTTTTATTTTCTCTGCATAACGGCTGCCCTTAGCGCCATTGGCCTGATGGTAGTAAAAAATATTCTACATGCCGCTTTATTACTGATTGCCTGCCTGCTGGCTGTAGGGGGCGTGTTTATATTGCTGCAGGCCGAATTTCTGGCGGTAGCCCAGATTATGGTGTATGCAGGTGGTGTGTTGGTGCTAATGATCTTTGGCATTATGATAACGCTGCGCACCACCGGACAAACGCCACAGGTGGGCAGAAGTAACTTCTTAACAGGTTTATTGGCAGGGTTCGGATTGTTCGGATTGCTGGCCTTTGCTTTAAGTACCACCCATTGGCCTTTTGCTGAAACTAACACCGCTACAACTATGCGGCAATGGGGCGTTGAACTGGTAACCTACCAGGTGGCTCCATTCGAATTGGGGGGCATTCTGTTATTGATCAGCATGATCAGTGCCGCACTGGCCGCCACTTACTCACCGAAATCATGATGATATGATAACCCATGCGCTTTACCTCGGAGCTTTCCTCTTTGCCGCAGGTTTGGTAATTCTGGTTACCAGGCGCAACCTCATCATGATGCTGATGGGCCTTGAATTAATGCTGAATGGCGCTAATGTAAACCTGGTTGCATTCAATACCCTTCATGCAAACTCGTTGAATGGACAAATGTTTGCTTTGTTTGTGATTTTAGTAGCGGTTTGTGAAGCAGCTGTAGGTATTGCGTTGGTGTTGCGCGTCTACCACTACTACCAAACCTCGCTACCCGATCAAATCAAAGAACTGCACGAGAAGTAATGAACGCGCCTTTCAATAATGTGCCTCTTGCGTTAACCGTGCTGTTGCCGTTGGTATCTGCCATTGCCTCAGCTGCTCTTGGCAGGCGATGGGCCTGGCTATCACCCTTGCTGTCGGTGGCCTTTCTACTCACTAGTGTACTTGGCGCGTTAGTCGTTTTTACAAATCATTGGGGTGAACCGCCTATAATTTATTCGTGGAATTGGTTTACCCTGGGTGAAAAGGCGTTAGAATTTTCGCTGGCACTCACACCCGTTACCCTAATCATGCTGATTGTAGTGCCCCTCATTTCGTTTTTTGTTCACCTCTACTCAATGGGCTATATGGTGGGCGATGCCGGCATCCGAAGGTATTTTGCAGCGCTTGGTTTTTTTACTTTTTCGATGCTCGGCCTGGTGCTTGCCGGAAATCTTTTGCAGATGTTCTTCTTTTGGGAACTAGTCGGTCTGTCGTCTTATTTATTAATTGGTCATTGGCGCGAACACCCCGCAGCATCGGCTGCCGCCACCAAAGCATTTGTGATGAACAGGATTGGTGATGCCGGATTGTTGGTAGCCATTTGTTTGCTGTGGATTGAAGCCGGTACGTTGTCTTTGGCTGAGATTGAAAAGTTAGTTCTAACAAACAACGAGTGGCAGGTGGCCATAGGGCTGTGCATTTTACTGGGTGTTGCCGGAAAATCCGCGCAATTTCCTTTGCTCACCTGGCTACCCGATGCCATGGAAGGGCCTACACCAGTATCTGCATTGATACACGCAGCCACCATGGTAGCCGCTGGCGTGTTTTTGTTGGTACGGGTTCATTTTCTTTTCACCGAAGTAGTTTTGATAGTGATAGCCGCAACGGGAGCGCTAACAGCTATCTATGGCGCCTGGTACGCCTTGCGACAAACAGACATCAAAAAAGTACTGGCTTACTCCACTTTGTCGCAGTTAGGGCTAATGGTAATGGGAATTGGTGCGGGAGCGTGGAGCGGAAGTTTGCTGCATTTGTTTACACACGCTTTCTTCAAAGCCTGTTTGTTTCTGGCAGCAGGTATTGTTATCCACCACATGCATCATATCAGTCCGGCTGGCAAGGAACAAAATCTACGCTACATGGGCGGATTGCGAAAGCAGTTGCCCGCTACCTTCCTGGCTTTTGTTGTTGCAGGGGCCGCCCTGGCAGGCATGCCGTTTTTCTCAGGTTTTCTTTCCAAAGAAGTGTTGCTGTTGCAACTGGTATCAGGTGTATCAGGCGCTTCGTGGATATGGGTAGCAGTTTTCTTTGCGGTGTCGTTTGCTACTGTGTTGTACACCTACCGGTTGGTCTATTTAGTTTTTGCAGGAGAATCCCGGGCTGAGTCGACATCACCGTCTCATCCAACGCCTGCGGTAATGCTTTTTCCCGTTGCGATGTTGGCCATGGGCAGCGTGTGGCTGATCGTGGGTTTCAATCCGTTCGGTGCTGAAAACTGGTTGCTGGATGGGTTGGGCGTTGAACTTTCTGGTAACTACCTGGTCTCCCTTGGCTCAGTGGTGTGGGTGGTGCTTGCTTTGTTAACTGCTCAATTTCTTTTGCGAAGCAGGCTTGCCACATTCAGTGCAGATCATCAACCGTGGCTCGATCAATTCTATCATAACACCATACACAACGGAACGCTACGAACAAGTACCGCTGTTGCTCGCATTGATCGCCAATGGATCGATCGTGCCCTGCATGCCATCGCCATCATTAAGGTAATGTTGGCCTACGTGCTTGCCTGGTTCGACCGGCATGTGGTGGATGGCGCTGTTGGCAGCATCGCTTCACTACTACGCGGTATCGGTAATCTCTTGCGGTGGAGTGGTGGCAGCACACTGCAGACCTATGTGCTTGGTTCTGTCATTGCGCTGGTTATTTTTCTATTTTGGCTCCTGAAATGATGGATGACTATCTGATATCGCTTCTTATTCTCATTCCCCTGACGGCAGCTACGTTTGTGTTGATCGCACCTTCCAAATGGAGTGGCTCTTATCGCCTACTGGCGCTTGCAGCAAGCCTATTGCAGCTACTCGTTTTGTTCAGGGTGCTGCAAGTCTACCAGCCTGCCGTAGACGGCATACAACTGCTGGAAGCAAAGCCATGGATCACGCTTACACTTGGGGACTGGGGCACCCTGCAAGCGGAATACCTGGTAGGCTTAGATGGGCTCAGCGTTCCGTTGGTGGCCCTTGCAGTGGTGGTGATGAGCATTGCCGTAGTGTCATCCTGGAAGGTTACGCAACAATCGCGCGGCTACTTTGTGTTGCTGCTCATTCTCAACGCCTCGGTAATAGGAAGTTTCGCAGCCCTCGACATGCTGCTTTTCTATTTGTTCTTCGAGTTCATGTTGTTGCCCATGTATTTCCTGATCGGCATATGGGGCGGCCCCAGGCGAGAGTATGCGTCTATTAAATTCTTTCTCTACACGCTGCTGGGTTCTATCCTTATATTGATAGTCATCATCGGCCTATACCTTTCGTCAGGTGTGCAAACTGACGGTACAGTTTTACACACCTTTAGTTTGTTGGAATTGTGGGAGCCAGGAAGCCTTGAGCCAGGAAGCATTTTGCATCCTGATAACCAGTGGACGCTGTCAGGCTACTCGGCCCGCTATTGGGCGTTTCTTTTGTTGCTGATTGGGTTTGCCATCAAATTGCCAGCGGTGCCGTTGCACACGTGGCTGCCCGATGCACACGTGGAGGCCTCCACACCTATTTCCGTCATCCTCGCGGCTTTGCTTCTTAAAATTGGCGCCTATGGCTTGTTGCGTATGGCCTATCCGTTGTTTCCCGATGCAGCCGTTTATTTCAGCACATTAGTGGCAGGCATGGGGGCGCTATCCATCGTATATGGCGCATTGAATGCTTTGGCTGCCAAAGACATCAAACGTTTGATCGCTTACTCTTCGGTATCGCACATGGGCTTTGTCTTATTGGGTTTGGCAGCAGCCACCACCGAAGCGCTTCATGGAGCCTTGTTTCAACTTACCAGCCATGGGTTGATCTCTGCATTATTATTTCTCATTGCCGGTGTTTTGTACGATCGCACCCACGATCGGCACATCAGTAACTATTCAGGACTGGCCGGCAAAATGCCCTTCTATACCGGAATTGTTTTAGTGGCTTTCCTGGCCACCATGGGGCTTCCCGGTTTCAGTGGATTTATTGGCGAGGTAATGGTGTTTATGGGCGCCTTCCGGTCGCCATCGGTTCCTGTGTGGATTACGGGTGTAGCGCTAACCGGGTTGATATTAAGTGCCGCCTATTGCCTGTGGTTGATACAACGCATGTTCTTTGGCGCATTTGCCCAGAAAGCAGACGGGTCATTGCATGACCTGACCATGCGCGAGCGCGGCATGTGTGTGCTATTGGCTCTGCTGATTTTTGTGTTAGGGGTCTTCCCTCAGATCTTAATTAACTATCTGGCTTCGTTTGCCAATGGGCTGGCCACAACACTCCAGTCATTCATACAACCTCAATAATCGAAGTACGTGAATACCACACACCAGCAACTTCTGGATATTCAACAAAGTGTGGGCCTGATGGCTGCTGAATGGCTGCTGCTGATTGGCATGGTTGTATTGCTGGCTGTGGCGCTGGTGCGGAAAGCCGCTGGCAGCGTAAACTATTTCATTGCGATGGTAGCCATTGGAACATCTGCTGCCGCCACGCTATCAACATGGCCGCAAGAAAACATCCATCTTTTTAACGGTGCGTTTACACAAAGTTCTTTTGCATCGTACTTCAAAATGCTGGCTTGTATTGGCACACTTTTTACCCTGCTGATAGACAACACACGCAAGCGAAGCGCTGAATATTACCTGTTGTTATTATCAGTGCTGCTGGGTGCACACGCTTTGCTGATGAGTTCGAATTTCATCGTGCTGTTGCTTTCTCTGGAACTCATTTCCTTGCCCTCTTATGTTTTGGCTACGGGGCTTACCCCGGGCAAAAGAAGCGCAGAAGCTGCATGGAAATATTTTTTATATGGCAGTGCGGCCACGGCCATTATGGTCTTTGGCATGTCTTATCTTTTCGGGTTGAGCGGTTCGCTCGATTTTACCTCCACTGCGTTTGTAGAAAACTTGGTGCGCCAGCCATCGCCTCTATTTTGGATAGGTGGTCTGCTCACTTTGGTAGGATTTCTTTTCAAAGTGGCAGCTGCACCCTTTCACTTTTGGGCACCCGATGTGTACGAAGCATCGCCCACCCCACTGGTGGCCTTCTTTTCGGTAGTTCCTAAGTTGGCAGGCGTGGGCATATTGGCGCGCTTTGTAGTGTCGCTACAACTTTTTGGTCAGTCAGGTATAGATTGGTCGTTAGTGGTTGGGGTCATTGCATTGCTTTCGTTTTTGGTGGGTAATCTGGGCGCCTTGGCCCAAACTAACATCAAACGGATGATGGCCTACTCGTCCATCGCGCAAGCAGGTCTGTTGCTGGCAGCGGTAGCAACCCTATCGCCCGAAGGCTATCGGATGGCGCTGTTTTATGCTTCCGTTCTGGTGGTAATGAACTTTGTTGCCTTTCTGGGCATACGGCAAGTAGAAGATGCTTTTCTTACCACTCAGTTCTCATCGCTGGCAGGTAAAGGCGTATCGCTGCTGTTTCCATCGGTATGCCTTACAATAGGGTTGGTGTCGCTGGTGGGCCTGCCTCCCGCAGCAGGCTTCATGGCCAAACTGTTTGTGTTCACCGCTTTGTGGCAAAAATTCCGCGAAACGGAACAAATTTTTTACGCCCTCCTCTTTGGTGTGGGGCTGCTCACCACCGTAACCTCGCTGTTCTTCTATCTTAAATTGCCCTATTCCCTGTTTATTCAGAAAGCCCAGGGGGGAAACGTTCCCAAACAAAGTTCGCTGGCCGCAAATCTTTTAGCGCTGATTTTGGTTATCATGCTATTGTACCTTTTCTTCCATCCCGGACTTTTGATGGGTTGGGTGAATAAGGTTAACTTTGTGCTTTAGCGACCACACCATGAGCGACCAAATACTTCACGAGTGCGGCATAGCCCTGATACGCCTGCGCAAGCCCCTCCAGTATTATATCGAGAAGTATGGCACCGCCTTCGCCATGAACAAGATGTACATACTCATGGAGAAGCAGCACAACCGCGGACAAGACGGTGCAGGGGTAGCCAACATCAAAATAGATCAAAAACCGGGTTTCAGATACATTAGCCGCTACCGGTCGGTAAAAGCCCAGCCCGTAGCACACCTGTTTAAGAAAATCGGGAAGAAGTATAGAAACGCTCAAAAAGAAGGCAAGGAGAAATTCAAAAACGAACAGTGGCTGAAAGAGAAGGTTGCCTTTACAGGCGAATTGTGGCTGGGCCACCTGCGCTATGGCACCCACGGGTTGAACAGTATTGAAAACGTACATCCGTTTTTACGCCAAAACAACTGGCGCAGCCGCAACCTGGTAATGGCCGGCAACTTCAACATGACCAACGTAGACGAGCTGTTCAACATACTTGTTGAGTTGGGTCAGCACCCAAAAGAAAAAGTGGATACCGTTACGGTAATGGAAAAGATTGGCCACTTTCTGGATGAAGAAGTTCAGGCCACGTTCGAAAAATACAAAGACCAATACAGCAACAGCGAGATATCAGAGATTATTGAAAACGAGCTGGACTTGCAGCGCATTTTGAAGCGCGCCTGCAAAGACTTCGATGGCGGATACACCATGGCAGGACTTACCGGCTCGGGCTCGGCATTTGTTGTTCGCGATCCATCCGGCATACGACCCGCTTATTTTTATGCCGATGACGAGGTGGTAGTAGTGGCTTCGGAAAAACCAGCCATTAAAACGGCCTTCAATGTACAGTACGAACAAATTGAAGAGATCAAGCCGGGGCATGCACTCATCATCAATAAAAATGGAGAGTATGGTCAGCACCAGGTACTGCAGCCCCTCGAAAAAACATCGTGCAGCTTCGAGCGTATCTATTTCTCGCGCGGCACCGATCCGCAGATTTATAAAGAAAGAAAACAGTTAGGCCGTTTGTTGGTGCCACAGATTTTGAAAGCCATCAACTTCGACCTGAAAAACACGGTCTTCTCTTACATTCCCAATACGGCAGAAACCGCTTTTCTGGGAATGATGGCTGGCATTGAAGATTACCTCATCAGCAAACAAAAGGAAATCATATTAGAGGGCAAGCCCTCGGTCGATTCGCTTGAAGAAATCCTTTCCTTCAGGCCACGCATTGAAAAAATTGTTTTGAAAGATGCCAAGTTGCGTACTTTCATTGCAGACGACAACCACCGCGATGACATGGTGGCCCACGTGTACGATACCACGTTTGAGGTAGTGAATAAGGGTAAAGACACCCTGGTGGTGATTGACGACTCTATTGTGAGGGGCACCACGCTGGAAAAAAGTATTCTGAAAATGCTCGACCGGCTGCAGCCGAAGAAAATCGTGGTGGTGTCTTCCGCCCCGCAAATTCGTTTCCCCGATTGCTATGGTATAGATATGAGTCGCCTGGGAGACTTTGTGGCGTTCCGCGCCATGATTCAATTGATCAAAGAGCAAGGCAAAGACTACCTGTTGGGCGAAGTATACGAGCAATGCACGAGGGCTTTGAATGAAGAGAACCCTGAAAACTACGTGAAGCGTTTGTACGATCAGTTTACGCCAGAAGAAATTTCAGAAAAAATTACCGATATAGTTCGCCCAACCGGCATGAATGCGGAGCTGGAAGTAGTTTTTCAAACGGTAGAAAATCTGCACAAAGCCATCCCCCATCACTCAGGCGATTGGTATTTTACCGGCAACTTCCCCACGCGCGGAGGCACACGCGTTGCCAACAAGGCTTATGTTAACTACATGGAAGGAAAGCTGGTGCGGGCGTATTGACCATGCCTTTCTTTGAATCATAGTAATAAGTGCAATTTATCTGCCCAACTCATCAGCTAGGGCAAAGGGCAATGGGTATCTAAGCAATGGCTGCCTTCAAAAAATCGTTGAGTGGCTTCAATGTCCGTGCAGCCTCGGTTACCTGCTTCAAGAATTTTTTGTCCTTCACTTCCGTGTCGGAAAAATAATGCGACACAATAAAACTCTTGTGCTTTAGTAAGTCCAGGTGCGGATGGTCTTTAGCATAACCTTTAGGTACTGTTTTTAGCTGATCGAAATTGTCGAGTCCGCTGTACCACTTTTTAAACTTCTTGTCTTTCAAGATTCTCACAATGGCATCGGGATTGTAATCAATCTCCTGTCTTATTTTGGAGAGGTTACCAGGCTCAGGCATGTACATGCCGCCAGCGAGAAAACTCTGATTGCCTGGTTGAATGTGCAGGTAGTAGCCAGGCTCCTGTTCCATTTTTCCATTGGCAGAAACACCTGCTCCCATATTTATTTTGTACGGACTTTTGTCTTTGCTGAAGCGCACATCGCGATATATTCTGAACACCAATTTCTTCGGATTGAGCCCCACGAATTCAGGATTGAATTTTATCAACTCTTCCAGCCACTTAGCAACAAAGGCCTCGTAGTTTTCTTTCGCTTGCAGATAGTCGCCTTTGTTTTTTTCGAACCAATCGCGGTTGTTGTTTTTGCCAAGCCGCGTTAAAAAAGTAAGCACCTGGTTGAAGTCCATAGGTATAGATTTGTGAAGTTGCAAAATTCAAAGCACATCAAGCACCTGCTCCAGCGCCATGCCACGCGAGGCTTTTATCAATACGGCTGCCTGCTGAATAGGGTTCTTTTTCAAATAGTCCATCAACTTTTGTTTATCATTAAAAAACACGCCTTGCGGAAAAGTGGCACGCGCTGCGGCCATCAGTGGCCCACACAAAAATGCCTGGTCTATCTTTTTCTGTGCAAGCAATTCACCTATGCGCTGGTGTTCGCGTTCGGCTTCATCTTCCAATTCGTACATATCGCCCAGTATCGCCACTTTTCTGCCCGCCATAGCACTCAAGTTGACAATGGCCGCCTCCATAGAACTGGGGTTGGCATTGTAGGCATCTAGCAAAATGGTATTGGTGCCCCTTTTAATTATCTGCGAACGCATGTTGCCGGGCACGTATTCTTCAACGGCACTGTTTGCATCGGCAGCAGGCACACCAAAATATTTCCCTATGCACAAAGCCACTGCCACATTCTCGAAATTATAAGCACCCACCATTTGGGTTTGCAGCACGGCCCCATTCTCTGCCATTACCTTCAGCAACGGCTGGCTATCCAGCAACCTGCAGTGGTAATAGTTCCCTTCTGCCGGGTAGAGCACCGGAGCGTTAAATTCGCTGGCCGCTTTCGCGAGAATGGCATTTTGCGAGTTGAGGAAAACGGTTCCTGAATTCTTAAGCAGATGCTTGTACAGTTCCGTCTTGCCCCGAATGATGTTTTCGAAACCACCAAAAGTGCCTATATGTGCTTTGCCGATGTTGGTGATAAAGCCATGCGTTGGTTGAGAAATGGAACTTAGCAACGCTATTTCGCCCACGTGGTTGGCACCCATTTCAACAACCGCCATTTCATGGGTTTTGCCTATTGATAAAATAGTAAGTGGCACACCAATATGGTTGTTCAGGTTGCCACGGGTGGCAAAAGTTTTATATTTTTTGCTCAGCACCGCACTCACCAATTCTTTGCTGGTGGTTTTTCCGTTCGACCCGGTTAAACCAATTACGGGTATACCCAGTTGTGCACGATGGTGGCGGGCCAAATCTTGTAAAGTAGTAAGCACATCGGGCACCAGCATGCAGCGTGCATCGTTGGCAAATTGGGCATCGTCTACCACGGCCAGCGATGCGCCCTTGGCCAAAGCTTCAGCCGCAAACAAATTGGCATTAAACGAAGGCCCACGCAGCGCAAAAAATACCGAACCGGGGGTGATTTGTCGTGTATCGGTAGAAACTTTCCCCGATTCCAGATATTTTGAGTACAGAAAATTAATGTCGGCAGTCATAAGAACACAATCAACAAAACTATCTTGCAGGCAAGATAACAGTCGGTGGAACGTTGGTGTTAGTATTTAAACAACTATTTTTCATGCAGCGCTTAGGTGTAATTTTTCTGGTGTTGATAGGCAGCGTTGCCCAAGCTCAGTTTACTTACACCTTCGATCAGAGCATTCCTGTGGAAAATACCATTGGCTCATTGTCACTGGCCTGGGCCGGAGGATTGAATTCGGCACAATTTAACACCATCGATTTGAATGGCGACAACCAAGCCGACCTGGTTGTGTACGATCGCACCGCCAGCAGGTTGCAAACTTTCCTGCGGCAAGAAAACAGGTATGTTTATGCCCCGGAATATGAAACACAGTTTCCTTCACAGATAACACACTGGATGCTGTTGCGTGACTTTGACTGCGATGGCCGAAAAGACATTTTCACCAGCGATCCTTTTGGCATACAGGTTTTTGTAAATACCACCACACCCGGCCAGCCGCTTTCGTGGCGAATTTATAATCCGGGGTTTCCTCTCCTCACCAAGGGCTTTAGCGGCAACATTAACCTGAAGGTAAATCAAAGCGACATACCCGCCATTGACGATGTGGATGGCGATGGCGACTTAGACATTCTGAATGTACGCTTTATAGGAGCAGGAACGGTAGAGTGGCACAAGAACCTGAGTATGGAGCGCACCGGCACTTGCGATTCGCTGCAACTGGAACGCGTAACCCAAAGCTACGGAGGCTTTGAAGAGTGCAGCTGCGGCCTGTTTGCCTTTGGCACAGCCTGCCCCACCAGTGGTGGACGTACCGAACATGCAGGTGGCAAAACCCTGCTTACGCTAGATGTTGACAACGATGGCGACAAAGAGATCTTATTCACAGAAGAAGAATGCGGCAGAATATTTCTACTCACCAACCAAGGCACCAAAGACAATCCGTTGATGACCGCGGCCACCCCGTTCCCTCCTCCTACCCTAACCGCTTTCCAGTTTCCGGCACCGTTTCTGGAAGATGTAGATTTTGATGGAAAGCTAGACCTACTAGCATCGCCTAATCTGTATGCGCGCACTTTCACCAACACTAATTTTGTTCGCTCAGCCTGGTTATATAAAAACACCGGCACCAACCAAGTGCCCAACTTCACTTTTACACAAGACAATTTTCTGCAAGGACAAATGATTGATGTGGGCGATTACAGCGTACCTGCCTTTACCGATGCCGATGGCGATGGTGATGAAGACCTGTTTATTGGCCACTATGCCGATGCTGCCTTCAGGGCAGGCATCTATTTTTTTGAGAATGTCGGTACATCCGCACAGCCTTCTTTTCAACTACGAGATGACGATTTTGGATTTCTTCGGTTTGGCAACTTTTACAACCTGAAGCCACAGTTTGCCGATATGAATGGCGACAGCCGGATAGACCTGGCGTTTACCGCTACCGATTTGCAACGTGGTTTTACATCGCTTTACTATTTGTCCAACATGGCAGATAATGGACTGCAGGTTTCTCTTGCGCAATTGGTCAATACCAATTTCCGCATTGGGCAAACAGAGAATGCAACCATAGCCGATATTGATCAGGATGGCAGTCCCGATGTGCTGGTGGGCACTTCAAATGGAGCGGTACACTACTACCGCAACCAGGCACCCTTGGGGCAGTTTAATCTGGTGCAGGAAAGTAACGCCTACCTGGGATTGAGCCAAAGTACATCGCGGCAAACGCCCGCGCTGGCAATATCAGATCTGGATGCTGACGGACGTGGTGATCTGGTAATGGCCGATCAGTTAGGGAGGTTAAGCATTATTGGCGATTTCAGAAATTATAACCCATCGCTATCCATTCCGGTAACAGAGGTTTTTTACAACACAGTAACAGAGGCTTACGAAGGGCATGCGTTAGGTGCACGCGCCATGCCAACAATAGTTAATCTGTTCAACAGCGATAAACCCGCTATTGTGGTGGGCAATGTGGCAGGTGGTGTTCAGATTTTAAAAAATAATGAAGGCAAAGAATTACCGCCCGATCCGGTTGTTCAACTATTTCCTAATCCGTTGGGCAAAGGCGAAAACCTGTCGATCAGGGCAGACAGAAATGTTTTGCTTCAAGTCTATTCTGTTTTAGGTCAAAAAATGTCGGAACCACTTTTTATCCCAGCTAACCAAATCTACCCGCTGGCTTTACAAAATATGGCTGCTGGGCTTTACATAGCCCGCTTCACCCATGCAGGCAAATCGCTAGCCTTAAAGTTTATCATTCAGTAATACTACGGGCTTCTCTTTTTTGGTTTATGTTTGCGCCCTGATTCGCAAAAAATACCATGAATTCTTTCGCTGTTATTTTTGACATGGACGGGGTGATTGTTGACAGCAATCCCTTCCACAAAATTGCGCTACAACAGTTCTGCGCAAAGTATGGCCACGCACTTACAGAAGCACAACTACGCGAAAAAATTTACGGCCGCACCAACAAGGAATGGATCACCAACGTTTTTGGTGTTTTGCCCGAGGGGCAGTTACAACAATTTGCAGAAGAAAAAGAACAACTGTATCGCGAGCTTTTCAAAAATGACATACAGCCTGTTAAGGGGCTTATTTCGTTTCTTGACTTGTTAGATCAATATAACGTTGCCCGTGCTATTGGCACCTCCGCACCCCAAAGCAATGTTGACTTTACGCTATCTAAAACGGGCACAGGAAAATACTTCAACACAATACTTAACGATACGTTTGTAACGCACGGTAAACCACATCCGGAAATCTACCTGAAAGCAGCCCAGGCGCTTGGGTTACCCAATGCGCAATGTATTGTAATAGAAGATTCTCTTTCTGGGGTTGAAGCGGGCAAAGCTGCAGGCTCTAAAGTAATTGGCATTACCACCACGCACTCGGCCGATGAGCTACGTCATACTGACCTGGTGATTTCGGATTTTACTGAGTTGACTATTGAACATCTGCGCTTACTGGTCGCTTAATAAAAGGAAGAGGCTGTCTCAAAAGTTTTCTCGTCATGTTGAGCGTCAGCGAAACATCTCTAAAATTAGAATTTTAAAAGAGATTCTTCGCTAACGCTCAGAAAGACGTAAACATTATAACTTTTGAGACAGCCTCTAACCAAGCCAACCTAAACAAATCTGATAGGTCTTTATTCTTGGTGTATTATTTTAGTGCTACACGGGCAAACCACAATTCGCGACCTCCTTTATCAGCACCAAAGAACACCACTTTCTCTGCTTCTTCCGTTTCCAGGAACGGATACTTCGGGTCGAGGTAATAGCCCTCGCCCTTCCCAAATGATTTCAAGTCGGTAACGGAATTATCTTTCATGTTGATTTTACCCATGCGTGGGTAAGTCAACAACTTTCCGTGCGATGATTGACCTTTCACTTCTTGCAAAATCCAAAACATGTCATCGCCTTTACCTGGAATAAGTGCCTGGGGGCAAGCATACACGGTGGTGATTTTTGTTACGGTGTAGTAACCTATGCCGTTGGTGTAGTTATAGTCTACGGTGATGCCCTTTTCCTTCGTATCCAGTCCATACTGTGCGCGCAGTTTTCCATTAGCATCGAAGTGGAAACCGAGTACATCTTCGTATTTGTTGATAAAGCCATCTTTATTCTTGTCATAGTTCTGTCCAAGAATAATCAGGTCCCCATTGGGTGCAAAGTTGTAGCTACGCACGCCAGACTCGCGGCCATTGTAGTCGGGCGTTTTGCGCTGGCTGGGAGGGAACTTTTGCTTAGACTTAAACTCCTCCAGATCCGTCTCAGTAAGATAAACCATCTTTCCTCCAGATACTTTCATTAACTGAACGGCTTTGTATTTTACTTCGCCTCCACCAAAACGCGAACCAGCGCCTTCGTTAAAATATTTATCGCGGCCAGCCATGGCGGGGCCATAGAAATAGAAATCATTATTATTCACCAGCATTTCGTCAATTCGCCAATAGCTGGCAGGGCTGTTGAAGTTAAAGCGTTCTACAATGTTACACTGGTCGTCTACGCGTACATACGTAAAGTTGTTGTTATTGGGGTCTGCCAGCTTTTTGCCCATTAGGTTAGAGGGTGCAAAGATGAACACCATGCCGGCAATGCCTGGCGCTTCTTCATCATCGGGGTTAGGCCGCTCGATGGCGCGTGAGAAAGCCAATGTTTGAAAATGCTGGAAGTCGATGCTGGTTGTCTTCGTCATGTTCAGGTCGCTGTCGAACTTCAACAATTTTATTTCGCCTACATCTTCGTTGCCTTTGGCACTTACCTTGGCTTTTACCGAAGCCAAAACAAACAAGTCGCCCGTCATGTCATCTTCCATGTGGTCCATGCGGGTAAACTTGTTACCATCATCGGTTTTGGGTTTCACTTTCTCCAGCACTTCTACCCTGCGTGTGTAACCGCCCATAAGAAATTGGTATTTGTAGGTAATGCGTTTTTTGCGCAGCACCAGCGTGCCCATCATGTTGTTTTCAACCGTATTGCCTTGCACCACATATTCCTCGCCTTTGAAACGGAACCACTTAAATTTCTTCTTCATTTTTTCGGCCTCCTCCTCAAACTCGTTATCGCTAACCAGGTTGAAGTCGTGATCGAACACATACTGCTCGTACTTAAAAGTGTTTCGCTTCTGGCCGGTGAAGTAAGTGAGGGTGTAGGTTCTATCTACGTAGTCGTAATCTAAACCCGCGAGTGTACCGCGCTTAGATGCCCTCGAAATTTTGTAGGTTTTTTCCAGTTCCAGTTCCTGGGCGGTGAGGCTGCCTGCTGCTACCAACAGGGCCGTGAATAGTAGAAAAATCTTTTTCATCATTTTGTTTAGGTTAAAGCCTAAACAAAAGTCTTCAGGTTATACGCCTGCCTCAATACCCGCCACTGCGGAAATTGGCATCCGTACCGGTACGGATAGGTTCCGGGTACACAACAAACAATCAGATGAGTTTGGCCTCGTAGGCAAATTTGATAAGCCCGACCAGGCTGGCAGTTTTGGTTTTTCGGAAGATGTTTTTCCGGTGGGTTTCTACCGTGCGCTCGCTGATAAAAAGTTTATCTGCAATTTCTTTGTTGGAGAATTCTTTGGCTATCAGTCGCAGTACATCCAACTCACGTTCTGTAAGCAGTTCGGGTTCTTCCTTGGGTTTGTTCATTTCCTCCATCAGCAACCTGGTTACCTCGGGGCTCACGTAAGGCAACCCTTGCGCCACATGGCGGATGGCGCTTTTCAGTTCGCTGTGTTGAATGTTCTTCAACAAGTATCCCTCCACACCTTCTTTTAAAACGGGTTTGATGATGTGCGCCTCATCATGCATGCTGAGCACAATTATTTTAACAGAAGTGTGATTTTTGCGCACGTGCTTCACGAAATCCAACCCCGATACTCCGGGCAGACTGTAATCGGTTAACAAAACATGGGGTAAATCCTTATTCAAAAAATCGAGTGCCTCTTCGCCAGAGCGAAAGGCTGCCAATACTTCAAAATCGGAATCTTGTTCGAACAACGACACCAACCCATCGAGGATGATGTGGTGGTCATCTACCAAAACTAACTTTATCTTTTTTGCGGCCACAGCCGATAAAGTTAGGTGCTGCAGGTGGTTCGATGCAAAATTCAAGGAAGGAAATCTAGCGGAATATTGGTAGGCGCATAAGGGCGTGGCCAGTGGTTAAAGTTAGCCACCAAAACAAACGCACCCGCACAGAGAGAAAGTATTACACCCTGTAAAATCGGGTGCACAAACGCGAGCCCCAGGTAGTCGGCCACAAAGGAGATTGAAAAAGAAAAAACAATAACCAGCATGGCCTCCATGCCCAACTGAGCGCTTCGCTTACCTGAAACGAAACCAGCTTTGCTTTTGTCTTTTAAGTGAAAGTGCAAAACACGTACAAACGTGGCATATGCCCGCGAGTGGTCTTCCTCCACTACACCATTATTGAATCGGTTGGAAATTTCTATCGGTTTTCCACCTTCGGGAAATAACCGTGTTTTGTAAAGCCGGGTGCCTTTGTGTTCAATCTGCACCCCGGTTATGCTGGCGTAAGGAACCACGCGCACCTCTTTGCCCCGTTTTACGGTTAGACTTAATTCAGACAAAGAAACAGTACACGCTTCTTCACGGGCCGAATTGCGAAACGTGTATTCCATCGCTTTTTTCTGCCAAGGTAACAGACCTTTTTCGGGCCGAAAATACCTCGATAAGGGTATTCGGACATCCGTACTGGTACTGATCAGGCCGCTTTGGCAATGGACTGCGGTACGGTAATAATGGCAGTGGTGCCTTTGCGACCGGGTTGTGTGTCTAATTCTAACTGGCCGTGAATCATGGCCAGGCGCGATTGGATATTTTTCCAACCATTGCCCTGGCCCTTCTGCAATTGAGCCTGATCGAACCCGTTTCCATCGTCTTCTATGGTTATCACCAGTTCATCCTGATGTTGCACCAGCTGCAAGTGTATGGAAGTACAGCCACTGTATTTCAGCACGTTGTTGATCCACTCCTGGCAAACACGATAGAGGGCCACCTTCTTTTCAGTGTTTTCGATTGACAGAACATCGAAGGCACTTACCTGCATGCGAATGGTGCCGATGCGGGTGACGCGGGTGGCCAGTTCATCCAACGCTTCTTTCAATCCACTCCTCAACAACACCTGTGGCATCAGGTTAAATGCTATGTTTCTTATCTCACCATTCATTTCGTTTAATAGTTCCACTGCCTGGCCGATGGAACGTTTCTCAGGAATTTCTTTGGAGAGGTTGAGGCGCACGGCTGAAATCAGTTGACCCAACCCATCGTGCAGATCGGCAGCAAAACGTCTGCGTTCTTCTTCCTGCGAGGCAATGATAGCTTGTAACTGCTGTGCCCGTAATTCGGCTTTGGTTTCTTCTAATGCCACCCGTTGCTTCAATGCCATGCGGTTACGTAATAAATATCCCAACCACACCAATGCACTGAGCAACACTATCAACGCCACCACTACCAACTGGTTGAATTTCAACCTGGCTTCCTTTAGTTCGTTTTCCTGCTTCAGCAGATGAATTTCACTTTCTTTCTTCTCGGTTTCGTATTTGGTTTGAAGTTCCTGGATTACTTTGGTTCTCTCTACATTAAAGAGGCTGTCGTTCAAAGCCGCCCACTGTTCTTTGTATTTGAATGCCGATTTGTAGTCGTTCAATTTGGCATAAGAATCAGACAAGGCCCCCATGGTAAATTTTGCTAAGTCGGTATACCCAATAATCTGGGCCTCTGCGAGGCCTTTCTTTAGCCATGTAATTGCCTCTTCCAGCTTATTAACGCTTAGGTATACCTCGCCTTTTGTAACCATGTTAACTGCCACCCCTTGTTTGTCGCCTATACTTTTTCGTATTTCTGTCGATTGATCTAGATAGCCCAGGGCTGAATTGAGATCATTCTTGCGCAGCGCTAGTTCAGATAAATCTATTAATACGTAGCCAAGGCCCACACTATCCTGAGTTTGTAAGCGTATTTTATAAACTTCTTGGATGAACGGCATAGCCTCCTCGTATTTACCGCGCCTGGTAAGAAAGGCAGCGCGATGGGCCAAACTGGTTCCAAGACTTTCCAAATCATTAGCCAGGCGAGCATTTTTTTCTGAAGCATCCAAGCATTTATAGGCATTTTCAAGATCGGCCTGCTTGTGATAAAAAACTGCCATCTCGTTATTAATGTACGCAAGCCCCTTTGGATTTTGCAATTGTTCGAAAAGCGATAAGCTTTTCAGGTAATGTGGCAATACCTGATCATAGCTTCCGGATAAATATAGGACTAGCCCCCAGTTTTTTTGGGCATAAGCTTCTTCCTCCATCCACAAGCTATCGGCAGCCGTTTGGCTGGCCCATGACGCCAACTCCTCAGCATTTTTGAAATCGGCACTGTAAAGCGCGTAGAAATTTTTATTGATAAACTGTACTTTCTCCTTAACCGAAAGGTTGTTCATTCGAGCTGAGCTGCCTTCGCGGCCAAAATCTTGCGAGTGACTGATATGAAAGGCAAAAAAAAGCAGGAGGAATGCGGATCGCCAAGAAATCCTCATAAGTCGATAAGTTTAGGTGGTTCAGACCTCAAATAAGCAAAAAATGATAGCAAATGGGCTATTGGGCAGGGTATCTGAGGTTTATCGAATATTTCATCGATCATTTTGGATAATTGCGGTCGTTTTCCCGATATTTGCAGTCCCTTTTTGGAAAGGGTCTAAAATTTTTAAGAGATATGGCACGAGTTTGTGAAATAACCGGAAAGCGCCCACAGGTGGGGAACAACGTTTCGCACGCAAACAACAAGACGAAGCGCAGGTTTTACCCTAATCTTCAGACCAAGCGTTTCTTCATTCCCGAAGAAAACAAGTGGATTACTTTGAAGCTTTCTACCAAAGCCATTAAAACCATTAATGCCAAGGGTATTTCAGCCGTTTTGAAGGAAGCCCGTCAAAAAGGAATGGCCGTTTAACAGTATAAAGATCAACGCATCATGGCAAAGAAAGGCAACCGGATACAAGTGATTTTGGAATGCACAGAGCACAAAACCTCTGGCCTTCCCGGCATGAGCCGCTACATCACCACCAAAAACCGTAAAAACACTACGGAGCGGATTGAACTGAAGAAGTACAATCCCATCATGAAAAAATACACGCTACACAAAGAAATTAAATAACCATGGCAAAGAAAGTAGTTGCTACCCTGAAGAAAGGCGATGGTAAAAACTTCGCCAAGGTGATTCGTGCCGTAAAGTCTGAAAAGACCGGTGCTTATACCTTTAAAGAAGAGATTGTTCCTGCCGACCTGGTGAAGGATACGCTGGCTAAGAAGTAATTCCTGTCCAGATTGTAAGAGAGTGAAAGTCCCGAATGGGACTTTTTTTGTTATTTGCCACTAAACAGATTACCCCATGTTTGGTTTGTTCTCCAAGGAAAAGAAACAGTCGCTAGACCAGGGCTTGCAAAAGTCGAAGGAGAGTTTTTTTTCCAAGCTTTCGAAAGCCATTGTGGGCAAATCGAAAGTAGACGATGAGGTTTTAGACCAGTTGGAAGAAGTATTGGTAAGCTCGGACGTAGGCATAGAAACCACGTTGAAAATTATTGACCGCATACAACAGCGCGTAGCTCGCGATAAGTACGTGGGTACAGACGAATTAGACCGGATTCTGAAGGAGGAAATTGCCGCCCTGCTTTCCGAAAATGAAACCAAAGACATACCCGATTTTGATACCCCTGCTGATAAGAAACCCTATGTGCTTCTGGTAGTAGGTGTAAATGGGGTGGGCAAAACCACCACCATCGGCAAACTGTCGGCCCAGTTTAAAAAGAAGGGGAAGAAAGTATTGCTGGGCGCAGCCGATACCTTTCGGGCCGCAGCGGTAGACCAGTTGAAGCTGTGGGGTGAGCGGGTAGGCGTGCCCGTGGTGGCCAAAGGTATGAATACCGATCCCTCGGCAGTTGCTTTCGAGGCGGTGCAAGAGGGCGTAAAGCAAAACGCAGATATTATTATTATCGATACGGCCGGACGTCTGCACACCAAAACCAACCTGATGGCAGAGCTCTCTAAAATCAAAAGAGTTATTCAAAAGGTAATTCCCGATGCCCCGCACGATGTAATGCTGGTGCTGGATGGCAGCACGGGCCAGAATGCGTTGATACAAGCCCGCGAATTTACCAAAGCCACCGATGTTACCTGCCTAACCATTACCAAACTGGATGGCACCGCAAAGGGTGGCGTGGTAATTGGCATTTCAGATGAGTTTAAAATACCCGTAAAATATGTGGGCGTAGGCGAGAAGGTAGAAGACTTGCAGGTATTTAATAAAATGGAGTTTGTAGACTCCTTGTTTCAGCGCAACAACTGAAGCGAAGCTAAGCCCGCTGCCGCTGCCTGGTGCGAAACCAGCGCGGGGCCAAAAACAGCGGAGAAATCAGCATAGCTATCACAAACACGGTCCAGAAATCGTGGCCACGTTTTTCGGCAACAGTTGCCGCCAACCACGACAATAAAATCCACAACAGGCTAATTGCTAATAAGAGTATTGTTTTTGATCTCAATACTGAGTTGAAGTTACAGAAAGTATTCTACTTCTCTTTTCTTACGGGAATGCGCAGAAAAAGCTGGTAGTTGAACCCCCAGGTGTTGGGTTTGATGGTGCGCCCATAGCCCGGCACATCGTAAGCTTTTAGATCGCCTTCGCCCTTGGTATTCAAGCCGAATTTGAAGCGGGCGGTATAGCCCATCCACACCCACTTCCAGATTTTTACACGCAGTCCACCAGTTATTTCCCTCCAGGCTCCTTGTGCATCGGCAGAGGTTACAGTCTGATCTATTTCTCCAAATACCGCGTCTTCAAAGCTATAATTGGCTGTATGGCTGAATTGAGACCGTGCGTATCGCACCCCGAGAAAAACCATGTTTCGGTCTGGATCTTTCAATAAGAAATTAACATCCGCACCCACGCGAAAGTAGGTGCCATCATTTTGGTACGATCCATTATCCAATGCAAAGTCAGAGCGCCATGTTCCATAATCCACAGCCAGGTAATAACGCGTAAAATCAATGTCGGCATGCACCTCCCACCCTTCATAGCGATCGAGTACCTGGGTGCGCGCAATGGCCATCAGATCTGTGCCCACGCGCAAGCCCGTAGGCAAAAGCTTGTGGCGCGTAGTGTCTTGCGCAGTTTTTTCCTGCGCTCCCACCAAGGTAGCAGCGCAAAGGCATAGCAGGCTAAAAAAATATTTCTGCATTAACGGTTACGCTTTTAAGTAGTTGACGGTTCAGCCACCGTACACTATCGGCACCTACATTGTTTTTGCTTTCAAGCAGGTCTTTTTGAAATACAAACGCACCACAGTCGGGCGAAAGCACCACTGTTTCGTTGCGGTAACGCAGCACGAGTGTATCCTCTCTATCGCCATATTCAAAAACATAAAAGATAGAATCGGCTGCCGGGTTTACGGGCAACACCAGGTTATTCAGGCTTCTGTTTTCATACAGCAAAACATCGTTGGCAATGGAAACCGCAGCAAAGACAATGGTAGTATCGGCACCCGTGTTGGCACTTTTCAACTTCACTTGGGTAAGGGTGGTGTTGGTAACTAAGCAATCGCCTTGTTCCAGGCAGGCTCCTAATCCGATCAACATCAACAAAAAGAAAACAAATCTCACGCGCCCGATTGGTTAAACCCCGAGTTAATCCGCAAATATAGTTTTTGGCCTCTTCCCCCGAGGGGCCGCCAAGAGGTATTTTTCGTTAAATTTGCCCCTCATTTAGCTGATAATACGTTGAAAACCAAAGGCAATAAAAAGGCCAAAGTAAATATTGTAACGCTGGGTTGCTCTAAAAACACCGTGGATTCGGAGGTTTTGCTCACCCAATTGAAGGGCAACGGAATTGAAGCCGTGCACGAATCGCAGAAAGACGACTCTAACATTGTGGTGATTAACACTTGTGGTTTCATAGACAATGCCAAGCAAGAGTCTATCGACACCATTCTGCGTTATGTGGATGCCAAGGAAGAAGGCATTGTTGAAAAAGTGTATGTAACCGGCTGCCTCTCGCAACGGTACAAAGACGATCTGCAGAAAGAAATTCCACAGGTTGATGCCTGGTTTGGCACGCGCGATTTATCGCGGTTGTTGAAACAGCTCAACGCCAATTACAAACATGAACTGGTGGGCGAACGCATTCTAACCAACCCCAGTCATTTCGCCTACCTAAAAATTTCCGAAGGCTGCGACAGGCCTTGTTCTTTCTGTGCCATACCGTTGATGCGTGGCAAGCATGTATCGCGCCCCATGGAAGAGTTGGTGAAGGAAGCACAAAACCTGGCACGCAACGGCACCAAAGAATTGCTGATCATTGCACAAGACTCCACCTACTACGGGTTGGATTTGTACAAAAAGCGCAACCTGGCAGAATTGCTGCAACGCCTTTCGGATGTAGAGGGTATCGACTGGATACGCCTACACTATGCATTCCCTGCCGGCTTCCCCATGGACGCATTGCAGGTAATGAACGAGCGTAGCAACATCTGCAAATACCTGGACATACCCCTGCAGCATGGCTCTACACGTATGTTGCAACTGATGCGCAGAGGCATTACGCGCGAGAAGACCGAAGAGTTGCTGGACAGTATTCGAAACAAAGTGCCGGGCATTGCTATACGCACCACATTGATTGCTGGCCACCCGGGCGAGACAGACGCAGAGTTTGAAGAGATGTTGAAATTTGTGGAGCGCTCACGCTTCGACCGCTTGGGTGTGTTTACCTATTCGCACGAAGAAAATACACATTCCTTCTCCATGGCCGATGATGTGCCTGCTGACGTAAAGCAGGAACGCATGGATGCTATTATGGAACTGCAGCAAGGCATTTCGTTGGAGCTGAACGAACAGAAAATCGGGCAGGCCTATAAAGTGCTGGTAGATAGATTGGAAGGCGGAGTCTATTTTGGACGTACTGAATACGACTCACCAGAAGTAGACAACGAAGTGATTCTGGAAGGCAACGATTACCTGCGTGTGGGGGATTTTGTGCAGGCACGCGTTACTGCGGCCACCGAATTCGATCTGACAGCCGAAGTATTGGCCGGATAAATAAACCCAAAAAAGTCTAATGACTTTTTTGCGCTACACGCTGACGATTGAAAATGAATCGATCAAGGTGATTATTTAAAAAATAATTTCCATTCATTTTCAATGTCAGGTCAGACAACTCCTACAGTCGTGTCTGACTCGTAGGAGGTTTATCCCGATAATCCTGACATTACCGTCAGGATTCATCGGCCCGAAGGGACAGAATTGTCAATCCTATTGACAATTCTGGGATAAATTCAACGAACCTTATCAACAAATTGCCGTTATTCGGGTATGTTTTGTTGTAGCCTTCATTGTTGTTAATCTATGCAGCTCGAAAAAATTGCTTTACGCGATACGCACGCCTTTTCAAATTTCTTTCTGGATTACGTAGAGCAAAAGCCCGAGCTAAAAGAATTTTACAACCGCTTTCCATCACCCGAAAATTTCAAAGATCAGATTGCAGAAAAGTCGAAATCATTTCCATCGGCTACCCGCACTATCCTTAACAACTCATTAACAAAACAGTACGGATCGCTGCAAGTGTCAGAAAAAGTAAAGCAAAACCTGGCACTGCTTACCGATGCCAACACCTTTACCATTACCACCGGGCATCAACTGAATATCTTCACCGGACCGTTGTATTTCATTTACAAGATTGTAACCGTCATCAATGCCTGTGCAAAACTGAAGAAGTTGTATCCGCAACACCATTTTGTTCCGGTGTATTGGATGGCCTCTGAAGACCATGACTATGATGAGATAAAATATTTTAAGCTATACGGCAAGAAGTACACCTGGCAGACCAATCAAAGCGGTGCTGTTGGGCGCTTCCATACAGACGGTTTGGATAAACTGGCAGCAGAATTACCGGGCGATGTTTCGCTTTTCAAGGATGCTTACACCAAAAATAAAACACTGGCAGCGGCTGTTCGATATTACGTAAACGCATTGTTTGCCGACCATGGAGTTTTGGTAGTAGATGGCGATGACGTTGCGCTCAAGAGTTTATTCACTAACATTATTCGCGATGACATTTTTCAAAATGTTCCAAAGAAGAAAGTAGAAGAACAAAATAAAAAACTGAATGACCTGGGCTACGAAACCCAGGTGTTTGCGCGCGACATCAACTTCTTTTATCTGAAAGACAACCTGCGAGCCCGCATAGAAAAAAAAGAAGACAACTACATCGTGCTCGATTCTTCGATTCGTTTCTCTGCCAACGAAATGAAACAAGAGGTTGAGCAACACCCGGAACGTTTCAGTCCGAATGTTATCCTGCGCCCCTTGTACCAGGAAATCATATTGCCTAACCTGGCTTATGTAGGTGGCCCTGCCGAAATGGTATACTGGCTTCAGCTAAAAGGTGTGTTCGACCACGCGCAAATTCCATTTCCGGTTTTGCTGCCCAGAAATTTTGGCACGATTGCCGAGGCCCCCTGGATGCGCAAACTCGCCAAAACAGGTCTTGATAAGAAAGAATTCTTCAAGGAGAAAAATTACCTCTTCAACCATTGGGTATTAAAAAATACGCACCATAATCTTACCCTTGGCAAAGAGTTGCAGGCGGTTCGTGATCTCTTTGAAGATGTTCAAAAGAGAGCGAACACCATAGACACCACCCTTGGACCCCTGGTAGCAGCCGAAGCAAAACGCAGCGAGCACAGCCTGGAAAAAATTGAAAAGAAACTATTAAAAGCAGAAAAACGCGTGCACAGCGACAAGCTGCGGCAGATAGAAGAAGTGAAAGATGCGCTGTTTCCAGGTGGTGGCTTGCAGGAACGGATAGATAATTTTCTCAACTTTTATCAACAAGACTCCGCTTTGATTTCATCGCTGCTTACACATTTCGACCCGTTCGATTTCAGGATGCATTTCCTTAGCTACCATGACTAAAAAAGAAGCCCGCAAGGATTTCTTGAAAAAACGCCAAGCACTTTCAGCCGGTGAACTTTTTACGTTGAATCAACAACTTTACAACCGGTTCTTTGCCCATTTCGATTTAAGTTTCATCAAGACCTTTCATATCTTTCTGTCTATTGAAATCAAAAACGAACCGGATACGTGGAGTTTGCTGGACCGCATACGAAGAGAATTTCCGCACGTGCGCCTGGTCGTACCCAAAATAAATGCTAACAATAACCTTGAACACATTTATTTTGAAGGTCTGCATCAACTGGAAGTAAATAGCTGGGGCATTGCCGAACCTAAACAGGGTGTGCCTGCCGAAGAAAACAAGATAGACGCAGTACTGGTACCGTTGTTAGTCTGCGACAAGCAAGGCAACCGGGTGGGTTATGGCAAAGGGTTTTATGATCAGTTTCTTGCCCGCTGCCGTACCGACTGCCAAAAAATTGGCTATTCTTTCTTCGACCCTATTGACAGCCTTGATGACGTAGATCGGTGGGATGTGAGGTTAGATGGTTGTATCACGCCCTCTACTCTTCATCGTTTTACCAATCACGGAGTATAAGATACGTTAAATCTTTTTTCTGCAACGAAAGGCACTCCCAAAGTTGTAAGGCCTTCAATGCGAACAACGTATCTACCAATGTCATCTGTTGTATTAATGGTAAAAGTTGCGTGGCCGTTCGCATCCAGCTGTTCACGGGCACTCCAATACAAAGATGACTTAAACTGTGGCGCACGAATGTTGTCCGCTTGCCAGGCAAAAGGGCCGGAGGGAAAATTTATTTGTTGAGTAAGGCCCTCCAACTTCACATACTGCTTTAATTCCCTGGCGCTAAACTTCTCTTGATTTTTTGTTTCAACCAATACAAAACCATTTCTGCCCAAGCCCCCAAGTCTTTCAAGCTTCTTAGTCGATTGAACGAGCTTAATCTTATCCACAGCCGCGGGATTTAAGTTCAGAAAAGTTGTACACTCATCGTAAATTACACCATCGATCATAATCAGAGGCGGCTGATTGATTGCGGTCGGGTTATCTGGTCTATAGAGATAAATCGACTCTTCGCCCTTTACTTTGGTGTAGTGTAAAAAATGCAGAACCTCTGTCAACGTTTCCCGCATGGTTGGAAAGAGCAGGTAGTCGTCAATATCAATTTCGTAATCTGCCCCATAGACCAACTTTTCAGTAATTGCATTAGGGTTGGTGGCCTGCGTTAACGAAACATTCTTCTGATCGTAATAGACTCTGTACGGATCCACCAATTTTCTAACTCTTTGCTTGTAATTATAATATGCACTTGAGTCGGTTGTCAGCAGTTGGTATTGAAGGACCTTGTGCACACCAGCGGGTTGTGAAATTCTTACAGCTACGTTTTTAAGGATTTTACCATCCTTTTCAATTCTGTAAAAAATGTTTTCTGTGTTGAAGAAATCAAACAGGAGAAAGGCCTCAAATATACCTTCATCGTTTGTAAAAGTTGTATAGGGCTTACCAATACCTGAAAAGTAAAAAGTAATATTCACTGATTGTTCTATCGGCCTACCGGATTCAAAGTCCACCAACCTTCCAGCCAGAACCGGATAATCACGAAGATTATAAGAGGGTCTCTCCAGCGGTTGCAGTATCTCTTCCCACGTATACCAAGGCCATTGATGCATGATTAAAAAAAGATCTAATTGATTTGCTTGCAGTACATCCTGCAGTAACGGTTTATTGCTGTCAATAAATAAATCACTTTGCAACGACAAATAAGTATCGATTTTTTGCTCAGAATTTCGAGCGCTCCTGAATAAATCTTCACGATAAACAGAAACAGAAATACGTGCCAGTTGTGGCGTATCGGTGTTATCGGCAAGAGAAAAATCGATCCGTACAGGTTCCCGTGTACTTGCGTTTTCGTTTGAAAACGAAATGTTAGGTTTTAGTTGTTTTGAACCCTCATTAAAAAAAACACGAGAAGCAATGGTATTGCCAGTAGTGGTTATTACACATAATTGGAACAACCCAGACGGAAAAGTTACCGGATCAATATTAAAGGCAATAAACTCACTACTGTCAAAACTTAAAATCGAAGAATAATAAATTTTATTGTGCCTGCTTATTACCAGTATCAAGTCCTGATCTTCGTAGGATGTAATCTTCTTTTGAATGATTAATCTATGGTGTGCCTGATTTGCACCTGAAGCATTGAATAGAATTGCACAGCCTTCTTCTTCAACTTTCAGCGCTACTCTCTCGGTTGAAGACTCCAACATATACGTTAAGTCGGGCAATGGCTTCAGAAAAAAAAATCCCAATCCGAAATCATTTGTCACAACCTCTGCCACTGTTCCCCCATTGCTATCCAATAGTCTGACCCTATCTTTCTTTCCAGTATATAATACCACTCTTGTATTGAGTCCGGTAATAAGCTTACCGCCCTCGGCATAATATTGCAAAGAATTATTCCGAACAATCCCTTGATTTAGCGGGCCAACAATTTTTAAGGTAGTCTCGAAAAAGACTGGGCTCTTTAAATTTTTCATCCAATCGTTGTAGGCCACAATTCTAAAAACACCGGGGTTAAAACCGTCCGGAATGATCAATTGATTGCCAGACCATCCGTTATCCATTCTGAATTCCTGGCTAAGCACAACTTTACCTGTCTCATCTAAAACAACCAGGGTTACTATTTGCCTACCTTCTACTGGCATATTATCCGCGGCAGTTAAGAAGGCCGCCCTGAAATAGGCCGTGTCGCCAGGTGCGTATTCTGGCTGGTTAAAAAAAAGGTGGAGTTTTAGTGGGGTCTTGACATCGTAAAAGGCTGAAAGCTTAGCCTGCCAATCATCCGCAATTGTTTGCTGACCTGATACCTTGACTACACAACAACACAACAAGAGCAATATTCTGATCATATTACCAAAAGAATGGTTTTGTTGTAGTAGATGTGTCATCGTAGTCGCTGCAGTCCATAATCAGAATTGGCAACGAAGGCTTAGCACTCAAAATTTCCGATCTGTGTATGAATATGGATTTGCGCGTAACAGAAGCAAAAGATACAACTCCTAACGCTTTTTCGTTGGGGTTGTCTACGTTGCTGACGTTGCCCTGAATGCGCACCACATTAGGTTGAAATATATCGGTTGCACCGGCTTGTTGCGCCTGAACAAGTTTCCAAAATGAATAAGAAGACTCGTCTAGACTGAGTTGTTCTACTTCTATGTAGTACTTATTGTGAAACCGTAATCCATCCACGGGAATTTTCGTCAGATTAACTCCCCGGAACAAATTATCTGAAAAAAACTGATTGCCTGAAACTCTGGCCTGCCTGCTGAATTCATTGACCCAACAGGTGCAACAAGTGCACGGTTGGAATTGTACCAAGGAGGCATCGTAGCCGCTGCATGGTAACGGATCATTCACCAAGCAACAACCGACTAACGTTTTTGTTAACTCGGGGTGCGTGAATATTTCGTAGGTACCCTTCCAACGCCACCGAAAAAGGTTGGGAAGGCCGGGATGGCCTGTAGCATTTACAAACAACAAAAAGGCATCTTGAGGAAGGGAGGGGTCATTAATGTTCGTAATCGCATCCTTTGTAAAAAGGGCATACACTGAATCAATAGTTCCTGCGGAATATATTTTTTGTGCGTCTGATTCAAATGATTTTCCATCTGGCAAGCGAGCTTGAAAGGTGTACGTTCTTCCTAACTCAACATGCCAGGATGGCGGGGAGGTTTGATAAATGCCAGGGTTTGTTTCGATCATGCTCACGCTTTCTCCCTGATCGTCAATCACAGATAGGGCTGCACCTGTTACAGGGCTTCCTTCAGTCGTTTCGTTGGGACACAGTGAAAGAGAGAGTTTCACAAAATGAGGTCCGGGTTCTGTAGTAAACAACCCGTCTACTACCAACACCGAGCTTCCTTCCAGATTTGGAAGCCTATAGGGTTCGATGCAGTTGCCCGCCAAAATGCCTGCAATGAAAATTATGATGGTTTTTAGTGTACGCATTAAAACTTGAAATTATAGGTAATGGTTGGTATCACCGTACCCACCACCGACAATTGGTAGGGTTTTAAATTACCAAAATCATCCTGCCCAAAAAAAACAGAGTAGGCATTTCTCCTGGCATACACATTGTAAGCCGAAACAATCCAGGTACCGTCCCAAACTTTTTTTCTTTTGTGATTCCCTTCAATGATCAATGCCAGATCTAACCGGTGATAATCGGGCAAACGGTAATTGTTGCGTTCAGAGAAATTTGTGACGCCCACCCCATCAACATAAAACACCTGAGCCGGAAGAGAAATGGGTCTGCCCGTGTGGTAAGTAAAAGTTCCTGAGAAGAAATGCCTTCGGGTAAGCCCCACTCGCCAAGTTGCATTAACCACATGAGGTTGATCAAAATTGGACGGATACCACTCTCCATTATTGATTTGATCTTCTGGATACAAACTGTTTATTCTACGCAAAGACCTGGACCATGTATAGTTAACTGAGCCTTGCCATGGCCCCATTAACTTGCTGGCCGATACTTCCAGCCCATACGACTGCGACTTTCCCGCAAGCAAGGCGGTTTCAATTTTATCATTTAAAATGAGTTGAGCTCCGTCTTTGAACTCCAAAATGTTGTGGGTGTATTTGTAAAATGCCTCTCCGGAAACACCATACGTATTATTTTTCATGTTCTTAAAATAACCAGCCGATACCTGATCTGCGCGTTGGGGTGTGAAGAACACATTACTGATTTGCCACACATCTACCGGCATCACAGCAGCCGTGTTGCTTACCAGATGCATAAACTGATGAATACTGTTGAAACCCACCTTTACAGAACTGTTTGCGTCCAGATTGTAACGTAATGCAAGGCGTGGTTCCGGGCCGTGATAAATTTTGCTTATTTCCCCCCGTTGAAAAAATACGGAGTCGATAATATTCTGGGGCTCCAGCGGTTCGTTATTTCGATAGCGATAAGTCTTTCCCGGGCCCATACTGGCGTACCACACATAACGAATGCCGGCATCTACAGACACCCTGTCGTTCCAAGTAAAGGACTTGTTGTAGTAAACGGCTGACTCTACTCCATTCTCCCCTGGCATTGCAACCGGTTTTATAGAAGATTGCGTGGACGAGGGCGACAACGTGCCCGGACTAAGGTTGTAGGAGATAATGTGTAATCCAAAAGCAGTTGGCCACTTTCGGTTATAGTTAAAGTCTGCCTTCAACGTTGGGTAAGTATTGTCGTACTTCAAATCAAATGCTTGAAATTGCTGTGGCTCGTTCATCAGGTAAGAATAATTACCAACACCTGCTGTAATGCTAAAAAATAAATGTTCAGTGGCCACCTTATCCCACCGAATGGAAGCCGTTCGGTTTTGCCATTGAAACAAAGTGTCGGTTACCAATCTCACCCTGTCTTGGCTGGCATAAGCTGATAATGTAATCTTGGAACGTGACGAAAATTTGTGTGCGAACTTAAATGTGCCATCGTAAAATGAAAGAGCACTATTACCCAAGGCTCCATATCGATCACTCACACGGTTAAGCATCCAATTAGAATAAGTGTTTCTGAAAGATAGCAGGACAGACGAAGTATCTTTTTTTATGGGGCCGTGAACGTTGGCATGTGCCGAAATAATTCCAATACCCCCGCTGCCCGACCATTTATCGTAGCCGCCTTCTTTGCTAGTCACGTTCATGACAGAGGATGTGCGCCCTCCGAATTCTGCCGGGATGGCACTCTTGTAAAATGAAGTTTGACTTACAACGTCAGCGTTGAAGGCTGAAAAAAAACCAAGGGCATGCGATGGATTGAATATGGGTATTCCATCGAACAGCACCAGATTTTGATCTGAGCCCCCACCCCTTACATTAAAACCCGATGCCACTTCACCCACAGTTGTAACACCTGCCTGCGTTTGAACACGCTTTATCAGGTCGACTTCACCCAAGAATGTAGGCAATCTTTTCATCTCACCTACTTTAAGATTAAGCTGACCAATACTCGTGTTAGCAATTGCTTGATCTGCCACCACTACTTCTTCTAATAAAATGGCCATCTCCCCCAATTCCAGATTTAGCTCGCCATTTGAGTACAATTGTAGATCAATTACCTTTTCGCCATAGTTAGCGTGTCTGAAACTTAACAGATACTCACCACCCGGCAACTTCAACTGAAATTGCCCCTGCTCGTTAGTGGTGGCATTATAAATTTCATTTAGCACCGAGACGGTAGCACTTTTTATCCTCAGACCGGTATTCTCATCCGCCAAATACCCCTTCAGTGTTACAATCGTTGCAGGATCGTAGTCCTCAGGTTGCCCTATCCTGACTTGTTGAATTCTCAATCTCTGAGAAATAATTCTTTTTAATGTTTGTTCTCTTTCAACCAACCGGGTGTAGTCTTTTAATAGTACAATCGCGTAGCCTTGAGTAACAGTGTACGACAAATCAGTTCCTTCAAATAACTGATCAAGTACCACACCCAATGATGTGTCTATATACGCCCTTTCAATTTTTAGAAAGTTTACCCATTCAGGATGAAAGAAAAACTTAATTTTTTCTGCCCCCTCAATTCGCTCCACAAAATCAGAGAACCTAAGGGGCAATTCACTCTCAGAAATGGAAATAGGTTTGGAAAGAATGTTGGGTTGGGCCTTTGCCACGTGAAGGCTAAGAACCATTATAAAAATGCATAAATGATTAAACCTCACTGGCACTTTCTTGCAATGAGATTCAATTTACCACGAAATAATCTCAATTAAAATTATGTCTTTGGCTCCTGCTGACTCAGGCAATGAAAAGATCCTAATCCCCAGATAATATCCACTGAATCCAGGCCAATCACCTGCCGATCGGGAAAACAACTCTGTAGAATTTGCAACGCCCGATCATCATTTTTATCGCGGAAGGTGGGCACTACTACATACTTGTTACTGATATAGAAGTTGGCGTAGGAAGCGGGCAGCCTCATTTCCTCGTACACAATGGGTGAGGGCATGGGCAGTTCCACTATGTTTACCTGTTTGCCGTTCTCCAGGCGAAGCGTCTTTAATTCTTTGAGGTTGTCCTGAAGGATTTCGTAGTTCTCATCGCTTTTGTTTTCCTCCACAATGGTTACCACTGTGTCGCTACTTACAAAGCGGGTCAGATCATCAATGTGTCCATCGGTATCATCTCCCACGATACCGTCACCCAGCCAAAGAATATGATCTACTCCGTAGTAGTTATATAAATAATCTTCAATTTGTTTTTGGTTGAGGTGCGGATTTCTGTTGGGATTGAGTAAACAGGCACGGGTGGTGAGTAGGGTGCCCTTCCCATTAAATTCAACAGAACCGCCTTCCATCACAATGCCAGGGTTCACCACGGGGATGTTATAATGTTTGCCGATGAGAGTGGGGATTACATCGTCCAGGTCGAACGGAGGGTACTTGCCACCCCAAGCGTTGTAGCCCCAGTCTACAATCATCTTTTTCTTTTCCACGCGGTGCACTAAAAAAGCGGGGCCATGGTCGCGGCACCACGCATCGTTAGTGGGGTGAAAGAAAAATTGTATTTGCGATAAGTCGGCCCGTACGCTTTCAAGATAACCTAAGGCCTTACTCTTCATCGCATCATCGGCTACGTTTATGTTTACCTTCTCGCCTTCTGCCACACGCTTTACAAATTCTGCATAGACCGGGAAAATGGAATTTATCTTTCCAGGCCACGAAGCCTCCTTGTGTGGCCAGCTAAGCCACGTAGCATCGTGTGGTGCAAATTCTGCAGGGAAAAAGTAGCCTAGTTCTTTTGGAGTTTCGTTCATAAGGCTATGGTTGTAACATAGAGTTTCACAAAGAAGAACAAAGTTTCACGAAGGCTGATCAGTTAATTATACGTTTTATTCCATCCTTCAACAGCGCAACATGAAAGTTTATCAATAACCCAAGCTTGTAATTTCCGAGTCTAAGGTATGTTAGCACTTGTGCGGTATGCACATCTGTAAAGAATTCCACAGTTTTGAGCTCAATCACTAGCTTTCTCTCTACAAGAAGGTCAATTCTATATCCGTGATCAAGTTTTATGTCCTTATAAGCAATTGGCATTGGTTTCTCCTTTTCAACATGAAAACCGCTACCTACTAAATCGTAATAAAGACACTCTCTGTAAGCTGATTCCAGAAGCCCAGGTCCCAAAGTTTTGTGAACTTCGATAGCGAGTCCTATCACTCTATTTGATAATTCATTTTCAATCATATCGAAACCTCTGTGAAACTTTGTGTCCCACTTGGTGACCTCAGTGCAATAACTCCGATTTACTCGTCAATAAATCTTTTTGTGATGGGTTGATAGGAATCAATTCTCCTGTCGCGCAGGAAGGGCCAATGTACGCGCACACTATCACTTTTATTTAGGTCTAGTTCCATCACATGCACCTCTTCCTTGTCGTGCGATGCCTGATAAAGAACAGACCCCAATGGATTGGCCACAAAAGACCCACCCCAAAATTTCATGGCACCATTTTGTTCGAAACCTACACGGTTCACGCTCACCACGTGCAGCCCGTTGGCCACTGCATGGCTGCGCTGTATGGTTTGCCACGCGCCATATTGTTCAGTATTGGTGGCCTCATCTTGCGAAGTAGCCCAGCCTATGGCCGTGGGGTAAAACAACACTTCTGCACCCATCAGAGAGGTGATGCGCGCAGCTTCAGGATACCATTGATCCCAGCAGATAAGCACACCAATAGTGGCAAACTTCGTTTTAAAGACCTTGTATCCCAGGTCGCCCGGTGTGAAGTAAAATTTTTCGAAATACGAAGGATCATCTGGGATGTGCATTTTGCGGTACTTACCCAGGTAGGTACCATCTGCATCAAGCACCGCTGTGGTGTTGTGATAAATGCCGTTGGTCCTCTTCTCAAAAAGCGATGCGATAATGACCACACCGAGTTCTGCTGCTAACTTTGACAAAACATCGGTAGAGGGGCCGGGGATGGCTTCCGCCAGATTAAAGTTGTCATAATCTTCCACATCGCAGAAATAAAGCGATCGAAATAACTCCTGCAAACAAACAATTTGTGCACCCTTTGCCGCGGCTGCGCGCACACCGGTAATCGCTTTTTGTAAGTTTTGATCGGGGTTATTCGTGCAACTCATCTGCACCAGGCCCACTTTTACTGGTTTTTTTGCCACTTCAATGGTTGTTAAGTCCGCAAAAATAGGAAGTTTATCACTGAACAGAAATCCGATTTGGCTTAATCATCGCCCTGATCATCTCGCGTTTCCCCGGGGGGCCTGATAACGTTTGCACTTCAAAGCCTGCCGCACGCAAATCCCTTTTCACCTGGCCCTTGGCGCAGTAGGTAACCAACGCACCTTCGGGCTTCAGCCATCCAAATACTTTTTCAAATACTTCCAGCGTCCACATGCCGGGTTGCTTATCTGGCGCAAAGGCATCGAAATAGATCAGATCTATTGATGCGGGTGGAACGGAGGCCTGTTGTATGGCTTCCTGCTTTTTATGAAGGCTGAATATTTCAGACAAGGTGGCCCATTCGTTCCAGCCTGCTTCATGGATGGCCGCAAATTTTTTTTCTTCCTCTGGGGTGTTGCCATAGTTGAGTTGTTTCCACACCGTTGCGGGCAGCGGAAAAGTTTCGAGCGTGAGGTAGTTAATTTTTCTGTGTAAAAGTTCTGCTGCGGTCCATGTTAACAAGGCGTTCAAACCCGTTCCAAAACCAACTTCCAAAACCGTAATTGGCTGCTGAGTTTTGTCTAACACGTATTGCAAGCCCTGCCTGATAAACACGTAATCCGATTCTTGCCGCGCGCCATGGCGCGAGTGATACGTTTCATTCAATTCCGCATTAAATAAGGAATGAGATCCGTCAGCCGTTTGAATGATTTCCAGGTTTGTCACCTTGCTGTCTCTTTACGAAATTCGTGCTTTGCCTACCCAACCAACTGCAATGACCAAAACTAGTCCCTCCGTTTCGGTATTAACCATTCTGCAATATATTGTTTTTGGTTCGGCTATCTTGTATGTGGGCCGGCCCCTGTTAGTGCCGCTTAGTTTTGGCGTATTGATCAGTTGCATCTTATACCCCATTTGTCTTTGGTTGGAAAAAAGAAAGGTGAACCGAATGACTGCTATTCTGCTGTCGCTCTCCATTATCTCTGTATTGCTGGCTGGTGTGTTGGTGCTGTTGGTGAGCCAGGTGATCACCTTCTCTTCTCAGTGGCCTGCACTGATGCAGAAACTCGGCCAGTCCTCCACAGATCTGAGTCAATGGCTGGAAACATTGAACATCAGCAAAGCGCAGCAGCTGGTGTGGTGGGAAAATATTTTGAACCAATCGGGTGGCGATGCGATGGCGCTCATTCAGAAAACCATTTCCGCTTCGGCCGTATCTGCCGTGTTGTTTATTTTGATACCCATTTATGCGGTGCTCATACTCTACTACCGCGACCGTTGGGTGGCCGTGTTGTATCGCATTTTCCCTGCGGAAACCCAGGAGAATATCCGCGAGGTGTTGCACCTCAGCATTCAGTCCTATTACAATTTCATTAAAGGCATGGCGCTGGTTTATCTGATCGTAGGAATACTGAACAGCGTGGGACTTTATTTTCTGGGCATACCACAATCTTTCCTGTTTGGTTTTGTCGCTGCCATTCTCACTTTCATTCCCTATGTAGGCATTTTGGTTGGATCGTTGCTACCTATTTCCATTGCGTGGGTAACTTACAATTCTATTTGGTATCCTATCGGTGTGGTTATCATTTTTGCTGTTGTTCAATACCTGGAGGCGAACCTTATCTTCCCGCTGGCGGTAAGCACCCGTTTAAAGGTGAACACGCTGATCACCATTGTGGCCATTGTGGCTGGCGGTATCTTGTGGGGCGTGGCAGGAATGATTTTGTTCATCCCCTTCCTGGGCATTCTCAAATTGGTAGCCGACCGATCGCCCAGCCTGCAAACACTTTCTATTTTATTAGGAGACGATAAGCTAAAGTGATTTCCTGATCAGGGCAACCGCCATGGCATTCACACCTTCCTCGCGCCCCACGTAACCCAATTTTTCGTTGGTGGTGGCTTTAATCGAGATATCATCTTCAGAAATATTCATCAGTGGTGCCAGCACTTGTTTCATAGCCGGAATGTGCGGGTTGACTTTGGGATGTTCCAACGTAAGCGTACAGTCTACATTTTCTATGGCCCAGCCTTTTGCCGCCAGCATTCGGGTTACTTCTTTCAAAAAAAACACGCTGGCCATGCCACTCCATCTCGGATCTTTATTGGAGAAATGAAAGCCGATATCGCGCAGGTTAGCTGCGCCCAACAGCGCATCGCAAATGGCGTGAATCAACACATCGGCATCGGAATGTCCAACGGCACCCTTTGACGCAGGGAGCTTTACCCCACCGAGCCAAAAATCTCTGCCTTCCTCAAGGGGGTGCACATCGAACCCTAAGCCCACTCTGATTTTCATGCGCGTTTCAGTTATTTCGTTACAGCTTCATAATACATCACACTGGCATTGTCTTCCCGCAAAATCTCGTGGGCCATTTCATAAATATCTTCGGTGCCCACAGCCTGAATATGCCTTCCCTCTTCATTTACCAAATCGGGGTTGCCCGAAAGGGCCGCGAAAGCCAGGTTCATGGCGCGGTTCATCACTTCTACTTCGCCAAACTCCAAGGTAGATTCCGCCTGATTTTTTACCTTCTCCAATTCTTCTTCCGTCACACCATCTGCCAACACCTCTTGTATCACCTTGTTTAATTCCTCCTCTGCCTGTGCGGTTGTAACGCCTGGCTTTATTCGGCCACTCGCTACTATTAACCCCGGATCGATAGTGCCCATGGTGAACGATGAAACAGATGTAAATATCTCTTTCTCCTTCACCAGCTTTTGATACAACCGGCTGGAGTGCCCGCGGCTCAGTATATCGCTCAACAAATCGGCTGCGTAAAAATCATTGTCGAAACGGCCGCCCATGTGCCAGGCCTTGTACAAAGCACTGGCAGGTACATTGGCTTCCACACGCAACGTTTGTTTACTTCTTTGTGGAGGCTCGGTTGGCAAATTTCTGGGTGGCTTCTTTCCGGCCGGTATGGGGCCAAACCATTTTTCGCCTAGCTTCTTTACCTGGTCGTGTTTAACATTGCCAGCTACCACCAAAATGGCGTTGTTAGGAACGTAATGCTGAAAGAAAAAACTCTTCACATCATCCAATGTGGCGTTTTCTATGTGGCTCACCTCTTTGCCGATCGTTGCCCACTGATAAGGATGCACGTGGTAGGTGAGCGGTCGAAGTTTAAGCCACACATCGCCATAAGGCTGGTTGAGGTAACGCTGCTTGAATTCTTCCACCACCACCTTGCGCTGCACTTCCAGCGACTTAGGATCGAAACTTAGACTCAGCATCCGGTCGCTCTCCAGCCAGAAACCCGTTTCCAGATTGGCCGCAGGCAATGTAAGGTAGTAGTTGGTGATGTCTGTATTGGTGAAGGCATTGTTTTCGCCACCCACGCGCTGCAGCGGTTCATCGTAATTGGGTATGTTTACAGAGCCCCCAAACATCAGGTGTTCGAAAAGATGTGCAAACCCGGTCTTATCAGGACTTTCATCGCGCGAGCCCACATCATACAAAATATTCATCACGGCTATTTGTACGGAGGGATCCTCGTGCACAAATACGCGCAAACCATTATCGAGTGTAAAAGAAGAGTAAGAAATCATGGTAGCAAAGGTAAGCTAATTCAAACCACCGGCCGTACAAAAAGAGGAGTTGTTGAACCTAAACCCGTGTGCCGTGCGTACATACAAATGGTATGCTTCAAAACAAATACCTTTCCGTATTTCACGTGTCAGAAAAACACGCGGTGGTAATCAGCGCGCCTCCTTCCGTGGTGTGGCTGTTGGCTTCGCAATTGGATTTCAGTCAGTTGCGTATCGTTAAGATTTTATTTGCCTTGCGGGGATTGCCCACCCGCATGTTGGGCCGCGAGGGTCTGGAGCAGAGTCGTTTTTATGTGTTGGAGGAAATTCCGGAGAAGGAAATCATACTGGGGCTGATCGGCACCTTCTGGACACCCAACGGCAACCTACAAGCGTTTAACCCACAAGAATTTGGCACATTCGATGCCGATGGTTTTGCCAAGGGTACATGGAATTTTGAACTTACACCAGCCCCCAACGGATGTACAGTGCTTACCACTGAAACACGCGTGTGGTGCTCGACCGATGTGGTGCTAAGAAAATTCAAACGCTACTGGTTTTTTATCAGGCCATTCAGCAGCCTGATACGGAAAGCTATTCTGCAAGCCATCAAAAAAGAAGCTGAAGCAGCTACACGTATTGCAACAAGTCGCTGATGGTATTCAACGTTTTGAATCGTTCGCTCTCTATCTGCGTTTCTACCCGTTCATGTTCCCACGTGATGTGGTAGGGCACATGGTAGCCGTGACCACCCAGGTTAAGAACAGGCAATACATCAGACTTCAGTGAGTTACCCACCATGGCAAACTCTGCCGGCAATATGTCGAGGTGCTTGATTAGTTTTTTGAAGTCGTCCTCCTTCTTTTCACTCATGATCTCGATGTGGTGGAAGTAATGTTCCAGGCCAGACTTCTTCAGCTTGCGCTCCTGGTCCAGCAAGTCGCCTTTGGTGGCCATTACCAGTCGGTACTTTCCTTTTAAATGTTGTAAAACAGGCTCCACACCATCCAGCAGTATCACAGGTTTTTGTAAATGTTCCCGGCCATAGGCTATTATTTTTTCGATGGCATCATTCGGGATTTTTCGATCGGTAACACGAATAGCCGTTTCAATCATCGATAGCATGAAGGCCTTGATGCCGTAACCGTATAACGCTATGTTATCGATTTCAGTCTTTAACAGTTCGCGTGCCACGGTGTGCTGCGGCAGGTAATTTTCTAGCAGGGCATAAAATTTTTCTTCCGTTTCGCGAAAGAAAGCTTCGTTATGCCACAGTGTGTCGTCTGCATCGAAAGCAATTACTTTTAACATTTCCGTGATAAAGTCGCTAAGCTACAACTTGTGAGCGAAAAATTCCGGGTTGTTAATTCTTCACATTGTAGTCAATACTTTTCAGGTGGAACTGACCATAACAAAACGCCTGCTCCTTGAACTTCCATACCGCCTCGCCATACGCAGGCACACGATGACCCTGCATCTCCACATAATTTTTTACAGGGGTAGAAAAAGGCACACTTACCAGTTGCTGTTGGGTAGAGGTAAAGTAGCGATCGTTTGAAACAAAATCTACCAACTCACTTTTTTCATTAAAGTAAAGGATGGCAGAAATGGTAATTCCATGATCGCTAAAAGTAGCTCTGGCACTTTGTGCATCGATGGCTTCCCACACTATGCGGTTGTCTATCAGCGCTCCCGGTGCATACAAACACAAATCGTTCAACCAGGTAACCGTTTCTGCCTGATCCATTTGTGCCCCTTGCTGAAACTGCACGCTGAACAAAGAGAACAATCGCACATCCATGGTAGCTTTGCCATCCGCGAAAGCGTGATAGCCATATACGGGTAGACCAAACATACGCGCCTTCATGAAAAACAACCGCGCGGGCGGATCGACAAAATTATACTGCTCTGTTGTGAAGGGCATCCAGGCAGCTTGTTCATCTTTCCGTATCCGACCCGAAAACTCCATCTTCCAATTTTGTATTTTGGATTGTTGGTAAGCACCCGAATGCCGGATGTATCGCTGTACCGGATCGGGCAGGTGCTGCATGTCTTTTTCGCTCAACACCTGGCCGGTGTTGGGATGAGTGGAAAGTCGGTTAGCAACATCGTGCTTAAATTGATTTTCGAATCGCCATGATGCGTACCCGACTGCAACCACCAGTAAAAGAAAAATATTTATGACTGAGGCAAAGCGTGCATCCGTCCAATGCAGAAAAACCAGTGTTTGCGATATTGCCACGGCCATCAGCAACGTAACCCAGAACAGACGTATTTCCGCCAGAAGCTGTGCGGATGCGCCAATAAAAAGCACGCCAGCCAATAACCACACCAAGCCTACCGGCCTTGAGATTTCTTTAGTGAGCGCATCGAAGGAAGCGTAGTGGAATGCCTTCGCAAAACCTACCAGGTGAATGAGGCCGTGTAATACAGCAACAAAAGCGAGAAAATATTTCATGCGGCCGTTGTTTTCTGATGATATCTTCGCGTAACGCGTGGCAACAAGGAAAGTACAATCACCACCACGCCCGCTCCGGAAACAATGGGTTGCAAAACAAAGTAGCGCGTCACTAACTGCTGCACCACAATCCAGGAACAAAAAATTATTCCGCTGTACGTGGCGAAGGTGAGACCCCAATACTGAAATTGAAAGACGTTGAGTCTTTGCGGCCATTTCCATGCAGGCTTAAACAGTAGCCCGATAGACGCCAGCAGTGGTACCACACCCAGAAACAAAAACAACAAAAGCCCCGGCCCGAAGTAGTTGGTAAAAGGTGAGCCCTCCAGCCACGTTGGTGTAAGCCCCACTGCAGAGCCATCGCGGATAAGCATAAAACCAATTCCTACAAACAACGCGTTGGTACCTACCAATACAAGTAAAAAGATGAGTAGAATTTCGGGCAGCGGCCTCGTGGTTGTTTGTTCCATAACTGGCTCGGTCATTAACTTTTTTGCCTCACTAAGTTGAGTACCCTTTGTCCCACAAACTATGACGGGACCACACCGCCAAAATGACTTTTGTCAGAAATGTGGTGTGCTATTATTAATGGATGTATATTTTTGACAGATATGCACATTGCCTACAAAGACAAATGGCTGCGCCCGGTAAGCTACCCGCTGCTGGGGTTTATTCTCCGTCACTTTGGGGAATATGAACCTATTGGTAAGCTGATGAAAACCGGATTGTATTATGGAGACCTGGCATGGAACACGCTGTTGGTTGCGATCAGTTGGGAGGTGAACCGCAGGATCATCATGTACCTCGATCAGCACTACTCATGGATCACGCAGCGTTTTCAGCGTTTTGTACTTCAGGTAACGTTTTCTTTTATGGCAACCATGCCTATTGTGGCGGCTATGATTTATTTGTGGAACGAAGTAATCATTGTGCGCCCCGGGAATTTTGATACGGGCTACCTCTTGGTGTATGATTTCCCACTCACCATTGTATTTACCGTGTTGGTGCACATGGTTTATACCGGTATGTATTTTCATCATTACTACACACAGAAAATAAACACATTGGAAAACCGTATTAGCGAATTGGAAGTGGCTGTTGCGGGTGTAGCCACTTCGGCCGATCTGGTGGAGGCCTCGGGCTATCGGGAATTGTTGGTTGTAAATTACGGTGCCTCATCCGTGCCACTACCCACACAAGACATCGCTTACATCTATAAACGAAATGAGGTCAGCTTTCTGAAAACATACGATGGCAAGGAATACACTTCGTCCACCTCGCTTGATAACCTAGAGGAGTTGCTTGATCCGGCTACCTTCTACCGTGTAAACCGGCAGATGGTGGCCAGCATCAAAGCCATTCGTCAGTTCAAGTCCGATAGCAGTGGCAAGCTGATTCTGGAACTGGTGCCGTCTTTTGCAGAAGAGGCCACTGTTAGTAAAAAGAAAGCGGCCGAATTCAAAGAGTGGCTCGGCAAGAAAATATAGGTAGTATCTGTTGCATGCCCTTCGTCAATAAATTCGGCCGTGTGCCAATGTCTATGGTTTCATTACTTTATCTAAGAAATCTTTAGACGCCCCGCTCCCTTCATTTTTGTATAGCACCATGATACCGCCAGTAGCCTCGTAGTAAAGCGCGTTGGCATCAATACCTACTAGCCCACCGTTGTGTCCGTAGGCAAGCCCCAGGCCTGTTCTCCAGATTTCGATGCCCAGTCCGTATTCGCAATATTCCGAATCACAAGCAGACCATTGCACTCTTTTCATTTCTGCCAAGGTAGCGGGTGTAACCAACTTGTTGCCGAACAAGCCATCCATAAATTTGTATAGATCTTCGGCAGTAGAAATAATGCCACCATCGGCTTCCCCATCGCCTTCTGCTCTGTCCCAAAGGCTCACATCTATTAAATGACCGTCATTATAGAGATTGGCATAACCGCGCACCACATTTCTGTCGTCACGTTTTTCGATATAGGTGTGTTGCATATTGAGCGGGTCAAAGATCATGCGTTGCAGAATTTGCTGCATCGATTGTTGCTCCAATTTTTCGGCCACCAAGCCCAAAAGCCAATAATTTGTATTGGAATAGGAATAGCGGCTGCCCGGTGCAAAGTGAAGCGGTCTGTCGAAAACATATTGTTCCAGCACCTGCCACACGTTCTTATTATACATCGCTTCCGGATGATTAATAATGTCTCCCTGGTAGCGTAAGCTTTCGTTGGGAGGATCGAATATGCCACTCTGGTGAGCCAGCAAATGGCGAACGGTTATTTCTTCGGCTTGCGGAATTTTTCCTTTCACCGAAGGCAGAAGGTCGCCCAAACGACTTTCAAGGGTAAGCTTATTCGCTTCTACCAACTTCATAATGGCAACAGCGGTAAACATTTTGGTAACGCTACCGGTGCGAAACTGATTGGTAGTATACATGGGTGTTTGATGGGCCAGATTAGAAAACCCAGTGGCGCCCATCCACAACTCTTCCTGTGGTTTCTTTACCAGCAAAATGCTGCCAGGAGCATTGCTGCGATTGTGATAGCCAGACAACTCTGTGGTGTAGAGTGTATGGCGTGGATGATGGGCATAACTTGCCTGTTCTTTGTAGTCAGGTTTAAGAATTGTAATTTCTTCAGCACAGGCCATTGCCAACAAGCAACTGGTAAGAATGAATATTTTTTTCATATGTGGATAAATCATTTTTTTAAGACATGTAAACTTTACACTTAAGCATGGTTCATTTTTTTAAAGAGAAGCGAGTGCCCACGTGAATGGCCTTATGGGGTAATGCCGGAATACCCTTAAAGCCAAAAGGCATCTCTCCAAAAAGTTCGTAGCGACTGAAAACTGTTAATTGGTTGAACCGGTACCCCGCCCCCAGACCCAGCGTAGGCATTAATTTCAGGTGCGCAGAAGAGGCTTTGGTGAATCCTTCGGCTGTTGGGCGGTACCGCGGTAAAGCCGAATCGAGCAGTAAGCCACCTACACCTATGGTTGCATCCGCGAAAGCATTGCCAAAAAACTGGCGGTAGCCCACTTCGCTACTCACGTACAAGCCATTATGCAGATGGCGATGGCGATAGTAGCCCACGTTGAAGGTTTGAAACCACTGACGCTGTTTGTTGCTTGCATAGTAGAGTTCCGTCCCCACGCGCAGGCCCAAATTGCCATTCCTAAAAATGCTCCTGAAATTGGGTAAGCTTACCGACTCGGAAAAAATGGTTACCGTCAATGGCAACCCTTTCGGTCGATCTGAATCTTGTGCGGCCACGGTGCCGCCCGTTGCCAGGCAAAACGCTAGTACTAAAAGTTTTTTCATGATGTAGTAAGTTTGATTTTCGATGTGCCCATGAACGGTCTCTTCTTCCGTCAGGATGTGGCCAAAAACCGCCAAAATCCAATGTGCCCGGCCAAAAGGACATTTTAATTGTGCGAAAGAGAAAAATTACGGCACCAAAATCTGCGGATTTTCTTGCGCCAATCCGCTTGCAGGACTTGCCGGGGTCGTTACGCCCTACCGACTTAGGCTTTTACTTGGGTGAGATGGGTGGCAAACAAAATATCAGGGCAACTTTATACAACCCTTTGCGTGAAACGGCTGTCTAAGGCCAGGTAGATCACTTTATTCTTTAAGATCATTATTAAAACATGACCCGCATTTCCAGATTTTTTAGCATTTTTTCTTTGGTATGGATAGCTGCTGCCTGCCTTAACACCGAGCCTGGACCTACACCACTGTTGCCTACCCCGCAATTAACCCAGGTAGAAACCCGCTGGGGCGATGTGGTGGTAAATGTTAAATATTACTACCGTGCCGATGGCCAACCCGATAGCCTGGTATGGTCGAGGAAAAACATGTTCGAGAGCAAAGGCAAAGAAGTTTTTGTGTACGATGCGGGCAATCGGTTATCAAAAAAAATCGTGTCGCAAACAGGTTTGGTAGATCAGGAGATAGTTTACACCTGGGCCGATGGAAAAATTGCCGTAGCACGTAGCTACTACAATGGCAAGAAAGATGCTTATCAGTTTTACGACTATAACGAGCTAGGCCAACTTATAAAAATTGAATACTCGAAGGTAAGCCCTGAAAGTGGTGGGTTCTTTGTTTCGGGCGAGAATCACTACACCTACCATGCCGATGGCAACCTGCACCAGATTAAAGAATACGTGGCCAGCCTGGATGAACCACAATTGATTTTAGCTTATACGAAAATATACACCAACTACCTGGATGGGCTTAATCCCTTGCCCAGCATGGAAATATTGCCCAACGTGGTGCTTCAAAAAAATCTGCCTGCATCCTATGTTATTCAATATCCGGAGAATACGCTTACCTATGCGTTTACTTATTCTATGCAGGCCAATGGGTATCCTTCTGCACGCACCGTTACAGGCGTGGATGCAGAACAAAACACGTACACTTACAAGTAAGCACACATTAGCTTAACTTGGGGCAAGATGAGCCCCATTATAACACAACTGCAGCGAATGCAGCCGGTTTCTGCAGCTGCAGCCGCTGCTTTCGAAAACATCATCAAGAAAAAATGGGTGCGCAAGGGGCAACCGTTACTCCGCATCGGCCAAAAGCCCGATCATTTTTTCTTTATTGATAAAGGCCTGGCGCGGGTGTTCTATCAACGCAATGGCAAAGATATTACCGATTATTTTGCCATCGATCAACAATTTATTGGTGCCGTGCCTGCGCTGTTCACCGGCCAGCCATCACATAAGGCCATTGAAGTATTGGAAGACGCGCATGTTTATTATTTCTCTTACGCGGCCTTCGACCAGCTTTGCTCCTTACACCACGACCTGGAGCGGGCTGCACGTAAACAAGCCATCTATGGCATGTTGGAAGGTCAGCAGCGCATCGAGAGCATCCGCTTTCTGTCTGCAAAGAACGTTATTTCGAACTTGAAAAATTGTACCCCGGCATTACCAACCGGGCGCCACTGAAACACATAGCATCTTACCTGGGCACCACACAAGTCAGCATCAGTCGTATTCGCGCAGGCAAGCAATAATTTAACATATGTAAAAGGCCGCCCTTGCGCAGTTGCGTTTACAGTATCAAAATAATAAAATGAAACATCCGGTTTTAATCGTTGGCGGTGGTATTGCGGGTCTTACCACAGCCATAGCCCTGCAACAGAAAAATATCGACTTCCTGGTTTTAGAAGCCGTTCCAGAAATTAAGGGTGTAGGTGCGGGTATTAGCCTGGCCGGTAACGCCATGCGAATCATGAAGCATTTGGGATTAGCTGCGCACATAAAGGAAAGAGGTCATGCCATTTCTTCCATGGTCATTCAAGATGAGGCCGGTCGTGCCATATCGGTAATCGATGCCGGCAAGCTGAGCAGGCAACACGGATTGGATAACGTAGCCATTCACCGTGCGGAACTTCATCAAATTTTGCTCAACGCCCTTCCGGGTAACAAAATAATCACCAACCAAAAAGTGATTGACTATACTGAGAATGAAGACCACATTGAAGTAATACTACAAAATGGCAGCCGCCTGGCAGGTTCTTGTGTGTTGGTGGCAGATGGCATCCACTCCGCGCTTCGAAAAAAATTGTTGCCTCAATCCCACATACGCTATTCGGGCTACACCAGTTGGCGCGGAATTGTAAAAAACACATGGGGAATTGAGAAGGCAGCCTACGAGGCATGGGGACCTGCGGGCAGATTTGGATATGTACCCGTTGGGCAGAACAACATCTATTGGTTTGCATGCAAAAATGCACCACGTACAAGTGAAGCTATGCGCAAGATGACACCCGGAGATTTGGCAAAGAACTTTCGCAACTACTCACAACCCATCCCTTCCATCATCGAGCAAACCACATTGAACGAAATGATTTGGGGCGACATCATAGATTTGGAACCCATAGCCCAGTACGCTTTTGGCAAGTTGTTGCTTATTGGTGACGCAGCGCATGCCACCACGCCTAACATGGGGCAGGGTGCCTGCATGGGTGTGGAAGATGCGTGGCTGGTGGCTAAAAAATTAGATGAAAGTACTGGCAACGTGGAAGCAGCATTCAAACAGTTTGAAAACGAACGGTTAAAACGTACGCATTACATTGTGAACACCAGTTATAAATTAGGCAAAGTGGCGCAATGGGAAAGCCATCTGCTCGGGAAGCTACGCAATGCGGCCTTCCGCTTGTTACCTGCTTCTGCCAACGAAAAACAATTGGTGAAGCTGTTGGATATTCAGGTGAACTAAGCCTTCAGTTGCTTTTCGAGCACAATGAATTCCAATTGTTTTTTTGGCTGACCAAAACGGGGATCATTAAAAGCAAACGGTTTGCGTTCGCCAGTGGGTTGGTAGCCATGGCGTTGGTACCAAGCTATCAATTCCTCTCTAACGGAAATCACAGTCATGTACATAGCACTGCACTGAAGTCGCGTGGCCTCTTCTTCTGCGGCTTTCATCAGCAGCTTTCCTATACCCTTACCCTGCAAGTGGGGGCGAACGGTTAGCATGCCCAGGTACATGCGCGGGCCGTCTTTGTGCAGTTCCACGCATCCCAGAATGCTGTTGTCTTCCACATATTTTAAAATAGTGTGACCGGGTTTATTAATAATTTCTGCAATGGCTTTAGCATCGGTGCGGGTGCCATCCAACAGGTCGGCCTCGGTAGTCCAACCCTGCCGCGAAGAATCGCCCCGGTAGGCAGAGTTAACCAACACATCCAGTTCGGCAGCATCGGCCGGCAGCGCTTTGGTAATCATGCCGAAATCTAATCAACAGCTATTAAAAAACCATTACACACCCAAAGGCGGGCGCATGGCATCAACCAATTGATTGAGAAAACGCAATACATCATCGGTATTCTGCACAAAGTATCCTGCTTTCGACATGCCATTCCGCCCCACCTTTACGGTTACGTGCGGAGCATCCAGTGCAGCAAACATATCTTCATCGGTTTGCCCATCGCCCACTGCCACCACAAAATCGCTGGGGTGTTTAGCAAGCCAGGTCTGTGCAAAAGTTCCTTTGTCAATTCCGGGCGTACGTAATTCAATGGCCATCTCGCCCGGATAAACAACAAAACCGCGCTGACTGCCTTCCACCTCCAGCATGCGCGTAATTTTATTTATTTCGAAAGTAGGTAGTTTGTCGCCCAGCGCTCTGAAGTGCCACACCAAAGACAGCGCTTTCTCCTCTACGTGTGTGCCCGGATAATGCAGGGCTAGCTCATCGAGGGCAGTGCGAACTTCCTGCTTCCATTTTGCCTCAGGGTGATAAAAAGTTCGCCACTCTCTGTGGTAAGTCTTGTAATAGGCGCCATGCTCGGCCACCAGTGTAAGCGGCAAATGAGCCAGCCAACTCTCCAGGCTGGCACGGTCGCGCCCACTCACAATGACCACCTGCTGCAGCGGATTATCCGCAAGATGTTGTAACGTATGAAGCAACTCTAATGAAGGTCGTGCATCTTCCGGTCGCAATGAAAAAGGCGCCAGCGTACCATCATAATCTAAAAAAATGGTTTTGCGCTTTGCCTGTTGAAAAGCATGAATAATTGTTGGCAAATGTTCTTTCAGATTCATTGGCTGGCAGTTAATGCATGCATGTAGTCAGCAACCCACTTACTGATGTTATTAGTCTTCACGGTTTGTTTCATGGCAACCATATGCTGTTGCTGCTCTTCCACAGGTAGTTCCATGGCTTGGGCAATGGTTGCAGCTATTTCCTGCCTGTCGTTGGGGTTTACCAGCAGGCTTTGGCTGAGTTCGTACGCGCTACCAGCCGTTTCGCTTAAAATCAAAACGCCATCGTTGTGTACACGAGCGGCCACGTATTCCTTTGCCACCAGGTTCATACCATCGCGCACCGGCACAATCAGTGCTACGTCCGAAGCTGCGTAAAGTGCGGTCAGCTTGCGCATATCTAATGTGCGGTATTGATATATCACAGGCGTCCAGTTAAGGGTGCCATATGTGCCGTTGATACGACTGATCAACACTTCTGTTTCTTTTTTATTCTCGCGGTATTTGGGAACACCATCGCGCGTAGGCACCATCAACAAAATGTATACGATCCTTTCGCGGTACTGCGGAAAGTCTTTCAGAAATATTTCAAAACTCTCCAGGCGACTAATAATGGCTTTGGTGTAATCCAGTCTGTCGACAGATAGCATGATCTTGCAAGACAAGCCAAAGCGTTCGCGAATTTTCTTCACCTCGTTTTTTACTGAGGTTGAGGCTGCCACCTCATGAAATCGATCGTAATCAATACTAATAGGAAATGCCTCTACCTTTACCTTCCTTCCTTGGTCAGAAAACATTCCATCTGCCTCTTCGGAAATACCCAATGTTTTGTGGATGCATTTGCGCACATGATGCACATAGTCCGGAATGTGTACACCAATCAGGTCTGCCCCCAGCAGCCCCCGTGTAATAGTAGTTCGCCACGGTTTGGGCAACACCCTGAAAATTTCGAATGAGGGAAATGGAATGTGAAGGAAAAAACCAATTTTAGCATGCGGCAGTCTTTGCCGAAGCAACCCTGGCAACATCAGGAAATGATAATCTTGAATCCAGATAGTATCTCCGGGCTCATATAACTCACACACTTTACTGCACACCAGCTCATTTGCTTTTTCGTAGGCATCGTGATAAGCCTGGTGGTACACTACGTAAGACGGAAAATAGTGAAACAGAGGCCACAACACCGAATTACAAAACCCATTGTAAAAATTGTCTTTCAGATCGTTAGGCAGAAACAAAGGGTGCAGGTTAACGCCATCGCTTTGCAAAGCCTGATCGCCAGTTGCAGCATCGAAAGATTTTTTACTTAAATCAGAAACACCTAACCAGTGAAAAGACTGAAAAGGAGATTCGGCCGTTTGTTTACTCCTAAAATACGAAAGCAGCGCAGTGGCAAGTCCCCCTGCACTGGGTGTAACCTTCAGTAAATTATTTACAATAGAAAAACGATACGGCAGCCGGTAAGACACTACAATTAACTTTCCTTGCACGCGTATTCATACATTTTATGAGACGCAAACTTACTTAAACCAGATATGCTTACATTTGACTTTAATCAAATTACAGGAATTTCGTATTGCCAATGAACATCTCTTCTTACTTCTTCAGAAGCAAACCATTGCCTGATGCATTGCCACGCGCGGAAGCTCAATATTTAAAATCGCTCTGCAAAAGCAAAGCCATACGTAGAGGAAAAGATTTGTTTGGAGAAGGTACCTATCCCAAAGGAGTATTTTTATTACGGAAAGGAAAAGTAAAAATTTACCAACGCACCCCTGACGGCAGCGAACAGATTATCTACATAGGTATGCCTGGCGATATGTTTGGTTACCGCCCTATTCTTTGCAACGAAAAACATCCGGTAGGTGCCAGCACCATTGAAGACTCTAGCTTTCTTTACATCAGCAAAGATGATTTCTTATCGGCCATAGATCACTATCCGGCCATTGCACGCACACTGCTGGAAAATCTAAGTTATGAATTTACAGTTTGGGTAAACGTAATTACCAGCCTGGGGCAGCGCAGTGTAAAAGAAAGGCTGGCCATTAACCTGTTGGTACTGATAGAAAAATACAGAGGACAAAAAAAATGGCCCGTTGAAATTCTATTAAGCAGAAGAGACCTGGCCGCTATGGTTGGAACTTCCATTGAAACGCTGGCTCGTTTGATTACTTGGATGAGTCGTAACAGAATTATTTCTCTGCGCGGCCGCACGATCATTATTACCGGAAGCGATCAGGCTAAGAAACTGGCTAACCTTATTATATAATCTCAGCGTCCGGATTTGACTTTAGTCAAAGATGAGGTAAAAACCCTGGCGTACTTTTGCTTTTTATTCGCACGCTATGCACAAGTACAATTTCGGCATTATAGGTAACTGTTCTTACCTGGCCTACATAGATACCAACGCCAATGTAGTTTGGGCCTGCCTACCACGGTTCGATAGTAGTTTTGTTTTTGGGTCTATGTTAGATAAGGAGAAAGGTGGAGAGTTTTCAGTTCGCCCCGCTGCCGATGGCTTTAGCAGCAAACAATATTATCTCGAGAATACCAATGTGCTGTGCACAGAGTTTACCAGCTCGGAGGGTTCATTTCGTGTTACGGATTTTGCTCCCAGATTCAGAAACCACGACAGGAACTTTAAGCCACTAATGCTGGTGCGCAAAGTAGAACCCTTGCAAGGCAGACCTTCAGTAAAAGTTAAGTGTGCACCGGTAGATGAGTATGGTAATGCCCGGCCCGAGATAATAACCGGCAGCAACCACATCAGGTATTTTTTTAAGAACAATCAGGCCAGGTTAACAACTAACTTGCCTCTAAGCGTAGTGAACGACAGCAGTTCTTTTGTACTCTCGGAAACAGCTTATCTTTTTTTTACTTATGGAATTCCGTTGGAAGGCCCGCTAGAAGAAACCAGCGAAACATTTCTAAAAAAAACCATTCAGTATTGGCGCGACTGGATAAAAACCACATCCATTCCTACTATTTACCAAAAAGAAATTATCCGGTCGGCCCTGGTGCTGAAACTTCATCAGTATGAAGACACGGGAGGCATTATCGCATCTGGCAGCACCAGTTTACCCGAGCACCACCAAAGTGGACGAACGTGGGACTACCGCTATTGTTGGATGCGCGATGCATTTTACACCTTGAAAGCATTGAACAGCCTCGGTCACTTCGAAGAATTGGAAAAATATTTCCATTACATAGAAAATATTATCCACAATCGTACTTCACCGCACATTCAGCCCCTCTACTCCATAACCGGAGAAAGTAAGCTCATTGAAAAAGAGTTGCCGCTGGCGGGTTATTTGGGCAACCAACCTGTGCGCATTGGCAACGATGCCTACACGCACATACAAAACGATGTGTATGGGCAGGTACTTGTAAGTCTACAGCCGCTCTATACAGACCAACGCCTGGTAGCAAAAATGCGTAGCAAGTCTTTAGAACTTATCCACTTTCTGCTGGATCGCATTGCGCAAACCATGGAAGAACCCGATGCAGGTCTGTGGGAGTTCAGGAATAAAAGTCAACTGCATTCATACACCTTCCTCTTTCATTGGGCGGGGAGTAAAGCAGCAGGAAAAATCGGCAGAGAACTGAACGATGCATCTATGGAAGCAAAAGCCCTTCAGCTAGAAACACAGGCAGCTACACAGTTGGAAAAATGTTTCGATGCCAAGACAGGAGCGTATACGCAAGCCGTTGGCTCGCCCTACATGGATGCCAGCACCTTGCAGTTTATCACCATGAATTATCTTACTGCGAACAACCCCAGAAGCAAAACGCATTTCGACCACTTGGTAAAAGAACTAATGGCCGACAACGGATTGCTTTATCGTTACAACCATATAGATGACTTTGGTAAGCCGGAATCTGCTTTTCTAGTATGCTCTTTCTGGTATGCCGAAGCGTTGGCCTGCCTGGGGAAAGTAGACGAAGCCATTGCCACCATGGATCGTTTGCTTAAATACACCAACCACCTGGGCATCTTCAGCGAAGATGTAGACATGGAAGGTGGCCAATGGGGCAACTATCCGCAAACGTATAGTCATGTAGGCCTAATGAACACAGCCTTTCGCATTGCGCGTAAATTGGATGTGCCCATGTTCTTCTAGACGGCCATCGGTAGTTTTACTTCAAAGGAAGCTCCGCCTTCTTCCAGGTTGCGCGCTGCAATCGTTCCTTTCAATTGCTCTACCAATTGTTTTACAATCTGCATGCCCAAGCCACCTCCCTTGGCTGCTACTTTCTTCATGTCTGCCTTTGCAAACAGGCCATTGAGAATTTCTTCCGGAATACCGGGGCCCTGATCTTTTACTTCAATGAGTAGTTGCTTTTGCAAAGCTGAAACTGTGAGGAAGACCTTTTTGCCACCGCTGTATTTGATGGCATTGGTGAGCAGGTTTCGCACCACCACCTTGAGCGCATTGCGATCGCACGTAAGCGTTACATCGTCTATGTCTTTTTCAATGGTTACATTCTGAGTAAGTGCCACACTCGATAGTTCGTGTAGGGTTTCGTTTACCACTTCTGCTACTTTAACAGATTCCATCTTCAACAGTGCCTGGTCTCGCTGCAGCGCAACCCATTGCAACAAGTTGTCTAACAATATCAAACCCTTGCTGGAGGTGTCGTGCATCATGGTTACCCGTTGCCTGTACTCATCGGCAGAAAGTTCCTTTTCCATCAATGTTATTTTGCTGAGCCCCAACAGCGAGTTGAAAGGCGAGCGCACATCGTGGCTGATTACTGACAAAAGTGTGCGCATGGTTTCGTTCGATGATTCCAGCTCGTTTGAATACTGCTGAATCAGTTTGTTTTTTCTTCTTAAGCTACCGTACAGTAAACCAACTGCCAGCAAGCCTGTCGCGAGCACACCTAATATGCCCAACAGTAAATAATTCTGCTGTTGTTGATATTGATTGATCCGTTCCTGCTCTTTCACCAGGTTTTGCTGCCGTTCTATTTCAAGCTCATTTTCATATTGCAGAATCAGGTTGCTCATCACAATCAAGTCATCGGTATTGCGCTCATTGTACATTTGGTCTTTGTACAACAAGTAGTTGTAGGCAGCCTCTACCTCTTTTTGTGCATCTTTGGTTTGATGATAATAGTTGCGCAATACTTGCAACGCCCCGACTTTGCCCCACACATAACCAATTTCCTCAGCCAACTTTAACGACTGCTGAACAGATTCCAGCGCTTTCGGCCAGTTTCGTTGTTCCAGATAAAATGTGGCCAAAAAACTGAGGTACCTAACACGATGGGCCGCTATACCGTACACTTCCGTCATACGGATGGCTTCCTTCAGGTAATACTCGGCACTGTCCAATTGTTTATTCTCCGATCGAAAAATATCAGAAGCAGTAAGAAATACCTGTTGCGGAATAAATTGTACATCCCACTTATAGCGCGCATGTTTGCGGATATCATCCGATTTCAATGCTTCAATGGCTTCGCGTATCAACGCATGGGCCTTGTCGTATTGCTGGTTGTGGGCATAATACAAGGCCAACGCCCGCATGCTGTGAGCTGAGTAGAACGGATCGTCAGCCTGCTGCTGCAGATCTAATGCTTTGTTAAAATAAAAATAGGCTGAGTCGCTGCCCGGGTTGGTACGACTATGAAGATTGCCCAGATTCTCTAAAACAATCGATTCGCCAATCTTATCCGCGGAAGCGCCAAAAAGAATGAGTGCTTTCTTGTAAAATCTGCGCGCCATGTTATCCAGCTTTAGCTGAAAATAGATATTGCCCATGTCTACGTACACATAACCCGACTCCTGGTTGAGTTGCTTCAGTGTACGGTTCAACGTAATCAACTCATACAGTGCACTGTCGTTTTGGTTGTTGATCTTAAAACGATTCACCCGCTCCAGGGTGTAATCCCATAGTTCAGGGTCGGGTGGCATCTGCGCCTTGGACTGAAGTGGACGGCAAAAAATGTAGAGCGCCAGCCCTGCAAATAAAAAATACTTCATGGACTAAAAATAGGTATTGATGCGCATGCAAACTTTGCGATGTAAGAAAATCAGGAACTTTAAATGCTTAGATGGGTTGGCCCTTTCAAAATTGTTACATTCGGGTATGAGTACCGATCTCTCCAGGCGCCACGACCTCGATTGGCTGCGGTTCATCGCCATTTTGATTCTTCTGTTTTTTCACACCGGCATGTGGTTTAACGAGTGGGGCTGGCACGTGAAAAACAATGAAACCAGCACCACCTTTCAGTATTGGATGGTTTGGTCGCACTATTTCAGAATGCCGCTGTTGCTGTTTATTTCAGGCGCAGGCACCTATATGGCATTGGGAAAGCGCACTATCCGTCAATTCAGGAACGAGCGCTTCAAGCGTTTATTCATTCCACTTCTGTTTGGCATGTTTGTTATCGTTCCGCCTCAAATCTACTTCGAGTTCATCGACCGATACACCAGCTATTGGCAATTCTATAAAACCGTTCTCGAGTTTGTGCCTTACCCCAAAGGAAGCCTGAGTTGGCACCACCTGTGGTTTATTCTGTATTTATTTTTGTACTCACTCATAGCCATTCCGCTGCTCAGGTTTGTGCGTTCATCGAAAAGTGATCGCTTCAAAGAGAAAGTCAGAAAAATCGTGGCGCGCCCCTTCTATCTGTTCATGCTTCCTTCCGGGCTCTCGTTCATCACACAAATACTATTACGGCCTTTCTTCCCAGATGAAACACACGACCTTACCGACCTGGCATTTTTTGTTCTCTATGGAAGTTTCTTTTGGATCGGCATCATTGCCTACTCCGATAGCGGTGTTTGGCTCAGCATTGGGAACAACCGGAGGCATCTATTGGCAGCTACTGTTATTCTACTCATACCATTTTATGGCATCTACTTCAGTTTTCGCGAGTGGTATACGCTTCCTTTACATCCTGAAACAGCAGAAATCATCTTCGACATTACAGCCCACTTCCTCAGTTGGTCTACTGTGCTTACCATTATGGGTTATGGCCAGGCATATCTCAACAAACCTCATCCGTGGCTTGCGAAAATAAATGAAGGGCTGTATCCCTTCTACATTCTTCACCAAACTGCTATTATCTGGATCGGTTACTACGTGTGCCAATGGAATTGGAGCATCAGCGCCAAATACTGGACGATTTGCCTCCTTACACTACTCAGTTGCCTCGGTGTTTACTTACTTTTTATCAGGCCCATACCGATCATGCGGGTGCTGTTCGGTATGAAGCCAAAAGCCGTTGCCCAACAGCGCCATCTATCTTAGCAATTCTATGGCACGTTCCAACACCGGGTCTTTCCCAGCCAATAAATCTTCGCGCGTAGCTGTGGCTTGAACATCAGGCGCTATTCCTATACCTTCGTAGCTTGTTCCATCTGCTGCGCGGTAGTCGCCCACAGAAACACTGAACATCCAACCGTTGGGCAACTCAAAATTCGGGTTGTCTGACAGACTGCCGGCTGTAGTGCCTCCTAGTGTCTTTACATGAGCCCCCGTTTTCATCGCCATCAAAAAAGTCTCGCCTGCACTTTGTGTGAATAAGGAGGTAAGCACCACAACAGGCTTGGTAAACGCGTGTGGCTTTGGTTCCACAAACCATTCAAGCGGTAATGTAAAATCAGTATGCTTGGGGCCATTGCGTTTGCGGGTAGTCATGTATAAATTTCTAGAGTTGGCAAAACAACCTGCCAGGTATTGAGACACCGGGTCGTATCCACCATAAAAGCCTCGAATGTCAATCACCAATCCGCTTGCATCTGCCAACGCGGTCAACATCTTCTCCATCCCATTCTCCACTTGCTTCATACCATCCGTGCCTTTAATGCTCAAATAGTACAGGTTATGAGGAAGTTTGCCATAGCCAATATTAGGTGTTATCTGTTGGTAGTTAATCAAGTATCGTTTGGCCACTTCCAGATCAAAATCTTCTTGCACTTTCGTGATAACTGAATTCCCATTTTCGTACTTGAATATTCCACCCGGATAAACCGGCAACGTGCCATTGGTGGGATACAAGTTCAGGTGGTTATCGTTCAATGGATTCATCATGTCTGTTAGCACCTGATACAATTCTGCATCGGTCATGGCATCGTTTACACGCGGCCGATGCTGGCGAAACGTTTCATCCCAGTCTATTTGCTTTACATCAAAGAGCCCATAATGTGTATCGAAGGTTTGCCAGAAATATTCGAAGGTGGCAGTTGGTGTGCCAGTCACCTGGGGGCCTACCAGCTCCTCTTCGCACGAGGCCATCACAAAAGTAAACGGTAACGTTAGTAGCAGCAGGCGTTGCGCCAAAGACTTTATTTTTTTCATGTGTTAATTATTTTTATGTCTAACTACACATGAAATCGCCTGCCAACTATCAAGCCGTTTGGTCTTTTTTGCTGATGGCGATTTCATGATGGGATTATTTTTTAGAGCTGATGATAAAAATTAGCGAGCACAGATTGACTGACTGCACGCATGGTTTGTGGAGTGGCTACCCGGTACCAACCCCATTCGTAAGTAAGGCCAGCACCCCACTTGCTGTTCAGTTGATAATTGTAGTTGATAGACGCAGCGGGTGCTACAAACTTTTTCAAACCAACTCCGCTGGTGTTCCTGAAGAAACCTGCCATCTGGTTTTTTCCGGGTGCAGAAACGGTATTATCGTAAGCTAACCTCGTGAGGCGGGCCGCTACGGGTATTCGAATATTGGCTGTGAAAGAATGGTGCTGATCTATTTTGTGTTGTGCCCAGCCCTCTGGGCTCAAGCTTAGTGCATTGAATAGCCCACCGGAATTCCATCCTTGCGGATAAAACATTTCATTCATCGCCCGGCCGCCTACGGCTACTTTAAAAGTTGACTCTTGCGTAGACTTTATTTTATAATAGGCACCCAGTGAAACCCGGCCAGCAAGCATGGAACCACCTGCCGGAAACTTTTTGTCTTCTTGCCCACCTTTGTAGTTCTGTTCCTGAAAAAACAAGGTGCGGTTGCGTTGGTATTTCGGGGCATTGCTACCCATGCGCACATCCAGGTCTACCGAAAACAAGAAGTTGTTTGTTTCCAGGTTATAGAACAGTCGCACATTCTTTGGCCTGCTTTGGTAAATAAGGGGCGAGCTATTCTTATCCAGATAGGCAAATTGACCGATACCCAGGGCCAAGCCAAGCCGGTTCTCTAACGGCATCCAGGGC
>CAZRQK010000001.1:171062-276946 GCA_964602295.1 uncultured Ohtaekwangia sp.
GGGCACTAACCCAAAGCATGCACAGCAGTAAGCTTCTCTTCATCTTCAATTTTATTTGGTAGGGCAATGAACTTGAAGTGAGCCAAAAGGTTGCTCAAAATAGCGGCCGTGTAGTCTATTCCAATCCGTTTGGACTTGCTCAGGCAGCCTTTTGCTGCTTTTCGATGAATTCGGAGGGTGTTAGCCCGGTCTTCTTTTTGAACACGGAGTAAAAAGAGGCTTTGGAGTTGAAGCCCGATTCTAACGCAATACCCAACAAGCTGAGGTTTTTCTTTTCCGGATTGAGGGCCTGCACCTTAAATTCTTCCACCCGGTAATCATTCACCAGGTCGAAAAAATTGCCATTATATAAGGTGTTAATGGCTTGCGACACCTGATGCCTGGGTAAATCGGTTCGCGTGGCCAGTTCGGTCAGGGTGAGGTCGCTCTTTAAATATAGTCGCTCGCGTTCCAGGGTAGCTCTTACCCGATCGAAAATTGGCTGCAACTGTCCTTGCTCCAAACCAGATTTTTTGTACTTCTCTTCTGATTGCGGGAGTGGTTGCTGAACAATACCAAACAAAACCGGCTGGGTAAGTGCTTTGTACGACAGCCAATAAAACAAAAACACAACTCCTATGAAATGGAACCGATAGAATGATGCAAGCACTTGCCACCCCAAAATGCGGCTAAAAAATACTGCCACACCAAAAAGTGTAATCACCAAAACAAATAGTAAAAAGTTATGCAGCCACTGAATGCGCGTGGCTTCTGCCGATGAAAACTCCTGCGACTGTTGTTTTTCCCACCGTTGATACATTACGTAATTAAAAACAACAAAAAAGACCTGCACCAACGAAACAAATTGATTTACCCATCCAAAGTCATCTTGCACTGATGCTTCAAAGTTGCTTAAGTAAAGCCGCTTCTCTTCGGCTGATTGCAGATAATAGGGCAACAGCGTTGCTAACACCACAATCAGCGGCAGCCATAGCAACCACCTTCGCCAGCCAGATCCGTAGTGTGCGCCTACCAGGTAATAAAAAAAAAGAAATACCATTGGGCCATAGAGCGTGCCCAACAACCAGGAAATACGGCTCAGGTGCGGAAAGCGCATGAAGAATTCGCGCTCATCGAACCCCACCAACACAAGGTGGAACGAGATGATGAGTAACAACACACCCAGAATTCTGTTGGCGGGTTGGTTTATGCGCGTTCGCAAAAGTAAAATAGCCAGGAAGGCGCCCTGCAACGAGGCCGCTGCGTAGAGTATTTTTATCAGAAGGATGTTATCCAACGTTATAGCAGATTACAACTACTCCATTTCCCTGATTTCAAAATCCTTTCCTACACCGTATTTAATAGTGTCTTTCAAGAGAAAGCGTTCCAGTGTGTGCAGGTCTTTCACTTTAAAATCGCCATTGGAAAGAATTCGTTCTATTTCAAACTCGTATTTTTCATCGTAGTTGATGAGGCGGTACTTTTTACCTACCCGCAATACATCAAAAGAGAGGCCGGCCATGGGTTGTTATAGTTCTTCTTCGCGCTCCAACATTAAAATAGAAGCTTGCGGCACAATGAAATACTTTTCGCTTTCATAAATAACCTCGATGGCACCCTTCTGCAAAAAAATGGCAAGGTCGCCTTCCTGTGCTTGCAAAGGCAGATACTTTATTTGCTCCTCTTTCCCTTTCCACAGGTCATCTTCATCCGCAGGCATGGGCAGCGGGTAGCCTGGCCCTACTTTAATCACATAGCCTCGTTGAATTTTTTCCTTCTCTTGCACGCTGGGAGGCAAGTATAAACCGCTCTCAGTTTTGTCTGAATCTTTGGCTGGTCTGATCAACACACGGTCGCCCACCACAATCAATTTTTTCAATTTGTTATCAGCAGTCAGTTTCATGTTATTATTTTAATCGAGATGTTAACACAATTGTATAGGGCTAAGTTCTATCCAGCAGCAACGCACCCCGGTAGAAAACGTAGGCGCCAATGGCCATCAATACATGGCTAATGTCTAAATGATTGAACCAACTATGAATCGCAATTTTATTCATGAAAATGATAGCGGCACAAGTGGCAATACCCACCGCCCCCATCACCGTAAGGCTACCCCGGTCTTTTGTTTTTCGATACACATAATAATGAAAGGGTAACACTACCGCCAGCAAACCGTAACCTGAATGAAACTCTACCCACTTGAAATTCAATGTGTATAAAGTAACAGACATAATGGTGAGCAACTCCATCACGTTCAGCACCAAAAAAAATTGCCCCACCTGTGGTTTAATCAATGGCTTGGCATATTCAATAGACGATCGCTCAATCAACGCTACCGACAGCATGCTTACAATCCAACCCGGTAGCTTCCATGAAAAGCTAAGGGCATACAAAAATGCATGACCCACTATGCCACCTAAAAAAGTGGCCAAACCCATAAGCAAAAAGTAATACCTGAAATAAAGTAGTGTGTTGCCCGTAGCCTTGCGTTTAGTTAGTTGTGCATAAGCATAAAAACACACAGCCGACACCATTAGATCTGTTACCGTAGTAACGGGCTCGTCAATGCGAATGCCCAGCAAGTGGATGGATGGCTGCGGATCGACCATGAACATCAGGGATTAAACAAATCGCCCTGGTCTTCCGAGCGTTTTAACAAAGATTGGTTGATGGTTTTGGTGGCACGCGCTCCCAGCTTCTTCAACTCTTCCACCCTGCGCACCAGGTTGCCGCTGCCAAATGACAACTTCTTCATCGACTCATCGTAAAACTTCTTCGAAGAATTCATCAGGTGGCCCAACTTGATCAGGTCTTCAGAAAAGCTCACAAACTTATCGTACAAATCGCCTGCCTTGTTAGCAATATCCAGTACGTGGCGGTTTTGGTATTCTTGCTTCCACACATTCTTGATCAACTGCAGCGAAGGTATGAGCAATGTTGGGCTTACAAACACAATGCGTTTCTCCAATGCCTCTTCATATAATCCTTTTTCACTTTGGATGGCCAGAATGTAAGCGGGTTCAATGGGTATAAACATGATGATGAAATCCAACCCATTATCGGAAATAGATTGGTAGTTTTTTTCTGCCAGGCCCTTCATGTGCTGGCGGATAGAAACCAGGTGCGCCTTCAATGCCGCTGTTTTCTCTTCTTCGTTGTTGGCATTTACAAAATTGTTGTAAGCCGTAAGGGTAACTTTTGAGTCAATAATTACATGGCGATTCTCGGGCAAGCGTATGATCACGTCAGGGCGCAGTCTTCCTTCTTCGGTGGTAAACGACTCCTGAATGGAATACTCACGATCGCGCTCCAAACCCGACTTTTCAAGAATGCTTTCCAAAATAAATTCGCCCCACGCACCTTGTGCCTGGCTGTCGCCTTTAAGTGCACGGGTTAGATTCTCGGCCTCGCGCGTCATCTGCACATTTAGCTTCTGCAGGTTTTCGAGCTGTTCGCGCAAAGCGGCATTGCGGGTAATGGTATCTTTATGTGTTTCCTCCACCCGTTTCTCAAACTCCACAATTTTTTCACCCAGTGGTTTTAACAAATCGAACAGGTTGGTTTTGTTCTGCTCGGTGAAACGTTTGCTCTTTTCTTCAAATATTTCGTTGGCCAGGTTTTTGAACTGCACAGCAAACTTTTCCTGCAACTCTTCTTTTACCGATTTCTGCTCGTCAAGTTTCTCCTCCAGGTTTCGATAATCCGCCTCGGTGGCGGCCAGGCTGTTGGTGAGTTCCAAAATCTTGCCGCGCTCTGTTTCCAACTCGCGCTTCAGTTGCGTTAATTGCTCTGTTTGCGCCTTGTTACGTTCCTGCTCTACCAGCAAGCGCGCCATGGTTTCCTGGTTGCCACCCGTGCTTTTCGATTTGCCTGTTAACCAGCCAATTAAAAACCCAGCCCCCAAACCAATTGCAATCAGTAGTATGTCCATGCGCTGTAAAGTTATTTGAAACTGGCCTATGCGCCAACAGGCTCTACGCGCTGCCACGGAGCGTAATATACCCACCACCCGGTATTGAGGCAGTACGCCCCAATGAACAATTTGCGTACAACTGAAACCTTGTCTATGAAAGCGCTTTATCTAACCCTGGTAGCTGTATTTTGCACCATTGCATTACACGCTCAAAACAAAATTGCAGAAGAGTATTACAAAAAGGCCAAAGAGCTGTACGACAACAGCAAGTACGAGGACGCCATTCCTCCTTTGAAAAAAGCCATCACGCTCTCTAAAAATTATGCGGATGCCATTTATTACCTGGGCTTGTGTTACAAATACACCAGCAAAAACCAGGAGGCCATTGAACAGTTTGAACTGCTTGAGTCCATCAGCCCCGACTACTGGGCGTGGTATCACTACGAAGTAGGCTCAGCACAGACCGATTTAGGCAATTATGATGCGGCCATTACTGCCTTCGATAAGTTCTTGGCGAAATTTCCCAAAGACCCAACCCGAATCGGTTTTCACCACCAGGCACAGTACAAAAAGCAATATGTGTTGGGGCGCCAGCAACTCATGAAATCTACCAGCACCATGAAAGAACCGGTGGCGTTCTCTTCGAACGTGAACAGTGCTTATCCCGACTACATGCCCAACTCCGATCCAACGGGAAGGCTTTTGTATTTTACTTCCAAGCGCAAAGGCGGTATTGGCGTGGATAAAGAAAGCGATGCCGAGGGCGATGAAGATATTTACCAGGTGGAATTCAAAGACGGTAAGTGGTCTGACCCCACTTTGCTTCCCGAGCCTATCAACTCCGCTAACCATGAAGGAGCTTCTTCTTTTTCTGCCGATGGCCAAACGGTGGTGTACACTGCCTGCGGTCGCCAAGGTGGCGTAGGTAGTTGCGATTTATACATTATGCACCTCGAGGGCAGCCAATGGTCGCAGCCCGAAAACCTGGGCAACGTGGTGAACAGCGAAGATTGGGACAGTCAGCCTACCATTTCTTCGGATGGTACGCGCATCATTTTTTGTTCCGAGCGCAAAGGCGGCTATGGTTCGCAAGACTTGTACATGATCGAGAAGAACGTATTTGGTGAGTGGGGCCCTCCTCAAAACCTGGGCGGTATGATCAACACACCTTTTTCAGATTCATCGCCCTACCTGAGCCCCGATGGCAAAACACTTTACTTCGCATCGTATGGTCATCCCGGTTTTGGTGGCTCCGATTTGTTTAAATCTACCTATGAAAACGGAAAGTGGAGCACCCCGGTAAACATGGGGCGCCCGCTGAATACCGAAGGCGATGACCGTTATTTTGCCATTGGTGGCTCAGGCGAAGTGGGTTTTTTTGCATCTAACCGCGGCAGCAATGTACTCAACCTTTTCTCCGTAGATATTCCTGAAGAAATGCGACCTACACCCACGGTTATTGTATCGGGTGAAGTAACCAATGCCAAGAATGGCGAGAAGGTAGGCGCTTATGTGCTGGTGGAAGATTTGAATTCGGGTGAACTGATTGCGGTAAATAAAAGCAACTCAGCCACCGGAAAGTACCTGATTGTGTTGCCTGCCGGCCGTACCTATTCTGTATCGGCCAATAAAGAAGGTTTTTTCTTCTATTCGCAAACTTTTGCCGTTGCTGATAACGCGAAATACCAGGAGATTAAAAAAGACATTGCCCTGAAGCCCATTGAAAAAGGTGCCAAGGTGGTGTTGAATAATATCTTCTTCGAAACAGGTAAGGCGCTGTTGTCGCCCGCCTCGCGCCTGGAGCTAGACAAGGCTGTAGACCTGATGAAGAAAAATCCTTCGATGGTAATTGAGGTAGGTGGCCATACCGACAACGTGGGTGATGATAACTCGAACATGCGTTTAAGCCACGAACGTGCCAAATCCGTGCGCGATTATATGGTGAATGCAGGTATTGCATCCGCCCGCATACAATCCAAAGGCTATGGAGAATCTAACCCAGTGGCAACCAACGATACAGATGAAGGGCGCAAAACCAATCGAAGAACTGAGTTCATCATTCTGGAGTTTTAGATTAAGTCGGGATAATTGTTGAGTAAGGGGCCATATGGCCCTTTATTTTTTATGTATTACCTTTGGTGAACGACTTAGATTTATGGAGACAATCCAAATTGACATATTAAATCCGAAGGCAAAAAAGATTATTGAGGATCTGGAGGAGCTTAAATTAATCAGCATTCGGGAAAAGCCTACATTCGATTCAATGGAGCTTCTGTTGAAGACACTGCGAAACAAGAGACCAAAGATTTCCAACGAAGAAATTCGGAAAGAGGTGGAATCTGTTCGCACGAAGAGATATGCGAAGAAAACCTAAGAGAGTAATCATTGATAAAAATCTTTGGATAAAAAAGCCATTTTAACCTTAGGAATTTCATCATGAACCACATCAACCGATAACTTCTTTTTATGCCATTCAGGAAAATTCTTGTTTCTCTTCTACTAGCACTTCCGCTAGGTGTTTATGCGCAACAATTGTCTGACGAGTCTGCGCTCATCCAATCACTTTTTGGATCTGACAAGAAAAAAATTGTGTCGGAGTTTGTGGGTGTAGAAGGAACTGTGCGCACAGAGTTTTTATCGCTGTACGATGAATATGAACAGGCACGGAAGTCTTTGGGCGAAAAAAAGTTTTCAGTACTCAACAACTACGTGAATAACTACAAATCGCTAACTGAGGCAGAAACAGAAACCGTGATGAGCGAAATCATGAAACTGACCAGCGGACAAGAAAAACTGGTAGTGTCCTATTATAAGAAAGTAAAAAAGAAATGTGGTGTACAGGCAGCTGCGCAATTCTACCAGATAGAATGGTATTTGCTTAGCGAAATCCGGACAGCCGTTCTGGAAAGCATTCCCGTTATCAGCCAACTGGAGAAAAAGAAATAGCCCTGTCCCTATTTGCCATTAAAGCTGCTACTTACTGTCGGCTTTCTTTTCACGACCTTTTCGGGTAAATTTGCAATCGTTTGAACGGAAAAATAACGCATTTTATGACTGATACGATTACCTCCAGCCGCGAAGCCATTTTATTGGAAGACAAATACGGAGCCCACAACTACCACCCTTTGCCGGTAGTGTTGTGCAAAGGCGAAGGTGTTTTTCTGTGGGATCTGGAAGGTAAACGCTATTACGATTTTCTTTCGGCCTACAGTGCCGTTAACCAGGGGCATTGCCACCCGCGGATCATCCGCGCCTTAACTGAGCAAGCCAAAGAACTTACGCTTACCTCGCGCGCCTTCTACAACGATAAACTGGGGTTAGCCGAGAAATATGTGTGCGAAATATTCGGCTACCAGAAAGCCCTATTTATGAACAGCGGTGCCGAGGCAAACGAAACAGCCATCAAGCTGGCCCGCAAGTGGGGCTACACCAAAAAAGGCATTCCCGAAAATCAGGCTGTAATTGTGGCTGTGAAGAAAAACTTTCATGGTCGAACTACCACTATTATCTCTGCATCTACCGACCCCTCCGCCACCAGCGGTTACGGTCCGTTAATGCCTGGTTTCGAAATTGTGGATTATGACAATGTAGCCGCGCTGGAAAAGGCGTTGGCAAATCCTAACGTATGCGCTTTGTGGATTGAGCCTATTCAGGGCGAAGCGGGTGTTTATGTGCCTGCCGAAGGTTATCTGAAAGCAGCGGAAAAAATTTGCCGTGAAAACCAGGTGTTGCTGATGATGGATGAAATCCAAACCGGCATCGCACGTACCGGTAAGATGCTTGCTTCCGATCACGAAGGTGTTCGCCCGGATTTGCTTATTTTGGGTAAAGCCTTGTCTGGAGGGGTATTGCCCGTGTCGTTGGTATTGGCCGATGATGAAGTAATGCTGGTGATGAAGCCCGGCACACATGGCAGCACGTTTGGCGGTAATCCCCTGGCAGCCGCTGTGGCTATGGAGGCCCTGCAGGTTGTGAAAGACGAGCGGTTGGCACAGAATGCAGAACGGCTGGGTATTGTTTTTCGCGAGCGCATGAATGCCCTGCGGCAAAAAACCCAAATGATTACACTAGTGCGGGGCAAAGGATTGTTGAATGCCATCGTTATCAACGACAAACCAGATAGTGAAACCGCGTGGAACCTTTGCCTAGAATTTGCAAAAAACGGGCTGCTGGCCAAGCCCACGCATGGAAACATCATTCGCCTGGCACCGCCACTGGTTATCACAGAAGAACAGATTCACGAATGCTGCGACATTATTGAGCGCTGCGTGTTGGCTATGAAATCGTAAGAAAAGAAATCTTGCCTTTTGCACCAGCAGAGGGCATCACTCTATCCGTGGCACCACGTACTTAAAAATCCGTGCGATGCGGTATCGGTAAACAACTCTGTTCCCGCCATCTTTAAGAAGACCATTTTAACAATGCGCCTTCTTACCATTATTTTGTTTCTCTTCTCGATGCAACTTGCTGCCCAGCCTTATGCTGAGTTGCAACAACAAGCCTATGAGCTCGCAAACCAACGCCAGTTTACTGCTTCACTCGATCTGGGTTACCGGCTCTATGAAATGTATCCAGACGACATCAATGCCCATATTCTTATTTCGTTTAACCTCATTAACCTGAACCGCGTTGACGAGGCGAGACCTTATGTAGAAACTGGTTTGCTTATTGACCCGGGCAATTATTCGATTTATGTAGATGCCAGTTATTTTCTTGCTGCCAAAGGCGATTTACCGAACGCCAAAATCTACCTGACGGAATCATTAAAGCTCTACCCTCCCGGCCTTGACCTTCAACTGGTGCTGGATGAAATGCGCAGCGTGGGCCGACAGGTACAACGAGAAAACGATTTTAACTCATTAGCGCAATGGTATCAATCTGCTTATCAAACACGTCCTGCCGCCTATCCTTCAATGGCAACATTATACACCAAAGTAAGTGCTTCCGCCCCAGGCAACCATCTGGTGCAAAGCATCAACCAACATGCAGATGAGTACACACGCTTACAATGGTATGAAATGGGTGTGGCTACCTATGCGCAGGCTGCCCAATGGTTGCTTAATATGGGGTACTCCAGCGAGGCGCGCCAAACGGCAGAAAATGGTTACCAGTACCTCGCACGTTGGGGGGACAGAAAAAATTTCTTTCAATCTGCGCAACTGCTCTACCAACTAATGCAAGTGTACGTTCGCCTGGGCAACGATGAAAAAGCGTTACAATATCTGCCCGAATTGCGATCGGCCTCCGCCCAGGCACCCGTTCCTGTTTTTGAAGTGCTGGGACTAAGCACAGCTGCCGGTTGCTACGATCGCCTGGGCCGCAACGATGATGCAAGGAAATCTGCCGCTGAGGCTTACCTGATTGCGGAGAAACAACGCTACCAGTTTGGTATGGCATCGGCTGCCAACATGCTGTGCTATGCCTACAACCTGAACCGCTTTACACAAGATGTTTCTCTTAGTGTGGAGTATGGCGAGCATGCCTTGAGCCTGGCGCGCAAATATCATTTCGATTTTCTGGTTGAAGCTATTGCAGCCAATCTGGGCCTGGCTTACTGGAAAACCAAAACACGCGAAGGCCAGGAGAAGTGCATACTGATACATCGCGAGCTGAGCCTGCAACAGAAGAAGGAAAAACGTTACCTCGCTGCCAACACTACCATCAACAACGTGGCCGCCATGTTCTATGCCGCGGGCGACTATGCTTATGCATCCAAATTATTTGAAGAGGCTGCCTCTTTCACGGAACAGGAGCGTCAACAGATTGCGCCTGGCGACCGACTGACATTCTTCCAGTCGCAGATTAGTACTTACCAGTTTATGATTGCCTGCTATGCCCACTTGAAAGATGTAAATAATACATTCAGGGCAATGGAATCTTCGCGCAGCCGCGTGATGACCGAACGCATGGCCCACGGAAAAAAAATAAGTCAGGCATCACTTAAAGATTTACAGCAATCGCTTCAACCCGGAGAGGCCTGCTTAATGTACTCTCTCTTTTCTGCTCATGAAGTAGCCATACTTTTGGTTACTCCTCAGCGGACAGAAGTTTTCTGGCATGAAGATCCCAACTTTATACTCGCCATCAGAAACAAATACTTTAACCGCCTTCAAAAAGAACATGAAGCGCGCAGGGGTTTTAACAGCCAGGAGTTGCCTAAGAACGACCGCGAAGTAAACATGACCGACTTCCACAAAGTAACCCAGCTCACACGTAAGTTTTTTGAAGCACCCGGATTGGCTGATGATGTACTTCACGAATATCTCTCAGGCTATTATCGTTTCCTTATTCAACCGGTAGCCAACCAGCTCAAGGGAATTCAACACTTGCTCATTGCGCCAGATAATGTACTCAGTTTTATTCCTTTCGAGGCACTGGTAACTCCCGATGACAAATACCTGGTTGAAACGATGAGCGTGCGCTACATGCACTCCACGGGTGTAATGAAGCAACTTTCGCAGCGATCTTACAATAACAGTCGCAAATCTTTATTAGCCATGGGTGGCGCCATTTTTCAACCTATGCGAACAATTCCTACCGCGGTCAACTCTGCAGAAGACCGAAACCTTTTGCAAATGGAGGTGACCGAAAATGCCAACCTGGGGAAATCGCAACGGAAAGCCTATGCATCACTCTTTGGCCAAGGGCCTATGAACAGTTTACCCGGCACATTGCAGGAAGTGCAGAGCCTGGGAAAAACTTTTACCGATGCCATGGTGATTACCGGAAATGGTATGACCGAAAACCGGCTGAAAGAATTATCGCAGTCTGGTGCCCTAAAGCAATTTAAGGTGATACATCTGGCCACCCATGGCTTTGTGGTGTCTGAAGTGCCAGCGCTTTCTGGCATTGCCATGAGTATTTTTTCTGACGAGCAAGACGGGGAAGATGGGTTTGTTAATACCCGTGAACTGGCTGAGCTAAACCTGCAAGCCGACCTGGCTGTACTCTCTGCTTGCCAAACAGCGCTTGGTAAAATTTATGATGGCGAGGGAGTTACCGGGCTTACTCAATCGCTGATGCTGGCAGGTGCCAACGCTGCACTGGTATCATTATGGCCCGTGAGCGATGAAGGCACCATGACCTTGATGAGTGGTATGTATCAACAAGCTGCCCAGGGCCAGTCTTATCAACAGGCTATTACAGATATGAAACGCAGATTCATACGCGGAGAGTTTGGCGAACAGCTAAAGCATCCCAACTTTTGGGCTCCCTTTGTCTACTACGGGCAATAAATTACTCGTTGCGCAAAGCATCCACCGGGTTAGCAATAGCAGCTTTGGCCACCTGAAAGATCACGATGGCTACTGACAACACGGCTACCGCAATGGCGGTTACTGCAAACACATGCCACGATAGCTCGGTGTGATAAGCATAGTTCTCCAGATATTTTTTCATCAGGTAGTAAGCCACTGGCAATCCCACCACGGTGGCCACCAGGCTTAGTCGCAGAAAATTACCGGATATCATGACTATCAAACGCGACACGGAGGCACCCAGCGTTTTGCGAATACCAATCTCTTTGCGTCTGCGCTCGGTGGTGTAGGCAGCCAGACCTAACAATCCTAATCCGGAAATAACAATGGCCATAGTGGTAAAGCCAATAGCTAACGAAGAGGTTGTTTGTTCGGCCTGGTACAAACGTTCAAACTCATCGTCCATAAAAGAATATTCAAAAGGGTATTCCGGTGCATACTTTTCCACCAACGTCTCCAACTGTTGCAATACTTCCTGTTGCTCCCCCGCTTTCAGGCGGGCATAAGCACGACCACCCCATTCTGGCTGGCAAAATAAAATAATGGGGTCGATGGTCTCTTCCATAGAGCGAGTATGAAAATCCTGCACTACTCCAACAATGGTTCCCTCCGTACCCCACTGCGAAATGCGTTGCCCCACGGGGTCGCTAAGGCCCATTACCTCTACTGCTCTTTGTGTTACAACAAAATTGTTCGTGTCAGCAAAATCGCGCGAGAAGAAACGTCCTTCTGTCAGCGTAAGTCCCATGGTTTCGGGAAACTCATAATCAACTACAACGGTGCGGAAGAATATATTGGTATTGTCTGGCTTGCCCGGCCAGTTTACCGAACTGTTTTGATTGTTCACCTGTACCAGGCTTGAGTTGGCCCGACTTAGTTGTGCCAGGCCCGGCAACTGCAAGGCTTCATTGCGAAAGGCATCAAACTGCGAATAAAGATTGCTTCGAAGAGAAAAGTTCACCACCGACTCCCGGTCGTATCCTAAATTCTTATTACGGATAAATGCGATTTGGTTATTGATCACGATAGCGCTCGCGATTAATATAACCGTAAGGGCAAACTGAAATACCACCAACGCCTGGCGCAGCGATGACCCTGTAGCTCCGGGAGAAGTGTTGCCCTTTAGCACTGCTGCCGGTTTATAAGATGAGAGAAAAAATGCCGGATAGCTTCCTGCTAACGAGCCCGTAACCATTACAATACCCAGTGCGTAGAGCCACAAGCTGCCATCGAACAAATACAAGTTTATATTTTTAGACACCAACGAATTAAAAAGTGGCAAAAGCATATATACCAACCCGAACGCCACCACCATGGCGAGCAAACTGGTTAGTATCGATTCGCTGATGAATTGTGCAATCAGTGCTTTACGCTGTGCGCCCACAACTTTACGCACCCCCACCTCTTTGGCGCGGTTGGCCGCCTTGGCGGTTGCCATATTCATAAAGTTGATGCAGGCAATAATAATGATCACCACAGCCACGCCAGAGAATATGCGAATGTACTGAATGCGCCCACCCACGGGCTTTCCATTTTCGAATTGATTGTAGAGATAGGCTTCGCTGAGAGGCTGAAAATAAAAATTACTGCGGTCTACCGCATCGGTACCGAATTCCTGTTGGGTGCGCTCATCTTCCAACGCATTTACCAGTTTCGATACCTCGGCTACCTGGGCGGCATCATGCAACTTAATATAAAGTGGATGGTCATAATTACCCCAGTTAAAACCATCGCCACGTTGATCTTTGTAGATGTCGAAAGGCAATATGAATTCGAATTTTTGCGTGGATGCATCCTGGACGTCTTGAAAAACAGCCTTCACCTGAAGGTCGTACTGCTTGGCGACTTTTACAGCCTTGCCGATGGGGTCTTCATCGCCAAATAAATTTTTAGCCAACCGTTCGGAAATAGCCACAGAACTTTTGTCGTTCACCGGATCGATCACACCTTTTACAATGGGGAAGCTAAAGAGTTTGAAAAAATCGGGGTCCGCGTATAGACCGCGCTCCAAAAAGTTACGATCCTCATATTGAAAAAGGCTGGCGCCATTATCCATCGTGCGCACCACAAATTCCGCCTGCGCTATCTTTTCGCGCAGTTCTTCGCCCATGGGGCCCGGTGTGATGGTCCACGTAATCATTTCGCCATCGCCAAAATTCAAGTTAGACACCACCCGAAAGATGCGATCGACATCGGCATGGTAGGCGTCTTTGCCCATTTCATCGCGCACCCATAAAAAGATAAAAAGGGCACACATCAAACCCGAGGCCAAGCCGAAAATATTGAGAAAAGAATAAAAACGCTGGCGAAGAAAAAAACGCACGCTGATGACCAAGAAATTGCGAAGCATGGGGAATTTGTTTGGGCTAAAGATAATTCATAAACCTGAAGGTTGCATCCCCCATTTCGCTCTCGGGGATGACACTTTACAGGTTACTTATTTGTGTAAACCAAACCACCTAATGTGTCATCAAAAAATGCTGCCTCCTGTTTTATTTCGCGAACGAAAGAGGCAGCCCGCGATTCATTGAGTCGATGTTGTTATCATAGAATCTCCACTTCTCCAGCGGTTTCGCACGTGCGAACTTTGAAAGCCGGTGAATAGACAGAAGCGAGGATGAATAAATTGTGGTTGTTTCAACTTGTCATCAGCTTTTTAGCTTTTCAATCGGTAGTTTTGCAATAATAGTATCACTTATGGCCCAATTGTTAATCGACCACTTCGAAAAATTTGCTCCACTTACAGAGGCAGAAAAGGCAGCCATCATCAACAGCGTGACAACTTTTACTGCCAAAAAAGGTACACTTCTGATTAAGGAAGGGGCATTAAAGGCCGATACCTATTTTGTACTGAATGGCCTGGTTCGCCAATTCAAAGCCGTGGGTGATGAAGAAGTGACTCTGAATTTCTTCTGCGAGGGTCAATGGATTATAGCACCCACTTCTTTTGCTGAAGCTACACCCTCGCCACACTCTTTGATATGCGTAGAAAACACCACTCTGGTAAATGGCAACGAGACAGCTGCACAAGAATTGTTTCAGAAGTTTCCGCGTCTTGAAACGACTTCGAGAGCGGTTATGGAAATGGTGTTTGCTGAGCAACAAAAAGACATAGCCTCTTACCTAACCGAAACTCCCGAAGAACGCTATCTCAAGTTACTTCAGCGGAGACCTACTATCTTCCAGCGTGTTCCCCAATACCAAATTGCCACTTATCTCGGCATCAAGCCCGAATCGTTAAGCCGCATACGAAAAAGAATTTCACGCAGGTAACGATGCAACTCTTACCTGTTTAAACCACTTAAAAGCATAAAGGAATATGAATGCGGTAGTGGCTATTTCAATGGTAGCGAAAAACAGGTAATAGATTGTGGGTGTACCTACAAACAACGTGGCAACCATTACAGCCGTTTTTATTAGTGCCGCTATCATATTGGCAGTGGCATTGAATTTTGGCTTCAACCATCGCGACAATACAATCATAGAAATGGGCAGCTCCATCAAAACTCCCGCGTAGAGTAGAAAGGTAGCATCTATTTGCAAGCCATCCACCCGGCCGGTAAGGTACTGTTTAAGTAAGCTCGCATCCATCAGCCCGATCAGATCGCAGTACAAGTAATTAAAGGTGGCAAAAATCCAGAGGGTTGATAAGAAGGTTTGTTTGTTGTTCATAGCCTTTGCATTTCAATTCTGACAAAGAACTGAAATGCACACAGCAAGTGCCATTGACAAAAGTTAATAAATGAGGATGAAGGCCTTTTACACTCAGGATGCCACCGCTTCTTGGGCTGTTTGCCAATCTGGCACAAATAGAATATTTTTTTGCCTGTTGCTTTCGCGGATAAAATCGCGCAAAGCGTTGCTCTCAAACTTTGAAAAATCGCCTACGATGGCTAGCCTGCATCGGTACTGTACAAACTTTTGAAGCACCTCTCCCGCTATACCGGTTTTCAGGTCGAAAAAATCTGGTATCAATTGCTCCTCCCACACAATCACCGCATCGGCTCCCTGATACTGACTGTTTACAATAACATCCAGCGCTTGCTGTGGCGTGCAAATCAAAAACCCATTCCTCGCCAAACTACCAATGGTTGCATTTTTGCATCGATGTAATTCAATTTCCATTTTGTTAAACTCAAGATAATTGCTTTTCGTACAACGATAGTGTTTCTCCCTGCGGAGAGTCGACAGCGCGCTGAAACAAAAAACCCAGTTTCTTTAACAGCCTAACCGAAGTAATATTGCGGGGCAAGGTAATGGCTCCCACCGTTGTCATATCCCATTGTTTTGTGGCAGTATCAAGCAAGGCGTGGGCAGCCTCGTAACCCAAACCTTTTCCATTGTGTTGTGGTAAGAATGCAAAGCCGATGTCGGGATAAGGCAGGTAATCGCGTTGCAGCAAACCACACATGCCAAGCGGTTCTTCATTGTTTCGGTCTGCAACCAGGTAAAGACCAAAGCCGTGCTCGGCATAACTTTTTAATGGACCAGCCTGCAGGTAACCGTGTGCTTCCTCCCTGGTGTGCACATTCCTATCGCCAATATATTGCAGCCAGCCAGGGGTGTTCAGTAATTCAACTATGAAGGGTGCATCGTTCAGTACCAATTCTCGCAATAGTAAACGCTCCGTTTCAAGTATCTTTTTAAACGACATTATTTTGCTCTCAGGGCGTTACTTAATGCGGCCACCGCCAACTCACGTTGGCGCATCGCTTCTGCGGCCGCCTGTTCAGCAAGTATTAACTGTTCGTGGGCCTTTTGCTGGGCTTGCCTGGCCAACGCAGCGTTTTGCTCAGCTTGCTGAAAAAATAACTCAGCCCGCTGCTGCTGTTCCATGGCCAGGGTACGATAGTAAAGAGCTGCGGCAGTAGTTGCCATACAAACCAAAACCAAGAGCACGATAACAATATTCTTATTCATAACCCATGTGTTAATCCAATCATTTTGTGTTTTGCTTATCACTACCAGTGCTACCACCTGGTGCACAAACCAAGTTACAAAACTTCCATCCGTTGCAATTCTGCGCGCAATAGGTGCGGCTGCGTGAAATGCACGGTGTGAAGCCCAAGCGCCTTACCCCCTTCAATGTTTTTTACGTTATCGTCAATAAAAATAGATCGCGTTGGCTCCACCTGGTAGCGATCAAACAATATCTGGTAAAATTCAGAATAGGGCTTCCTTGTTTTTTCAACCCCGGACACCACTATGCCTTCGAACCAGTGAAGAAATTCAAAATTTTGTAAGGCCCATGGAAAGGTCTCCGCACTCCAATTGGTGAGCGCGTATAACCGGTGTTGCCTCCGGTTCTTCACTTCGCGCAGAATTTCAACCGTTTCATGAATGGGGCCATTGATGGTTTCCTGCCAACGCCCATACCATGCCCGAATGGCCTCTTCATGAGCTGGGTATGCTTTTACCAATATTTCTGTTGCTTCCTCAAACGAGCGACCTGCATCTTGCGCATCATTCCACTCAGACGTGCAGATGTTCTCCAGGAACCAGGTAATTTCCTCTTCCGTTTTAAAAATTTTTCTATACAGGTATCGTGGATTCCAATCTATCAACACCCCACCCAAATCAAAAATTACAGTATCTACCTTTGGTTGCATCGTTCTCTTGCTTAAGAATTAGCACAAAAATAGAAGATTACCTTTAACTTTAACGACCCATGTGGCCAGTAGCTAAATACTTTACGTTGTTGCTTTTCTTTCTGGCAAGTGTACCAGCAGCTGCACAGCGGATTGATCGGGCAGAAGCCGTACAGATTGGCGGCCTTCAACAATGGATACAAATAAAAGGAGAAGCCACTCAACCACTTTTATTGTTTCTACATGGCGGCCCCGGTAACTCCATGATGGCTTACGCGCATAAGTTTACCAACCAACTGGAACGCGAATTTTTAGTAGTCCATTGGGATCAACCGGAAAGTGGTAAAACAAAAAAATTGAATAGCACTGAACGTCCACTCACTGTTGACCAATATGTGGAAGATGCTGTTGCCTTGATTCGTTGGCTAACGAACCAATACCAGCAACCCAAGGTTTTTCTGGTGGGTCATTCTTGGGGTGGTTTTCTGGGGTTGGCCATTGCCAAACAACAGCCTGGTCTGTTGTACGGTTGCATTGCCGTCAGCCCGATGATTCACCAAAATCAAAGTGAACAAATGGCACTCGACCAAATGATGGCCTGGGCAACCGAGAAAAAAAACGAATCTGCGCTGACCGATTTGAGAAAAATTAAAATACCATTCGAAACAACAGACGATTTACACCTGCACAGAAAATGGCTGGCATTGATGGATGGTAGGAAAGCGCCAGATTATTCTTTTGTGAAAACATGGAGCAACACCTGGTTGCCGCTTTTTCAGGAAGCCTCTGGCATTAATCTCTTTGAAACTTCACTACAATTGGATTGCCCGGTGTTCTTTATTGTAGGCACGCGCGATTATCAATGCCATTACCAACTGACTCAAAAATACGCTGACGGTTTAAAGGCTCCCAAAAAAGATTTTTTCCCGATAGCTCATGTGGGCCATTCCGTTCCTTCGGTAAAACCCGAATATTTTCAGCGCCTTCTGCTGGAAATTAAGAGTCGTATTGTTCACTAAGTATGTCAAGCCACCACATTGTTCGCGATAATCAGGAGCCTGCATTGTGGGTTAGGCAAGCTCGTGCTGTTGAGTTCAGGGTAATAGAAGAACTCTTAGAATGGAGCCCCTTCGTGATAGTAGATACCTCGGAAGCAGAATGGTTTGCCAGTCATGGAATAAAGGTAGATGCTATCGTTGCATCTTCTACTCAGGCTACCAAAGTCGAACACTTGGTGAAAGACCAGTGGCCGGTTACAATCATCCAACACACTGACAATTCGGCCGTGGGCAATGTTTTGTCGTTTCTGGAACAAGGCGGACACCATGCATTAAATGTAGTTGCGAAGAGTGAATCGCTTCTTCAAAAGTTAGAAAAAGCCAACTTGGCCAACATTTCAGTATTGGAAGGCAACATCCGGTGGGTATTGGTTCGCCAAGGCCATTTCGAAAAATATATGGCTTCGGATGCATCGGTTAAAATATTTACGAAGGGTGTTATTCAAATATTTCAACCTGTTCATCAACGTGTACGGTTAGACATTCCCACTCCATTTTGGGTAGGCGAAGCTCTGACCTAAAGAAGAGGAAGTACAGCTTGCAGGTTTACCTTTTCTATTGGGTGAGGGGTTTGAGGCAGCAAGGTAAAGTGGCCATTCGGCAACCAGTTTGCCACCTGTTGAGAATACGCTCTATCGGCCATGTCGTCTTCATCGCCTAGCAACACCTCAACACGGTGTTTTATTTGCTTCAGGTTCTCCGGAGTCAGCAGTGGCCGGTCACCCAAATTTTTCATCATGTCTGCGGTCTTGTTCATCAACTCTTTCCAACCGTTGGGTGCATGCCGATGTTCGAGTATGCGCGCAAATGCCGGCACCTTTTCCAGAATTTTCTCAGGATTCATTTTCCTGATTTCCCGCTCTGCAGATTCAGGACTCCAGTCGAATTTGGTACCCAATGTAACAATGCTGTCAACTTTATCAGGATGTTGCAATGCCAACCAGAAAGCCACATAGCCACCCATGCTGTATCCAAAAATGGTTACGCTTGCAAGCTGGTGGTTCTCTAAAAAGAGGTAAGCATCTTTGGCAAATGTTTCGATACCGAAGCCGTCAGAAAAAGGTTCGCCTCCATGCCCCGACAAATTCATTGCATAAACAGTGCGGCCACTCTCTTCCAGTAGCTGTTGCAACGGTTTCATTTGTTCTTTTGCTCCCAGGGCACCATGTAAAAGTAAAGCAGCACTCATATATCACTTAATTGCCGTAATAAAACGATCCTTTCCATTAATATCTTGATGGAGCGTCACCTCCTTATATCCCTCCTCCACAAAAATGTTCTTTACTTCCTCCCCAAACTTCGCATTGATTTCAGTTGCCACGCAACCTCCTGCTGTCAACGCAACACTTGCCTTCAATGCAATGGCTTCATAGAAAACCAATGGATTTTTGGGTGGCGCAAACAACGCTCCATGTGGTTCGTGTGCCAGTACCTGTTGCTGCATGTCGCGAGCCTCGTCTGGATGAATATAAGGAGGATTACTCACCAACACATCATATGCATGGGCGGGCAATGCTTCATGCAATATGTCATGACGTATAAATTCAACGGCTGCTCCCAACGCCTTGGCATTGTCTGCAGCGGTTTGCAGCGCGCCCGGGCTCACATCGGTAGCCACCACCTTTATGCCCGGTAGATTCAAGGCAAGCGAAATGGCAATACAACCACTGCCTGTTCCCACATCTATCACGCTGGGTGTCTCCAATCGTTTCCTTTTCAAATAGTTTACCAGCCACACCACCAACTCCTCAGTTTCAGGCCGGGGTATCAGCACGGAAGGATTCACCTTTAATACCCTACCCAGAAAATGCGCCTCACCGGTAACATATTGCACGGGTTCAGAATTATTCACACGCTGTATGGCACATTGCAACCATTCTGCATCAAGGCGTGTATTGATTTTATTAAGTTGAACATCTGCATATCCTAAACCCGAGGCTTTCTCAAATAGTAAAAAAGCAATGGCTTGCTTTTCACCTTCCTCCTCATGTAAGGTAAGCTGCCTCGCTATCTCCTCCAGCAGTTCTTTGGAATTGGTCATACCTTCACTGATCTTTGCAATGTTAGCTATTCTGAATGACATCAGACGAACTTTTCATGCAACGGGCGCTGGACCTTGCCCAACTCGGAACGGGATCAGTAAGCCCGAACCCGCGGGTGGGTTGCGTGGTGGTACACGAAGGAAAAATTATTGGTGAAGGCTGGCACCGGCAATATGGAGGGCCGCATGCAGAGGTGAACGCCATTCAATCGGTGGTCGATGCATCGCTATTGCCGCTCAGCACATTGTATGTTAACCTCGAACCATGTTCGCACTTTGGTAAAACACCTCCGTGTGCCGATTTACTGATTGAGAAGAAAGTGAAGAAAGTGGTAGTGGCCAACCTCGACAGCAATCCTCTGGTAGCAGGCAACGGCATCAAAAAATTGCGCGAAGCTGGCGTTGAAGTAATAACCGGCATACTGGAAAAAGAAGGGCGCCTGCTGAACAAACGTTTTTTCACTTTCGTGGAAAAACAAAGACCCTACATTATTTTGAAATGGGCGCAGACGAGCGATGGTTTCATGGCACGCGAAAACTATGAATCAAAATGGATCAGCGGGGAACTGGCGCGGCAATGGGTACATCGGTGGCGCAGCGAAGAAGATGCCGTACTGGTGGGCGCCCGAACGGCCGCTCACGACAACCCGCAACTGAATGTGCGCGATTGGAGTGGCCGCAATCCTACGCGCATTGTGCTCGATCGATTTCTTCGCCTTTCAGAAAAGCTGCACCTGTTCGACCGTTCACAGCCAACGTTGTGCTACAACGTATTGAAACACGAGGAACATATCAATTTGAAGCTGATTCGGATAGATGAAAATGAATTTCTGCCCCAGCTAATACACGATTTATGCCAGCGTAAAATTCAATCTTTCATTGTAGAAGGGGGCGCTCAAACGTTGTCTCTTTTTATCAATGCCGGAGTGTGGGATGAAGCACGCATCTTTATTTCGCCTCGCACGTTTGTAAAGGGTATCGCTGCTCCAACTCCACCCGGCCGGCTGAGTACTGTGGAGCAGGTGGAAGAAGACAAACTAATGATTTATCATCCCTAAAGCACCATGCAAAAAATCAACCTCGCAGAAAAAGCTTCCCTGTTTTCCGATCACTGGAATCCGCGCATTGTAGCAGAATTGAACGGACAGCATGTGAAGCTGGCCAAGTTGAAAGGAGAATTTGTGTGGCATCACCACGAAGAGGAAGATGAATTGTTTTTTGTAATAAGTGGAACGTTACATATGGAATTCCGCGATCGCACCGAAATCATCCGCGAAGGTGAAATGATTGTCGTTCCTAAAAAGGTAGAACACAAACCTGTTGCCCGGGAAGAAGTACTGGTGATGTTGTTTGAGCCGGCCTCTACTTTGAACACGGGAAATGTCGCGAGCGAACTTACCAGAAAACAACTGGAAAAAATCTAGAAAGTAATTCGTAGTACAGCACCTGTACCACGCCATTGCATTTCCGCCTTCCACCGGTGCGATGCTCTGAGCGAACCATTGTAAATATCGATGGCGTTGCCTGCGCGTTTAGTGAAAGCCCGGTTGAAAGGAATCGATGCAAGAATGAGTGCGGCACCTCCTGCCGCCATGCCCCACTCGGGCTGGCCACCTGCCAGCGCAGTACCGATAGGAAGACCTACCAACACACCCCCTGTAAAACCGAGCAATGTACCAACCGTATTATTTGTCCTTGCTACTCTAAATTCATTGTAAGCCTCGGTATTGTCGTACAGCAAATCGCTCACCTGCCTGGCAGAAAGTATCAGGGTATCGCGTTCATAGCGCACGCTGCCGAAAGTTTTTACCATGTTTATAGGTTGACACCAGGCTGCACCAGACGCGAGAAAGAATACAAGCCAGCAGAATCTTTTCATGGCATAAAGTTAAAAAAGAAGGAACTGCCTCCAATATAAGGAATGCTGAAACATACCTGATAGGAAACAGTTCCTTTGTTAAATCAAAAAGTCTGTTACTTCAGCTTCTTGGCTTCTTCATGCGCTTTTATCTGCTTCTCCAGCAATTTCTTATCGCCCACCAAAACCAACGTCATGTTTTCGTACTTAAAGTGGTCGTTGGTTATCTGGCTTACTTTCTCAGGTGTTACTGCATAAATATTTTTTACGCGGTCGGTAAGGTAAGAATCGTCCAGGCCCTGGATATCCATAAAGTTAAGCTGGCTGATAATTCCACCGGGTGTGGAGTTTTGCAAAACAAAAATGCCCGCCATGTAATTCTGAATGCCTTGCAACTCGTCTTTTGATGGTGTTTCTGTTTGTAACTTCTTAATCTCTTTCGAAATCTCTTGCAAGGAAGCGCCTGTATGCTCGCTGGTAACATCGGCCTGCTCATACCAAACTGCTACACCTTTGCGGGTTTGTATGGTGCTGAAAGGTGAATACGTATACCCTTTGTCTTCGCGGATGTTGCTGGTGATGCGCGAACCGAAAGAACCACCCAGCATGGAGTTGGTAACCTGTAGGGCCACATAGTCGGCATCGTTGGGTTTTAACGTGGGGAGACCCAACATAACGGTTGTTTGTGGCGCGTTGGGGCGATCGATCATGGCCACTTCATTGGTGCGCACCTGTTCTGCGGGCGGGTAGCTTACCTCAGGGCCTTCTTTCCAACTTTTAAACGATTCTTCGATGGCCTTTTGCGTAGCCTGCTCGTTGAACTTACCCACCACATACACCACCGATCGTTTTGCTCCGAAATTCTGCTCATAAAAAGCTTTTACTTTATCGATGGTATAGCTGTTCAGCATTTCTTCAGTAGGATAAATTCTTCCATAGGGATGGTCTTTGTAAATCATACCGAAGAATTTCTCCGATGCCTGGGCCTGTGGCACCGACTTCTGCACGCTCAACTGCCGTTTCAAATCGCTTTTCAAACGTTCAATTTCGGATTCGGGCAGCTTTGGGTTCATCACCACATCAGCCATGATTCGAATCAGGTCGGGGGCAAATTCAGAAAGCACAGATCCCGAAACAAAAGTCTGGTCGGGGCCCACACCAATATTGATCTCGCCACCCATGGCAGCCACTTTCTTCGAAATAGTTTTGAAGTCCATGGTTTGTGTTCCCTCCTTCATCAGTTGGCTGGTTAAATCTGCCAACCAGATTTCGTTAGCGGCCTCGTGTACATTTCCGGTTTTGATAACCAGGTTCACGTTTACCTTAGGTATTGCTCCATATTGCACCAGTGTCGACTTCAAACCATTAGGCAATTGATTCTCCTTCTTCTGTGGCAGCACAAAATCCTTTGGCGTGCCGCCAGCAGGTGGTGTCTGCTTTTGCGCAGATGTAACCGCGGTGATGGTACACAGACAAATAAGCAAGAAATAGTATTTCAAAACTTTCATATGGCTTCAGCTTTAGGGTCAACAATAAGGATGGTGCGGTTGCTGCTGCGCAGGTATTCCTCCGCTGTTTTCTTGATTAGTTCTGGAGTAATTTTTTTGAATTCTGCTTCGAGCCTGTTGATTCTGGACGGATCGTCATCGAACAAAGCGAAGGATGCCAAAAGGTCTGCACATCCAAATCCGTTACCACCTAGTGTACTGTATAAATCAGAGCGCAGCTTGATGATGGCGATGTCCAGCTCTTCTTTTGTAACGTTACTCAATTCTGCAATAGACTGGTCGAACACTGCCACCACAGAATCGGATGAAATTGTAGCATCGTGAATAAGATCGGCCATCCATAACATGGGGCCATTGTAATTGTACATGTTGCCGAGGTAATTAATGCCACCACTCACGCCTCCGGTATACCCTTTTTCCTGCACCAGTTTTTGGTAGAGTTTGCTATCCTGACCTTGCACCAGCATTTGGTCTATTAGACCCATGGCATAATACTCAGGTGTGTTGCGTTCGGGCATCTTATAGGCTATGGCAATGGCCGGTTTATTAGCCAACTTATCTTCTTTGGTGAAACGCTTCTCCGCCTCCTGCTTTGGCTCAGATATGTCTGGCGGTGGTGGCAATTGCGCGGCCGGTATGGCAGCAAAATATTGTTCCACCCATTTTTTAGCATCGGCCGTTTCAAAATCGCCCACAACTACCAGCGCAGCGTTGTTGGGTGCATAAAATGTGCGGAAGAACTTGTCTACGTCTTCCAGTTTGGCGGAATCCAGATCTGCCAGATCGCCATAGAAGTTATGCGCATTGAACCAGTTTTCGTTGGCATACTGCGGCATGTCTAACCACGGAAAGCCTCCATAAGGTTGGTTCAACACGTTTACTTTCACTTCGTTCTTTACAACGCCCTGCTGATTGGTGAGGTTCTCTTGTGTAATAGAAAGCCCCTTCATGCGATCGGCCTCTGCCCATAGTGCAGTTTCCAACTTGTGGGCTGGCATCACTTCAAAATAGTTGGTGAAGTCAAAGCGGGTGGAACCGTTCAGGATGCCCCCGTTCTGTTGCACCAGTTTAATGAATTCCATTTTGCCCAGGTTTTCAGATCCCTGAAACATCATGTGTTCGAACAAATGGGCAAAACCGGTACGGTCTTTCGGCTCGTTGCGAAAGCCAATGTTGTAATACACTGCCACCACCACCGTGGGTGCCGTTTTATCCTGCGAGAGTACTACCCGTAAACCATTGTTCAACTTATAGTACTCCACCGGAACCTGAAACGAATTTGTTGAGTCGGTTGGGCCGCTACTGCAAGCCACCAGAAACAACACCATGGCCATCGGCAAAAATCGCCAGGGCTTGTTTAAGAAATATCTCATGTGCAAGAAGGTTGGTTGATTTTTAAAACAGGCAACGAAGATAGGATGAATTGCGTGGGCGAAAAAGTTTTTTTGAAGTGGGTGTTTGCCACCAAATTCAGAAGGTGAGTCCGTTTCCGGACATCCCCCATACAAGGTCAACTTTTACGAAGAAAAAAATAGAGCCACCGCAACAACCACCCTCCGGTTGCCCAGCCAACCACTAAGCCCGTGCCATCGAAAAAAATATCCCATGCATCGAACGTGCGCCCCTCCACAAGAATCTGCAAAAATTCAGTGCTTACGCTGAAAAGCAAGCCAAGCAGAACGGCCAACAATCCGTGAAAGCGCTGGCCCCAATCGTTGCGTACTGCTACCATCCATAAAGCGAACAAAACAAAGTGTGCCAGCTTATCGATACCCACCACCTGCACATCGGGTATGCTGGAGCCGGGTAACAAAACCGCCACCAGTATAAGACTAGTAACGGCTATGGTGGGAAAGTATTTCACTTCTTATCCTAACCTCTTCGCCACCTCTTCCCAGTTGATTACATTAAACCAGTTAGCTACGTATTCGTTGCGCTTGTTCTGGTATTTTAGATAGTAGGCATGTTCCCAAACATCCAGGGCCAACAACGGAATGCCTTTGATCTCACTTAGGTCCATGAGTGGGTTGTCTTGATTGGGTGTAGACCCAATCTTTAGTGTACCTCCGTCTTTTACCAGCCAGGCCCAACCAGAGCCAAACCTCGACATGGCCGCCTGGCTAAATTGTTCTTTGAATTTGTCTACAGAACCAAATGCTCCGTTCAATGCATCGGCCACTTTGCCCGTAGGGCCACTCGCCCCAGGTTTCATCACCTGCCAGAAGAAATTGTGGTTCCATGCACCACCACCGTTGTTTCGTGCTTTGGCCGATAATTTTGATGTGTTCTTGAAAAAATCTTCTTCTGTTGAAAAGCTGATCCCTTCAGCTGCAATGGCATCGTTTACATTTTTGATGTAAGCCGTGTGGTGTTTCGTATAGTGAATCTCCATGGTTTGCGCATCAATGTGCGGCTCCAGCGCCTGGTAGGAATATGGCAGCTTCGACTGAGAGAAATTTAACGCAGGTGCCGCAAATATTTCCGCCTTCGACAAAAGGGGAGCACTTAGAATTGCAGCCGCGCCAAGTGTACTCCTCTTCACAAACTTTCTTCTGTTAATCGATTCCATAAGCGTAAATTTTGATGACTGAAAGCAAAGTTCAAGCCACGTGATACATGCAGGTAAAATTACCCAAAATTAATTAGCTTGCCGTACTGTTGGCTGCAGATTTCGACCAGCCAACACCAAAACCGAAATGTATGAGCGAGATTCTCTATGATGAAGTGCCCGCACTCGACCTGGCCGACTTCAACAGTGGCGATGATGCCCGCAAAAAAAAGTTCGTAGCAGACTTAGGTGCAGCTTACAACAACATTGGGTTTGTGGCCATTCGTAACCACTACCTTACCGACCAACTCTCGGCCCAACTCTACGCAACAATCAAAAAATTCTTCGCCTTACCCGATACCGTTAAACAGAAATATGAAATTCCCGGGCTGGCGGGGCAACGTGGCTACATTGGCAAAGGAAAAGAGCACGCCAAGGGCCGGAACACGGGCGACTTGAAAGAGTTTTACCATGTAGGCCAGGAAGTAACAGACGATGATCCGATCAAGCAGGAGTATCCGGATAACATATGGCCGGAGGAATTGCCTGAGTTCAAAAACATTGCATTGGATGTTTACCGCAGGTTGGAGAAGACAGGCGTTCAAATGTTACGCGCACTGGCCTTATACCTGGAACTTCCGGAGAATTATTTCGATGACAAGGTGAAACATGGCAACAGCATCTTGCGCCCCATTCATTACTATCCCATAGAAAATCCAGATTCCGTTCCGGCAGATGCGGTCCGGGCCGCAGAACATGGCGACATCAACTTAATTACTTTGCTAATGGGCGCCAGTGCCGATGGCTTGCAGGTGCTTCGCAGGGATGGCAAATGGATACCGATTACAGCATTACCCGATCAGTTGGTGGTGAACGTGGGCGATATGCTGGAGCGCCACACCAACAAAAAATTAAAGTCTACCATCCACCGGGTGGTGAACCCGCCACGCCACCTGATGAACACCCCGCGTTATTCCATACCCTTCTTCATGCACCCGCGTAGCGAAATGAATTTAGCAGCCTTGCCTGGTTGTGTAGATGCAGGGCATCCTAAACTTTGGGAAGACATTACTGCAGGGGAATTTCTGAATCAACGCCTCCGCGAAATCGGCCTAAAAAAATAAGAAGTGGTTCGGCAAGTTCGATACTTCATCTTTCTGAGAGATATCGCCTTGCTTTCGATAACCTCTTTTGGCGGGCCACAAGCCCACCTCGCTCACTTTCAGAAGTTATTGGTAAACAAGAGAAAGTATTTAAGCGAAACGGACCTGACGGATGTGTATGCACTCTGTCAGGTGCTGCCGGGCCCTACATCTACCCAAACACTCTGCGCCCTGGGCTATCGAGTTGGTGGCCCTGCGTTGGCCTACCTCACGCTACTCATCTGGCTGTTGCCGTCTGTGGCTATAATGACAACGGCTGGGATACTGGTTGCCAGCTTCGAAGACAAACAGATATCATTAGACTTTACCCGGTTTATACAGCCCATGGCAGTTGGCATGGTAGCCTATGCTGCCTACTCCATCAGCCTGAAAACCGTTAACACCAAAACCGGCCTCGCCTTAATGGTTGTGGCTGGCGTTTCGTCTTATTTTATCCAAACTCCATTTGTGTTTCCGGTTATCTTGTTGCTGGCCGGGTTGGTAACATCGTTTAAGTACAAAAGTCAGCCAAAGGAAGAACGCGGTTCATTCAATGTGCGATGGGAAAATTTTGTACTGTGGGCGGCCGTATTCATTGTGGTAGCGTTGCTGGGCTGGGCCACCAAAAGCATTCCACCGCTTACCGTACCCATTCGTCTTTTCGAAAACTTTTACCGTAACGGCAGCTTGATTTTTGGAGGCGGACAAGTGTTAACACCCATGTTGTACACAGAATTTGTTCAATACGCCAAGCCCTTGCACCATCCCATTTCGCACCACGAATTTCTTTCAGGCTATGCCTTTGCGCAGTCGTTACCGGGGCCTGTGTTTTCTTTCGCTGCCTTTATAGGCGCCCTATCCTTGCGCGACTATGGAGTAGGCAGTGAAATTTTTGGTGCGGTAATGTCTGCGGCCGGTATTTTTCTTCCGGGCACCTTTCTTATCTTTTTTATGATTCGTGTGTGGGACAACCTGAAGAAATTTCGCCCTATCCGCGCCTCTTTGGAAGGCATACACGCGGCCAACGCTGGTCTTGTGGCTGCTGCAGCCATCATTCTTTTTCAGCCCTTGCAAAATACCTTTACCAATTTCGGTTTTACCATTGGGGCGTTTTGCCTGATGGCTTTTACCAAATTGCCCAGCTGGTCCATTATTGTGTTTGGCCTTTTATTAGGGTTTATCCTATAGTGTTATCAATAAAAAACCCTCTTTGCAGAGGGCTTTTTATATTGGGAAGAATAATGAATGCTGTTATTAGCCGAGCTTGAAAGTAATGGGCAATACCATTCTTTGCTTCACGGGTTTACCACGTTGCTTGCCAGGTGTCCATGCGGGGGCGGCTTGCACAATGCGAACGGCTTCTTCATCGCAGCCTGCACCAATACCTTTTACGGCACGCACATCTGAAATAGAACCATCTTTATTGATAACGAATTCCACGAACACGCGGCCTTCAATACCCATCCTGCGTGCCTGTGCCGGATATTTGATCTTATCGCCCACATACTTGTAGAAGGCAGCCATACCACCCTTGGGGGCAGCCGATTCCTCCACAATGGTGAAGATTTCGTCTACTTCTTCTTTGGGTTCTTCCACCTGCACAATTACTTCTTCCACTTTCGTGTCTTCTGTAACTTCTACGTCCAGGTTGATCTGAATTTCTTCTTCTATTTCCTCCTCATCGGGTACTTCCACGATTTGCGGGGTTTGAATTTGTGGCGGTGGTGGCGGTGGTTGGTCGGTAGGTGGCACTTCTATCACCTCTTCGAACACATCGTTGCTTTTTCCAACCAGGTCAACCAGGCTTTCATCGTATTGCTTCCATTCAAAAGCTGTTACAACAAACGCCATGGTTACCAGTAAGCCGATGCTGAAGAAAAAGCTCGACTTTTTAGTCAAGTCTGCTTTGTCGGTCTTTTTCGCTTCCATAGTTACGTTTTAGCAGTTTAGGATTTCAAATATATGACATAGAATACACTTGGTGCTTCATCGTCACAGAAAATGGAAAAATTTTATTTCAGCGGAGGCTCAAAGTGCCGAAAAATCATTTCCGGGTGCCGTAAAAGAGGGTAAAAAATACGGTTGGGAACACGGCCCGGTTGTCGGCAGAGGGCATCAATACCACTTCATTAAAGTAGGCATCTACCAGAAAACCCGCTTCGAAACCCGTTACCTGGCTCTTGACAGTGCCTAATTCGAAATTGAAAGCGGCCTTGAAATTGCCCCCCAATTGAATTTTGGATTCGCCAATACCCTCAAACAAATTTCCCGTGCCCAAGATATCGCTAAAAGGCACATCGGGTGTGTAAGGCTGATGACGGGAAGCCGTAAAAATATCGGGCGAGACGCGCCTGTCTATGTAATAAGGAGCCACCACACCAAAGGAAGGGCCGGCCGCCAAAACAGCCTTAATCTCTACCCCCTGCTGAGGTGCTTTCTTAAAGAAAATAAAGTCGCGGCCATATTGGGGACGTATGGCATATAAATAATTGCTCTTGCCGAAAATGAACAAATTGCCGGTGTATTGCGAGTTTTGCCGCACCTCTTGCGGGTGCTTCACATTCATAATTTCCAGGCTGTACGTTTCCAGCACCTGGTCTGAAATCTTACGTGCTTTTTTCAGAACAAAGCCACCAATAAAACCACCAGCCGAGTTCTTATTGATGCCCCAGATAAATTCCGAGTTATAATCGTAGCTGTCTTGTGTCTGCGCAAAGACCCCAGCCGATAAAAGCATGGCCAACCCACAAATTCCTATTCCGACACGCATTCTTTTCATTCTTCCCGATAAATTTAGTCCTTTATTCAAAAACGCAAAAAGCATACATCAAGTTTATGGGATCGATGACTGGCGAATACATGGGTGGGTTGCGCACACGCGATACACACCTGAAATCGAATAATGCGGTAATTACCGATGCCCCGGTGGATAATCAGGGTAAGGGGGAGGCATTTAGCCCTACCGACCTGGTTTGTGCGGCCTTAAGCAGTTGCATGATGACCATTATGGGGCAAGTGGCCGAACGCGAGCAAATTGATTTGAGGGGATTGCGCACGGATATCACCAAAATTATGACATCCAACCCGCGTAAAATCGGAGAGATACAGATTGTGTTTTCGCACCCCAACCTGAAGGTGGACGACAAACAAAGACAGAAGCTAAAAAATGCGGCCCTTACCTGCCCGGTAGCCCTGAGTTTGCACGATTCTGTTAAACAAACGGTGACGTTTAATTTTTGACGGGCTCTTGCTTCAAAGCCTCGCGGATAGAAGCGTAGTCTATGTCGAAGTGAGATCGGTGAAATACGGCTTTGCCATTTTTGATAATAAGCACCTGTGGCGACTCATGTTCCACACCAAATTGTTGGGCTATTTGGTCTGACACCTGCCTGTAGCTCAGTAAATCGAGAAAATAAAGTTTAGCGGGGGCTGCATCGTCTTTCCAATTGCGCTCCAGCCTGTCTAATGTAGCACGGCTGATGTTGCAGCGCGTGCTATGTTTAAAGATAAGTATGGGTTGATCGGCAGATTCCGTAGCTATTTCAGTTAATTGGGCGGTGGACTGTAGTGGTTGCCAGTTCATAGGTGTAAGATTTTTTAATCGTACCAAAGCCCTTGCTCCCGCTTGTCGTAGCGCGGCCTGCGTTCGTTTTGCTTCAGGTGCTCGGGTTGGGTATCGCTCTTTTTAAACAACTTTGCCCAGAACAACTTCACATCCATCAAAAAGGTTCTTTCTTCTTTCACATTGTCGCGGTGGCCGTGTGCAAACTTAGAATCAGGATGGAAGCCTTTGCCATTGTATTTGCGCATTTTCGTATTGCCCTGGTAGTTCTCTATGCGCGCATAGGCTTTGCCTAAATAAATTACTTTCAGCGCCTCGTCTGCACTATTGGGATTGTGCCTGTAAGGATAACGGGCCTTCATATCTCCCGCATGCTGTACGCCCCGCTCCCATTTGTTCGATGGCTTGCGCCCCACTAACGCCTCGTCTACACTGTTAGGATTGTGTTTGTATTTCCACAATAGTTTTACACCCCTGGCATATTCACTGGCACGCACCGTTTCCCGGCTGGGCGCGATACCCTTCAGTGCTCCCTCAACTGCGTTGGGTTTGTTTTCATAGCTGTTGCGCTTTACACGAACTTGTAAGCCATCTGCCTTGAAAGTGGAAGGCGTGGGTTTCTTCTTCAGAATGGACGCATCGGCTGCATTCGGATTCTGTTTGTATCCGCGTTTGTCTTTCAGCCGGCCCTGGTAGTTAGCTTCTTTGGCATCTTCTCCTTTTGGCACGCGCACCAGAATGGGTTCTTCATTGTTATTCCACAACTTACCACTTACGCTTCCTCCCCCTTTGGCCGGCCTTTTTGCCTTTACATTACCCTGGAACTGCGAAGCTTTTTGCGTTCCCTTTCCCGCTCGAATTACGTCAATCGGTTCCCCGTTGTTGTTCCACAGTTTTCCACTCACGCTGCCACCTCCTTTTAGAGGCTTACCCGCTTTGATATTGCCTTGAAATTGAGATGCCCGTTGCGTGCCTTTACCAGCCTGAATCACATCGATAGGCTCTCCGTTGTTGTTCCACAGTTTGCCACTTACGCTGCCCCCACCTTTCAGGGGTCTGCCTGCTTTAATGTTGCCTTGAAATTGCGATGCGCGCTGTGTACCCTTTCCTGCCCTGATTACATCTACTGGCTCACCATTGTTGTTCCACAGTTTACCACTTACGCTACCTCCTCCCTTCAGAGGCTTTCTGGTTTTGATGTAGCCAGAAAATTCTTCTCCCTGATCGCCAAAGCCGGGCCGTGCATCTCTCCGCATGTTACCGGCAAACCTACCTGCTCTTTGTGCTCCAGCGGGTGGAATACGCGGATCGATCGGGGTGCGGTTATTATTCCACAACCTGCCACTCACACTACCTCCGCCTTTCAAGGGTCGTTGACCTTTGGTACGCCCAAGCGCAACACTCAAGTTTTTGGCACCTTTTCCCGGAGAACGTGGAGGAATGGCATTGCCTCCATGACTGGGCCCACGTGTTCGCGATTGAAAACCGCTGCCAGGCAACGGCCGACCTGCTTTGCCTGAGCTGCTGATGGACAGCTTGCGTGGGTACACCCTGGCGCCTGCATTTTCTATGCTGCGCTTGGGTTGCAACCTGCGCAGTTTCCACTTGGCTACATCGCCTTGCCAGGCGCGTTGGCGCGATGGCTGCACCGACACATAACCCTTACTTTGGCCTCGCCAGGCCCTGTCGCCACCCGGTTTACGACCGAAGTTGGGGATGGTGTCGCGGCCAACAAGGCCTGCTGGCATTGATCTGAAATTACGTGTGCGCAGCGGGCGCCCTGCTAAATCGCGGGTAACAGCTTTTCCACTTTTTGTGAATTTGCCCCAGTACACATTTTTCCGACCGCGTTGAATAAACTGACCGGAGGCAGAAGAAGCACGGCCGCCACCACCCAGTAACCTGTCGGTAGAACCGAGTCGCTGGGCCCGCCTTACAACGCCACTGTTAGAGATGGGGCGCTCCTTACGGTCTTTAACCTTGCCAGTGTAGCGACTGTATTGATTTTTTTGAGAATAGACATTTTTCGTTCGCCCAGTGGCTGACGGTGGATTTCCTACAGGCCCGCCTTTGATGTCGCCTTTCCAGGCGCGTTGTTTTTGCTGAGGAATTCTTCTCACTATGGGCTGCCCGGTGGCCGTTCGCGTGTGGCCATAATAACGTTTGGGTTTTTGCGGCTTGCGCGATGGATTGTTCACGTAAGCGCCCCGTTGTGGATAGACGTTGGCACGTGCCGCCTCTGCCGATCTTGGTTTCACCCTGCGCACCGGAGACCCGGAGACATCGCCACGCCAGGATCTTTCTCGGCTGCGTGGCGATTTGCTGTAAACGCGGCCGGTGGCCTTGGCCGGTCTGTCTGACTGAACACGCGGACGAGACCGGTAAGGATCGGGCTGTGGGTAGCTGGCATTGGCACGGTTGGCTGAAGATTTATCTTTGGTGCGCAGCCTCCGCCCGGCAATGTCTTTGGTTTTAGCGCGCTCTTTTTTCTTAACCGACTTCACACGCGTTTCGCGCACCTGCCGCTGGTTACCTACCGATCGATCGCCTTTTGTATTTTGTGCCCACACATTGGCACTGCTTGCCAGGAGGCAAAATAATGCCACGGCCAGCACGCGCAACCACTTCCAGGCACTATCGACAGGTGTGTGTTTCAAAAATCAACTTAATAAGCAGGCTAAGATAACAAAAAGCGCCTTATCCAAACCAAAGCGGTTTCTGGCCTTGTCTTGAAACGAAGCGCCTGCATAAACCTTGCTTAATAAGTCAATAACATCTGCACTTTCTCCTTCAACCTTCCGGTAGGAAGAAAATTGCGTTCCAACGTGGGCGCAAAAGGAATAGGTGTATCCAGGCTTGCTTCGCGCATTACAGGTGCATCTAAATCAGCAAAACAATGTTCGCTTATCCAGGCCGCTATCTCGGCACCGATGCCCCCAGTTAAAGTGTCTTCATGCAACACCAACACCCGATTGGTTTTCTTCACTGTGCTTGCCACGGCTTCTTTATCCCAAGGTAATAAAGTTCGCAAATCAAGCACTTCAATACTTACATCGGGAAGGCTTTGTGCCAACTCGATTGCCCAGTGTACACCCATGCCATAGGTAATAATAGAAACATCGGTTCCCTCTCGTGCCACCCGTGCTTCGCCCACAGGCACCGTGTAATAATCATCGGGCACCATGTCTTTCACCGAACGGTAGAGCAATTTGTGTTCGAAGTAGAGGTAAGGGTTGGGATCTTCTATGGCTGCTGCCAACAGTCCTTTGGCATCGTAAGGGTTAGAGGGATAAACAATTTTTAAACCCGGTGTGTGGAAAAACCAGGCTTCGTTGCTTTGTGAGTGAAACGGGCCCGCTGCGGTACCTGCACCAGTTGGCATGCGCACCACCACATCGGCCGCCTGGCCCCAGCGCCAGTGGGCTTTCGCCAAGTTATTTACAATCTGATTAAAGCCCTCCGTTACAAAATCTGCAAACTGCATCTCTACCATGGCCTTCATGCCCTTAACCGAAAGGCCAAGCCCGGCACCCACTATAGCCGACTCGCAAATAGGTGTGTTGCGTACACGTTCCTTGCCAAACTTCTCTACAAATCCTTCGGTAATTTTAAACACCCCACCGTACTCAGCTATGTCCTGGCCCATTAGAACCAGGTTGCTATGCTTTTCCATGCTTTGGCGTAAACCATCGCTGATGGCATCGATAAACCGCTTCTCAGATTTTTTGTTGGATGCGGGAGCTACGGGTTGCTGTTCGTAAGGTGCATACACATCGTTCAACTCGCGTTGTGTATCTGCCTCGGGGTAGGTTTCGCGGAAGGCCGTTTCAAGGCCTGCTTCTATCTCTTTCTTGATTTTCTTTTTAGTGTCATCAATGAATTTTTGATCCAGCACCTTCTCTTTCAGCAGGTAGTTCTCGAAATTCTCAACAGGGTCTTTCTTGGCCCACTCTTCCATCAATTTTTTGGGAACGTATTTCGTACCCGAAGCCTCTTCGTGGCCACGCATGCGGAAAGTGATACACTCCAATAGTACCGGTCGTGGCTTCTTGCGGATGCTTTCCGCCAGCGAGCGCACCGTGTCGTACACCTCAAGAATGTTGTTGCCATCTACCTTCACCCCTTCTATACCATAACCTATGGCTTTGTCTATAAACTGCTTGCATCGAAACTGTTCGTTGCTGGGAGTAGACAATCCGTAGCCGTTGTTCTCAATAAGAAATATCACGGGCAAATCCCACACGGCTGCTACGTTTATCGCTTCATGAAAGTCGCCCTCACTGGTGCCACCATCACCATTAAATACAACCGTTACTTTCTTTTCGCCCTTCAGTTTCGCGGCCAGGGCAATGCCATCGGCCACTCCGTTTTGCGGACCCAGGTGCGAAATCATACCTACTATGTGATGTTGGTTAGTGCCAAAATGAAAAGAGCGATCGCGCCCCTTGGTGTAACCCATCATGGTGCCTTGCCACTGCGCAAACAGACGGTCGAACGGCAATTGCCTACCCGTAAACACACCCAGGTTGCGGTGCATGGGCAAAATATACTCATCGGGTTCCAACGCTTGCGTAACACCCACGGCAATGGCTTCCTGGCCAATACCGCTGAACCATTTACTGATTCTGCTTTGCCTCAACAGAATCAACATCTTTTCTTCAATCAGTCGTGGGCGAACCAGTGCTTCATAAAGATCCTTCAGAACCTGGTCGTTGTATTTCTTTCGGTTAAACTTCATGTGTAAAAAATTGCGCCAAGTTAATGCGTTTCCGCGATATGCCCGGCTGCTCTTTTTAACTAACTTTTCTGAATGAAAAGATACTTATGGTTATTGGCCATAGTGGCCTTGCTGGGTTGCTCCGGCCGAAAAGAATCGGCTTCACTTACCAATAAACTCGATAGCCTGTTGCGCACACAGGTAGACCCACAAGGGCCGGGCGGTGTGGTGCTCATTGCCAAAGGCGACTCGGTGGTATTTGCCAAAGGCTATGGGCTGGCTGACCTGACCACGCGCGAGCCGGTAACCACACAAACCCTCTTCAACCTGGGTTCTATCAGTAAAACCTTTGTAGCACATGCCATCCTGATATTGCAGCAGGAGCAAAAGTTGTCGGTAGAAGACGACCTGCTTCGCTATTTCCCAAACTTCAAAGACAAAGCGCTGGCGGAACGGGTTAAAATTAAGCACCTGCTCACCCACACTTCAGGGCTGCCCGACAACAGGCGGGTAAGCGAGGACTCCGTTTTTTATCTCACCGCCAAAGACATAGAAAACTGGTATCCGGTAACGCAGGCCGACTCCCTGCTTTTTGAACCGGGCAGCCGATTTGAATATTCAAACCCAGCCTACAACGGACTCGCTTTGATTATCGAACAGGTTACAGGTGCAAAGTGGCAACAATTTGTTACCGAACGGATACTGATGCGCAGCGGTATGACAACCAGTACTATCACACATGGCCCGCATCCGGAAAGCGGGGTATCGCACGGATATGTTAAGGTGAATGGATTATGGGTGGAAGATGACTACGGTGAAGAGCCTACCTTTGCTGCGGCAGGCAACGGGGGTGTTTGGAGTTCAGCCGAAGAGCTTTTGCAATACGAACTCGCCTTGCAACGAAGTACATTTCTTCCTGCTGATGTAATGGCAGACGCACGTACCGTAAAAACTTTTCCTGAGTGGAAGGATTCTTCTCCTCCCTTCATTGGGTGGTCTTGGTTTGTTGAACACACCACAACCGGGCAACGCATGGTTGGGCACACAGGCACCCAAGGTGGTTTTTATTGCAACTATGTTACCATTCCCGACAAAGACTTGTTCTTCGTCATGCTTTTCAATTTCCCATGCAATCGGGAGTGGATCACCGAAAGGGTATTGGCCGAACTGGAAAATGCCAACTGGCTGGAATAGATCTTATACTGGCTGCACTAACTGCCGAAACTTGTCGAGTGTAATGGGTTTGGTAACGTACTCCTTAATGCGGGGGTGCTTGCCGGCCCGGTCTACATCACGCGGGTCGATGGATGAACTCACCATATAAATGGTCGTGGGCTTAACCATTTTTTGACAAATTTTTTCAAAATCTTCCAGGAAATCCCACCCGTCTTTTACGGGCATATTGATGTCGAGAAAAATATAATCGGGAAGCTGATCGGGTGCAGTGGCGTTGCTTTCCAGAAATTGCAGCGCTTCTTGCGCCATGGCAAAAGTCTGTATTTTTTGAACGGAACGGGTAAGCTCCAGCGTTTTGCTGGCTGTAAATTGATAGATCTGGTCGTCATCCACCAAGGCTACTATAGGCAAATGGTTGGCGCTCATGGTTTTGGCTCGTGGTTAGCATACCTGCCGTTAACAGCAGGAAGTGTAAACGTAAATATAGTTCCTTTTCCTTCTTCGCTTTGCACTTCAATTTTTCCACCATTGCGTTCAACAAAATCTTTGCACAACACCAAACCCAGGCCGGTACCTTTTTCTTCGCGGGTACCCGTGGTGGTAATACCTTGCAGGGTAAATATTTTTTCCAGCGAAGATGCCGGTATGCCAATGCCTGCATCTTTCACTTCCATAGCAATGCCTTCGCTTTTCTGATAGGCGCGCACCTGCACTACGCCACCAGGTTGGCTAAACTTCAACGCGTTCGACATCAGGTTGCGAATAACGGTGTGCACCATGCTGGGGTCGGCATAGACCTGAAAATTCTGCGGCACATCAGAACGAACCTCTATTCTTTTTTTGCTGAAATCGGGTTGAAGCAATTCGGTACTCATTTTCAGTAACTCATGCAGGCGGATAGGCTCTGGATTCACCACCTCGCCCCTCATTTGGGTTTTGGCCCATTGCAGAAGGTTGTCCAGAAATTCGTTGGTGTGTTGCAGTTGCAAACCGATACTTTGTGTCAATCTTTCTAACTCCTCGGGTTTAAGCGCACCCATTTGCCAAATGCCCAGCGCGCCCTTCAACGAATTAAGGGGGCCTTTCAAATCGTGCGAAAGAATAGAGAAAAGTTTGTCCTTCACCGCGTTATTTTCTTCCAGCCTGTTTTTCTGCACGCGCAACTCTTCGGTGCGGTTGCGCACCTCTTCTTCTAACCGTTCATTCGCCTGTCGTTCGCGCTGTAGGGCTTGTTGCCTCGCCTTTTCGTTTTCACTCTTAAGGATATTGATGCGGTCGCCCAACGCGAAAGAAATCAAAAGCGTTTGCATGATGCCTCCGAAATAGAGCCCGTTGTTGGCAAACCAACTCCCTTGTATGACGCCCATATTGCGTAATGAGAATAATACACCTACGAGCAGGATCGATCCCCACGCCAATAAAAAATAACGGGCGGGTCTGAACTTCTTATTGAAACAGTAGATGGCACTTACCAAAATCAGCACAAAATCGAGCACAGTGAGCAAGTGCAAAGAAGTGTAGGTAAACGGCCCTCCCCAAAGAAACCGAACGGCACCGGCCAACAAGCTTACCAACGCCACCGCCACCAAAATTCTGTCGAGTGTGTGGCTGAACACACGCAATAGAAGGAAAGAGCGCGTTAGCCATACAGAAGCCATAATAAATAGTGGGCCACTGAACGCGGCAAAAAAATCGCCCCAATAGGGTTGTTCAGGGTACACATAATAATAACCATAGCCCTGAAAGAAAGCGATTACGTTGGTTCCAAAAATAAGCGTAATGATGTAGTAGATGTTTGTTCGGTCGCGGATAGATATAAAGAGAAAAAAATTATAAAACACCATAATGACCATGATGCCATAAAACACACCGTGTGCAAACTGGTTTTCATAATTGTTCAGATGAAATGCCTCGGGTTGCCAGAGATTCAATGGAATTTGAATGGAAGACTTCGACTGCACCCGAACAAAACACGTAACAGTTTTTCCACCGGGCACGTGTACATCAAAAACCATGTAACGGTTTTTGTGCTTGCGTTGGGAAAGTGGAAATTGATCGCCACCAACTTGATGCAGCCAGGTGCCTGACGTGTCGCTTTGAAAGAAATCAATTCTATCCAATGGCGCGTAAGCAACTTCCAGCAAAAGGTTTTGGGCTACGTTCTCTGTATTTTTAACTGTGAACCTGAACCAATGCGCAGCATTGTCGAAGCCAAGGGAGTTGGATTTGCTGAAATCTCTCGGGCTGAACTCTGCCTGTAATGCCTGCTGAATGTGAGAAACCGAATCTGCCGACCGCCAATAGTCAAGTTGCTGCAGCGCGTGCTGGCGCACGGAGGGTGAAATTTGGTATTGTGCAAAAAGTGGCCACGTTGTTAATAACAACATGGCCACCCATACAGATCGTAGATAGTTCCTCACCCCGGCATTTCTAAGCGGGGACTAATCTACCAGTTCGGCCGAAAGAAAAAAATTGAAATTCACCCTAATACTTACGGCCAGGCCGCATGTCTTTAAACTACCTTCCTTCGGATAAGCTTGGCATAAGTACGACTGACCGGGAAACTTTTGCCGTTCTGCATCTTCACCACCATACCTCCATTGAAGTGACGTTCAATCTCTTTCAGAAAATTTACATTCACGATGGTAGATCGATGCACCCTGATGAACTTATCGGGATTCAGAATTTCTTCCAGCTTGCCAATGCCCGATGAGCTGACGAACTGATCGTTGCGGGTAGTTATTATAGTATAGTCGCCCGAAGCCTCCAAATGCATAATTTCTTCCACCGCCAGGTTATACAGCTTTTCGGACTTTTGCACAAAGATGTGCGCCTCGAAAGGCCCCTTGCGCTCACCCTTCATGTTCAGAAGTAAATCCTCGAGGTTGTTCTGGTCGCTGGCCTTTCGTTTCAGCGCGCGCCCCACCGATTGGCGAAAGCGTTCTTCGTCCAAAGGTTTCAGCAGGTAGTCTACCGCATTTTTTTCAAACGCCTTTATGGCATATTGGTCGTAAGCGGTGGTAAAGATTACATAAGGTTCGTGCTCTATGTCTTCCAAAACATCGAAGCCCGTCATGCCCGGCATCTGCACGTCCAAAAACAATAGATCAGGCTTCAACTTGTCAATCTTTTCTACCGCATCATTGCCCTGATCGCATTCTCCCAGTATTTCAATTTCAGGAAATCCTTCCAGGTATTCGCGTAAAAGATCTCTCGCCAGTTTTTCATCGTCTACAATCAAACAGGTTGTTGCCATAGTTTATACTTAGTTTACATTTTGTTCTAACGGGGAAAATTCCTGAGGCTTAGGTGGCATTGGCTCTTCTTTGGACACGGCCAACTTGGTGTCTTCAATAAAAAAGGTTACCGCATAACCACGATCAGTTGCACGCACACGCAAACCAGACTGGCTGCCAAAATAACTCTTCAGGCGCATGTCGGTATTAGACATGCCCACGCCACTGGAGCTTCCATCCATCACTTTCTTGGCGTTGATACCCAAACCGTTGTCCTTCACTTCAAACAAAACAATACGGCCCGATCTGCGCACGGAAAGAAAAATGGTTCCACCTTCGCGCTTAGGCGCAATGCCATACTTTACTGAATTTTCTACCAGCGGCTGCAGAATCATCGGTGGTATCATCAGGTTGAGGCAAGTGGGGTCTATTTCTTTCACAAACTTCAGCCTGTCGCCAAACCGTACCTGTTGTATGCGTATGTAATTTTCTATGAACTCAATTTCATTGGCCAGTTTCACCATTTCATCGCTGTGGGCATCGAGGGCGTAACGAAAAATATCAGAAAGCTGTGTAATTACTTTGCGTGCCTGCTCTTTGCTGGAGTTCACCAGCGTGCTAATGGAATTCAAAGTGTTAAACAAGAAGTGAGGATTAATTTGCGATTTGAGCAGCGAGATCTGCATCTCTTTGTTCTTCAGAGCCAGTTCGCTCTTTTCGTTCTCCTTCTTTTGTAAACCCTGGAAATAGTTGATCACGTAGTAAACCCCTACCGTAATAATGTATTGATCGTGGAAACGAAGGGCATCCCAGCTCATAAGCGAAATAATATATTCCTGCCAATGTTCCAGGTACACAAAGCCTTCCATATAATCGTTAAAGTAATACGACAGCGTGCCCATGATGAAAAAGAAAAGCACAATGCCAATTACGTGGCCTGCAATCTGCACTACTGCCTTGAAGCGAAAAAGCCAGTGTGTCCACGCGAAAATGAGTAAGATGAGTACACACAAGGCCTCGAACAAAAACAGGGCATTCCACAACACATAGGTTTTAGGGTTGATGAAACGCCACTCGAAAATTCCGCTGATGGCAAAGTTGATTCCATACCAAATACAGATAAGCAGGTAGGCCCGCTTCCAGATACGAGGTATGTCGTCTAACCACTTCAAGAGCGTGAAATTTGTTTAATAAAGTTAATTAATCGGCACATATTGGCGGCAGTTGTCGGAAAGCGTGGTTAAAAGGTAATTTTTGCCGCCAGAAGTCAAATGGTCATTACCAGTCAAAGCATTATCTTTAAACTTCATCAAAGCGCTTTAACTGTGAGATCAGTCGGGATTGTCTTACTCCTGCTCGCCACACTCACCGCACAATCGCAAAACCTAACGCTTTCTGGGCGAGTGGTTGACAGCGAAACGCGCGAGCCGCTTGTATTTGCCTCTGTAGGTATAAAAGGTAAACCTATCGGCACCATTACCAACCTGCAAGGCGACTTCGATTTTCACTTGCCGCCTGAATTCAGAAACGAGACGCTGGCGATCAGCATTTTGGGCTACGCATCGTACGAAGCCCCTGTTTGGACACTGCTGGAAACCAAACCCTTGGTGATACCGATGGATAAGCGCTCGTACGTTTTAAAAGAAGTAGTGGTTGCCGATACGCTGCGAGCGGGCGAAATCATGAGATTGGCGCTGGCCAAAGTAGACCAGAACTATCCCATGCGGCCCTTCATGCTCGAAGGCTTCTACCGCGATCTAAAAAAAGTGGGTGGCACCTACGTATCGCTGTTGGAGGCGGCCACCAAAATTTATGATGAAGATTATGCGCAACCCCGCAACAAGTTTAAGCTGCGCGAAAGGGTTTCCTTGATAGAAGTAAGGCGCAGCCTGGGCTATGGCAATAAATTCACAGCCTACTTCGATGAAGACAATCTGCTGGAAGATTTGTTGCTGCACAACAACATTCGTTATCGGCAATTTCCAGATGAGGAAATATTTTTTTCATCGTTGGTGCGCGAAAAAGATTCGTACTACAACAACCACGAAATTTTTGTACTCAGCCACACACAAGATTACCTGCTGCGCATTTTCGTAGACAAAGAAACTTTTGGAATTATCCGGTTAGAATATGAAAACACCAAGCAAGAAGTGATTGGCAAACGCAGAGGTTTGGAAAGCCGTTTTGTGAACCTGAAGAAGACCATTGACTTTAAGGAATTTGGAGGACGGCTTTTTCTTAACTATATCAGCGTAGAATCCAAAATAAACTGGTACGATATGAAGACGCATGAACTGCGTTTTGAAACCGAACTGGTTCAACAATTGCTGGTCAATGCCGTTCACAACCAAACCGATCAGTGGATAGCTTCCACCGAAAAAATGCGCAGGTATGGGTTACAATACCAGGACTTGCCCTACAACAAAAAATTCTGGGAGAACTACAACGTCATCAAAGAAAGTCCGCTCGATCGGAAAATCATTGAAGACCTTGAGAAACAAGGGCCACTGGATAAGCAGTTCGAAGAGTATTGAATTACTTTTTGCCGGTAACTTTGGCTTTTATTGCCTGCCTGTTTAATCCGGTCGGCAAGCCTTGCGGAAATCTGGCAAAAGCATTGAGCTCGCTCCATCCCACAGCGGGGTAATCAAGGTAGTTGATTCGTTTCGATTCGTTAACGGAGGTGGTGATACCGGTAATGAGCCAAACAGGGGCGGTAACAATAAAGAACAAACCTGTGGTAAGAGGCGTGGTTATCGTGCCGGCCAACGTCCAGGCGGCAAATCTCTTCTCGTCTGTGTGATACATAATTAATCGTGCATCTTTCACATCGGCCACTGCAACAGAGGTAAATTGAAAACCCATTACAAATGCAGTGTCCGGATGTATGGCAAGCAATTCACCTTCCACTTTTTTGCCATCATTCAAATGCATGACTACCCAGCCGCCATACACATCGGTTTCGAGGTGTGGCCTGCGCGGCACTTGTCCGCGGGGCGCTTTTACCGTGGCACAACCAGCAATGGCAAGCGTTGTAACTAAAAATAATATTTTATTTATGTACATATCGGCTGTTCCAGAATGTTTGCTCCATAGTTGGCTCCAGCTTCTTATACGTTTCTGCGGCCCTATTGAGGTAGGCAGCAGGCTTTTTCAGCATGAAGTTGAGTTTCCTCATACTTTGTTCTTTTTCCCACTCTTCACGCATCCACTCCAGGTAATATCCTTTCGAATCTAAAAATAATTCGCACGCTGCGGTGGGCAATTCGTAGCTAAGGCGGTAAGCTTCACCTGGATACGTAACCAGATACTGCTTGTCGTCCAGCAGTTTCGAAAGTGGGTCTGCTTCCTGGCCCCTAATTGTTTCTGCTTTGGCTGGTGGAATTATTTGCGGCACCACTTCATGTTTCAGCGAGGTCATGGCCAGGTAATCTATTCGCCACAAGCCCTTGGCCATGCGTAGTTTTACTTTAATAGTATCGCCTTGCACCTTGGGCAGCGGTATCAACGTGAAGTCTGTTGCAATGGGTCCTGTTTCATTTACCTCACCTGCTTTTTCCCAAACACCAGCGTTGCTCACAAAAACTTCTATGCCGCCTAGCAAGCCAAAGATTCCGTTCTGAGGTTTAATGTTGCCTGCCTCCACCTGGTTGATCCAATAACCGGCTGTGCGGCCCATGTACGAAAGTCCCTGGTACATGAGGAACGTGGTGAGCAAGGTTTGTCTTTTTCCAACAATCAAACCCTTCCGTTGCGCATCGTGATCTTGGAATACAAAAGTAATTTCCTCTTTTGTGTTCAGGTCGTGCGGATCAGTAAGCGAGAAATACTCCTTACCGTCCGGGCGTTCAAACAGTGCCAGCAAATTTGGCTCTGGCATAGGGTCAGCATGCACAGGCGGTTGAAAATGATGGCAGGCTATAAACTTGTTTTCTGTGGTATAAAAAACCCGCTCGTCTTGGTGGCGTTCCAGCAGCAGCAAATTAGCATAACGTATATTGTGCGTTTCCAGTGCTTCGTTGGTTACTGTCAATTCGAAATGGCGCGAAGGCACGGTGTGATACAGCATATCTATGTCGTTCTTTTCCAGGGCAGGCGAAACACTGGTAGAAAAAGCTTCCGCCATCAATTGCTCGGTATCGCCCGCGGGTGCATAGAAGGTAGGGCACGAGCCAAAACAAGCTTTGGGATTTGTTAAGCAAAGAAACGTGATCGTTCCTGTTACCCCTGTTACCAACGTAAGGCCACCAGCTACCGACCTGCCTGTATCGTTGGTTTCAATCAAGGCAATACATTTGGCGTGAATGTTAAATTTCAGGCCACCTGGATTTGCTTTGTCGCGTCTTTGAAGCAATTGCCTGTTGATGTCCAGCTGTATACCATAACCGAAAAGCGTGCTGTCTGCTTTGCTGAATTGCCAATCGCTAAGCACAAACACAGTTCCATCTTTCATGTGCGCCTTCAGGTACTTCTGATCGGGATTGATGGCTGTGATTTCCGTAACCGTACGTAGTTCTCGTTTTACGGGCGTAATGCGACAACCTGACAAAACTACTAGTGTTAACAGCATCATCGTTTTCATCACACCTGAAGATTTAGAAGTCAATGCGGTAATAAAACAGGGACAAAAATTCCAACTGATATTCTTCGCAAATGCGACTCTGTAAAGTTACAGTATCGGGCGAATAAGTAAGCTTCAATATTCTTAGTCTTGATGCGTTTGTAAAAAACAAATTCACCAACCGGCAAAAGCTAAAATAGCAGCCTGGCGCTGCGTTGGCCTTTCTTCCACTATGCGTAGTTTATTCCTGGCATTGAAAACAGACTCTATAATCAACCTAACCAACACCGAGGGCAAAAAACGATAAAGAAATAAGAAAACACGATTCCACCATCCAGGCACGATTAACGCCTTTCCTTTTAACATTCTTTGAATGGCTACCTGCGCTACCTGGTCGGGCTGTTGCATAAATAAGCGACTTACCGGGTTCATCTTATTCAGATTCCCCAGCACCTGCGTGCTGGTTAAGGTTCCGCCAGGGCAAAGGCAGCACACCTGCACTCCATAGCTTTTTAATTCCATCCGCAGCGCACTTGAAAATGTGTAGACAAAACTTTTGGATGCAGCATAAACCGCCTTACCCGGTATACTCATAAATGATGCGAGGCTGCCCACGTTCATTAAATACGATGGCGAATGTAGTTTTAACTCCGGCAGCAAATAGTGGGTAAGCATTACCATGGCCTGATTGTTCAATTTAAGCATTTGTTCTACAACCGATTCGCCCGTCTCATCGAAAGGCAACTGTGTACCGATGCCGGCATTGTTAATTAAAATACGTAAAGCCACGTTACAGTTCTTTACCCATGCGTACACGGATGCGGCAGCTTGTGCATTGGTAAGGTCAACTTCAAGGTATTTCGTATCTATACCGTAGCTCTCAGTCAACTGAATTGCTGTTTGCCGTAATCCCGTGTTGGGAAGAGCTACCAGCAAAAGATTGATTTTTTTCTTACCCAGCTCAACAGCCATTGATTTGCCAATGCCCGAGCTGGCTCCGGTGATTAAGGCATAATTTTTTACGTACATAACATCAATTTTAGTTGTCAGACAAAACCACCTTCAGCTCTAGTAGCCACCATATAAAATAACTATTGCTTAGTGCCAACGCCAGGTGTATAGCGAAAGCACCCCAAAAGCTTCCTGTGTAAATCGTAATCAAACAAAGTATGCACCCGAGTAAGAATGCGCCCACCGCCTCCCGCGTTCCTTGCTGTATGTGCACCAATGCATAAAAAGATGCATTTAAAAGTATTACTTGGTAGGGCAACAAGCTATCCATACTAAACGGTAATAACAGACCCCTCATGATAAATTCATAGGGAAGCAAATAAATTACCCAAACAACGGTTTCCACAATAACATAGCCTTTAGCTGGTGGAAACGAAAAGAGATATGCGTACAACAACTTATCCTTTTCTGTAAGCTTACGGTGGCAGTTAATGAACACCGCTACTATACCAAAAATTGCCGCTAGGCCAAACGATGCAACTATTTGGGTGCCTGTGATAGTTAGAAAATCTGATCTAAAGGAAAAGTAACTGGCTATAAACATCATTGCAGCACATACTAACCTAGCCAACCAGACAACTATTATGTTCGCTGATCTTCCGCTTCGCACCACCCAACCATTGATGCATGCCGTCAATACCATGGTGATCAGCAAAACGTCAACCTTAATTGAACCTATCATAAGGGAAAAAAATGTTTTGTTCTTCTTCTAACCATTGCAATGTGTGACTGATACCGGTACGAAGGGGTGTGACTTCATACCCTAATTCACGAATGGCTTTGTCGCTGGAGCAGGCCAGGTGGTAATTGTATTTTTTTATCCACTTTCGTGTAATCAACGGCTGCTTATTGAACAATCGAGCATTCATTTCCTCTTTCCAGCCAAAAAGAAGCATAGCCTTTGTGGGTACCGGAAAAAGCCAGTATTTTTTTCCCGAAACATCGGCCAGCGTTTTAAAAAAATCTTTAAACGATAAATTCTCTCCACCCAGGATGTATCGCTCGCCAGACCGGCCGTTTTTTGCTGCCAGCACGAAGCCGCGCACGACATCCTCTATATAGGCAAAACAGGCTACTGCTTTTCCATCCCCCGGTAGCAAATGCCACTCTCCCTGTACGTATGCGCGGATCAATTGAGATACTGCATTGCTTTCCGTCCAAATTCCTGGTCCATACACTTTGGCGGGCGAAACAATTATCACTTCGAGATTTGCTTTCTCAACAAACTCACGTATCAACTCTTCCGCTTTACTTTTTGATTCATCATACTCCGTTAGCAGAGGTACATCACTTATATGTTCTTCGTTTACCGGTGCTCCATTACTTCGGCCAAATACCCCACAAGAGGAGCTGTGAATAACCCTCCTTACGCCTGTGGCCAGAGCAGCCTGCATCACATTCAGGGTTCCTTGCACATTCACCCGGTGATAGTCACCGATGTTTTTAGCCCAAGGCTTTGCATAGGCCGCAAGGTGAAACACGATTTGGCATCCACGCATGGCTTGCTGAAGTTGATCAACCCTTGAGAGCTCTCCCAAATGAATTGACAACGCGGGGTGGCTTGGCAGTGGATTGTGGGGTAAAGCTCTCACGAAAGCATTTACCTCAAATCCGGTATTCAACAAGTGGCGGGTTAATTCCCGACCGATGTAGCCAGAGGCGCCTGTAATAAAAACCTTCATGATTTAATTAGGATTAAATTGTCAAATACTCTTTGAGCGTAGTTCGATGAGCAAGGCCCTGCAATTCTCCATTCGGATTTCATCGTCCAAACCTAGAATCGGCAACTCCATTGCGGTTAGAATAACAGGCAGCGCTTGTGTTGCTCGGCCCATCTCCACCAAGGCGAGGGCCTTATTGTAGTGAAATAAAATGTTGTTGGGCTGCAACTGAATAGACTGGTCGAAGCATCGAAGCGCTTGCTCTAATGAGGGTGGCTCGGGCAAGCCCCCTGCGAGTTTGCACGCCATCTGTTGTACCCACGAGAGTTTCGACAGAGACAAATGCCACTTTCCCAAGGCGAAATGTGCCGGTGCATAGAGGGAATCGAGGGAGAGTAAGAAATCAATTTCCTGGCGCAAACGCCTTGCTAGCCCAAGCTTTTCCCTACTTTCAACCGTAACGGTGGCCAGCAGCCCTCTTGCGATAATACCCTGCAAACGGGCCTCTTTGCTGCGGGCATTCAGGGCAATGGCCTTTTCGGCAAAATGCAACGCATCGCTATAGTGTTTGGCACGATCAATGGGTATGCACCACTCGCCTAAATGTACGCTCAGGCTACTGGCATTAATCCACAGGCTTAAGTTCCTTGGATCACCCTTCAGCTTTTGCTTGATTCCTTGCAAAGAGTCTGCAAAACAGGTAAAGTAGGAGGTCTTTTGATGAGACTCCGAAACGGGCAACTGCGCATTGCAAGTGAATTCAAATTCAACAACGGCCGACAGTATCAACAGTAGCAGCATGCAACCATGACAACCCTTGCCTCGTGTACCCCTACTTCTGAAGCATAAATTATGATAACACTTGAACGCGGCTTCAAGGACTGCTGGCAATTGCTTACCAGTCATCCACAAGTTTTCTGTTTGGTTTTTCATACACCGAAGGTATTGCGCAGAGAAGCCATGGCGGTTTCGTTCTATCAGTGGCGAAAAAGAAAATTTAGTAATGTTTGCAAATGGTGCAATCCATCAAGGGGTCAGTTACGATTATTGCAAAAGCTCTGGCATTGTAGTATTATTAAATGCCAAATCCTTCCCTTGCCCCCATGCAACCCATTGTAACAAACAATATTCAAGCTGCATTTCTGGAACAAATTCGAAATCGAATACCAGAAAATGTTGCGTTTGCTGATGAGCTTGCCGAACTACTAAACATCAGTCGCGATAGTGCCTACCGAAGAATTCGGGGCGAAACCGTTTTATCCCTAGATGAGGTGAAGAAGTTGTACGACCGTTACGGGGTTTCCATAGACTCCATCCTATCCCCCTCGTCTAACATGGCTCTTTTTCATCATCGGGCACTTACGCATGAGTACAGCCTGGATCGTTGGATGAATTCCGTGAGCAAAAATCTTGAACTGGTTAGCACCTTCCATTCCAAAGAGATGATCTATGCTGCCAAAGACATCCCCATCTTTCATTACTTCCGCTTTCGCGAGCTGTCGGCTTTCAAGATGTTTTTCTGGCTTAAAACTGTAATGCGCGATCCAGGATATGTAGGTCAAAACTTTCATTGCAAAAGTATACCCAATGATTTGCTTGCCGCAGGTAAACGCATTTGGGACTTGTATGCCCAAGTGCCCAGCACCGAGTTGTGGGGCGATGAAGTAATCAATGAAACAATCAAGCAAATTCAGTTTTACAAAGAGTGTGGATTTTTTTCCGAGGCCGACATGCCACTGCAAATCTGCCAGCAGTTGCAGGCATTGAATCAAACAGTAAAACAAGAGGCCACAGAAGGATTTAAGACCGAAGGGGCCAGTTACCGTCTTTACGAAAATGAAATCTTAATTGCCGACAATACTGTGTTTGCCAAAATGGGAGAAAAGAGAGTGGTGTACATCAACTACAACACGCTTAATCTTCTTACCACACTACAGGAATCCTTTTGTGAAAAAACGGAACAATATTTAAACAACCTGATGAAAAACTCTACACTCATCAGTACCACGTCTGAGAAAGAACGCAACAAGTTCTTTAATAAATTGAAAGACAGGATTGAACTCTTTGAAGCAAGCCTTAAGTAAGTATTACTGTCGCCTCTTTTAGTAGTTCGTCTTTCGATATAGGAACCACGCCCACATGCTGGCACACCAACCCCCCGCCCAGGTTGGCAAGTGTGGCAATTTGCGAGGGCTCAAGTTTTAGTGCCACGCACAACGCAGCAATGGCCACTACGGTATCGCCCGCACCCGATACATCGGCAATCTCGCGCTTATGGGCCGGCCATTTTTTCTGCGTGGTTTTGTAATCGATATAAACGCCATGCTCAGAAAGTGTTAACATCACACCCGCGGCCCCTAACATCGCTTTCAGTTTCTCAACAGCATTTTTTATCTCATTCTCTATCGCTGCATCTACCTCGGTCTTTAAACCCTCACGTAATTCTTTCAGGTTGGGTTTGAAAAGAGTTACTCCCTTGTAGGCGAAAAAATTTCTCTTCTTAGGGTCCACCACTGTAGGGATACCGCTTTGCGTAGCCCAGGCAATGATTTGGGTAATGGTTCTTTCTGTCAGTGCACCCTTGTCGTAGTCCTCGAAGATCACCACATCGGAGGTGGGCAATAACAATTTAACCCTTTCGAGCAATTGCTCTTCTTCCGTAGCGCTGGACGGTTTATCCGATTCTTCATCCACACGCACCACATGCTGGTGGCTGGCAATCACACGCGTTTTCACGGTGGTGGGCCGGTCGGCACTCACCACCAGTCCATCGCCCGTTATACCTTCTCTACCCAAACAGTCTTTGATGCGTGCGGCCGCATCATCATTGCCAACCAGAGCACAAAGTACCGGCTCTGCACCCAGGGCCTTCACATTCAACGCCACGTTGGCGGCTCCACCCAAACGGAAGTCGCGCTTTTTTACTGTAACTACCGGTACAGGTGCTTCGGGCGAAATACGATCTACGGCCCCCCAGATATAGCTGTCGAGCATTACATCGCCCACTACCAGTACGCGCAGGTTGTTAAAGTCGTTGAATATCTGTTGAATGTTCATGAAGCAGGTTCAGTACCCAGATCCGAAAAAGAACAAACCGGGCTTCCAAAAATTATTTCAATTTTGCCAACGCCTCTTTCATGCGTCTCATCGCCTCCACCAATTCTTTCTCCGATGCTGCATACGAAAGGCGCACACATTTTTCATCGCCAAAGGCACCACCCGGCACCAGCGACACGTGTGAGGTTTCTAACATGTACATACAAAAGTCATCGCCATTGGCTATGGTTTTGGTGCCATCGCTCTTGCCATAGTAAGCACTTACATCGGGAAAGAAATAAAAAGCACCGGTAGGATAATTTGCTTTCACTCCCGGAATTTCCTTCAGCAGATTGTAGACAATATCTCTCCGCTTGCGGTATTCCTCCACCATTTTGTTGGTAGGCTCTATATCGCCAGCAATGGCAGCCAAAGCGCCCCGTTGCGAAATGGAGCAGTTAGCCGAAGTAATCTGGCCCTGCACTTTTACGGCACCATCTACCACCCACTTGGGTGCACCAATGTAGCCCACACGCCAGCCCGTCATGGCAAAACCTTTGGCAAAGCCATTTACGGTAATGGTACGGTCGAACATGCCGGGCAGCGAAGCAATACTTATCCGCTCGCCTGTAAAATTAATGTGCTCGTAAATTTCATCGGCAATCACCAACAGATCGGGGTGCTTCAACACCACATCGGCAATGGCCTGTAATTCTTTTTTGCTGAAAACAGAACCCGTAGGGTTGCAAGGCGATGAGAAGATGATGGCACGGGTTTTAGGTGTGATAGCTTTCTCCACCTGGGTCGCGGTTACTTTAAAGTCGTTCTCGAGTGAGCCATTTACCATTACAGGTTTGGCTTCTGCCAGGCGCACCAGCGCATCGTAGCTTACCCAATAAGGCGAGAAAACAATTACTTCATCGCCAGGGTTGAGCAGGGCAATCATTACGTTGGCTATTGACTGTTTGGCGCCATTCGACACCACAATATTTTCGGCCTTATAGGGCACGTTGTTTTCTTTCTGGTATTTGGCGGCCAGCGCTTCGCGCAAATCCTGGTAGCCGGCTACGGGCGGGTAGGCAAAAAATTTGCCATCGTCAATGGCTTTCTTGGCTGCCTCGCAGATATGGGCGGGCGTTTTGAAATCGGGTTCGCCCAGGCTGAGGTTAATAACATCGATGCCGCGGTTTTTAAATTCGCGTGCTTTGGCGGCCATGGCCAGTGTGGCCGATTCTTCAATAGCGTTGATGCGGTTAGAGAGGTGATTCATGAAAGGTGTTCAGTTTTTCCAAAAACAAATAAAGGTATTTGGTTTGGAAAAACCTTAGCCCGGCAACATGCCAGCGTTATCAAAAAATATTTCAGTTGAAAAGTGTGCGTCCGGTAATGCTTCTGCCCAATGTAATCTCATCGGCATACTCCAGTTCGCCACCCACGGGCACACCGCGCGCAATCGATGTAACCTTTACGGGAAGGTCTTTTAGTTTCTTATTCAGGTAAAAGGCGGTGGTGTCGCCTTCCATGGTGGGGCTGAGCGCCAGAATAATTTCCTTTACTTCGCCATGTGCATTTTGCAGGCGCTGCACCAGCGCATCAATTTTCAGATCGCCCGGGCCAATACCATTAACCGGAGAAATCACGCCACCTAATACGTGGTAGACACCGGCATATTGCGCAGTGTTTTCAATGGCCATTACATCTTTTGTTTCTTCTACCACGCAAACAATACTGCGGTCTCTGCGGTGGCTGCGGCAGATACTACACTCTTCTTCATCGGCAATGTTGTGGCACTGCCTGCAAAAGCGGATGTTGCTGCGCAACTTGTTCAGCGCTTCGGTAAGGGCGAAGGTTTTGTTTTCATTTTCTTTCACTAAATGCAGCACCAAACGCAAAGCCGTTTTTTTTCCAATGCCCGGCAGCTTGGCTACTTCATTCACCGCATCTTCAATCAACTTCGAGGGAAATTCCAACGGGAAACGGGTTAGATAATCTTGGCATCGATGCCTGCTTCGCAGATGGCGTCTTTCATGGGTTGCAATTCTTCATGTGTGCCACGCTTCACCCCGCACTTGCCTTTGTAGTGAATAATCCAGGTGCATTGTTCGGCCTGCTCGGGTGTATGTTTGCATACACGTATCAGCGTATTGATTACATGGTCGAACGTGTTTACATCGTCATTGAATACCACCAGGTCTTTCAACTCGGTGGTTTCAATCACTTCTAATACATCAATCAGCTCTTGCTCCTGAACAGACGTCTTCATCTGTTAATAAATTTCTTTTTGAATGCGAGACTTGATATCGCGTTGGTGATGTATATCATGCCAACCACTCTTCTCAAGTTTCAAAAATAAGAAAAAGATGCTGAAGTTAATGTCCCTGGCAGGTTCCACGGACCTTAATACAATCCACGCTTTCACTATTTGGTAGAATTGCGCTAATTGCCCTGTAAAAAAAACGCGCATGTCGCCCATACTGGTTGTATCCATCATCTCCGTGTACTTTTTAGTACTCATTGCCATTTCGGTTATCACCAGCAAAGGTGCCGACACCACTACGTTTTTTACCGCCAATCGCCAGTCGCCCTGGTACCTCGTGGCTTTTGGTATGATTGGCGCTTCCCTGTCGGGCGTTACGTTTATTTCAGTGCCTGGCAACGTTAGTAAAATCGGCTTCGGTTATTTCCAGGTGGTGTTGGGGTACCTGCTGGGTTATTGGGTGATTATTTTGGTGCTGATGCCACTCTACTACCGGCTGAACTTGGTTTCCATTTACGGCTACCTGGAGCAGCGTTTCAACAAATGGTCGTACAAAACGGGTGCTTTCTTTTTCCTGGTGTCGCGTTCCATCGGCTCGGCTTTGCGGCTCTACCTGGCAGCTACTGTATTGCAATTGTTTTTGTTCGATGCATGGGGTGTGCCCTTCTTTGTTACCGTGGCCACTACCATTGTGCTGATTTGGGTGTACACATTTAAAGGAGGTATTAAAACCATTGTGTACACCGATACCTTTCAGACTTTGTTTCTGGTGTTGGCGGTAGTAATTGCCGTGTGGCAGATTGCATCGCAACTGAATTTAGGATGGAGCGAGTTAATTAGCACCGTGCAAAACAGCGGCTACGCTCGCATTTTTTATTTCGATGACCCTAACTCAACCCTGTTCTTTCCCAAACAATTTTTTGGCGGTGCTTTTATAGCCCTTACCATGACGGGCATGGACCAGGAGATTATGCAGAAAAACCTGACGTGCAAAACACTGGGCGATGCACAAAAAAATATGTTCTGGTTTAGCCTTACACTGGTGGCGGTAAACCTACTGTTCCTCACGCTGGGTGCGCTGCTTTATATATATAGCACCCAAAACAACCTGCCGCTGCCTGCCACCTCCGATGCGCTGTTTCCCACGCTGGCATTGAACAACCTGGGCCTGTTGGTGGGTGTGTTCTTTCTGTTGGGCATTACCGCCTCGTCTTACGCCAGTGCCGACTCTGCCCTGGCCGGACTCACCACTTCGTTTTGTATCGACTTTCTCAACTTCAAAGACAAACCCGAATCGGTAAAGAAAAAGCAGAAGTTCCAGGTGCACGTGGGGTTCTCGCTACTGTTTCTGGTCATCATTATCGTGTTTAAGGAAATCAACGAAAAATCAGTGATCGATGCCGTATTGAATGTGGCGGGTTATACCTATGGCCCACTGCTTGGGTTGTTTTCTTTCGGTTTGTTAACAACCCGCCAGGTGCGCGATGGTTGGGTGCCAGTAATCTGCGTGTTAGCGCCCATTCTATCGTATGGGCTTAGTGTTAATGCCCCCGCATGGCTGGGTGGCTATCAAATAGGTATTGAGATATTGATCATCAACGGCCTGCTTACCTTTGCGGGATTGTGGCTCATCGCAAGTAAAAAATAAGGGCTGCCGTCCGCAGCCCTTGTCTTACCCAACTTCACAATCCAACATCAACCCTTCTAAAGCCACTATAGACAGGGTTATTTCTTTACATACTGAAATTCTTCTTTTGCTTTGCCCTTCTGCACCACAATGGTGTAAGTGCCTGGCTTTACATCGCAAAAGTCGATGATCATTTTACGTTTGTACAAGCGCTGGCTGGTTACCACATCGCCACTGGTATGAAGCACTTTCACCTCGGCCCCACGCATGGCCTTTTTAGTGGTGAATACAAAAAGATTTTGGTGGCGCGAAGGCACCACATCTATTGGGTTGGCAACAGCCACCGTGGCTGCCATCATAATTACTACTAATGCTAACAGGGTGCGGTGAGTGCTCATAGTTCGGATAATGGTTGGTTTGTTATGCCCAACCCATTACGAACCTTATGCCATGTAAGAAAAGCCTGTTTTTGCCACGATTTTGATGTTACAGAATAAAACTCTCTCCTATTTTGGGAAGAATAGGGATTTGATTGGGAGACCTACAGCTCTTTGGCTGGGTCCCAGAAACGCTTGGGGAAGTCCTGCACCTGGTCATTTTTTACCTTCACACCTTCTTTCTCCAGGCGCTGCTGCATAGCCGAAGGCGGAGTGAAATGATGCTTACCCGTAAGCAGGCCTTGCCGGTTCACAACACGGTGCGCGGGAATGTTTTTGTCGGTATGCGCGGCATTCATGGCCCAGCCCACCATACGCGCGCTCATTTTGGTACCCAGGTAGGCAGCAATGGCTCCGTACGATGTAACCCGGCCGCGGGGGATGAGCTTGGCCACTTCAAATACATCATCGAAGAATGAGTACGTTTTCTCTTTTGTTGCCTTTGCTGTTTTTTTCGCCATATGTATTAAAATGTGGGGTAAATCTTCGGTGGCCGCACTCAAAAAAATAGAGTATAGGCGTAAATTTGCGCCTTGTTTAGAGAAATGAAATTAACCGCAGCACTATTTTTTTTGCTAGCGGCACTAAATGGTGCGGCACAACAGCTTTACTTTCCTGATGGCGAAAGCTGGAGAACTGTGGCCGAGGGCAGCGAACTCTCCTTTCGCGTAACCACGCAAGATTCTTTGTCGGCACGCTTTTCAATTGAAGGAGTGAACGGCTACGGCATTCAGTTCGATACATTGGGAAATTTTTATTGGAAGCCGTCTTTCGATCTGGTGGATCGCCTGGAGTTACAGAAAGAAATCAACGTTATTTTTCAGGCCGAATGGAAAGATGGCCGCAAGGTGCGGCAGCCCATTTCTTTTCTGGTAACACATACCAACCGTGCACCAGAGGTAGAAGAACTTCCCGTGTTTTATGTAAAACAAGGTGCTCCCAATCGTTACCAGATACCGGCAGAGTATGTGAGCGACCCCGATGGCGATCCGCTTGTTTTCAAAGCGGTACTTACCACGTTGCCTGAAGGTGCCTCCACCAGCGCGTTGGGTTTGATTTCGTGGACACCTTCGCGTAATCAATTTCTGGCGCTCCGAAACAACCCGATGTTTATTGAATTTACAGTGCAAGATCCCGACAAGGCGGAGAGCAAAGGACGCGTTAAGGTGGCACAAACCCAGTTAGACTTGCCACCAGACCTGCTGTTAGTACCTGGCGACACCGCTTTCACCATCAAGGAAGACGAACGTATCAACATAAAACTCTACGTTACCGATCCCAATGGCGATGAGAACGTAGCCAGTGTTTCTTTTGTATGCTCGGATGAACGTATCACCAGAAATAACCTCAAAGAGAATTCACCCGTGCAGAGCGAATTTACCTGGACACCGGGTTATTATTTCGTGGAAGAAGTCGAGAAAGAACGCGAGGTCGAAATTATTTTCTTCGCGTTAGACAAATCTTCAAACCGCGTTCAAAAGAAAATTCGCGTAAAGGTACTGGATGCCGAAAACCTGGATGAGAAAGACAAGTTTCTGTACCAGAAATATAGGTCATCACTCGTGCAAGCCAAAGCGTTGATCGACCAGTTGGATGAAAACCACGAGAAGCTGAACAAAATGTACCGGCAAGCCAAGAAGGGGAAAAAGAACCGGTCTATTGTAAACGCCACATTGGGAGCCGCCACAGGCTTGTCGCCACTGGTGGCAGAAGAACAATCTAAAGTGGTTTCGGGTGTGGGTGGCACAGCTGTACTCACCATGGGTACGTTGGAAGCTACGGAAGTAATTGGTAAATCGAAGAACGACATTCTGGAAAAACTAAAAATTAATGTAGAGATACGCAACCAACTGCAATTGGAGGGCGACAATTTTGCGCGCAAGTATGCATTGAAGTCGGCCCGGAGAAGCAAAGACTTCGACCCCGACCGCGACAAACTTTTGCCCATCATCAACAATCAAAAGCTGGTTTTGCTGGAATTAGACGCCAGCCGCCCCAGCTACCCACGGTTGGAAAATAAAGAGCTGAAGAAAACCTTCCCCGATTTCAGCGAGGAGTAAGCAGCATGCCATTAGCGGGGCATCTGAATTTATTAAGATCTAAAACTCAATGTGGCTAACAGTCAAAACACACGGTGTTCTGTTCGTTTCGCGCAATTGAAAAAATATCTTTCGCAAATCATCGCTCCCCCACCCGGGCCAACAAACTTTTTGTAGCCATAGAAAACCGGTGATTTAGATAGGCATTTTCCTTTATATTGCGGCCTTGTTAACAATCGATTGCACCGTTTTTAGCGTATTATGGAAGCACCGGCCGCCACCCCTCAGAAAAGCAGACTAACCCTGTACATCATCATTTGCCTTATTGCGGGCATTGCGCTGGGCTTTACTTTGAACAAGATCTATGTAGATGGAGACAATCTCCGACTGGAAACAGTAGACGCCTCCATCAAAGACCTGAATACAGAAATAGCAGCCACGGCAGACAGCACCATTTTGCTGCGTTTAGAAAAACAAAAATCGGCTTTAGTAAAAGAACGCAGTGCCGTTCTTACCGCCCGCGACAAAAAGGTAGAACCCTTCTCGTTGATGGCCGATATTTTTCTGCGTCTCATTAAAATGATTGTAGCCCCTTTAGTTTTCACCACCTTAGTAGTAGGTGTTGCCAAGCTGGGAGATATTAAATCCGTAGGGCGAATCGGTGGAAAAACCATGTTGTGGTTCATCAGCGCTTCGCTGATGAGTTTGTTGTTAGGTATGATTATGGTGAACCTTTTCAAACCAGGCGAAGCCATGCACCTGCCTTTGCCCGTTGTGAATGAAACCGGAGTTACGGCAACAGGCTTGTCGCTGAAAGAATTTTTGTACCATGTTTTTCCCAGCAGCGTCATTGAAGCCATGGCGAAGAACGAGATCCTTCAGATCGTTGTGTTTTCCCTTTTCTTTGGTGTAGCCACTGCGGCTATTGGCGAGCAAGGTAAAGTAGTTATCAACTTCATGGATGCAACCGCACACGTTATATTGAAAGTCACCGGTTATGTGATGAATCTGGCGCCCATAGCTGTGTTTGGCGCCATGACGGCTATTATTGCCAAACAAGGGGTAGGCATTTTGAAAACGTATTCCATTTTTATTGGCGAATTCTACTTCAGCCTGGCATTACTGTGGGTGCTGTTGGCTGCAGCCGGCTTCTTCGTAATCGGCAAGCGCGTGTTCAAACTTTTACGCAGGGTGAAAGAGCCCATTATCCTGGCCTTCTCCACCTCCAGCAGCGAGGCCGCCTTCCCAAAGACCATGGAAGAACTGCAGAAGTTCGGATGCAAAGATAAAATTGTAAGTTTCGTGCTTCCGCTGGGTTATTCATTCAACCTCGATGGCAGCATGATGTACATGACTTTCGCCACGTTGTTCATCGCTCAATCGTATAACATAGATCTTCCCATCGCCACACAAATAAGTATGTTGCTGGTACTGATGCTTACCAGTAAAGGCATAGCCGGTGTGCCGCGGGCCTCCTTGGTAGTTATTGCAGGCACCTTAGTATCGTTCAATATTCCTGAGGCGGGGCTGGCGTTGTTATTGGGTATCGACCCGTTGCTGGATATGGGCCGCAGCGCCACCAATGTGGTAGGCAACAGTGTAGCCACAGCCGTGGTAAGCAAGTGGGAAAATTCTTTGGAGCCTGATCCATCCTGAAAACAAGCTTTTACGGGGTTAAAAAAATGAACTGGGCAGAAACTAAATTTCAGTAGTTTTGTGTTTGATTACTATTGATAAACACGGATACCATGTTGAAAGCGGCTCCCAAAAACATTCATATCTATCTCGAATCGAACCCCAACCCTAACTCGTTGAAGTTTGTGGTAAACGAAATGCTGGTGCCCGATGGGATGAGTTTCGATTTTCCTGACAAAGCAAGTGCAGCAGAAGCGCCACTGGCTCTCGAGCTGTTCGAATATCCGTTTGTAGACCGGGTATTTTACATGAGCAACTTCGTTACTGTTACCAAGAAAGGAGATGTGGAGTGGTTGGAAGTGCAGGATAAAGTGAAGAACCATATCCGCCAGTTCCTCGAATCGGGCAAGTTAATTTTAGATAAGAAAGCTCCTGTAGCTGATGATGCTGAGAGCGATTCGGATACAGTAAAGAAAATAAAAAATATCCTGGACGAATACATTCGCCCCGCGGTGGAGCAAGACGGTGGCGCCATTACTTATCACTCTTACAAAGACAAAGTAGTAACCGTTACACTACAAGGTTCCTGCAGCGGTTGCCCCTCATCTACAGTAACGTTAAAAGCAGGCATTGAAAATCTTTTTAAGCGCATGATGCCCGAAGTAGTACAAGCAGTAGAGGCGATGGGGTAATAATATCAATAATGTTCATCTCGGAAAAGACCCTAGTTTTTAACAAAAAAATTAATCATTAGGAATTTAAGAATATTTCATAGTCTTCTCACGACAGATTCTTAAAACAACGAATTACGTAAACCGAAAGGTTGCGCCAATGGAATCAAGAATTTCCCGCAAAAAAAATGTCTGTATTTTTGTAGTAAATGCATTTTTAGTAATCTTGTAGCAGAGGGGTAACTGCAAAAGGTAAACCAACCGGTATTACCACCCTGTGCGAAATTTATTTCACACAATTTCTCTTTTCATTTTATAACCTATCTAATGGTGGGGCTAAATTATTTTCGACACTTAAATCATAACCTCCATGCGTCTATTTTACATTCTATTTACTTGGTTTTTACTAAGCCATGAATTATCTGGGCAAGTACAAACAATTCCAGAACCTGAATACATTGGAAATATTGTATTTGTCGATAGTGGGCACCCAAAAGCGCTTGAGAAACAAAAGGCATCAACTAAAACTAAAGCGGGAGCCTCCATGTATATAGTTGGGGCAGGCAAAATTAAATCCTCAAATGTTGTAGAAGGGGCACGGTCACCAATCAGAATTCTTAAAAGAGACTCAATTCAATTTATCGTACGAGTGGCAAACAACGACATGGATCCATTTCAGCTCTTTAATATTTTCAAACTTGATCAAAACCAAAATAAAAATACGAGATATATTGAAATAGGCAGCTTAGGAACCTTCTCTGGTGCAAGCTCAAACGATATTTCCTTTATCCCATTTCAAGCAAAAAAGGTACGGTGAAAAATCGTTTCTGATTGTAATTGAAAAACAACTCATACCAGGAGAGTATGCTATCACCATCGAAGGAAGTAGAGAGACATTTAACATGTTCGGAGTAGACTAACAGAATCCAAAGTTCAAATAATTCATGATATTTTTTCCGTTCAAATTTTCCAATTTATGAAACAATTCCATAAGCACATTTTCTTACCCTTAATCCCTTTTGTAGTCGCCTTCTTTCTGTTTAGTTGTGGGAAAGACGATCCCGCCCCTTTGTATCCAAAGTCAGTAGAAATTGAGATCAGGGTCTCCTCGTCAACCTCCGGAATGGTTGCAGGTCTAATCACTTACACCGATTTAGGGCAGGTTGACGTAGAGTTAGAAGACCAGCAGTTACCATTCAGTATTAAGCTTAACAAACAAGTCAATTATGGTGATGTATGGGCTGTTGGTGCTCTTGGTGATAGAGCAGGCAATATCAAAGTAGAACTTTTCGTAGATGGCAAACTGGCAGAAACAGAATCTGATGATTCCACATCTTTACCAACTGCCTCCGTCTCGTTTGGTTTCTTGTAAGGGAAGTAGAAATTCGTAACCGACAAAAGCCTATCCTAAGTGATAGGCTTTTTTTGTGAATCCGTATTTTCTCAAATTATTGAGCTTAATGATTTTGTTAGTAACCAACACGATTTCAAACAAAAAATCTAACTCTGGACTTATTACCTTTAGGCATGAAACCATTCTTCATCCTCAGCTTGCTTCTTTCGATGGGCACCGCTTACGCACAGACTGTGAAAGTTATGACCTACAACATCCGGTTAGACGCCACGGTAGATGGCGTAAACCAGTGGCCACATCGTAAAGAGAAGGTGTTTGCCTTGCTCACCAAATACGATGCAGACGTGGTGGGCTTGCAGGAAGTAATGCACCACCAATTGCAAGACCTGCTCAACGCTTTACCCCAATATGCACATGCGGGCGTAGGTCGCGATGATGGCAAAGAAAAAGGCGAATACTCTGCCATACTCTTTAGGAAAGACCGTTTCGAGCTGGTGTCTACTCGAACCACGTGGTTGTCGGAAACACCCGAAGTGCCCGGCAGCAAGAGTTGGGATGCCGCCATTACACGTGTTGTTACACAGGCTGTGTTGAAAGACAAACAAACTGGAAAAATATTTACGCATTTCAACACCCATTTCGATCACATAGGCAAAGAGGCCCGAGCGCAAAGTGCCCGGATCATTCGAAATAAGGTATCTACCCTTCCTTCTGGTACTCCAGCCGTTGTTACAGGCGATTTTAACGCAGAGCCCACAGAAGCGCCCTATCCGGAGATATTGAAAGAAAATGTGTTGTTAGATACCAGGCCTGCCGAAAGTCAGACTGGTACTTATTGCACCTTTACCGTGAATTCAGAGCCCTGCAAATTGATTGACTATATCTTTCGCACCAAACACTGGAGTGTGATTTCTTACCACGTTATTCAAGACCACGATGGCAAGTACTATCCTTCCGATCACCTGCCCGTGATGGTTGTCTTGGCGCTAAAATAACTGTAACTGTTCTACCACAACCCGAGGTTGGGCTGGGCCACCATTAATCGTAAATACTTCTGTTTCGCGGAACCGCGAAGCAATGGCAATGGTAGTATTACCCGCCACACGGTTAAACATGGCCTCCACCAATTCCGGTTTGTTGTTGTGCCGTGAAAGGTGCCCCAGCAGCAAATGAGTCATGAACTCCGGCCGGTGCTCCATAAACAACTGCAAAGCCTGCCAGTTGGAAATGTGGCCCGAACCGCCCCTTATCCTGTTTTTGAGATGGGTGGGGTAGCCACCATTCTCCAGCATCTCGTCATCGTAGTTCGACTCCAGAATGGCCGCATGGCATTGCCTGAAGTGGCTGATCAAATCTTTACACACCCGGCCCATATCTGTAAAAACACCTACGGTTGTGTTTTGATGTGTAATGATAAAGCTGTGCGGATCGGCCGCATCGTGGTATTTGGGTAAGGGCGTTACCATCAAATCGCCAATGTTCACGGGCTGATAAGTATTAAAACTGTGCGACAGCGGCAAGCTCCATTCCAAGGGCACACTTTGGCGCGTGCGGTAGGAAATGTAAGCAGGCAGGTTGTGCTTTTTTACCAATCTGTGCAAGCCAGAAATATGGTCATTGTGTTCGTGGGTAATGAAAATGGCTTTCACCTTTTCAATACTCAGGCCCAAGCGCTTCAGTCTCTTAACTGTTTCGCGGCTTGAAATTCCGGCATCTATTAAAATGGCTTCTTTCTCGTTGCCTACGTAATAGCAGTTGCCATTGCTACCTGAGTTGAGAGATGCGAGTTGCAAAGCCATATCTTAAAAAACCTAAAAAATCATTTTTTGTTGGCCAGGTACACGCCACCCAAAATAGCACCCATGCCAATGAAATGGCCTGCGTACAAATGCTCGCCATCCAGCAAACCCCACCCCACCGAAACCAATGGCATGATGTAGGTAACGGATGCCGCATACAGTGGACTTCTGATTCGGATGAGCTTGTTAAAAAGTAAATTGGCCACAGCCGTGCTCATCACAGCCAGAATAGTTAAAAACCCGAAGGCCGTCCATGCTCCCGGAACCGTCTGCAACTTGTTTACAAAGTCTGTGAAGCCAAACAAAATCAAAAACCCCAATGGCGCCACCAGCGCCACAGCTACGCTGGTAATGGTTACCGAGCCAAGGTTATGAATTTTGTATTTGATGTAATTTACATTGGTGCCATACATGGCACAGGCTGCCACAATCAGCAAAGCGAACACGTTGAAATCTAACGTTACGCCACCCGACCTCGAAAAAGCGAGCACAATGGCCCCGGCAAACGACAAGATGATGCCCAGAACCACATATCCGCGAAAACGTTGTTGAAAAAACAGCGCCCCGATGATTAAGGTCCATAGTGGAGAAAGGCTATTTAATACACCTGCCAATGAGCTCTCCAAACGGGTTTGCGCCAGCGCAAAAAGAAAAGCCGGAATAAAAATGCCTACCATGCCCACCACCAACAGATGTGGGAACTGATCTTTCTTCACCTCGCGCACTTTTACCAAAGCCATAGGCAACAGCACCAATCCAGCTACCGCTATGCGTATGGCAGAAACCTCTACCGGGCTAAAAGCAATCAAACCTTTTTTGATGAGTATAAATGACGTGCCCCAGATGAGAGAAAGAAGGATGAGTAGAGTGACCGAAAGTAGTGGTCGTTCGTTGTTGTCAGGCATGTAGAGAGAAATGAGATGGGCAAAGAACGGAAATCATGCTCCTATTTCAAATCCGGATTCTTGCTATTCTTTAGCCGCTAATCAAGCGTTGGCCAGTTCGTAGCAAGCCAGCACTTCATCCAAAATGGCATGCACTTCGGCTGCGGTGGGTGCCTCCACCAAACGAGTACGGAACGGTTTGAAATCGGGAATACCTTTAAAATAGTTGGAGTAATGCCTGCGCATTTCAAACACACCCAACTTATCACCCTTCCAGCGAATAGAAAAATCGAAATGGGCACGGGTAGTGCGCACGCGCTCCGCCATATCGGGCGGGGCCAGGCGCACACCTGTTCTAATGAATTCTTTCACCTCATTGAATATCCATGGGTAGCCTATAGCAGCGCGGCCGATCATTACACCATCCACACCAAAGCGCTGGCGGTATTCTACTGCCTTTTGTGGCGAATCGATATCGCCATTTCCAAAAATGGGGATGTGCATGCGCGGGTTCTCTTTGATCTTCCCAATCAAAGTCCAGTCAGCTTCGCCCTTGTACATCTGCACGCGCGTGCGCCCGTGTACCGTTAAAGCTTTAATACCAATGTCCTGCAGCCGTTCGGCTACCTCCACAATGTTTTTTGTTTTTTCATCCCAGCCCAGACGTGTTTTCACTGTAACAGGCAAGTGCGTGGCTTTCACCACTTCTTCCGTCATGCGCACCATTTTTGGTACGTCTTGCAGCAACGCTGCACCCGCGCCCTTACACGCCACCGCTTTCACTGGGCAACCGTAATTGATGTCTATCAGGTCGGGATTAGCCGCAGACGCAATTTCTGCAGCCTCGCGCATACTGTCCACATTGCCTCCAAAAAGTTGAATGCCGATGGGGCGCTCATATTCAAAAATGTCGAGCTTCTGCCGGCTCTTCGCAGCATCGCGAATTAACCCTTCGGAAGAGATAAATTCCGTGTACATCAAATCGGCACCGCCCTCTTTACAAACCGCGCGGAAAGGTGGATCGCTCACATCCTCCATGGGTGCCAGTAAGAGCGGAAATTCGCCTAATTCAATGTTTCCTATGCGTACCATTGTGTGTCAGATGGCCTATATTTGCCACCGCCTGAACTATGTAAGGCGCAAATTTAACGCTTTTAACCGAGATGGAACCCGCTCAACAAAGATCATCGTGGACCAATGCCGCACTAATTATTCTGGTGGCACTGTTGGGCTTTCTCATCATTGGTCCTACGCTGGGTGCGTTTCTGGCCTACCCCTTCTACGAGGGCACCCCGTTTTCTTTTGCCGAAGACCTTACCAACCCCCTGGGTAACCCACAAATGAAGGTGCCACTGTTTATTCTGCAAGGGGCAGCTACATTTATTGGTCTGGCCGCTATTCCGGCTTTCTATTATTTCAAAAAATACAGGCAAAGCCCATTTCAGTTGGTGAAGTCAGCCTCCTTGCTTTCACTATTGATGATTGCGGGAATCGTGATCTTTTTCATGGGTTTCAATTCGATGTTTATTGAATGGAATGCCAAATTAAATCTGCCCGATTTTATGGCTGGTTTCGAAAACTGGGCGCGCGAAAAGGAAGACATAGCCATGGCGCTGACGCAGTACCTTACACAATTCGATTCGTTTGGGCAGTTTGTGCTGGGCTTTGTAGTGATTGCCATACTACCCGCCATTGGCGAAGAGTTGGTGTTTCGCGGCATGTTGCAGCCCGAGCTGCACCGCGCAACGGGAAGCATACATGCAGCCATCTGGATTTCTGCTGCGTTGTTCAGCTCTTTGCACATGCAGTTTTTTGGTTTTGTACCCCGCATGTTGCTGGGTGCGCTGTTTGGCTACCTGTACTTCTGGTCGGGTAACCTGATGGTGCCCATGGCGGCCCACTTTGTAAACAATGGTTTTTCGGTGCTGATGATTTATTTCAACAAAACAGATATTGCCGGGGTAGACCTGGAGAATCCCGAAACGGCACCTTGGCCGGTGGTGGTGGCCTTTAGTGCCTTGGCCTTTGCCCTCCTCTATTATTTCCGCAAAACAGAACTCGAAAAACCAACGTCTTGACTTCAGCGCTCAACAAATATTCCAACCTTACCCAGCGCATTATTACCGCTTTGGTAGGTGTAGCCGTTATTATTTTTGGCGTGGTGTTTAGCGAGTGGACTTACTTTGCCGTGTTCTTCACCATTTGCCTTTTTTCATTAATCGAATTCTACAACCTTTCCGGGTTAGATGGCATGATGCCGCAAAAAACCTTTGGCACCGTGTGCGGGTTGCTGGTATTTTGTCTGTCCTTTTTCATTGAGAGGGGCGACATTTCTTACCGCTATTACTTTCTCATTTTCCCGTTGGTGTCGTGCGTGTATATGATCAAGCTCTATAAGAAATTCGAGCGGAAGCCATTCACCAATATTGCCTTCACTTTTTTAGGAATTTTTTATGTGGCAGTGCCCTTTACGTTGCTGAACATAGCAGCTTTCGAAAATGGCTTCTATCATTTCGAAGTTATTTTTGGTTGTCTTTTTATTTTGTGGGCCACCGACACCGGAGCCTATTTTGCCGGCACCTTTTTTGGAAAACGGAAGTTGTTCGAGCGCATTTCGCCTAAAAAATCGTGGGAGGGTGCTGTGGGCGGAGCACTCCTGGCCTTTGTTTTCGCCATGGTCATTGCCCATTATTTCGATTTCTTGGAATTCTGGCAGTGGATGGTAATTGCCTCCATCATCGTGGTGGGCGGCATCTATGGCGACCTGGTGGAATCCTTGCTTAAGCGCAGCATAGAAATCAAAGATTCGGGTAATGCTTTGCCTGGGCATGGCGGCTTCCTCGACCGTTTCGATGGCTTGTTGATTTCCGCCCCTTTTATTGTGGCATTTTTGGAGATATTTTGAGTTACCTCGTTTGATTTGTTTGGGTAGGCAGCAAAAAGTAAATTTGATCTATGCTGCTGGAAAATAGAAAGATTCAAGTAATTGAAGAGGTTCTAAAGGTGAACGAAAGCACCTTGGCAGAACTCGAATCTGTTCTCAAAAAAAATCGCAAAAGGAAGCTAAGAGGCGGGCCCGCAAAAAAGATAAGTGACTTCACCGGGGTGATGTCTAAATCTGACGTAAACCAGATTAAAAAAGCCATTCAGGAGGCCTGTGAAAAGATAGATTCGAATGATTGGCGCTAAAATCCTACTCGATACGAATATCGTGATAGAAATTTTTGCCGGGAACCCAAAACTTTCCAAAAGACTGGACTTATTTCAAGAGTTGTTTATTCCCTCCATTGTATTAGGCGAGCTTTATGTTGGAATCAACCGGGTAAGGAACCGCACCAAACATCTCCAAATCCTCAACTCGTTTATCTCTCTTGTCAATATAATTCCAGTAGACGAGGCCACTTCCAAAATTTACGGAGAAATAGTGGCAGCATTGTTCAAGAAGGGCAAGCCAATTCCATCTAACGATGTTTGGATAGCCGCGCTGGCAATACAACATCAAGTTGCGTTGTTAACGCGCGACAAACATTTCAACGAAATTGAAGGACTATTACTGGAACATTGGTAAGTATTGTTCTCAATACGAATAAAAGCCCTCAAAGAAAAATTTGCTCACATTTTAGGTACAGGTGCCTTGATAATTACCTTTTTCAGTAAAAAACAAACAGTAGACACCGTCTTGAGGCCACTCCCAGAGCCACTTGGTGAGAAATAACAAAACTTTTCTACTTCCCATTTTCTTTATCTTTGCAACCGTTTTCGAATAGGCAAAAAACAATGGAAAACGCCTCTTCGTTAGCATAAAATTAGATTCATATAAACTGATCTATGGCCTACATTGAACCCGCTCCTTTGGTTGATAAGGAGAACCCATTCGAGGCGATGATGTCGCGCTTCCATACCGCCTCGCAAATTCTTGGTTTGGAAGAGGAAGTTTACAACGTACTGAAGTCGCCTGCCAGGCAGGTGATCGTCTCGCTCCCTGTAACCATGGACGATGGCAGTATCAAGGTATTTGAAGGCTACCGCGTTATTCACTCCACCATTTTGGGGCCTTCGAAAGGTGGTATCCGGTTCGATCCGCACGTTAACATTGACGAAGTAAAAGCCCTGGCCGCCTGGATGACCTGGAAATGTGCCGTGGTGGATATTCCTTATGGTGGTGCCAAAGGGGGTGTGGCATGCAACCCGCGGCATATGTCGGCCGGAGAGGTAGAGCGCCTGATGCGCGCCTATACATTAGCCATGGTGGATATTTTTGGTGCCGATAAAGACATTCCGGCCCCCGATATGGGCACCGGGCCCCGCGAAATGGCTTGGTTGATGGACGAATATTCACGCACGCAGGGCATGACGGTGAATGCCGTGGTAACCGGTAAACCCATTGTGTTGGGTGGCTCTTTGGGACGCACAGAGGCTACGGGACGGGGTGTGATGATTAGCACCATGGCTGCCATGGAGAAATTGAAAATCAATCCCTACAAAGCCACCGCTGCTGTGCAGGGTTTTGGCAACGTGGGTTCATGGGCGGCACGCCTGTTGGAAGAACGCGGCCTGAAGGTGCTGGCAGTGAGTGATATTTCGGGTGCCTACTACAACGAAAGCGGATTAAACATCGAAATGGCACTGAAGTACCGCGACAGCAACAAAGGATCATTGGAAGGATTTACTGGGGCCCAAAAAATTACCAACGAAGAATTGCTTACGCTGCCCGTGGATGTGTTGGTGCCGGCAGCTACCGAAGATGTAATAACGGTTAGCAACGCACCAAAAATTCAGGCGAAGCTAATTGTAGAGGGTGCCAATGGCCCCACCTCTTCCAAAGCCGACAGCATTATTTACGAAAAAGGTATCAGCGTGGTGCCGGATATTCTGGCAAACGCAGGCGGTGTAACAGTATCGTACTTCGAGTGGGTGCAAAACCGTTTGGGCTACAAGTGGACGGCCGAACGCGTGAACCGCAGAAGCGACCGGATTATGAAAGATGCATTTGAGAACGTATATAAAACTGCATCGGAATACAAAGTGTCGTTGCGTATTGCTGCCTACATGGTGGCCATCGACAAAGTAGCGAAGACCTACAAGTTCCGTGGCGGATTCTAATCTTTTACAGGGGAAAGAATACCACAAGAAGTAGTAATTTTGCAGTCCCGTCACTCAGGCGGGACTGCATTTTTTTTTAGACGATTATGACCATACACAAAGAAGGCCGCACCCTGCTATTCGTTTTGCTGGTAATATTTTTTGCATTGAACTGGTGGGTAACGGCCACCTGGCCCGATGCCCGGGTGTTGCAAAATATTTGTATCGGTGTAAGCCTGGTGTTCTATCTCATCGTGCTGCAATTTTTCCGCAGCCCTGTCTTTTCAATCAAAAAAAACGACAAGCAAGTGTTGGCTCCTGCCGATGGCAAAGTAGTGGTGATTGAAGAAACCGATGAGCCCGAACATTTGAAAAGTAAGTGCAAACAGATTTCCATTTTCATGTCGCCCATTAATGTGCATGTTAATCGCATGCCCGTAGGCGGCACCATCTCTTTTGCCAAATACCATCCTGGCAAATATTTGGTGGCATGGCATCCGAAATCAAGTACAGAAAACGAGCGCACCACCATTGCTGTGAAAATGAAAAACGACACTGAAATTCTTTTCAGACAAATAGCAGGTGCACTGGCGCGAAGAATCAAGTGGTATGTAAAAGAAGGGCAGCAGTTGCAGCAGGGTGATGAGTTTGGGTTCATCAAGTTCGGCTCGCGCGTAGATGTTTTTCTTCCCCTGGATGCCAAAGTAACCGTACAAATGGGCGAGGTTACCAAGGGCGGCCGCACAGTGATTGCCGAACTACCGTAAGCAAACTTTACCTTTTATAAAAAACCGTTCATCCCAAATGAAATCCTAACGGTCGTTTTCACGACTGCAATTTCTTATATTTCGGAATTAGTAAATTCCCTCTAGTACCTATTTGTTCATTATGAACTACTCAGACATTCAGTTTGCCAGAAGCCGGCAGGATTTCTTTGTAACCCTCAATCAACGCGTTAACCAGTATTTTAAAACCAATGGCATCAGTAAACATGCCAATGGATACATGGTGTTCAAAACAGTGTGCATGTTCTCTATGTACTTTATTCCTTATGGCGTGTTAATAAGCGGGGCCGTGGTTAACCAATGGGGTATGTTGGCCCTTTGGGCCATGATGGGCATCGGTATGGCAGGTATTGGTCTTTCGGTGATGCACGATGCCAATCATGGTGCATTCTCTACCAAGCCGTGGGTAAATAAGATGCTTGGACTATCGCTGAACCTGATTGGAGGCAACGCATTCAACTGGAAAGTACAGCACAACGTTTTGCACCATACGTACACCAACATTCACGAAGTAGATGAAGACATCAGCCCGCGTGGTGTCATCCGCATGACGCCCGACTGTCCGTACAAAGGCATTCATCGCTTTCAATTCATCTATGCCTGGTTTCTCTACGGCTTACTCACTTTCGTGTGGGTATTCACCAAAGATTTCAAACGCATTGTTACCTATCACAAAGATGGCCTGGTGAAAAAACAAAAAGCCAACATTGCCGTGGAGTGGACTGTGTTGATTGTATCCAAACTGCTGTACATCGGTTACATATTTGTGATTCCCATGCTTGTATTGCCTGTAACCTTCTGGCAGGTGTTTGCAGGTTTTTTCCTGATGCACTACATCGGTGGTTTTATTCTGGCAGTAATATTTCAACCTGCACACGTGGTGGAAGGCACAGAATACCTGATGCCCGATGAGGATGGCAATATGGAAAACAACTGGGCTATTCACCAACTGCACACTACTACCAACTTTGCCAAAAACAACCGCATCTTATCCTGGTATGTGGGCGGCTTGAATTACCAGGTGGAGCATCACTTGTTTCCTACCATCTGCCATATTCACTACCGCAACATTTCGCCCATTGTGGAACAGACCGCGAAAGAGTTTGGTATTCCTTACAAGGCAAAGCCTACCTTCCGCGATGCCATTGCAGGCCATTTCCGAATATTGAAAGAGCTGGGAAAGAAAGATCCACAATTGGTACCCTCAGGCGTTGGTGCCTAGCGCTACTCAATCTGTTCGAGCATATTAACAAACAGATCGTACTCCTGCAGTTCGTCTTCAATTATGCGGTGTGCCTGCCGGAGGCGAACAAGCAGGTCGGTTAGCTGCGCGCGGGTTTTTATTTGGTCGGCTTGCTCCAGCCATAGCTTGATGTGAAGTAGTTCATCGGTTATTTGTGGTGCGTTGTACAGCGAAGAAAGCGATAATACTTTCTCGTAGGCCATAAAGTTAAGTGCACCCGTTGCCTTGGCCGACTCCCAGGCAGAATAATGCAACACCGGCCTGATGAAATTGCCGAAGCCTATGTGTACCACATAACGTTCCCCCACTGTTGGCAATTCTTCAATATGTGCCACACGGGCAAATTGGGTATCGGCATTGTAGGCGGTTACCTGGCTCGCTTCGCCATCAAAATGAAGGTCTTCACTTAGCAAAGGAAGAACAGTCTCTTCCAAAACAGCCAGCAACTGTAAGTTCAGTTGGGTGGACTCATGCAGGCTATTCTTATTGATTTGGATTTCCTGCTTCAGCTTATCAAACGCATTGGCGGCAATTTCCTCCTCTTTCTTCGATTCGCGCCATTGGTCCAGTTCAAATGCTATCAAGATGCCAAACAGTGCACTAAAAAAACCAATGATGTGGTTCGGCCAGTCTACAGCGAATGAAATCTTGGGCATGCGCAAACGCATCTACACAATTTCATCAAAGGCTTTCACAAAACCCTTCATCTCATCCAATGTGCCAATGCTCACGCGGCACCACTCCTTGCCCTGGTAATCCCATATGCGTATCTGGTAGCCCCGCTTTTCTGTTTCTGCCAAAATCGTGCGTCCGTCTTTAGGCGCGGGGAAGAGCACACAGTTGGTCCGCGATTTTCCATGGAACCATTTTTTATCATCCAGGTATTGTTGAAAGAAGTTCAGTGCTTCTGTATTCTTCTTGCGGGTGAGTTCGGCAAATGCTTTGTCATTTAAAGAAACCTGGGCAGCAGCCAGTGCAGCCTGGTTGATAACCGGGCCCATTTGGAAACGCTGCAGCTTTCGCACTACATCGGGTGGCGCCACCGCATAGCCAATGCGCAAACCAGCGAGGCCATACACTTTAGAGAAGGTGCGTGAAACCATTACCTGGTGGCCTTGCTTCACCAACTCCACCATCGAGCGTTGTTCTTCGGGTTCAAGAAATTCCAGGTAGGCTTCATCGGCAAACACCAACGTCTTTTTGCTCATCTCCAGGCAGAAATCGGCCAGCTTCTTACCATCTACCACAGTGCCGGTAGGGTTATTAGGGTTACACACAAACATCAGCCGTGTATCCGCCTTCACAGCCGATGCCAAAGCATCCAGGTTGTGTACATGATATTGATCCAGGTCTACCCTGTCCCATCGGGCTTTCATCTTCTCGGCATAGTCCATCAACGAGCGAAAGGTGGGGAATGCAGAAAGCACCGCGCCTCCTTCCAACGCTGCACCCATGCCCGCCAGGCAAAGCGTTTCAGACGATCCGTTCACTACCAAAATATGTTCTGGCGTTACCCCTTCCTTCTCTGCAAGCACTTTTTTGAAATCCTGAACAGATTCAAACGCATACCGGTTAAACTCGCTCATGGTATCGGCTATGGCTTTGCGGGCCAATTCCGATGGGCCATAAGGATTTTCGTTTGAGCCCAGGCGAATCAGCTTTCCACCGGGTGCAAAGCGATGCAATGCTTCGGCCTTACTTACAGGGCCAGCCAATAGCTGGTCGGCCCATGAAGAGGCCACCAGCATGCCAGCCGAAAGACCTAATGTAGATTTCAGCCAGTTTCTGCGAGAGAGGTTATTAGTCATGCGCTTATCGTGTTTTTGTTTTGTTCAAAAGTTATCGCCACGGTGCTTTTTGGTATTGCGTAACATAGGTGGTGCCATCCAGCACGATCATGGGGTCGCCATTTTTCGGGTGGTTTACTTTCTGTAATTGGTAAGACCCCTGGCCTTGTTTTTGTGAATTGTAAAAGATGCGATCGCCCTGCACCCACCATGTTCCCTGATCGGAGTTTTGGGAAGAAGTTCCGGCCCAGAAGGAGTTGGTATTGGTGCTCATCGACCTTTCGGAATAGTATTCGAAGGTGCCGTTGGCATGCAAAGTAATGCACTCATCTGAGGAGGTGCCACCACTATTGGTGGATGTGACATTCACGTAACACCACTTTCCAACTAACTCTTGCGCTACCGTTCCACCGCTTGCGTTGGCAGTGGGTGCATTATTGGCAGCAGCACTGTTTCCCTTCGTATAATTCAGCACCTTTCCATTCACAGTAAGTGCCAATTGCTGGCCTTGCACCTGGTAAGCCATCATTACCTGATTTTGCTGGATGGTGAGTATCACGTGCCCTTGCGATACAGAATAAGGAATTGTTTGGCCCAGGTAAACGCACTGTCCGTTGGTCTTGAATTCTATGGTTTCCCCATAGCCCGACCATACACCTAGTAGTTCGCTGCCCTTGGAGTTGACACCCTCCCCGGCAGAAGGTATGGTGGAAGCCTGAGGTGCAGCCGCTGGCGCGCCACCGCGCGTAAAGGCAATCGAGCCATCGATATCTCCTCCCGAAAGGGTGAGTGTATTTCCACTTAATGCATATGTATAGTTGGTCAGTTGGCCCGCTTGCGTAATCTGCAGTTGGTCATTTTGTGTGGTATACCGAATGCTTTCTCCATCAAACTCACCGGTACCATCGTCATTCAACAGGAGTGTCATTTGGTAGCCAAACTGGACATTTTGCCAAACACCAGTCAGTTGATTGGTTTGACGGGCCTTGGCTCCAATCTGTGCCTGTGCCTGCAGAGCTGCAAGCAACATTAAAGACATCAATGAGGTGCGCATGGGAATCAGGTGTTCCCGAAGTTAAGAAAAAACTTGATTTTACGCTGCCGGTTCACCGGGTACAATGCCCATTTTGCGAAGCAGAAAAGTGGCATTGCGATTTTGTGCCACCCCCGCGCGCAGGCGATAGTCGAAGAAGAGCTGGCCCTCGCGTATTTCGCTTTCGAAGCATGCGGCTTGTATGGATGCAGGAAACTCCTTCGCCATACTACCGAGCGCCACATCGTGCGTGGCCAACAATACCAATGCCTGCATGTTTATCAATTGCAGAATTAATTCGCGGGAGCCCGCCTGCTTATCGTCTGAATTGGTGCCCTTCAGAATTTCATCGAGCAGAATGATCATTCTGTTACCGGCACGCAATTCCTCCGTAATGCGCTGGAGGCGCTTTAACTCTGCATAGAAATAGGATTGGTGTTCTTGCAATGAATCGGTGGTGCGCATACCACTGCGCAAACGCGCCACCGGCCCCAACCATTGCGTGGCGCACACGGGGGCACCGGTTTGCGAGAGCACAAAATTAACTCCCACCGCCCGCAGCCAGGTGCTTTTACCTGCCATGTTGGCCCCGGTAATAATGGTAACTGTAGGCGCAGCCATCAGCGGAAAATGATTGGTTACCCGGGTGTGCCCATCGATCAACGGATGGCCTACGTCTTTGGCTTCTATTTTTAAATCACCGGTGAATTGTGGAAATGCGAAAGAAGGATGGGTGTAATGAAAATGGGCGAGTGAAAGAAGTGCATCCCACTCGGCCAACGATGAAAGCCACCGGTTCAGGCTTTTGCCATGTTGGTCGCGCCATTTCTCGAGGGCCACCATGGCATGCAAGTCGAATGCAAAAATGCCATTACCAAACGCATTGGCTATGGGGTTCATGCGCGCTTCCAGATTGTTTACCAGCTTAGAGAATCTGCGCACGGCTGCAAATGCCTCCTCAGCTTGCTGGGTGTGAAACTTCAAGAGGGGCGAACTAAACTTTTCTGTTTTGAAGATTTCGAAAAGCTGTGCATAGTTTTCCAAAGGCTCACGGTAACGCGACAATGCAAACATGGTTTTGCCTACACGTTTGGAGAAAAATGACAAGACACTCCACTGGATGAAAAACAACAGTAAAAACAATTGAATAAAATCACTACGGTAAAACGACAAACCCAATGGAATAAGAGTTAGCACCGGGAAACCCCACCGTATCAGCGTAAAATATGCTTTTGTAGTAACCCAATTCTGCTCACTTAACCAATCATTCAAATGTTGACCCGTTTCCTTTGATATCGGTGAACATTTACCAGTAGCCCAAATTTTTTGGCGCCAATCCAACACTGGAGCCATTTCTCTAACGGCTTGTTGCCTGGCAACAATGCTTTCCTCGCGCTGGTCCTCCGTTAAAAGATCGTTGGCCAGGCGCTCTTCACCCAAGGGAGTAGCGCAACGGTTCAAATACTGAAACAAGGAACCGACTCCAAACAAGTCCAGATCGTAGCTGTACGCATGATGCTCGTCTTTAAAGCGCTCACCCGATTCAAAACCAGAAATGTCAAAAGACAGTGCCTTCAATTCCTGTTCGTTCAGGTAGATCAACTGAAGCACTACAGTGCGTGCTACATTTTTCTTGCCATGCTGCTTTACCAGAAAAAGAAAAATACCCGCTACAGGAAGTAGCAGATAGAAGAAAAGTGTGGTAGAAAAACCTAAATAAACAAGAAAGATAAACACCAACCCCACCAATAAACGCAACCAGGCAAGTCGTTCGATGGCTGCATCGAGTTGCACTTTTTGCGATGCAATCGCGGTTAGCTTTTCCCTGTAAACAGGTGCGTGTGGTGTGGCCATTCAGGCATTAAAGGAATTTTTCAATCACGCGCATCACCTTTTCGAGGTAAAGCGCATCGGTGGCGTCAAAATCATTCAGCTGGTCGCTGTCCACATCCAGCACCAGCACTACTTCACCATTTTTGAATGCAGGCAATACAATTTCAGATTTAGAGGCAGAACTGCAGGCAATGTGACCCGGAAATTCATCTACGTTCGGCACCACAATGGTGCGTGCTTCTTTCCAGGACGTTCCACATACACCTTTACCAAAATTGATTCGTGTACAGGCGATGGGACCTTGAAATGGACCGAGCACTAGTTGATCATCCTTCACCAAATAAAATCCAACCCAGAAAAAATTCATGGATTGCCTTAGGGCTGCAGCGATGTTTGCTAAATTGGCCACTGCATCATTTTCACCTAACACCAACGCTTCCAGCTGTGGTAGAAGGGTTTCATACCTTTCGGCCTTATCTGTGCTCTCCGAAATCAACAAGTTCTCCGCCATGATTTATTCGTTAGATGCCTTTCGTCCATCCTGATCTGCTTGCTCTTCTTTGCGCTCCATATACAGGGTGGAGCGTTGCTGTAGGCCGTCTTCTGAAATAGTTTGTTCTGTAATAATAACCTGCTCTGTGGTGATGGTTGTTGCTTCCTCCAGCTCTTCTTTCTCTAAAAAGAATTTCCGTTGCATTACCAATATCGTTACCACGCCAATAAAAATGGATGAGTCTGCTATATTGAAAACGGGACTAAAAAATTCGAAGAACGTACCACCCACCCAGGGCACCCAGTCGGGCCAGATGAATTGGAAGATGGGAAAATACAACATGTCAATCACTTGCCCATGAAACCACAAGTAGGGAGCATCTAACGGTGCGTTGTTCAAAAAAACACCATAAAAGGTACTGTCGATTACATTGCCGATGGCTCCGCCCAGAATAAGCGCCAGGCAAATCAGAAAGCCGGTGTGCGCACCTTTTTTGTCCATCCGGATAAGGTACCAGGCAATGCCAAACATGGCACCTATTCTGAAGAAGGTAAGTGCCAGCTTACCAAACTCGCTTTGCCAGCGGATGCCGAAGGCCATGCCGGGATTTAGCAGGTAGTGCAGACGAAACCAATCGCCAATCAGATTTATCTCTTGATGCAAGTGCATGTATTTATACACCAGCAGCTTACTTGTCTGGTCAATTGCAATTACCGCCAGGGCAATCAAAAAGTATCGGGCTACGCGCATTATTTCTTCAACGTAATTTTCACTTTCAACATAAACTCATCCATGTCCACTTCGGTGGCCCCGGCTACAGCTTCCTTTAACTCCAGACTGAGCGCCTGGGTTTCGGTACAGATGTAATCTTTAAAGTCTGTAATGGCACCGGTAACGCCATTTTTCGATTCTACTTCGATGCCAATTTTGTCGAGCACTTCAAAGCCCATGTCTTTGCGCATGTTTTGTATGCGATTCACAAAATCGCGGGCAATACCTTCGCGCTTCAACTCATCGGTTAAGGTAATGTCTAATGCCACGGTAACGCCCCCCTCGGAAGCCACTGCCCAGCCCGGAATGTCTTCAGAGCTGATCAACACATCTTCTAAAACGAGATCGAAACCATCTTTGTTCAACTGGCCTTGCTTCTCGATAGCGGCAATATCTTCTTTGGTGAACGCATTGATCACTGCAGACACCTCTTTCATCTTTGGCCCATATTGCCTGCCCAATTTGGCAAAGTTGGGTTTCACTTTCTTCACTACCACACCAGAGGTGTCGTCTATGTACTGTATCTCTTTTACGTTTACTTCGCTCTTGATGATATTTTCCACCGTCTTCACACGCTGCGCAAATTTTTCATCCAGCACGGGCAGCAAAATCTTCTGAAGTGGGGTGCGCACTTTTATCTTACTGTTCTTGCGGATGGAGTGCACCAACGAAGAAATACGCTGTGCATAATCCATCGACTTTTCAAGCTCGGTGTCTTTGCGGTTCTCACTGGCTTTGATCAACAAGGTGTGATGAATCGACTCGAATTGCAGCGGTGTGTGATGCTTCTTGGCGCGAGCGCGGATGTTATCCGTCAAGCTTTTATACAACCACTCACTAAAGAAAGGCGCGATGGGCGCCATTAATTGGGCTGTCACCATCAAACACTCAAACAAGGTTTCGTAGGCCGCCCGCTTGTCTTCCGACAAATGCGCATTGCCTTCCTGACTTGCTTTGGCGGAAGAACCCGAAGAAGTAGGTTGCCAGAAGCGCTTACGATTCAGGCGCACGTACCAATTCGAGAGGTGGTCGTTTACAAACAGCTGAATGGCACGGGCTGCTTTGGTTGGTTCATAATCATTGTATGCAGCGGTAACCTCTTCAATCAGCGATTGCTCTTTGGTCAAAATCCACTTATCCAAAGGAGACAATTTTTCGAAAGGCACATTGTTGAGTTCATCCTTCACAAAGCCATCGATGTTGGCATATAAGGCAAAGAACGAATAGGTGTTCATCAGCGTGCCAAAAAACCTGCGCTGTGTTTCTACAATGCCGTCAAAATCGAATTTCAGGTTATCCCACGGAGGTGCATTCTCCATCATGTACCAACGCACCACATCAGGTCCGTATTTGGCAAGCGTATCGAAGGGGTTCACCACGTTACCCTTACTCTTGCTCATCTTGTTGCCATTTTTATCGAGCACGAGACCGTTGGAAATAACGTTTTTGAACGAAACGCCCCCATTGCCTACTTTCTTATTCACCGCCTTGATCTCATCGCTGCTTTCGCTTAGCATAACGGCAATGGCGTGCAGGGTAAAGAACCAGCCGCGCGTTTGGTCTACACCTTCCGCAATGAAGTCGGCCGGGTAGTTCTTCTCGAATACATCTTTGTTCTCGAATGGATAATGCCACTGGGCATAAGGCATGGCACCCGAGTCGAACCAAACGTCAATGAGATCGGGCTCACGATACATCGGCTCGCCTTTGCTGCTCACCAAGATGATTTCGTCTACGTAAGGCCTGTGCAAATCCATCGTCCATGGTCCACGCTCCATGGACGCTTGCATTAAACCTGCTTTAATCGACTTCTCTACTTCATTTTTAAGATCTGCCTGCGAACCAATGCAAATTTCTTCTTTGCCGTCCTTCGTTCTCCAAATAGGCAGTGGCGTTCCCCAATAGCGTGAGCGCGACAAATTCCAGTCTACCAAATTCTCCAACCAGTTACCGAAGCGACCTGTGCCGGTGCTTTCGGGTTTCCAGTTAATGGTTTTGTTCAGCTCCACCATCTTGTCTTTCAACGCGGTGGTTTTAATGAACCAACTGTCGAGCGGATAATACAACACCGGCTTGTCCGTACGCCAGCAGTGCGGATAGGTGTGCTCGTATTTCTCTACTTTGAAGGCCTTGTTCTCTTCTTTTAATATGATGGAGATGATCACATCCGTTGTTTTGTAATCGGGATGCGATTCGTCTTCGTTGGTGTAGTTCTTTACATAGAATTCTTCGGCACCAAGCGGTTTGTGCGTTTTGATATTGTACTTCGCCACACCCGCTTTCAGTTGCTCGCCTATAACAGAAATAAATTTTCCTTTGCGGTCTACGGTGGGCAATTCATTACCTGCGTCATCTTTGATGGTGAGCGCAGGGATGCCGTTTTGTTTCGCTACACGAAAGTCATCGGCACCGAACGTGGGCGATGTATGAACCACCCCTGTTCCATCTTCGGTAGTTACGAAGTCACCAGCCACCACCTGAAAGGCTTTGTCCGCATCGTAGAACGGCTGCAGGTAGGGCATCAGTTGCTCATAGCGAATGCCTACTAAATCTTTGCCTGAAAATTCTTGTGCGATCTCAAAAGGAATGGCTTTATCACCTGGCTTATAGTCGCTCAGTTTCAAATCTTTGATCTTCTCGCTGAAATATTTGCCTACCAAATCCTTCGCCAACACTGCACTTACAGGTTGGTGTGTGTAGGGGTTAAAAGTGTTTACCTGAACATAAGTAATCCTTTCGCCTACCGCCAAAGCGGTATTAGATGGCAATGTCCAGGGCGTTGTGGTCCACGCCAGAATATAAACCTCCCGATCTGTTCGCTTAAATAAAAACTGGCTCTTCTCATCGCGCTTCACTTTGAACTGTGCAACAATGGAAGTGTCTTTTACATCTTTGTAGCATCCGGGCAAATTCAACTCGTGCGAACTAAGGCCGGTACCTGCCGCAGGCGAATATGGCTGTATGGTGTAGCCCTTGTACAACAGTTGTTTGTCGTACAATTTTTTTAAAATCCACCACAGCGATTCAATGTATTCTTTTTCGTAGGTGATGTATGGCTTCTCCAGGTCTACCCAGTAGCCCATCTTCATGGTCAGGTCGTCCCACTGGTCTTTGTACATCATCACCGTTTCACGGCACTTCTGGTTGTACTCTTCTATGGAAATCTTCTTCCCAATATCGTCTTTGGTAATGCCCAACTGCTTCTCTACTTGCAGTTCCACGGGCAAGCCGTGGGTATCCCAGCCGCCTTTGCGCTTTACCTGGTAGCCCTGCAATGTTTTAAAACGGCAGAACACATCTTTTACTGTGCGTGCCATTACGTGGTGAATACCAGGAGTACCATTGGCCGAGGGTGGGCCTTCGTAAAAAGTGAAAGTTTCGGCACCCTCGCGCAGATTGACCGACTGTTCAAAAACTTTCTCGCGTTTCCAAAATTCGAGTATTTCGGTGGCCACCCGGGCCAGATTCATCTCCTTTGTTTCTCTGTAATTGCTCACGGTTTACCCAAAATAAGGTCGCAATTTAGGACATTTTAGTCATAGGCATTCAGGAAATTTGTCTCCGTAAGCAGTTCAAATACAAGAAATTGTGCCTTCAACCGACTGTTGTTAACTTTGACAGCATGAAAGTGGAAGAGCCCGACCTGAGCCTTACTTACACCTATGCCGACTACCTAAAGTGGGATCTGCCAGATATGGTGGAACTCATTCGCGGCAAGGTGTACAAAATGTCGCCCACACCGAGCTCACGGCATCAGCAGATTTCGTCTTCTCTGGTGGTTGCCATTGGTAGCTTCCTGAAAAAGAAGCAATGCAAGGTATTCGCTGCGCCTTTTGATGTGCGCCTACCAAAGAAGGGCGAAACAGACGAAGAAACTATAACAGTAGTGCAACCCGATATTTGCGTGATCTGCGATCCTGCAAAAATTGACGAGCGTGGATGTATCGGAGCCCCGGATTGGATTATCGAAATTTTATCGAAGCATACATCGGCCAAAGACCTGAATGAAAAGTTTGACGTGTATGAGGAAGCTGGCGTAAAAGAATATTGGGTTGTGCACCCCACCGAACAAACCGTGTTGGTATACACGCTAAATACGGATGGTAAATACCAAGGGCTTTTGAAACCATATGTACGCAATCAAAAAATAAAACCAAGTACCCTACCTGGTCTTATCATTGACCTATCTGATATCTTTGAACAGAGCAACTAGCTTGGTTGCACCCTTTTACTCCGCTGATCCCTGCCGGTCGTGAATTTTTATTTTGCTCAAGTCGATGGCCTCATCTTCCTGCTCGCCATAGAAAGATGAATCAAAGTCATCGATCAATAGTTTGCCGTTGTCCTTCTTCTTAGGCCGATCGAAAGTAAGAATCAGGGCCGGCAGCAAAATCAGGTTGGTAAACATGGAAATTACCAACGTGGTTGAAGTGAGCACACCCAGGGCAATGGTTCCGCCAAAGTCTGAAAACGCAAAAATGATGAAGCCTGCAAACAACACCACACTGGTGTAGATGATGCTCTTGCCCGTTTCTAAAATGCTTTCGCTTACCGAACGTGGCACAAAAAAGCCGGTGGACAGCAACTCCTGTCGGTACTTGGCCAAAAAGCGTATTGAGTTATCTACCGAAATACCAAAGGTGATGCTGAAGATCAATGCTGTACTCGCTTTTAGGGGGATGTTGAAATAACCCATCAGGCCGGCCGTAATCATCAAAGCGATGAGGTTGGGAATCAGCGAAATCAAAATCATGCGTGCATTCGCAAAGAGTATCGCCATCGATAAGGTGATCAGAATGCAGGCCAGTATCAAACTCTCCGTGAGGTTATCAATCAAAAACTTATTGCCTTTGATAAATATTTTTGAAGAGCCCGTGATGGCAATGTGTACTGAATCCTTGTCAGAACGCAGGTTTTCTTTCAACTCCGCTTTCAACGCTTCGGCTTTTGGAAGTATCACCTGGTCTACCAATGAATCCATGCGCTCGGAGCCAATATCGGCCATCTGCATGGAGATGCGCATTTTACTGAACGAAGAATCAACAAACGCCTTAAATAGTCCGCTGCTATCGCTTTGGCCTTTCAGGTAGCGAAGAATGAAATTCTTTTCTGCGTTGGTGGGCAGCGCGTAACGGTCGGGATTGTTGTTGTAGAACGCCTGCTTCGAAGCCTTCACGAGACTAATCACCGAAAGGGGCGGAGACATGACCGTAATAGAATCCATTGATTGCTCGAACCGATTGATCGCTTCGATGTTTTTTATTTCCAGCAACGGCCTGCGCCTCTTCGTCTGTAAGTCCACCACCATTTCCAACGGCATAATGCCACTGAAATTTTCTTCCAGAAATTTCAGGTCTTTCTTCACCTGGCTGTCTTCCGGAATATCGTCTACCATGTAGCTCACAGAATACAGTTGGGTCATCCCCACCAGCGCAAAAAACACCACCAGAGCTGTAGCTACATAAATGTAAACCCGGTGCCGGTGCACCAACAAGTCGATAGCTTTTACGAATCCTCCTAAAATTTTGAAATCCAAATGTTTCAAATGCTTGGTGGTGGGCTCAGGCATCCACATCAAAATACCCGGTATCATCACCAGGCTTACCACAAACAGTGCAATGATGCTAATGCCCGCTACTATACCGAACTCGCGCAGCACCATTATGTCTGTTGATAGCAGCGTTAGAAACCCAATGGCCACCGTTAGATTAGTAAGAAAAGTTGCCAGGCCCATTTTGTGTACTACTACGCGTATAGCACCGAGCTTGTCTCTCTTCTTTACATACTCTAAGTGATATTTATTAAGAAGGTAAATGGCATTGGTGATGCCAATGGTAACAATAACGGGCGGTATCAATCCGCTGAGCAGGCTGATTTTAAAGCCAAATAAGGCGATGGTTCCCATTACCCACACCACCATTACGCCAATCATGATCATTGAAAAAATAACGGCCCGCACAGAACGGAAAAACAGAAGCATGATGACGCCTGTAATGATGGCTGACAGGTAGAGGAACAACGAAAGTTCCTTGCGCACGGTGGTAGTCATGATAGACCGCACGAAGAGCAAACCGGCATAGTGTATTTCTATGTTTGTTTTCTCGGTGAAGGTTGCCCCATATTGCAGCAGGCTGTTCATTACATCGGTGCGCCTGGCTGAGTTGGCATATTCTTTTTTAACCGGCACAATGATGCGCGTGGCACCGTTGCCAGTGTTCATTAACTGACTGATCAACAACTTTTGCCCCAAGGCCACCTGCAACAAGCTATCGAGTTGTGCTTGTGTTTCTATGTTATCCGGAAACAAAGGCACCGGGTAAAACCGTGTGTTGGCCGTGTCTTTCAACACAATCTGCATGATGGGCAGCGACAACACGCCCCCCACTCCTTCGATGGACCGAATGTTGGTGGTTAATTCGCGAAAGGCACGAAACTTTTCGAGGGTGAACAGCGAACTGTCTTTCACACAAATGGCCACCGTGTTGCCGTCTTCTCCAAATTGAGTTTTGAAATTGTTCAACTCAATCATGTCCGGATCGTCCAGCGGAACGGTGCGGGCAAAATCGTAACTCATCTCCACCTTAGAGGCGTAATATCCCATAACAATGGTGATGAGCCCGATGACGCCCATTAGGGGCCAGCGAAACCTTATAATTCCATCAGCGATTCTTAACCACATGAAAAACGTTATTCAGGTTATTTAGAACCCGCAAAGCTAAGGATTTTTAGTTGGTTTCGAGGCTGGATTTTACAGCCGGGAGAACTCAAAAAAATGGCCTAAACGAGCTATTTCAGGGGATTTAGAGTAACTCTTTCCGATTCACTCCAAGCCACCATCTACAGGTTCTGCCGGTTCAATTCCTTCACAGCATAATCGCAGGCGCGGGCTGTCATAGCCATGTAGGTAAGCGAAGGGTTTACACAAGCTGAAGAGGTCATAAAAGAGCCATCGGTAATAAAGACATTTTTCACTTCGTGCATCTGATTGTAGGCATTCAGTACAGAAGTTTTAGGGTTGCGCCCCATGCGAGCCCCACCCATTTCGTGGTTGGCATTGCCGGGAAACGAAATATTCTGGTAAGGCCTCACATCTTTGTAACCTGCTGCCTCCAGCATTTCGGCCATTGCCTCGGCCATGTCTTTCTGCATGGCGCGTTCATTGTCTTTAAACTCCACTTCTGTGTTTAATGTGTTGCGCCCCCACTTGTCTTTCAGATCGGTGTTAAGCGTTACCCTGTTTTCTTCGTAAGGCAGACACTCCCCAAAACCACCAAAGCCTATGCCCCATGGACCAGGCGTTGCAGCTGCTTCTTTCAACGATGCGCCCAACACATCTTCGCTGGTAACGCTGCCCCAACCACCTCTGCCCGCCCCGCCCTGGTAACCATAGCCTCGTATGTAATCTGTGCGTTTTTCCTTCATGTTTCTGAACCGGGGAATGTACAGACCATTGGCCCTGCGACCCGAATAGTATTGATCGAGAAATCCATCTACTGACGCGTTGGCACCGGCACCCTTGTGGTGATCCATGATGTTGCGACCCACCTGGTCGCTGCCATTGCCTAAACCGTTAGGAAAGCGATTAGATGTCGAGTTCAGCAAAATGAACGCAGTGGCCAACGTGGCTGCATTCAGAAAAATAATTTTGGCATAATATTCAATCACTTCATTGGTTTCAGTGTCGACTAATTCAACGCCAACGGCCCGGCCTTGCTGCTCATCATACAGTACCCGGTTAACAAGGGAATGAGGTCTGAGCGTAAGGTTACCCGTTGCAAAAGCTGCTGGCAACGTGCTGGCATTGGTACTGAAGTAAGCCCCGTACGGGCACCCGCGGTGGCACAGGTTTCGGTACTGGCATTGCCCGCGACCCTTTACGGGTTGTGTCAGGTTAGCCACTCGGCCGATGGTGAGATACCTGTCAGGGAAGGCCTGCTTCAATTTTGATTTGAAGTCCTGCTCTACACAATTCATTTCCATGGGTGGTAGAAATTTTCCATCTGGTAAATGGGGAATACCTTCGGCCTGGCCGCTGATGCCAACAAATTGTTCTACGTAATCGTACCACGGGGCAATATCTTGGTAACGAATGGGCCAGTCTACTGCAATGCCATCGCGCACGTTGGCTTCAAAGTCCATGTTGCTTAGGCGATACGATTGCCGGCCCCATAGCAAAGAACGACCACCCACAATATCGCCACGTATCCAATCGAAACGCTTTATTTCATTATAAGGATTTTCAAGATCATTGATGTAGTAATCTTTATTGTCGCCACGGTAGGAAAAATGGCGGGTTTGTATAGGGCAGCGCTCTTTGTCTGCCTCTGTCAACCGACCGGCATGCGCCAGTTCCCAAGGATTTTTGGTACCATTGGTGTAGTTGGGATGTTCCACCGGCTTGCCACGTTCCAGCATCAACACTTTCAGTCCCTTCTCGCATAATTCTTTGGCTGCCCAGCCACCACTAATGCCCGAGCCCACTACAATGGCATCGAACGTGTTTTGTTGTTTCGCCTTCAGATTCAGGTTCATGAAGGGAAGATGCTGAAAAATTGCAAATGGGGCAAAGGCGAAAAGAAAAGATTGATCGAAATTAGGAAGACTACTTTTTTAAACGGTGTAATTACGATGAAATTAGCTAGCGGTTTTCTTTATCATATTTATAATCGTGGCAATAATCAACAGCCCATCTTTCTACAGGAGCGTAATTATCACTTCTTCATACAAAAGGTAGCCAAAGCATTTAGCGATCAGGTAGATTTACTTGCGTTTTGTTTAATGCCCAATCATTTTCATTTTCTCATCAGCACCAGAGATTCATTCGATCAGGCCAAATTTGCGGGAAACTTGCGTGTGTTGCTGAGTTCCTATACCAGGGCTATTCAAAAGCAAGAAGGTTTTACAGGCTCTCTTTTTCAGCAAAACACAAAAGCCAAAGAGTTAACAACTAATGAATACGCCCGAGCCTGTTTTCATTACATTCATCAAAATCCTATTCGGGCTCGTTTGGTTAATCGCATGGAAGATTGGCCTTACCATTCCTTCAACAATTACTGGAAGAACCTTCCGGGAATTTGTAACACCAAATTGGGGAGGGCACTCGTTGACCTTCCTGATGATGAAGATCAATTTTACACTGATACAGTTTCAAGTTTAGATGCGGGGCTTGAAACAGTCATTTTTTAGAAGTCGACTCGAAGTAGTCGTCCCACCACTCGAAGTGGTGGGACGACTTGGTGGGACGACTAACTAAACCTCGAAACCTTTCATCTTACGGTACAGGCTGATGGCGTGGCGATCGGTAAGACCGGAGATGAAATCAATCACCTGGCGCAACAGGTGGTAGTCGTCAGCCGGGTTTTGCTGAATGGCAAAAACTGTTTCTGCAGGTAACAGTTTCTGCAGGTTAGCATACTTACGCGAAGCATTTTTATCGCGCAACGAGAGCGCTGCCTGCGTGAATTCTTGCATGAGTCCTGGTAAAACTTCGTGCCCTGCCGCTTCAATCTCTACCACCTTGCGCGCACGGTAAATTTTCTCCACAGATACATCGATGATCTTTTTCAGTGCATCCTTCGATTGGCAACAATCGGCCAGAGCCACATCAAAAGTGCCCTCCAGAATATCCTTCTCATGATCCAAAAACAGCGTGGCACATTCATCCATCAGATCGCCAATAGCCAATGCACGCAGGTAGCCAATTTTTTCTGGCTGGTTGTTCAGCTGGCTCAGCTTTCCCAGTTTAGATTGGCTCGAGGTAATCACACCACTAAACAACTCCATGGCTTGTTCGAAACTTACCAGCCCCAGGCTGCAGCCATCTTCCAGGTCTATGATACTGTAGCAGATATCGTCCGCGGCTTCCACCAGAAATGCCAGCGGATGGCGCGACCAATTTCCATGTTCGCCCGTTGCCAATTCCAACTGGGTTGCCACTTCTTCAAAAATCATTTTCTCGCTTTGAAAGAAGCCAAATTTCTTCTGGCTTCGCTTAGATTTATCGCGTTGGTGAAAGAGGGCAGCACAAGGATATTTGGTAAAGGCTCCCAACGTGGCGTAGGTAAGCTTCAACCCATATTGATTTTTATTGAGTATACGAAACCCTTGCGCATTGCCTTCAAATTTTTTCAGGTCTTCCCACTGCTCAGCCGAGACCTTGTTCCGAAAAGTTTGCCCCAATTGCGTGTGTACAAAAAAGTCCGAGAGTGCATCTTCGCCTGCATGGCCGAAAGGCGGGTTGCCTAAATCGTGTGCCAATGAGGCAGCAGCAGTGATGGCACCAAAATCGAAGGCAGAGAATTGCTCTCGCAAGTAAGGATGGCGTTGCATAATTACCTCGCCCACTTTGCGCCCCAGCGAACGGCCTACACTTGAAACCTCAAGGCTATGCGTTAGGCGGGTGTGAACGAAATCGTGTTCTGGAAGCGGGTGTACCTGCGTTTTATCCTGCAACCTGCGAAACGGATGCGAGAAAATAATCCGGTCGTAGTCTTGTTCGAAAGCACTGCGGGTTTGGCCAGCGGCTGTGGCTTTTGTTTGTCCAAAACGCTGAGAAGAAAGAAGGGAGTTCCAAATCATTGCCGCAATATTAATAAAAGTGCTGCTTTAACCTCGCAGCGGATCTTGTCTGAACAACAACACCAGCGTGCCATACAACTCTGGCAGGCCTTTCTTAAACTCAGCCGATCGTTCGAAGAAATTCTCTACAGCCACCGCAAAAAATTCTTCCATGTTGGTGGCCGCATATTTGCGCAGCAGGTGGGGCTCTTCTCTGCGAATCTTTTCTATTTCGATTTCCGCCTGCTCCATCACGCGGTTGTAAGCCTCCTCGTTAAACACTTCGTAGTCGGCCTTCATCAGCTTGTGTTCAAAAAATAACGCATGCGCATATTCGTGCAGCAGCAGGTTCAGACCATCATCGCTGCGGTTGATGCCCTCCATAACTGCCTCCCAACCAAACACAATGATGCGCGCACCCGGGTTTACCTCACCTTTGTGGTTTTTGCCTGTAAACCGCGACCGGTAGACGCCCGGGTACAGCACAATGGTATTATAATAGTTGAAACAGTACTCTGATAAGTACATGGAGATGCGCGCTGCCGTGCCACCTAATATTGCACGCACTTCGGGTGTTAGACGCATATTGCCTCGCAACTGGTAGTCGAAAGAATTGAGAAACGACTTCACGCGTTTCTCAAATTTTCTTTTTCTGCGAAAGGAAAAATTCCGGTAGAACGGGAAGTATTTCTGAAGCTCCCGGATCACTTCCGGTTCCAGCGGGAATATCATCCGGTTTACCTTCTTGAAATTTTCCAGGTAGGTTACCACCACCAGGAAGAGCATTACAAAAAGGGCACCCCAAACAAAATTCACCTTACCTCCGGGTTAGATGGAGGCTAACAAGTTCTTAATTGAACAGGCTTTTTCCAAATGCGATTTTATCTCTGCAATCTTAATGCGATCCTGCTTCATGCTGTCGCGGTGGCGCAGGGTAACGGTATCGTTTTGCAGTGTTTCGTGGTCTACCGTAACACAGAAGGGCGTGCCAATGGCGTCCATCCTGCGGTAGCGTCTGCCTATCGTGTCTTTGTCTTCGTAATAGGTGCGGTAGTCCAGGTGTAATTCTTTCACAATGGCTTCGGCCTTTTCGGGCAAACCATCTTTCTTCACCAACGGCAATATGGCCACTTTGTTGGGCGCCAATGCTGGCGGCAACGACAACACTACGCGTTCGTTGCCCTCCTCTCCGGCTGCTACTTTTTCTTCTTTGTATGATTTGGATAAAGTGGCCAAAAACATGCGATCGAGGCCCACCGAAGTTTCCACCACAAACGGAATGTAGCTCTGGTTCAGTTCCGGATCGAAATATTGAAGTTTCTTTCCAGAATACTTCTCGTGGTTTTTCAAATCGAAGTCGGTGCGTGAGTGTATGCCCTCCAGTTCTTTGAAGCCCATGGGGAAGTTAAACTGAATGTCGCAAGCGGCATTGGCATAGTGGGCCAGGTTCAAATGATCGTGGAAGCGGTAGTTATCCGCACCCAACCCCAGGGCCTGGTGCCAACGCATGCGCTTTTCTTTCCAGAACTCATACCATTTCATTTCTTCGCCTGGCTTCACAAAAAACTGCATCTCCATCTGCTCGAATTCGCGCATGCGGAAAATGAACTGGCGTGCTACAATTTCGTTGCGAAAGGCTTTACCGATCTGCGCAATCCCGAAAGGAATTTTCATGCGGCCGGTTTTCTGCACATTCAAAAAGTTCACAAAAATCCCCTGGGCTGTTTCAGGGCGCAGGTAAATCTTGTTGGCATCTTCGGCAACAGAACCCATTTCGGTAGAGAACATGAGGTTGAACTGGCGCACGTCTGTCCAGTTTTTGCTACCCGACACAGGATCAGTAATCTCCAAATCAATCACCAACTGCTTCATGGCGGCCATGTCGCCATTGGCCATGGCATTCTTCAGCCGCTCGTTGGTTTCGTCTATTTTCTTTTGGTATTCCAATACGCGCGGGTTGGTTTTCACGAACATGTCCTTATCGAACGATTCGCCAAAACGCTTGCCCGCTTTCTCCACTTCCTTCTCAATTTTGTCTTCCATTTTTCCGATGGCATCCTCCACCAGCACATCGGCACGGTAACGCTTCTTGCTGTCTTTGTTGTCTATCATCGGATCGTTGAAGGCATCTACGTGGCCCGAAGCCTTCCACGTAGTAGGGTGCATAAAAATGGCGGCATCGATACCCACAATGTTGTCGTGCAGTTGCGTCATAAAACGCCACCAGTATTCTTTGATGTTATTTTTCAACTCGGCACCATTCTGGCCGTAGTCGTACACTGCGCTTAGTCCATCGTAAATCTCGCTGGAAGGAAAAATGAACCCATACTCCTTGGCGTGGGAGATCACCTTCTTCAAAAAATTGTCGTCTTGTTGTGCCATAAGACGGCAAAAATAGAATATAGATTGGAATTAGTGCGGCCGGGCGCACGAAGAGTTTTAGTGCAGGGGTATGGCCACCCTGAAGGTGGAACCCTTTCGGGGAACAGACTCTACTTCAATCGTTCCCGATACCTTGGCCAGCACTTCGCTCACTATATAAAGTCCCAACCCCGAACCTTTGGAGTTTTGATTGCCCCGAAAGAACATGTCGAAAATGCGGGGCAAAACCTCGGGGTCTATGCCCTGGCCATTGTCTTGCACTTCCAGGAGAAGCACGTTGTTTTGAATGCTACCCGCTACCGAAATATAAGGCGCCACATGGCTGAAATCGTGGTAGCGAATAGCGTTGGAAAGCAGATTACCCAACACAATCTTGAGGCGGGCGGGGTCTGTCTCCACCGCTAGTTTGGGGTCGATATCCAGTTTAAAGCGAATGGTATCTGCCCCTTCAATAAAGCGAAGACCTTCCCATATGTCTACCACCAGCGCGGCCAGTTCCACGCGCACTTTATCTAAGGCCATACGGCTGTTGCGCGAGAAGTCGGTTACATCGCGAATGAAACTTTGCATGGAATGAATGCGGGTTTTCATTAAACCCAGGTAGTAGCCAAACTCTTTTTCGGTGGCATTTTCCGCCAGTTGAATCAATCCTAAAACAGAATTGAGTGGGGCGCGCAAATCGTGCGAGGCGCTGTACACAAACCGGTCGAGGTCGGCATTGTTGCGCCTCAGCAATTCATTTTGCATTTGAATTTTCTCTTCGCTATACCGGTTCAGACGAATGAATAAAACTGCCACCAGCATAATGCCTGATAGTGAGGTGCAGAAGTTGAGGAAGAGGATTTGATCGAGGGTGGACGCATCGTAGTCTCTGAAAACCAGAAAGGAGATGTGAAAAAAATTAGCCATCACAAAAAGCACCACCGTTAATGCTGTGAAGCCGTAGGCATAAGTGCGCTTAGAGGCGCCAAAAACGGTGAAGGCCCCCAAACTGATCACCAAAAAGAAAAAAGAAGCACCAGTGGCGGGCGATTCGCTACCTGCAAAAAGAAACACCACAAAGGCGATGGTAGGAAAAAGCACCAGGTTGGCCCAATCGTGCTGATGAAGTCGGTGCAATGCCAAAGACACGGCGCTGAAACCAATGCATGCTAAAAAAATCGATACGGTTATGAAGTCGCTTTTGCCAAAATCTACCATCAGGTAAAGCATACTGGCTGCAATGGCAAACAGCGCATACCAACCTGAAAGCATTACCGTTTTAAAGTCGGTGTACGACTCTATGAAATAATTCTTTCCCAGAATAAGGCCTCTGATGGACTTTTGCATAAACAGCTTCTCTCTCGATTAAAACCAACTGCAAAGAACGGAAGGTGGCAGTCTTCAAATAATAGACATCGTTAACCGGCCCAATTCATGTAAGATTTTAACCCAGATTATGCATTAGAAATGCATAATCTGCCCAAAGGGCCTGATGAGCCTTTTGGCTATCAGGCTGTGACACAAATCGTCATCAGTTGACGAATCCTGACAGGATTGTCAAGGTTAAACCCTGACAATGAAAATCACCAACTCTGTTTTGTTTTAACTTCTACTACGTTGGTGATTTTCATTCGTCAATTATGCAATAGAAAATTCTATTGCATAATTCGGGTTTTAACCTTCAAAACACCAAAAATGCCGATGACCTTGGCTGCTAAGGCCATCGCGAGGTAAACATAGAAGAAAGGCGCGCACACAAATTTTGATTTTATCGCTATTTTGGGCAGTCATGGTCATTCAAAAAATAGGTCTGGGCCTCGCCTTTTCTCCTACGGCAGAAGCCATGCTCAAAGAAGCAAACAGGCTCAGGCAAGCTCTGCACGGCACCCTCGTGTTAATTCATGTGGGTACGCACAGCCCCGCTGACGAAGTAAAAATGAATGCCCTGCTATTGGCGGCAGAGGTTGAACCTGCCACAGTGCGTGTAGTTTGGGAGTCGGGCGATCCGGCCAAAGCCATTCTGCGAGCTTGCAAAACAGAGCAAATCCACCTGCTGATTACAGGCGCGCTGAAAAAAGAAAACCTGGTGCAATACTACTTAGGCTCGGTGGCGAGAAAAATTCTACGAAAAGCTCCCTGCTCCGTGCTTACCGTTATCAACAAACAACCAGTTAAGAACATAGTGGTTAATGCTGAGGACAGCCCTTATGTGCAAGATGCCATTGCCCTGGCCTGCCAGTTAGGGAAGAAAGAAGGTGCCAGTTGGATACATATTGTGCGCGAAATAAAAATGTATGGCCTCACCATGGCGGCCAGCGATCAACTGTCGGAAGAAGAGTATGACCAAACACGCCACCAGTTGGTAAAAGATGAAATTGATAAAGTGGAGCGGCTGCTGGTGCGAATTCCACATGAAGGCCTAAAGGTGAACATCAAAATCATTTCTGGCAAGTCTGGTTTCGAACTGGTAAAATTTGCCCAACGCAAACAGGCCGACTTGCTGGTGGTGGGTGCCCCTGCACGCAGGTTTTCATTTCTCGACCGTGTTTTTCCACACGACCTTGAATACATACTGGCAGATTTGCCCTGCAACGTACTGATTGTGCACCCTACTGGCGTAACTGAAAAAAGCCCTGCCCTATGACCAAGCTCAGTCAACTGGAGGTAATGAACTTGCTGATGCAGCTGGGCATCATGCTGTTGGCGGGCAGGCTCATGGCAGAGGTGATGCGCAAAATCAAGCAACCGGCAGTAGTGGGCGAAATACTGGCAGGCATAATATTGGGGCCCACAATTTTTGGGTGGGTGGCACCCGATTATTTTCACAGCCTCTTTCCGCCTGGTCTTTCTTCGCTGGTGTTAGACGGCATCGTGCAAATTTCTGTGGTGATGTTGTTGTTCATTGCAGGCCTGGAAGTAGACCTGCACATTGTGTGGCAACAAGGCCGACAGGCTATGTACACCAGCATGTTTGGGTTGGTGATTCCATTTGTTATCGGTTTTGTTTTTCCGTACTACTTCCCTGTGGTATTTGGAAACACCAACGGAATAGAACCACTTATCTACGCCTTGTTCATGGGCACCTCTATGGCCATTACAGCGTTGCCGGTTATTGCCCGCATTTTAATGGACCTTAACATTTTCAAGTCGCGCATGGGTATGTTGGTGATTTCTTCTGCCATGATCAACGACATTATTGGGTGGCTGATTTTTTCTGTGGTGTTGGGTATCATCGGCAAGGGAAATCAAAACGTAACGTTAACGAATACAATACTGCTTACCATTGGATTCACCGCACTCATGCTCACGCTGGGCCGGGGTTTATTGAACAGAATGTTGCCGTGGGTAAATAAAAATTTTGCTTGGCCGGGTGGTTTGCTTTCGCTGGCGTTGGCTTTGTGTTTCCTGGCAGCGGCCTTTACGGAATACATCGGCATTCACGCCATTTTCGGAGCTTTCGTAGTAGGCATTGCGTTGGGCGATTCCGAGCACCTCTCAGAGCGAGCCAAAGAAATTGTGCACCAGTTTATCAACAACATCTTTGCGCCACTCTTTTTTGTGTCGATAGGTTTGCGTGTAAACTTTGTAGATAACTTCGACCTCACCCTAACTTTACTTATCCTGGTGATTGCCTTTGCAGGTAAAATTATTGGCAGCGGACTGGGCACGCGTCTCGGTGGCTTTAGCTGGCGCGAATCGATGGCCGCAGCCTTTGGCATGAATGCACGCGGTGCCATGGAAATCATTTTAGGCCTGGTAGCACTTGAAAACAAACTCATCAACGAAACAGTGTTTGTTTCTTTGGTTATCATGGCCCTCATCACCAGCATCAGCAGTGGCCCGCTGATGAAGTGGATGCTCAAAAAATAGACTTCCCTCGTTCGCCTACGCACACCCCCTCTTCACCGACAACTGGCCGAATCCGACCTTTTACCCTTAGCAGAAAAGAGGCTTCCTGCGTTCATTTGGGTATAAATTCAAAAAATATGGAAACGAAATATTCGCGCGAGCAGGAGAAGGTAAAATCGAGCAATGCCTTATCCGGACGGGTGCTGGGTGGTTTGGTGTTGGTAGCATTTGGCTCGCTGCTGCTGGCTCACGAAATGGGTGTCTACTTTCCCCGTTGGTTCTTCAGTTGGGAGATGTTGTTGATTGCCTTTGGCTTGTTTATGGGGGCGCGCCATTCGTTCCGTTCGTGGGGTTGGCTGGTGCCGATTATTATTGGTGGCGCCTTTCTGGCTGATGATTGGTTTCCCGAACTGGGCTTCAAGCACTTTATCTGGCCCGCCATTATTATTGGCATCGGCTTGGTCATGATCTTGAGACCACGCAGCGCTAAAAAAAACTGGGAGGGGCTACCCGGCCCGGTAAGTAACGGCACCTCTTCTGACGATGTGTTAGATACGGTAACCATTTTTGGTGGCACTAAGAAAGTGATTATCTCTAAAAGCTTTCGTGGAGGCGATGTGGTTAACTTCTTCGGTGGTACCGATTTAAATCTTTCGCAGGCAGATATCAACGGAGTGGTTGTGCTCGACCTTACCCAGGTGTTTGGTGGAACCAAACTGATTGTGCCCTCTAACTGGAAAATTCAATCGGAGATAGTAGCCATTTTTGGAGGCCTGGATGATAAACGCAAAGACATAGCCGAACCCGACCCCAGTAAAATACTGGTATTAAAAGGCACGTGCATATTTGGCGGTATCGATATCAAGAGCTACGGATAAAACTGGTCCGTGTTGTGTAACCGAAAAAAGAACCCCCGATGAACTGGTACATAGCAAAAATAATTTTTCGTATTGCAAGCGAAGGCGCACAAAAGCCGCAGTTCGATGAACACATGCGGTTGGTAGCTGCCGATAGTTTTGAAGAAGCATTTTTAAAAGCCCGCATTATTGGCATCAGCGAAGAAGATGCCTTTCTGAACCACCACAACAAAATGGTGAAGTGGGAATTTATTAACGTGGCTGAACTACACCCGATTAACGAATTAAAAGATGGCACCGAACTCTATTCGGCCATTCATGAAGTGGAAGAAGAAGCCGATTACGTAGACCAGGTGCACCAACGGGCCGTGTTGATGCAAACCGTTCAGCAACCCACATTCAATTGTAAAGTGTAGACAAAGAGCCGTAGCAAATTCTAACTTTGTTGCGGCTCGCCTTCTTACATGCAGCGCATTCTAAAACACCCTGCTATCAAATTCCTTATCTGGTGGCTCACCTGGACCCTGGTGGGCACCTGGCTGGTGCACACTTTTGGTTTTAGCTGGCAACTGGCTTTTTACGATGCCGCCCTTACACAGGCAGACCTTACACTTGCTGCTTACGTAATGAATCTGATTCTTCAATTTTACAGGCCCACGTCCAGAAACATCATCAACGTACATTTTCTTAGCCTGGTGCTGGCTGGCGTTTTTTCTTACGTGGCCATTCCCTGGCTGCTGCCCAAAGTGGTGCCGGTAGAACCGGGCTACCTGGTTTTTCTGGATCAATCGCTGCCCATTCGTTTTTTGATTGCGTGGATGCAGGTGTTGTTTGTAGCCACACTCAGTTGGCTGTGGTATTATGTGCTGGAACAGCAAGAGCGCAACAAGCGCGAAGAAGATGCAGCACGCCTGCTAAAGGAAGCGGAACTGGTGCAATTGCGCCAACAACTGCAGCCGCATTTCCTTTTCAACAGTCTTAACTCTATTAATGCGTTGGTGGGCAGCCAGCCCGAACAAGCGCGCACCATGGTGCAACAACTGTCGGATTTTCTGCGCGGCACCATGCGCAAAGACGACCGGCAACGGGTGTCTCTGCAAGAAGAACTCAATCACCTGCAACTTTACCTCGACATAGAAAAAGTAAGGTTTGGATACCGGCTGAGATCTGAAATAGAGGCAACTGAAGAAGTTAAGTCTATGACACTTCCGCCACTGTTGCTACAACCCATGGTTGAGAATGCAATTAAATTTGGATTGTACGACACCGTGGGCGAAATCACCATCCGGTTAAAAGCCTATGCACAAAACGGGGTGCTCTTTGTAGAAGTGAGCAACCCATTCGATCCGGTAACGGCACAACCCCGGCAAGGAACAGGGTTTGGATTAAACTCCATATCGCGCAGGCTTTATCTTATCTATTCGCAAAACGACCTGCTAAAAACTTCTACCCACGAAAACACCTTTACTACCATCATAAAAATTCCGCAATGATTAAAGCCCTGCTGATAGACGATGAACCCCTGGCGCGCAGTGTGGTAAGAGAGTACCTGGCGGCACACCCCGATGTTGAGATTCTGGAAGAGTGCAGTGATGGTTTTGAAGGTGTGAAGGCCATTACCCGCCATAACCCCGATCTCATTTTTCTGGACATCCAAATGCCCAAAATCAACGGGTTCGAAATGCTGGAGTTGATTGAAACACCGCCTGCAGTAATATTCACCACCGCATTCGATGAGTTTGCCATGCGGGCCTTCGAAGCCCACGCTATCGACTACTTATTGAAACCCTTTTCGAAAGATCGCTTCGACAAGGCTTTGCAGAAATGGCGCCAGAAGCAACCCCAAGGCTTTGATAAAAATGCTGCAGAAATGTTAACCGGCATCACTCAACCGGAGGAACACAGCCGCATTGTGGTGAAAAAGGGCAGCAACATTGTAATACTGCCCATCCACACTATTCACTACATAGAGGCCTTTGACGACTACGTGAAAATTCACACCCGCGAAGGTTTCTATCTGAAGAAAAAAACACTTACCCACTTCGAAAAGTCGCTCGATCATGCGGTGTTTGTGCGTGTACATCGGTCTTACCTTATCAACCTGCAAGAGTTAACCCGCATTGAGCCACTGGAAAAAGATAACCATGTAGGTCTGTTAAAAAGTGGGGTGCGGGTTCCGCTAAGCCAAAGCGGTTACACACGTTTGAAAGAGGTATTGGGAATTTAAGAGATTAGGACAACACAAGTCTCGTGTAAAAGTCTTTCAATTCGCCCCAGCCAACAAGTACAGCACGGCCATCCTCACGGCCACACCGTTCTCGACCTGGTCTAGAATAATGGAATGCGAGGAATCAGCGGCATCGGTGCTAAGTTCCACACCACGGTTAATGGGGCCGGGGTGCATCAGTACAATTTCTTTCTTCAGTCCATCGAGCATTTTCTTGGTAATGCCGTAGTACAAAGTATACTCGCGCAAAGAAGGAAAATATTTGATCTGCTGGCGCTCCAATTGAATGCGTAACACATTGGCTACATCGCACCAGGCCAGCGCTTTGTGCACGTCTAATTCCACCTGCACACCCAGGCTGCCAATAAACTTGGGCAGCAGTGTGGGTGGCCCGCACACCATTACCTTGGCGCCTAACTTTTGCAGGGCAAAAATATTGGAGAGCGCTACGCGCGAGTGAAGAATATCGCCAATGATGGCTACTTTTTTACCGCTTACGCTGCCCAGCTTCTCGCGGATAGAAAATGTATCGAGCAGTGCCTGTGTGGGGTGCTCGTGGGTACCATCGCCCGCATTTATAATGTTGGCTTTAATGTGTTTCGACAAAAAGTGGGGAGCGCCCACGCTGGCATGGCGCATCACAATCATATCCACCTTCATGGCCAGAATGTTGTTCACCGTATCCAGTAACGTTTCGCCTTTCTTCACCGAACTGTTCGAGGCAGAGAAATTAATCACATCGGCCGAAAGGCGTTTTTGTGCCAACTCGAACGACAGCCGTGTGCGTGTGGAGTTCTCGAAAAAAACGTTGGCAATGGTAACATCGCGCAAGGAAGGTACCTTCTTAATGGGGCGGTTGATGACCTCTTTAAAATTATCAGCCGTTTCAAAGATGAGCTCGATATCTTCGCGGGTGATGTTTTTGATGCCCAGGAGATGTCTTTGGCTCAGCTTCGACATAGTTGTTAGTCCTTATTAATTAACCAGATTTTATTTTGCTTATGGCCTTGCGCCTCCAGCTCCACCAACACACGTTGGGTGTCCAGTGTTTGCACATTCATGCCTATGTAGTCGGCAGCAATGGGCAAGTCGCGCGTGTGTTTGCGGTCTACCAACACCAATAACTCCACTTTGGCTGGTCGCCCGAACGCAATCATAGCATCGAGGGCGGCACGCACCGTGCGGCCTGTATAGAGCACATCGTCTATCAAAATCACATTCTTCTCTTCAATCACAAAAGGCACCTTAGTTTCACTGGCTTTGGCGGGCACCTCGCGCCTGCGGAAATCATCGCGGTGAAAAGTGGTATCTAAGTAGCCCAGTGGTATCTGGGTTTTGGTTTCTTTCTCCAGTTTTTTATGAATGAATTCTGCCAGAAAAATGCCACGGGGCTGCAGGCCAAGAATTACCGTATTAGTGAAATGACCGTGATTTTCAATTAATTGATGCGAAAGGCGGCTGAGCGTGATGTCGAGCTGTTCGGAGTCGAAAATGAGTTTTTTCCGCATGCCGAGCGCGAAGATAACAAATACACGCGGTGGCCGCTTATTTGTAAACGATTTTATTGATGAAAAAGACCCTGCGGTTAATGGTAACGCCTTCTTCGCGCAGGTTTTTTACGTTTTGCACGCCCGTGGCAAAAAATACATCGGGGTACCAATAGTCAAGGCTGCTCTTCTCGGTGTCTTTGGGTTTCACAATGTCGTTAGTAAAACGGGCACGCAGGGGGTCCAACGTTTTTCCTTCCAGCACCTCCGAGTTTTTAATGATCTTGCTGCGCAGCGTATTTTCAAAAAGATAAAGCAAGGCAATGCGCTCCTGGTCGGCAGTAATTTTAACAAACTGCTGCAGTTGCATGGGTCGCACATCGTTAATTTCAAAACTATTGTCCCACAGAAGTTTACCGTTTTTATCGAAACCAATTACTACCGCATGGGTGTATTGGTAGCCATCAAAAATCATTTCGCCACGCACCAACGGATTGTTGTAGAAACGGGGCATCACCGGCATGCTCGCCATGGTGCGGTTATTGGGATAAGAGTAGTGGGGATAGAAAGCTTCGCCCAGCATAATAATCTGGTCGCCATAAGGTATGAGCTCCTGCACCAGTATCCGATAATTAAACCTCAGCTTCTTGCCTTTAACCTTTCTTCGTTCTATGCGCTCCTTCACACGCTGCTCGCGTTTGGCTTTCATGTAGTTAAAAAATCTTTGCAGGTCGCCAAAATTGTAATAATTAATAGCGTACTCACCAAATTCGTTAATGCGTGCCACAAATACACCCCGCGAGTACTCTGTATAACGGCCATACACACCCGCCACCACTTGCTGCCCATCATTGGTTTTGAGTGATCGACCAAAGATCAGGTTTTTATCTACATCGGGCTGAAGCACAATGGTCTTCACCAGGTTTCCCAGGGCATCGTAGGTACGTATCCATAAACTTTTTCTCTTTTCGAAATTTTTGGCACTTACGATTACATCTACCGTGCCATCGTCATGCGACATAATTTGGGTAAGCTCGCCCGGTTCATTAAAAAAGCCAGGCAATATCTTTGCTTGCTGTGTTTGAAAATGAAAATGCAGAATGAGTGGCCTGTAGTTAAAGTAGCCACCTATTAACGCAGCCTCGTTGGTTATTACAAACTCGGTGGGGTTAAAAGGGATGATGTTGTTGACGGTATAGCTGCCATATTCTCCTTTATCGGTTTGGACGGCCGCAATCAGAAATTCGGCTTGCGCCATTTGCTGATTTTTGAACAGCAAAAACACAAAGTCATCTTTGTATTCGGAATGCAGCAGCGACAGCTGTGGGTTGATGGGAATGTATCCGCGCCATACTTCTGTCAATGCGGTATCCAGGCGAATGAGTTCAATCTGGTCATCATCGTTGCGATCCAGTCTGCGGTGCATCAGCAGGCCATCGTAACCCAGGCTAATGGTTTGGAATGGCTCTTTTTCTGTATCGGAAAGTGGTAACTCGTAGCGGCCGGTTTGCATCAATTGCCCTAAAGCCGATGCCGCACCACAAAAAATAAAAATTAATATCGTTAGTTTCTTACCGAACATCCAGTTTCACTATATAGAAAACAGAGCGGGTGCGGTCACTGTTTACTATTAGCGGATCTTTTACGGCCTGGTAGCCCCACACATAGAAAAAATGATCGTACCAAAAGCGAACACCCTCATCTTCCTTCGACTCGTTGCGCACCACTTCGTGCGGTTCTTTTAATAAAATCCCCAGCGTATCTGCCTGTACTTCATCGTTTTTGAATCGCGCCTTCACCATAACCTCACTTTCTTTCTTGGTGGCAATCACAATTTTGTCTTTGGCGGCCCAAAAATCCGAGGCCTGCTCCAGGGCTGCCTTGCGTTTGCCCTCCAGCTTCAGGCTATGCCCCCAATCGAGTTTGCCGTCCGCATCGAATGAAACAACGAGCGATTGCAACACCGTAACTTCACTGTTTTGCAACTGGTTATAATAGGAGTACGGAGAATTATAGAACCTGCTGGCGTAAGGGGTAAACGGGTAATAGCCATAAGGTGTGGCATACGGATTTCCCTGGTAAGGATAACTGTTCATGCCAGACGACAAGTTGTATATTTCGGTTAGCAGCAAGAAACCCTCACTATATTCGTCTAACCTGACAGATGCAGCGTAGCAGCGGTAGTCAGGGTCGCGCCCGTGCAGGCGGTCGCGCCTGGATTTTTCCATGATCTTGAACGCGCGTCTGGTACTCATAAAATCGAACGCATGCGGCAACTGCGCAAAGTCGTAGTAGTTCACCGGCTGGCTTCGAAATGGGTCTACCATCACAGAAAACACACCCGATGCCTGCCGCGAAGTGCCCACAGTATAGGTACCCGTAACCATCAACTCATCGCGCAAGAGCGAACTGGTAAGTCCGCTCAGTACGGTTTTTTCATCGTCAATTTCAATTTCATCTTCTAACAGTTGCACGCCCTCCTGATCGAACGTGCGCAACACCAATTTTTTTTCTGCACGCTGCGTGCGGTTCACCGTCAAGGTGTTGAAGGTGTTGTTTTGATTGGTGCGCAAATCGAGTAGTTCGGTTTCGGAAGTAAAAAAGCCGGGCACCACTTTCAACTGTTCTTCTTGTAGTTTGTACAGCAGCACAGCCGGTTCGCGGTTGGCATAGCCACCCAGCGCAATGTTGGGGCCCACTACCCAGAAGTGTGTTAGTTTCAGGTTAAACTCGTGTTTGATTTCCACCCGATGCACTGCCTTGCTTGCCAGCGTAATGGTTACCAGGCTCAGGTCGCCATCGTCTGTTTCGCCCTCGCGAAAGAGCAGGTAAAGCGAGGCGTTGGCATAATCATAACCTACCATGTTGAGGCGGTTGGGCAATTCCAACTCCAGGCTGTCGGTTTCGTGAAGGGTGGAGTCCAACAGAACTACTTCGTGCAGGCGAAGTCCATTCCGGTATTTCTCTTTGTCGCGCACCAGCGCCAACCCCTGTTCTTTCATCGGTACAATTGCCCAGCCGTTATCCGAGTTGGTCTGCGGCCGTTCGTAGCGCACTCTTTGCTGAAATTGTGCATGGACATCCACATTAGCCAATAGCATGGCAGCCAACACAAGCGGCATCAGGTCAACACAACGTAAACGCATGCTATTTTGCTTCGCTCATTTTCACAATACGGTCAAACTCTTCTTTTTTTACCGGCTGCACCGAAAGTCTTGCCGCCCGCACCAGCACCATATCAGCAAGGTCGCTATCGGCTTTTACCTGCGCCAGCGTAACAGGCTTTTTTAGTTTTTTTTCTGGCTTAATGTCCACCACTACCCAATCTTTATCCCCCGGTTCAGGGTAGAATTCTTTCTCCACGCGCGCAATGCCAATCACGGCTTTTTCATCGCCCGTATGATAGATGAAAGCCAAGTCTCCTTTTTTCATTCCCTTCAGGTGGGTGCGTGCCTGGAAGTTGCGCACACCATCCCAGGTGGCTTTGCCTGCCTTCTCCAAATCTGCCCACGAAAAGGTTTCTGGCTCTGTTTTCATCAACCAATAGTTCATACTAAAAGAAGTTTAGAGTAGAATTTGCATTTAAACTCTCTAAAATAACAAAACGAGGAGTTATTTTGGCTGCCTTATGAAGGTCTTAATTCTTCGGTTCTCTTCCATTGGCGATATTGTACTCACTACACCCGTGGTGCGTGTTATCAAAACACAGGTAGAAAATGCCGAAGTGCACTTTGCCACCAAGCCGCAGTTCAAAGCGCTGTTCGAAGAAAACCCCTACATCGACAAAATGCACTACCTGCAGAGCAGCCTTACTCAACTGGTAGCAGAACTGAAAAAAGAAAAATTCGACTTCGTGGTGGATCTTCATCACAATCTCCGCACATGGCTTATCAAACTACAGCTGCGCGTGCCTTCCCGTAGTTTCAATAAACTGAACTGGGAAAAATGGCTGATGGTGAATCTGAAAATCAACAAACTTCCCTCGCAACACATTGTAGACCGCTACCTGGCCGCGGCCGCTCCGCTGGGTGTTAAGAACGACTCGTTGGGTTTAGATTACTTTATTCCAGAAAAAGACGAAGTGCCAATGGAGTGGCTGCCCGAAGATTTTCGGAATGGTTACGTTGCTTACGCGATTGGCGCACAGCACGCCACCAAAAAGCTGCCACTTAACCGTATGATTGAGTTGTGCGACAAAATTAACAAGCCCATTGTTTTGCTGGGTGGCAAAGAAGATGCTGAAAACGGAGAGAAGATTCAACACTTTTTTGAACGGCAGGCGCATTCTGACCACTTCGAAGCCGGCTTGAAAGAATTGGGTAAGAAAACAATTATTTATAATGCCTGTGGCAAATTTAACCTGAACCAATCTGCCAGCCTGGTAAAACAAGCACGTTATGTCTTTGCCCACGACACCGGGCTGATGCACATTGCGGCTGCCTTCAAAAAAGAAATATTCAGCATTTGGGGCAACACCATTCCTTTGTTTGGCATGTACCCCTACCGCACGCGCTTTACGGTTTTGGAAAACAACAAAATAAACTGCAGGCCTTGCTCAAAAATCGGGCATGCACAATGCCCCAAAGGTCATTTTAAGTGCATGAACAATCTGGTGTTCGATTTCTATTTGCCCTGAAAAAGTACTGGTCTTAATGTCCGTTTTTCTCTTTCCAGTCTTTGAGTTCGCGCTGTAGCGTGTCCGTTGTTTTTTGCACTACCTCTTCGAACGACTCGCCTTGCTTCTTTACAAATATGTCGTTGCCGGGAATGGCCAACCGAACTTCTACTTGCTTGTTGTTCCGGTCGTCCGACTTTTCTACCCGCAAAATCACTTTTGCTTCCACAATGCGGTCGCTGATGCGTTCTAACTTATTCAGCTTTTCGTCAATCAGGTCTAGCAAATCCTGGCGTGGGGTAACACCAATGCCCTGCACATTCACTTTCATAGTTCGTTCTGAATTTAAAAATTTGATTAAGTCAACTCAGCCCTTCTTTGTTCCGGGCTTTTTCTTCTCTTTCAGCAAGGTAAGCTTTTCGACTTGTGGCCGCTTCATTTTGCGCTGAAATCTTTTCTCGCTTTCGATTTTCAGATTTTCTTCTGCTTTCACAAATTCCCTGGTTTTCATATGCCCTCCTTTTTTGATAACCAAAAGTGAGCGTTTGTTGCCACATTAACCATGAGATTTATCAGCTTACCGAACCCCGGTTGTCATCTGTTCAAAATATGTAATCGCTCATTCATACCACTTCTGGTTGAAGGCGCTGAAAGCAATGAAAAATCGATTGTGAATCAGCAAATAAATGGGGATATTCCGCATCAGTCTAATTGCATATGAAAAAATTATTGACTTCCGCTCTTTTTGTCTGGTTGGTGATTGCCATTATCAGCCCCGTAGCTGCTCAGCCCGAAATTGGGTTGCAGCTTTATAGTCTGCGCGAGCAAATGCCAAAAAATGTGGCAGGCACGTTAGATAAAATTCAAGCCATGGGAATAAAAGAACTGGAAGGCGGGGGCACTTATGGCATGACGATTCCCGAATTTCAAAAAATGATTACCTCGCGCGGTATGAAGATGGTGGCCATCGGTGCAGATTTTGGCGATCTGGAAAAAGATGCCAACAAGGTGCTGCAAAATGCACAGGCCTGGGGCGTGAAATATGTAGTCTGCTATTGGATTCCCCACAAAGGCGATGACTTTACACTGGACGACATGAACAGGGCCATACAAGTTTTCTCCAACGCAGGAAAACTATTGAGCGATAACGGCATACAGTTAGCCTACCATCCACATGGTTATGAATTCCGACCACACCCGCAGGGCACCTTGTTCGATTACCTTGCTGCCAGCGTAGACAAAAAACACCTTCAGTTCGAGATGGATGTTTTCTGGATCAAACATCCGGGCCAGGATCCGGTAGCGTTGCTAAAAAAATATACTGGTCGCTTTGAACTGATGCACCTGAAAGACCGCAAACACGGCACAGAAGGAAACGCCTTTGGCAGGGCCGATGTAGAAACCAACGTGGTTTTAGGTACAGGCGATGTGGGCATTGCTGCCGTTATGAAAGAGGCCAAAGCCGCAGGTGTAAAGCATTTCTTCATCGAAGACGAATCATCGCGGTCGGAAACGCAAATACCGCAGAGCCTGGCTTTCCTTAAAAGTCTGAAGTAGATTTTGGGTGCCTTCACACAGAGATAAGATCGGTGCGCACCCTTTCAATGCAACCGATGCGTTTGCTATCTTGCGCATTGAATTTATTTCTTCATGAAATTGTGTCTGTTCTACGTATCTGCTCTTATTTTTCTAGTGGGCTGTTCGGCCGACAAAGAGAATAAGGAGAGCCCTGTGCCTGCCATATCTTACACGCTGGTTAAAGCCTTTCCTCACGACATCAATACCTTTACCCAGGGGCTTACCGTGCACAACGGTGAACTTTTTGAGAGCACCGGGCAAAAAGGTTCTTGGATTGCCCAGGTGAACATAACCACAGGCGAACAAGACAAAAAAGTAGTGCTGGGCGATCAATACTTTGGTGAAGGCATTACCATTTTGAACAACAAAGTGTACCAGCTTACCTGGCAAAGCAAGGTGGGCTTTGTTTATGATCTGCGCACGTTCAGCAAATTATCTGAATTTAGTTACAATCATGAAGGTTGGGGCATTACCAGCGATGGTCATCACCTGATTGTGAGCGATGGCACCGCCAAACTTCGCTACCTCGATACCCTTACACTTAAAGAGGTAAAAAGCCTAACCGTAAAGGAGAATGGCACAGAAGCCACCGCGTTGAATGAATTGGAATTTATTGACGGCTACGTGTTTGCCAACCAGTGGCAGACTCAATTTATTCTAAAGATAGACCCAGCCACAGGCGAAGTGGTTGGCAAGATGGACCTGGCCGACTTATGGAACCGCATTTTGCGCATGAACCCCAGTGCCGATGTTTTGAATGGAATTGCTTACGAGAAAAAAAGCAAAACATTTCTGGTTACGGGAAAGTACTGGCCCGTTTTGTTTGCATTGAAAATTAACGATCCGGTTCAGCCGCCTGCCTAAACTACAGACTTTTCCAAAGGTAGAGCGTAGCATAGGCCTCCCAGCCTTTGTATTTTTTGAACACGCGTTTCACCTTATCGAGAGTGGGCTTCTCCTTCAGGCCCATTAAGTTTTTGATGGCGTTATGCACCCCGGCATCCTCCAGTGGAAAGGCATCGGGATAGCGAAAGGTTTTCATCAGGGCGTAGTTGGCCGTCCAGTTGCCTACACCTTTTATCTTCATCAGTTCTTCCTTTGCTTCTACCAAAGAAAGGTGTTGCAGTTTTTCTTTCGATACAGCGCCACTGGCAAAAGCCTCAGCAATGTTTACTGTGTATTTACTTTTTTGCCGCGAAAATTGCAGTGGCAATAAATCGGCATCGGTCAATTGGGCCACCTGTTGGGGTGTAGGGAACAGAAAATGATCGTATCCACCATATGAAATTTTTTCTCCCCAGCCTTCCACAAAACGCTGCTTCAACGTGTAAGCAAATGCCAGGTTAATTTGCTGCCCCAGCACGGCCCACACCAGCGACTCGAACAAATCGGGTTGCCCTACAATTCTGTAACCGTGATACTTTTTTACAAGCGCTCTCAATAGCTCGTCTTTTCTTGCCATGGCATAGAAAGGACGCAGGTCTGTTTCCAGATCAAACCATTCTGAGATGTAATTCTTTACCTGTAAAGCTTCAACCTTGGAAGGTGTTGCTCCTGCAAAACTAACATGCAGATAATCCCCGCTTTGCGACACAACGATTAATAATCTTTTCTCTCCTAGTCGCAATGCTTTCCAAACACTGTGGCCATCTACCCGGTGAAGCAGTTCGCGAGGGGAGCGTTGAAGAAACGAAAGCGTTTGCTGGAAGCTGAAATTTAAAGGGATTGTTATTTTTGCAGATGGCATTTTCGAAACTAAAGTAAATGAAATTCGTTCACTATGTCTTGGTATTGTAAATGAGACCATTCAAATCAACAAGTTTTTCGCCTCGCATGCGCTTATTAAGTGCACTGCTTTCATTGTACTTGTTGAATCTGTGCATAGACCCCATTGTTCAAACTCCTGAAACGAATGAGGATGAGGTGGGTTACAGCAATGAAATCGATAGCCTGGTTGAGTTGGTGAGTGAAGAGCTTCTTAACTGCGACAACCTTATTCCAGAATCGAGCGCAGATGAAACCAATAACAGTGTTAGTACAAAAATCGCGATCATTATTTTCTCCCCCGAAAATTCTATTGGTCTTGAACCTCCGGCATTTTTTGATGAAGTGACAAAGGCTTCTGCCTTCTTCTCCGGCAACTCTTCGGCCTGCCTCCGTCTTCCTTCACCGCCACCGAAAGGATAACCATTCTCGTTCACAATCTCGCACCTGGTTGTTCGCCAGGTACAATTTCCCTATTTGAAAAAATCAACATCAAAACTTCGCAGGTTATGCGTTATATCCTATTTATTGCTTCAGCCCTATTCACCACCCAGGCCTTTGCTCAACAACCTTTGGATGATCAAACATTAGATAGCCTTTATATAGAAGAGGTTCAGCGAAAGGAGCCTGATAAGGTGCTTCATGCGGAACCGCTTTACATCGACCTGATTCGGGATTTAGGTGCACGCAAAGGTGAGAAGGAATGGAACTTTGGTTTCGGAATTACAGATCATTTGACTTACGATACCTATGAAGCTCTTATCGAGTACGAATTTGCTCCCGTAGATCACTTGGGTCTGGAGGTGGAGATACCGGTAACCTGGGTTGCACCCTTCAGCAGAAATGCCGAAAGTTCACCAATACCTAAAAGTCGTGTAGAGAGTCTGAAGACCGCGCTGCAATGGTCTTTTTATGTATCACCTAAAAATAAGATGTCGATGGCGGTGGGCTACATTAACGAGCTGATGTTTTATAACGAATCGACCATGGAGACAGGGCTAAGTG
>CAZRQK010000002.1:0-142711 GCA_964602295.1 uncultured Ohtaekwangia sp.
GTTTCAGTACGAATTGGAATATGGCGATGCCAGAACAGCGCTAACCGAACCCTATACGGTAGTGCTTACACACAAAGCCGCGCGTAAACTTTTTAAAGAAGAAAACCCGGTGGGTCTTACCATCAAAGTGGGCGACCTGGGTGTGTACACCGTTACGGGTGTGTTGAAGGAAACCGAACGTAAATCGCACATTGTGTTCGAAGCCTTTGCCAGCATGGCTACCGTAAAAAGCCTGGAAGCAAACGGGCAGTTGGGCAATAGCCTTACCGACTGGACCAACTACTGGAATGCGTGGACCTACATCTTAATTGATGAAGGCAAAACCGCTAAAGACCTGGAAGCTCACCTGGAAAATATCTTTCAAAAACACATTGCGCCCATCAGCAACCCCGACATTCTGAAAGCCAGATTTTATCTTCAGCCCCTTACTGAAATTGCGCCCGGCAAATTTTTGAATAACCCTATTGGGCCATTTCTGCCTTGGATGTTTATCTACTTTCTGGGTGGGCTTGCCCTTCTGGTAATGCTTACCTCTTGTTCTAATTTTACTAACCTTTCTATTGCACGCTCCTTAACACGCGCTAAAGAAATTGGGGTGCGTAAAGTTTCGGGTGCTGCACGCTGGCAGATTTTTTTGCAGTTCCTTTCCGAAAGCATCATCACTTCGCTCGCGGCCCTTGCACTGGCTATTGCGCTCCTCTACTTCTTGAAACCTCTCATGTTGCAGCTAAACTTCGCGCGCATGCTGAAGTGGGATCTTGCCTCGAACCTGTATGTATATGTTGCGTTTGTACTTTTTGCCCTCCTCGTTGGGTTGTTGGCCGGCCTTTTCCCTGCTACCGTGTTATCGGGTTTTCAACCTGTAAAAGTGTTGAAGAATCTTGGCACCATGAAGTTGTTCTCGCGCATGGGCTTGCGCAAGGCATTGTTGGTATCGCAGTTTACGCTTTCGCTGATATTTATTTTGAGTGTGATTGTGGTGTATACCCAATTGAAACTTTTTGTGAAAGCCGACCACGGCTTTGCTCTTGAAAATCGTGTATTGATTCGCTTAAACAGCACAAAGCCGCAAGCACTGAAAACCGAGTTGCTGATGCAGGCAGGCATAGAAAGTGTATCGGCCGTAAGCCATGTGCCGGCAGCAGGCACTACCTATGGCGAAGGTTTTAAGAAATCGCTGGACGAAAAAGACTGGACCACCATTAACTATTTTTCGGTAGACGAAGACTACCTGCAGAATCTGGAGATCGAATTGATCGCAGGCAGAAACTTTGCAGCCGAAGCGGGCGAGTCGAACAAAAACTTTATGATTGTGAACGAAGAAACGGTGCGGGCACTGCAGTACGGGTCGCCAGCCGAAGCGTTGGGTCAGGAACTCATCATGCAGCGCGATTCAGTAAAGCGTCAGATCATTGGCGTAGTGAAAGACTATAACCACCAGTTGCTGATGTCGAAGATAGACCCGATGGCCTTGATTTATAGCCCCGAAGAATTGCGCCTGCTACAGGTAAAGCATTCGGGCGATTATGCCGCAGCTACCCAAGTGATAGATAAGGCATGGGCCAAAGTAAACCCTACGTTAAAAGCCGACTACAAGACGATGGAAGAAGAGGTGCGTGGTTTTTACAAATTGATTTTCGGTGATATTGTAATGGTGGTGGGTGTGGTGGCCGTCCTGGCGATCATCATATCTTGCCTGGGTCTTTTGGGCATGGCGACCTATGCTACCGAAACGCGCATCAAAGAAATTTCCATTCGCAAGGTGTTGGGCAGTAGCAATTCCTCGCTCATCTATCTTTTGTCTAAAGGGTTTATAGGCATCTTAGGCCTGGCTATTTTGATTGCTGTGCCTGCAGCTTATTTCATCAATCACCTATGGTTAGATTTAATCGCTTACCATGTAAATGTAGATGTGCCCACTATTCTTTTGGGTGTGCTTATGCTGGTCATCTTTGGTATTATTACCATCGGCTCGCAAACGTGGCGGGCTGCCTATATTAACCCGGTACAAAATCTGAAGAACGAATAACTTACTCCTAAAAAAGAGAGGCTGTCTCAAAAGTTATAATGTTTACGTCTTTCTGAGCGTAAGCAAAGAATCTCTTTTAAAATTCTAATTTTAGAGATGTTTCGCTGACGCTCAACATGACAAGAAAACTTTTGAGACAGCCTCTTCTCTCCCTCAATCTGCTACCACAAAAACAATTTCTTTAGATACTCTTCTCCAGCCCTTCAATACGCTCCTTGGCTTCTGTTTTGCCAGTGGCCAACGCCAGTTTATAAAGCTCCAATGCTTCCTGCTGGGTGGTTTTTTTCTTTCGTGGCGCCAGTTTGGTGCGCTTAGCTGCCTCCTCCAACGCCTGGGCCTGCGCGTAATAGGCATCAGCTAAATCAAACTGGCTTTTCTCTACCAGCGCTTTAATATCCGCCTCCAGGCGCGCTACCTCTTCCTGCCTTGCAGCCAGCAACTCCATCTTATCGCTTAATTCAGCACCCTGCAATGCCACTGTATTAACCAGGTTGGCGTTCTCATCTTTATACTTTTCTACCTGCGCAGTTAAGTCCGCTATTTGGGTAGCACGCAGTTCCAGATCGTTCTTCAGCTGCTTAATGGTGGTCAGATGACTTTTTTGATTTGTTTTGGCCTTCTGCATGTTGTCTTCCAACTCGGCCAAACGCTGGGTGGAACGCATTACATAAACTTGTATGTCGCGCAAGCGTGCTACATAGTCGTTGTAAGATATGCCATCGGCCATATCCATACGTAAACTGTTGCGGCTCACATCAATCGAGTCGATGATTTCACCCACCTCCATTAAAATACCTGTTAGCTTATTACTCGCATCGAGTTCATAACGAAGCGAATCTACCTGCATGCGCAACGCTTCTTCCTTGCGCGAAGGAAGACAACCTGAAAATGCCAGACTACAGACCGTTACTACCAAAATTATTCTCATCACTTCATGGGTTGTTTGTATAACAAAACAACGCATGGCCTGATGAGAAATGAAGTGATAAAAGGCCGATGCGGCATCTCTGCCGTTAAACCGTCAATAAAATGTGTTGAATAGCGTGTGTGTCTATTGCAAGTGCTTCAATCGTATCACCTCTTCTTGTTTTAAGAAGCGCCACTCGCCACGGCCCAGGTTTTTCTTATCGAGACCTGCGTACACCACACGGTCCAGCTTCACTACTTCGTACTGCAACGATTCAAAAATTCTCCGCACAATACGATTCCAGCCAATGTGCAGTTCAATGCCCACCGTCTTGTTGTCATCGCTCACAATGGCTACATCATCGGGCACCGCTTTACCTTCTTCCAGGTGCACACCCGCGGCTATCTTTTCGAAATCTGCTTTCGTTATGGGCCGGTCGAGTTCTACTTTATAAATTTTCTTCACATTGTAAGATGGATGCGTGAGTTTATCGGCCAGCTCGCCATCGTTGGTTAGCAACAACAAACCTGTGGTGTTGCGGTCGAGGCGCCCCACCGGATACACACGTTCTTTGCACGCATCTGCAATCAGGTGCATTACCGTATTGCGATCTTGCGGATCATCGGTAGTAGTAATGTAACCCTTGGGTTTGTTTACCAGGATGTAAACGGGTTTTTCGGCCTTCAGCTTTTTACCTTCATAACGCACTTCATCGGTTAGCTTTACTTTGTAGCCCATTTCTGTGATGGTCTGACCGTTTACCGTTACCAATCCCATCTTTATTAACTCATCGGCTTCTCTGCGCGAGCAAACCCCACTGTTCGAAATAAATTTATTGAGCCTGATCAGCTCTGGATTTAAGTTAGCCCTGCTCTCTTTTTTAGATTTAGAAGGCCCGGATTTGCGTTGTTTTTGTATGCGGCTTTGTACAAAAGACTTTCTCTCGAAATTTCCGGAGTAGCGTTTTTTATCTCCTCCTTCTTCACCTCCTTCCCCTGTTGGTCTTTTCGGTCTTTCATCGCCATAACCACGACCTGCGGGTTTAGCCGCAGACCGGCTTGCGCCCGAAGCCGCCCCGGGTTTGCCAAAAGGTTTTTTATACGATTCGCGCTTGCTGTCATCCCGGTCGCTTCCTCTTTCTGTGAAACGTTTGCCCGTGGGTTTGCCATACCTTGGTCGCTCTTCGCCACCGCCTTCACCATACTTCTTTCTCTTGTCATCGCCACCGAAAGATTTTTTGAACCCGCCTGGCTTGTCTGCACGCTGGGGTCGCCCACCTGAAGAGGGCCGCTCTGTACGCGAAGGGCGTGAAGTATTGGATCTGGAACCGGAAGACGGCCTGCGTCTTTCCCCATCGGGGCGTTCGTTGCGTGTATTGCGTGGCATGGTATGAAGTTAGCTTTTTATAAGATGGGTTGAAAACAAAAGCGCCCCGATTTGAATTTCGAATCGGAGCGCTTATCGTTAAGTTCGAATTTCGTCTATTGGTTCTCTGGCACTTCCCCAATGGTGTTCACCTCCTGGGTGAAGTCTTTCGGGGTAGGCAGTTCGTTAATGTCGTTAATGCCGAAGTACTCCATAAACTTGGCGCTGGTGCCGTAGAGCATCGGGCGGCCTATGGTTTCTGCCTTGCCGCGTATTTCTATCAACCCTTTATCTAACAATTTCTGAATGGCGTAGTCGCAGTTTACACCACGTATGTTTTCTACCTCGGTTTTAGAAATGGGCTGCTTGTAAGCAATGATAGAAAGTGTTTCCATGGCCGAAGTAGACAGGCGCTTTTTCGACTGCTGCTTCAGCATAATGCCAATGCTGGTTTGGTAGGCGGGCTTGGTTAAAAACTGATAGCCACCACCCGATTTAAAAATCTGGAACGAGTATTCATCGGCCGCATATTTTTCTTCCAGCTTCAGAATGGCGTTCTGAATATCTTCTTCGGGCACATCGGCATTGAACATTTCCGAGAGGCACGCCTTCAGGTCTGCCAACTTAATGGGCGAAGGCGAGCAGAAAATCAGCGCCTCGATGTGGTTTAATAAAAAATCCATTCTGTATTGCTTCTAAATCGTTAATCGTGCTGCATCATCTTCGCCTCAATCGACTGGGTAGTGTGAGGTACGGCAATCAGACGCTCCTTGGGAATCAATTTACCGGTTACAGTACAAATTCCATAAGTGCCATTCTTAATGCGAATCAGTGCGTTCTCCAGGTTCTGAATATACTTCTGTTGGCGTGCTGCCAACTGGCTCAGGTTTTCCTTCTCAGCAGTTTCGGCTCCGTCTTCCAACACTTTGGTATTGCCACCTGAAGTAGCATCGGTACCCGCATCGTTGTTGCGGTTCAATGTCTCCTTCAATATGCGAAACTCCTCGCGTGCTTTATCCAACTTTTTGTTGATCAGCGCTTCGAACTCTTTCAGTTCTTCATCGCTGTAGCGGGTGCGGTCGTCTTGTGCCGCCTTCACCGGCTTATGGGCAATGGGGCGCTGGTTGATGATCGGAAAAATATTAAGCTGAGGCGATGTGGCAGGCTTGGCCATGGCTTCCTGCTTTTTGGTAAGCGGAGCTGGTGCCTTGGGTGCGGCTGGTGCCGCTGCCTTGCGCAAAGGCGTTGGTTTCTTTATTACTTCCTTCTTGGCCTCTTTCTTAGGTGCAGCTTTTGGAGCCGCCTTTTTAGCAACTACTTTCTTAGCTACTTTTTTTACCACCTTCGCTTTTGGCGCGGGCTTCGCTTTGGCCACGGTCTTCTTTGCCTTGGCAGCAGGTTTCGCTTTCGCGGATGCTTTCTTGGCTGGCTTGGCGGGTTTCTTTGTTTTCTTAGCCATAAAATCCCTCAGTTTGGATCGGTTTTTAAAAAGATGGGCAAAAATACAGGGTCGCCCCTAAAACAAAAAATCTAATCCAATTAATTCCCGCGAATAAAAAGTTGCATTTCGTGCGTTTTGCGCACATAAATTCTGCGAAAAGCCACAGGGGCCAATGTTTCTGCTATTGGAACTGGCCTACACATCTTGTTTGCCCACAACTTTTTATTTCTGCCTTGTATCTTTCTCATAAGGGTGCGTTTTGGGTAAAAACCATGCTATCATGCAGACCTTTGCGACTTCCCAAAAATCTTTGCTGTTTCTTGCACTCGTTACTTTGTTGGCGGCTTGTACCGATGAGGTGGCACCCACACCTCAGGTTCACGCCAATGAAACCTTGCTGCTTGCGCACGGTTGGGTAATTAGATCAATCGAAAAAGATTCAGTCAATCAAACCACCAATCTGTTCGCAACTTATGCCCTTTGCGACAGAGACGATATATACACTTTTGCCAATGATGGTGCTTACACCATTACCGGTGGCGCCACTCGCTGCCATCCGGACGATGCCGACATCCGCGTAAGCGGTACCTGGCGTTGGGATGCCGGCATTCTCTTGTTGCAACCAGACGAGCCAAACGAAATCGCCTTCTCCGTCACTAAGATTACCGATGAAGAACTGGTGATACAGCAGATAGAAGCTGCCAACGGGCAAGTGCTGTCGGTCACCACCTGGAGATTTCACTCAACGCTTCGATTATAATGATTTAATCTACAAGGTAACGCCAGAAGGCGTACATACCCAATGCGAGCAACGTAACACCCGGCACCAATGATACCAACTTGCTATTGGTAACATAGGCCGAAAGCCTGTCCGCCAGGAAAGTGAATGCGGTGAGCAATAGCAGCGCGCCTATAGCTGTGCCGAAAATGTAAGCATGCAATAAAGTGGTTGTGCCCAGGTCTATCCAACCCTGGGCTTTGAGATAGGCGGTTACTCCTATCCAAAAAGGAATGGCCATGGGATTGAGTATACTTAACACCAGCCCACGCCTGAACCCACTCTCATTGAAGCGGGTGGTGAATTCCGTGGGCTTGCGGGCAGTCCAGATGTTGAGTAAGCCCATTAACGTCATGACTACGGCCGTAATGAGCTGGAAATTTTCTATGATGGCGGGGTTGGAGGTAATCCAACCTTCGAAGACCACACCAATCCAGGTGTAAGGATATTCGATTATGGCCACTGCTAAAGAAAACCGCATGGCGGTGGCCACTTTGCGTTCGAGGCCCAATTGCAGCACACATAAATTCATGGTGCCGGGTGGTATGGACCCCAGAAAACTAAATACTAATCCAACCAGAAATACCTGTAGCAGCAACATCAATTCTGCAAGGCCTTCACTTGTTTATAAATTTTGCGGCCCTCGCGGAGCGAAAGATAAGGAACTCCCCGTTGATGGTTTTCAACACTGATGCGATAAAGGTTGGCCCAATGGCGAAACAAAACTTTTACCGCCTGCCACAAAGAAGCGCCCGGGTGGTAGATGTGGGCGGGTTCGGCACCGCAGCCGTTCAACTCTACAATTTTTACTTTGCCCGCCTCCAGGTCGGCCTCGTTGGCACAACGCAAATCGAAGCGGCCAAAATAGAAACCAGGTATTTGTTGACTGATGGCATCAAACGAATCGATGAGGCGCGGAGTAATAAGGTGGTTGCAGTTCACAAACTTGGTGCCCAGGCAGTGATTGCCAATAGAAACCAGTTCCATCTTTTTTCCGACAGGCAAAACATCGCTTAATTGAGGAGCGTACACACGCCTAAGAGTTTCCCATTGCAGCAATGCCCGGTCGTTGGTCAGAATGAGTTGCTGCAGGGTCTGGTGACCATTACCCACTACATGCAAAAATTCTTTGCCTGTTATGGAGTTGACCGTGCCCCTTGTTTCGCTGGGGAAACGCACATAAAAAACCCCGAATTCCAACGGCAAATCAACCAGTTCTTGCACAATAAAATCCAGCTTTATTTCCGCGAGGTAGGCCGCTATATCGGCTTCGGTTTTTATTCTGCGCACCATCCATCCACGTTCGCCCAAGTCGGGCTTAAAAATAACGGGAAGGCTTAGGTTATTTTGTACCAGTGTTTCCTTTACCTTTTCCTGGGTGGTGGGGAACGTAATTTTTAATGTCTTTGGCTTTACTCCATCAGGCACCAATTTCATCACCTCCGATTTGGATTCACCCATCATACCACCTGTAATGATTGACGGGTTGGAGGCAGAGAAAAACAAGAGTGAACGCGCCTTGAGCGAAAGCCACAGCCAGTAGGGAAACAGTGGCGCCTGCACAATGCCAAACGGCCAGTACTCCCAGTGGGTAAGCTTGATGAAAAATTTGGTGCGCGGCAACAAAAACAATGCTATCGATACGTTAGCGGTATCAATGGGTGTGCAAAGTCTGCTCCTGATGGCGAATGGTCGAAACAGCCACCCCAAAACCCTCAGGCAGCGTAGTGCCCGGGGCCACTTCGCGTATGCCGATTTTCATAATGGCCATGTGGTGCACCGCGTGCTCAATATTGTAGGTAAGTTCTCGGAAGTAATTGGTGTCCACCACTACGCAATCCTCGCTGTTACGTTCGTAGCCTACCTCCAGTTTCAGGTGTTTATCGGTGGCTTGGGTGGCAATAAAATCTTTGATTGCTGAAATCGCATTCAGCGCAATGAACTTATCATTCTCCACCAGCTTATCGTGCGAGCGCTTATCGTAATTCACTACCCCTTTATCAAATCCTGCCTGGAGGCACATAAAAAATTCCAGCGTGTGGCGCAGGTGTTGCCCAATGGTAGATTGACTAAGGGCCGCTGAAGGCTGTGTGAACTCTTTTTCAGATAACTGATGCACGACATCTTCGAGTTGGCGGAGAATAAGTGTGCAGGCTTGAACTAGTTGCATATAAAAACGACCCTCAAATCTAATTCTTTTCTAATCGAATTCATTTGGAATATACGCAGTTAATCTGCCATTAGATTTTACCGGTCGAATTTTTTCCAATTAAGGTCGGCTTTGGCTTTTAATGAGGATTCGGTTTTGTTCCAGTCCGTCAGGGTGTTGTTCCCCCAGAAGTTATAGAAGAGGTAGAGCCGTCCAGCCACAATCTTAAAGGTTTCGGGATCGATTTTAACCTTTTCGCCTGTCTCGCCCATGGCATAGGCGCACCAACCGCCATACGCGGGCTCAAACTTTTCAGGGGCTGCTTTGAAGCGAGCCAGGTTAGCCGCACTTGAAAACAGGTAACGCACCCCCAAATGGGTGTGGCTCCATTTTGCATCCCCCTCTTTGGGGGTACCATCAAAGTAACTAACCGGGTCGTAGCCCTGAAGGGCAAGGCCTTTGTTGGTGTTGAAGTGGCGCTGTCGTTGTTCGGCCGTTTGTGCTTCTGAAAAGTGACACGTAGCGAGAAACAGAAGCAGCAGAGAGACTTTGCCCATACCCGAATTCATCTTGAAATAAGTTTTTGAAATGATGGCTCAAAAGTCGCCACATAAAACAGCAAAATGTGTCGGTCAGGCAACAAAGTGCCTTAATCAAACAAGTCTTTAAGGTATTCCCACACCATTTCAGGCTCATAGCCTTTGCCGATCGCAAACCGCGCTATTTTGTCCTTTTTCTTGAAATTATTGGGTTCTTTTACTTCAGTAAACTTTTTTTTGAGCAGTTGCTGCAGCGTTTTCCGATAGTCGGTCGGGTCTATTTCATCCAATCCGCGCTGTATGCAGTTCTTGGTAAGCCCCTGGGCCTTTAACTCGTGTTTGATCTTCACCCGCCCCCACTTTTTCATTCTGAACTTACCGCCCGCATAGGCCTTGGCGAAGCGTTCTTCATTCAAAAAACCCTGGGTAATCAGTTGTGTCATCAGTTCGTCTACCTCGCTGGCAAACAAGCCATACTCGAATAACTTGTTGCGTACCTCGTGGTGCGAGCGTTCCTGGTAGGCACAAAACCGCATGATTTTTGCCAACGCCTGGCTTGGTGTTAGCCTGTGTTTGAATTTCTTATCGGTTTGTTCGGTTTCGAATCGCACACGCAAATATCAACAACCAAAAAAAAATTACTCTACCTCCACAATGATTTCTATCTCCACAGCAATATTAGATGGCAAAGAACCCATGCCCACAGCGGAGCGCGCATGTTTACCCTTCTCGCCAAACACGGCCACTAACAAATCAGAACATCCATTGATTACCTTGGGTTGGTCGGTAAAGTCGGCCGGACAATTCACCATCCCCAATACCTTTACTACACGCTTTACTTTGTTCAAATCACCCAGCTCGCCTTTTAGCGTGGACAACAAAGAAATGGCCGTTTGCCGTGCCGCTTCATAACCCTGCTCTACCGTTAAATCTGCACCTACCTTACCGGTAATGTTGGTTCCATCTGCCTTAGTGGGGCCATGCCCGGCCAGAAAGAGCAGGTTGCCCGTGCGAACCGCCTTCACATAGTTGGCCATCGGCTTGGTAGGCTCCATCAGCTGAATGCCTAAGTCTTTCAATTTTTTGTCGTAATCTGTTTTTTGTGCGTATACAGCTAGTGAAAAAGCCAGGCAGGCGGTTACAAGTATTGATTTTTTCATGGAGAATGTTTTTAATATTGCTGACATAAGGTTGACCAATGCGGGGCTTACTTCGCATCAAATTGAATAATTTTTGGTTACTATGAAAGAGAAAAACAGATGCCCGTGGTGCCTTGGGTTTGAGCAATACATAGCCTACCACGACCTGGAATGGGGCGTACCCGTTCACGATGACCGCGTGCATTTCGAGTTTTTGATATTAGAGGGTGCCCAGGCCGGTTTGAGTTGGGCCACCATTTTGAAAAAACGCGAAGGCTATCGCCAGGCTTTTGCCAACTTCGATCCGGAGAAAGTGGCCCGCTTCACCGAAAGCCGACTGGAGAAAATTTTGCTCGATCCGGGCATTATTCGCAATCGGCTGAAAGTAAACGCAGCCGTAAACAATGCGAAGCAGTTCCTAAAGGTTCAGAAAGAATTCGGCTCTTTCGATGCCTACATCTGGCAGTTTGTAAATGGCAAACCGATTGTAAATATCCGCAAAACCACCAAAGAAGTGCCAGCCACCACCCCCGAATCGGATGCGCTGAGTAAAGACATGCAAAAACGTGGATTTAAGTTTGTGGGCAGCACCGTTATCTATGCCCACATGCAGGCTTGCGGACTGGTGAACGACCATTTGGAGGATTGTTTCCGCTTCCGCGAGACTAAAAAGCTGCGGTAATCGGTATTCTTTGTTGCAAAAAGTAAACGCAAATCAAAAATCTTACAAGCAACCATCGCCCTACGCTGCTTGGCAGTAGGTGAATTGTTTAATGGATTACGAGTTCCTCGAGTTTCAAACCGTTGCAGGTTGAACAACATGCCGCGTGTAGCTTCATTTTTCTCCTCCTGGCAACTGTTTTCGTCCAACTATTGAGTAGTCCTTACATCAGACAGACACCACCTTATAACCTAAAAAACAGGATGGCAACGGCTTTTAATTTTGGTCTCTCAAAGATCAAAAAACCCATGAAAAAGAAAGCACCCTTAAAAGTTGTTGTAAAAAGCCGTCTGAAACTGTTGTTGGCCATCAGTTTGTTGGCCGCCATCACGCTGTCGTTAGGCACATTGCTTAACTAAGCCGTCTGGTAATAATTGAAAGAGGCAGGCTACAAGAATTTGTAGCCTGCCTCTTTTTTTGATTTAACAACCATTTATTGCCCCACCATAAATACAGCGTTGGCAAAAATCATTTTACCATTCTCCCAAAAAGTTCTAAACAGCGGGTTATCGGCCATGTAAACTACCTGGCCCCGGCCTTTATCTTCCACGCCAAAAACCAAAGTATTCTCCAGCTTCTTGTTGATTTTATAACCGGCAAAACCAATCAGCGGTTTTTGTTTGCCTTTTAATATACCCACACTCCATCCGTTCTCCAGGTAGCCGTAGTGCAGTTCGTTAGTGCGCAATGAATAGTAGTAGTCGCCCAGACCAAATGCCAACGGATGGGTTTTGTCGAGTGTTACTTTATAGATGGCGCCAAAAATAGCATCCGATAATTCTTTGCGTTCAGCAGCCGCATAGGCTATCGGTCCTTCTTTTTCGCGTTGCTCTTTGTCGGCTTTCTCCGCCTGCTTTTTGTCATCTTCGCTGGCATACACTTTCAAACCAAAACCTTTCTTATCGGCAAAGGCATTGTTGGCGCGCGCCAACAATATCAAACGTCCGCCATCGCTCACCCACTTCTGAATCATCTCCAGCGTCTGCTCATCAAATAACCGATAAAACCCATCGGGCACCACCAGCACATTGTATTTAGACCAATCCACACTGCGCATATAGTCGGTGCCAATTACGTTAACGGGGTAACGCAGCGTCTGCTCAAAGAAGTGCCAGGCTTCACCATGCCCCAACGAAGAGGTCTGGTCGCCACCCAGGAGCGCCACCTTGGGAGGTGTAAGATAACTCACCTCAGCCGATCCAAAATCCTGACCCTGATCCACAAAGCCGGTGGTAGAAATGAAAATAGTTCTGTTGTGCTCGCTTGCCAATGTTCGAACGGTCTGATCGAAATTGGCAATGCCTTCGTTATTTCTTCTGGTAACCACGAGCGTGCCCGGGTCAAAACGCTGGCCACTTACACTGAAAGCATTTTTCGATGAACGTACTTTAATGCCCTTCTGCATCAAAGCACCCAGAAAGGCAGCATCGTCTACGCTTTGGTAGCGGAAAATGTAAGCGTAAGGTCTATCGGACAGTGAAGCTACAACAGGTTGCTTGGGTTCATACTTTTTGCCCACATTCACGCGCTCGTTCAACGCATAGCCTTTCAGTCCATAACCATACATCAGGTTCCAGGCAGTAACATCGTAAGTAAGCGAGTCTGTTAATTTCGATTGCGGCTCAAATACAGTAGCGATAAATCTGCCTTTCGGCTGATAGATGTTTACCACTATGTCGTCTGTAGTAAAGCTTACCGCGCCCGTTGTTTGTGTGGCGTAATCCCATCCACGTGTGGCTTTGCCCGCAGCCGGATGTCCGTAACGGATGCCATGTGTGTCCATCCAGGCAGTGAGCTTGCGAACCTTGTCCGCATTGTTATCGCCTTTGATAACATACGTTTTGTAAGTGTAGGGAGGGTTGCTGGTTGTTTCCTTGAAATACTTTTCGAACTCATCTACCAACCTGACTGCATTGGCCGAAGAAATTTCCAAAGTAGAAATACCTGTGGTGTAGTGATGGGTGAGGCGGTCCTTCAGGGTTAACGGGTCGCCTTCTTTGGTAGTAACGGTAAGTCCGCCCATGCCGTGGCCACCTTGTTCGAACGTCATACCAATGGCCCCACTGTAGGTAGGGTAGGTATCGCCATAACTGGGGTAAAACAAATCGAAACGTTCTTTGGTAAAGTACAACCAACCTTGCTCATCGAAATATTTGGCATTGTTGCGACCAATCATGGTTTGGAATTCGCGCTGCCAGTTGCTGATCACTTCGTGAAATGGCTCTGCAGCGGGGGCAAAATAGTAGGGATTGTTGTAACCCTGCTCGTGGAAATCTACATGCACATGTGGGTACCACTCGTTGTAAATTTTTATGCGCGCCTGCGATTCAATTTGTGTTTCCCAGGCCCAGTCTCTGTTCAGATCGAACAGGTAATGGTTCGGTCTTCCGCCCGGCCAGGGTTCGCGGTGTTCGCGCGTTTGAGGGTCGGGGTTGGGAATGGTGTTACCGTATTGGTTGTAAAAGTTCGCATAGCGATCGCGCCCATCGGGGTTGATGCATGGGTCCATAATTACCACCGTATTTTTCAACCATTCTTTAGATTGGGCGTTGGCCGGATTCACCAACTCGAAAATGGTTTTCATTGAAGCTTCCATTGAGTTGGCCTCGTTGCCGTGCACGTTGTAGCTCAACCACACAATGGCCACTTTCGTGGATGGGGTGCCCTCCAGCAACCCGGCCCTGCGCAAATTGTCTTGCCGTATCTGCTCAATATTTTTGAGGTTTTCTTCGGAGGCAACAATGGCATAGATCAGCGGCCGGTGTTCGTATGTTTCGCCATACTGCTTCACCACCACGTTGGCCATGGCCGCATCTACATGTTGAAAATATTCCACCATGCGGTGGTGGCGGGTGAAACGGCTACCTAGTTCGTAACCCAAAAATTGGTCGGGTGATTGAAGCTGGGCCATGGCCCATACACAACCAACAACACCCCACAGCGTGAGAAGGATTTTTTTATTCATGATTTAGAAATCTTTAACAGCAATAGACAACTTTTCGTGCTCATTGCCAACTACACTTTTACTTCAGGCGCTTTTGTATTTGCGGAAGGTGGTGGATGATGTGTTCGCCAAAAAATTGCAAGGCATGCTGCACACTTAATCTACCGGCAAAAGTGTGTTTGTAAATCTTTTTTTTGATGTGTTGATCGGGAATGGTTTCCAGAAACGCTTTCAGTTCCATCCTGAGTTTATCCCAATCTGCCGACAAGTGTTGTAAATCGGCATAGACGCGCGTGTGGTCTACCACCACGCGGGGGGCGCGAAACTTAAGCGGCAGCCGCTGGCTCACCCGCAAGGCAACCAGCTTCAGTTCTTCCCACCAACCGGTATTGCCCGCTTGTTCTATGCCCAGGCTTTTCTTTTTCAGATATAATAGTGACAACCGTTCGGCTGCCATCAGGTGGGCTAATATCTGGTTTACCGACCATTTACCCGAAGGCGCAGCATTTAATTTCTCTGGCGTAACCTGTTGCAGGCTGCTCATCAATTGTGCGCGCTGTGTTTCCAGTTGTTGAAAAAGTTGGGCCAGGCGGGTGTTCATACACGAATGTAACGAATCACACCAAGAAACGAATATGCCTCGGTAGTACCTCCACACGAAAAGGGGTGGTGCCTTCCAATTCGCCATCCATTTCCACCGGTAGGGGCCGAGGGGCTGCCACTTCAACTTGGGTAAGTGTTCGATACCCAATGTAAGGATGTTTTACTTTTTTGCCTGCTTTGATGCTTTGCAGATAAAGTAAGAAGCGCCATACCGGAAAATCGCCTGCAACAAAACTATTCAACAAGCCATCGTCTACTTGCGCATCGGGTGCGATGTAAACGGCATGGCCAAAGGCGCGGCCATTGGCAACAGCAAAAACACAAACCCGCCCGTTGAACTCTCCATCGGGCCAACGAACCGTTATCGGCTGTGGACGCAGCGCAAGGAATGTGCTAACAATGGCACTCAAGTAAGACCATGAGGCACCCCAGCCGCTATTTCTTTGTAACCTGCGCACCACTTCGGGGCCTAAACCCAAACTGCACGCATTGAGAAAATAGCGAATGGTTTCTTTGCCTTCACCGGAATGCACTACTTTGCCGACATCAATCGGTTGAAGCCGACCGGCCGCCAATCGATCTGCCAACGCTTTGGGTTTAGCCTTGATGCCCATGGTTCGGGCAAAGTCATTTCCCGAGCCCAATGGAAGGAGCCCCACCGCAGGCACCTGACGTTCAGTGGCTGACATCAATCCGTTCACCACCTGGTGCAGTGTGCCATCGCCACCTGCAGCCATGATCAATTCAAAATTTTCGAGCACCCCCTGGGTTGCCAACTTTTCTGCATGGCCAGCATGGGTCGTTTCACGAACGGTAACTTCTGCTACCTGCTGCAGTGCAGGAAGAATGTGGCGATAGAAAAAAGTTTTCTTGCGCGAAATGCCATTCAGAATAATGAGCACGCGCATGGAGCAGACTTTATTTGCTTTTGCAATTTTTCTTTATGGCAACCTTGGCATCGGCCGACCCCAGGTCTTCCGCCCGTTTCAGGTCGAGGCAGCCATCGTAATTGTTGTTCATCAGAATTTTTACCAATCCGCGCTCCAAATACGTTTCCGGGTCGCTGGGGTACAACTCAATAGAGGTAGAGTAATCCTCCACGGCCCCGGCATAATCTTCCTTCTCGGTTTTGCTCAACGCGCGGTTGTCGTAATAGGTGGGGTTGGTGTCGTCTAATTCAATGGCCTTCGTGTAGTCGGCCATGGCGCCCTCGTAATCTTCCATGGTATGTTTCAAAACACCACGCAGGTTGAAAGTTTCAGGATCCTGCCCATCCAACTCAATGGCTTTGGTGTAGTCTTCCAGTGCGCCCTTTACGTCTTCATTGGCACTACGGGCCAGGGCACGGTTTTCGAACTTTAAAGGATCTTTCGGGTCTAGTTGTATGGCTTTGTCGTAATCGGCAATGGCTTTTGCAAAATCGCTGATGTTGTAGTAGGCTACACCCCGAAAGTTATACAGGTTGGCATCGTTCTTATCCAGTTCAATGGCTTTGGAATAGTCGTCTATCGCACTCACAAATTCACCCAGTTCTGCTTTTACAATGCCGCGGTTATAATATTTGTCAGCATCGGCAGGGCCCAGTTCCAACGCTTTCGAAAAATCGAAATAGGCGCCTTGCAAATCTTCGATGTTGTATTTGGCAAAACCGCGGTTGGTGTAGGCCTCGGTAAACTTCGGGTTCAGACGAATGGCTTTGTCCAAATCTTCAATGGCTCCTTCATCGTCCACCAGGGCAATTTTTGCTTCACCGCGGTTGTTCAGTGCTTCTGCAAAAGTAGAGTCTTGCTCAAGGGCAAAAGTAAAATCGCTGATGGCGCCATACACATCGTCTAATGCCAAACGGGCTATGCCTCTTTGATTCAGTGCGTGTTTGTTTTTAGGGTTGGCATCAATCAACTTGCTGAGGTCAGCCTTCGCACCGGCAAAATCGCCTGCAGCTATTTTCTTTTTAGCTGCCTCTACAGCGGCATCTGTGCCTTGGGCAAAATTCACAACTACCACCGCCCACACAAAAAAGAGTGACATCATCCAACGCATGATTCGAAAAATTTGGCTCAAGTTAGGAAATATCCTTGCACTGCGATACACCTTTAAGAGATGATCATGAGTATCGCGTATTCCCCAGCCTATGTGGAGACCTTTCAAAAATTCTTAAAGATAAATTAGTTGCAGACTGGCCGCCTGTAGAACTAACGAGATGTTTGCGAAACTACTGTAACGGCTGAAGGAGAAGGACGCGTAGTGCGACTCTTCTGTGCCACGGCCACCAGTAGCAGAATGGTTACGAAGATGGAAAATGTAATGAGGCGTCTCATAAAATCTATATGGTATTAGACGAAGAAACTTTTGAAAGGTTTAAGTAAAATTTTGAAACCTTTCGCCCACAGTTACGTCCGCCAATAAACTCGCTGGAACGATCATTGCCTGTTTCTGTTATATTGCTGATTTAATGTTTACTGGAAATATGAAGAAGACTTTATTGATCTCTGCTTTGGCATGGATGGTTCTCCCGCTCGCAACCTTCGGCCAGGAAAAACCGCTGGATATGAAGATGGATTTTGAGGAGTATGATCCCCCATCTACACTAAAGGTCGAAGAGCATCGACTGGCCAAATCCAAATTTCCCTTCATAGACATCCATAATCACTACGGCAACATGAACACAGCCGACCTGAGTGACCGCGTAAAGTTTATGGACGAACTGAACATGGGTGTGATGGTGAACCTGAGCGGGCGGGGGTTCCGCAGCAGTGGCGACCATTTAGAGAAGAGTTTCGAGAACATTAAAAAGCAATATCCCAACCGTTTTGTCCTCTTTACCAACGTAGATTTTAACGACATAGACAACCCGGAATGGGCCGCCCGCATGACGCGGCAACTGGAAGAAGATGTAAAGCGCGGAGCGAAGGGTTTGAAGATTTATAAAAACCTGGGCTTGCATGCCAAAGACAGCAAAGGCAACCGTATTCCGGTGGACGATCCGCGCATTGACCCCATCTGGGCGAAGTGTGGCGAACTCGGCATACCTGTGCTGATTCACTCAGCCGATCCAAAACCGTTCTGGGATGCCATCGACAACCAAAACGAGCGCTGGCTGGAATTGAAGTTGCATCCGGGCCGCAGGTACGATGAGCGCTTCGCCAGTTGGGAAACCATTATTGCCGAGCAACACAACGTTTTCAAAAAACATCCTAAAACCAAGTTCATCAACGCGCACCTGGGTTGGTATGGCAACGATCTGAAAAAGTTGAGTGAGTTGATGGACAAGTACCCCAATATGTACACAGAGATTGGTGCTGTAATTGCCGAGCTCGGGCGCCAGCCGCGGGCAGCGAAAGCTTTTTTAACCAAGTATCAGGACCGGGTGTTGTTTGGCAAGGACAGTTGGGTACCCAACGAATATGAAACCTACTTCCGCGTGTTGGAAACGGAAGACGAATATTTTCCTTATCACAAAAGATACCATGCATTCTGGCGCATGTATGGCATTGGCTTGCCCGATGAAATTCTTAAAAAGATTTATTACAAAAACGCAATGACGCTGATTCCGGGAATTAACAAAAGTTTGTTCCCGAAGTAGGTTAGAAAGAAATTTGAGCGTTGAGCAGAGGCGATTGTATACTTGCAATCGCCTCGTTTGTTTTTACATACGTACCATTCACTAGTTGAAAAATCATGGCCAGTCGGGTGGAGGGATCAATCACCCAATATTCTTTCACACCAAATCTTTCATACAGTTCTTGCTTTCTTATTAGGTCGTGGTTTCTATTTCCCGATGAAAGAACCTCCACCAATAAATCAGGCACACCCTTAAAATGTCCGGTATCTGTAAAGGAGCCTTTGTTAGACTTAAGCAGCACGACAATATCGGGCTGCACTGCATTTTCAGTATCATCCAGAAAAATATCGAAAGGAGCCATAATAACCTCGCCAAGGCCATTGTCTTCCACCACTTGATCGAGCTTGCGTACGATTTTCTTCAGTACTTTTTGATGGATATGTGCCGGGGATGGTGACATGTAGAGTTGGTTATCAATCAGCTCGGCCAAAGTGCCTTCTGGCAGAGATTTAAAAACCTCCATGAGGGTGTGCGGCTTATCTTCTATGCTAAACTTCACTGAACGAATATACTACAAATGCCGCAAATCGGCATGCTGGTCCAGCATCCAGCCGGTGAGGCTCATGCGAGCGCGTGTAGCAGGCAACACCTCGTGTTCTAACAAGTCGCTGCGAAAGCAAACCAGTGTGCCGGCCATTGGAAATACGTCTTTGGGGCCGTCAGGCAAATACATACGCAGTTGTCCGCCTTCCGCTTCCGTCCAGTGGGGGTTTAGGTAGCAGATAACTGAAAGCTTCCGGTGATCGTCTGCTTTAAATTGATCGAGGTGCCTTTTATAATACGTGCCCACTGGGTAGATCGTCATGTGTACTTCATAATCTTTCAGGCTTAGAAAAAGCGTTTGGTTCACAAAGCCTACCAGGTCATTCAATCGTTGCAGGTAAACCTGAAGCGGAGGGCTGGCCGTTGCGCGGTCAATCCATTGAATATAATCACCTCGAATGGCTTCGTTGATTTGTTTGTCTGTTTTGCCAATACCTGCTTTCTTAAAACGGGCCATGCCTTGCTGAAAATCTTCCAGCTTCAGAATAGCCTCCACTTCTTGTGCTGAAAGAAAATTTTCGATTACTGCATACCCATGTTCTGCCAGGCCATCGGCAATGGTGTTAAAAGTATTTTCGAGTGATTCGCTCACCGTTACTTCAATTTTTCTTTCAGAAAACCTGCCGTATATCCCTTCGTTTTTTTTACCATTTCCTCTGGGATGCCGGCAAACAACAACTGGCCGCCTTTTTTTTCTCCACCCTCGGGGCCCAGGTCGATAATCCAGTCGGCACATTTGATTATCTCGAGGTTATGCTCAATAATAATTACACTGTGCCCCTGGTCTACCAAGGCGTTGATGGCTTTCAGCAGTTTGCTGATGTCGTGAAAGTGCAGGCCGGTGGTGGGTTCATCAAAAATAAAGAGAATGTGGTCTTTGGCTTCCGATGAATTTTTGCCCAGGAATGATGCCAGCTTCACGCGCTGTGCTTCGCCACCGCTTAAAGAATTAGACGATTGCCCCAACTTCACATAACCCAAGCCCACTTCAAACAGAGGAAGAATTTTTTCATACACCGATTTCTTATCGCGGAAAAACTCCAATGCGTCTTCCACAGTAAGATCGAGCACATCGGCAATGGATTTGCCTTTGTGTTCTATTTCCAACACATCTTGTTTAAAGCGTTTGCCCTGACATACCTCGCACTTCAGGTAAATATCGGCCATGAACTGCATCTCCACTTTTATTTCGCCCTCACCCTCGCAATTATCGCAACGGCCGCCTTCTACGTTGAAAGAAAAATGCGAAGGCTTGTACCCGCGTTGCTGCGCCAGCGGCTGATCTGCATAGAGCTGCCGGATGGCATCATATGCTTTCACATAGCTGATGGGGTTGGACCGCGATGATTTACCGATCGGGTTCTGGTCTACAAACTCTACCTGGGTAATTTTGCTAAAGTCGCCCTCTAGTTTATCATACCGCCCGGGTGTTTCGGCTACCGAACCATTTAACCGCCCCACCGCAGGGTATAATATTTTTTTAATCAGTGTGGACTTACCCGAGCCGCTTACGCCTGTAACTACCGTTAGCACACCCAAAGGAAATTGTACGGTAAGATTTTTCAGGTTGTTTTCGCGTGCACCTACCACGGTTACGCTGTCTTTCCATTTTCTTCTTACAGTTGGCACCGGTATTTTTTCCCGCCCACTCAGGTAGTCGGTGGTGTGCGATTGCACCTTGCCATTCAAATCTTTCAATGACCCCTGAAACACCAACTCGCCACCGTGGCTGCCTGCATCGGGGCCGATATCGATGATCTGATCTGCGGCCCGCATGATCTCCTCCTCGTGCTCCACCACAATAACCGTGTTGCCCAGATCGCGCAAAGACTTCAACACCTCCACCATTCTTTCTGTATCGCGTGGATGCAGACCAATGCTGGGTTCGTCCATTATGTACATGGAGCCAACGAGCGCGCTACCGAGCGAAGTAGCCAGCTTAATGCGCTGAAATTCTCCACCCGACAATGTATTGGTAAGACGGTTCAAGGTGAGGTAACCCAAGCCAACCTTTGCCAGGTACCCCAGCCTGAATTTGATTTCTGTCAGCAGCCGTTCCGATACTTTTTTGTCGTATTCAGGCAACTTCAGCTCCTGGAAAAACACCAGGGCTTCTTCTATGGGTAGCAGTACCAGGTCGGTGATGGAGGTATCGTTGATTTTGACGTACGAAGCATCTTTGCGCAGACGTGTTCCCCTACAATCGGGGCACGTAGTGCGGCCGCGGTAGCGCGACAGCATTACACGGTACTGTATCTTATGCATCTTCGACTCCAGGTATTTAAAGAAGTCGTTGATGCCATCGAAATGTTCGTTGCCATTCCAGAGCAACTCTACCTCTTTGCGGCTCAGCTCATTATAGGGCCGATGGATGGGAAAATCGAATTTGATGCCATTCTTCACCAGCGGCTTGAGCCACTGACTCATTACTTCGCCCCGCCAGGGGGCCACTGCGCCTTCAAACACCGACATGCTTTTGTCGGGGATTACCAGGTCTTCGTCAATACCCAATACTTTACCAAAGCCTTCACAAGTCTGGCAAGCACCGTACGGATTGTTGAAGCTGAAAAAATTGGGCGAAGGTTCGGTGAAGGTGAGCCCATCCAACTCGAAGCGGTCGGAATAATGCTGCGTGGATTTGCCCTCTACGTGTACATAACAATCGCCATGACCCTCGAAGAAAGCCGTTTGTACGGAATCGGAAAGACGGAAGGTAAGGTCTTCATCGGCCGCATTCACAGCTGCCCGGTCTATTAGAATTTCAAACTCGCCTGCAATCTTTGGTTTTTTCGCGGCAGGTTTCTTTTTGCCCTCGGGAGGCGGTGGATTGAGCAGTTCTTCAATAAATTTCACTTCTCCATCCATCAGCACACGTGCAAAACCCTTGCTCAGCAGCAAGTTCAGTTCCTCCTCCAGCTTGCGCCCTTTCTGCAACTTCAGCGGGCAGCTAACCATAATGCGCGTACCTTCCGGCAACCGGTTGATGGCATCCACCACATCGGTTACCGAGTCGCGTTTTACTTCTTTGCCACTAATGGGCGAATAAGTTTTGCCGATGCGCGCAAAGAGCAGTTTCAGGTAATCGTATACTTCGGTGGTGGTGCCTACGGTAGAACGCGGGTTGCGTGTGTTTACCTTTTGCTCGATAGCGATGGCAGGGGACACCCCGCGGATGTAGTCCACCTCTGGTTTTTCCATGCGCCCAAGAAACTGGCGGGCGTAAGAACTCAAGCTTTCCACGTACATGCGCTGGCCTTCAGCGAAAAGCGTATCGAAGGCGAGGGAAGATTTGCCTGAACCCGACAGGCCGGTGATGACTACCAGTTTATTGCGTGGAATGGCCACGCTCAGGTTTTTAAGGTTATTAACCCGTGCCCGTTTAATAATGATAAAATCTTTGGGACTTAGTTCATCAAGGTTTGAATCGGCCGGAACGGGAAGTTTGCTCATGAAAGTCTGCAAAAATAAGAAACACCACCCATGCGGATGGTGTTCCTTCTCGGTTTAAAAATATCTTAATAAAGCCTAGTCGTCAAAGTCGGGATCGTAGCTGGCTTCGCGGCCCCGCTTGCTGCCACCGCCTTCTTCTTCGTAATCGCTTCCGCTACTGCTGCTTTCGAAATCGTCATCGTTGTTGTTATCGAAATCATCGTTGTCACCAGGGGCGGCCCCAAATTCATCTTTCTCCTGTGCCTCCACATCGTACTCGCCATCGCTGTTTTTGGTAACGGGTACTTTAATCAAATAGGTGGCATCGTCCGTTTCCAGTGGAAACACGAAGATGGGTTCCCTTTTTGCGTTGGTAATACGGGTGATACTGGCCTCGTATCCGTTGGGATACTGGTCCCTCAATAGCTCCCTCAATTCCTCGTTCAGGGTATCCAAACTTTTAATAACGCGCTTTTTGCTCACAGCCATATATCGTCCTGAAAAAATCGCTCCAAATAGCTCAAGATTTTTCATTACTGGCAAGATTTTTTGAAAATTTTTTGCGTTGTATCCAAATCTTTCTACTTTTCTCACCTCAAACATTATTTCTACTTAACCCCGGACACTATCGAGCGCTGTTTTTACGTTACCAAAAAGTGAGATTGCATGATAGACAGCAGATTCAGCGACAGCCAATTGGTGTCGCTCTATCAAACAGGTAACGAAGAGGCGTTTGAGATGCTACTTCACCGACACAAGTCCCGTATTTATACGGCCATTTATTTAATAGTGAAAGACCGCTACGTGGCAGAGGACCTTCTGCAGGAAACGTTTATTAAAGCGATCAACACGATTAAAGGTGGGCGCTATAACGAAGAGGGCAAGTTCTTACCCTGGATCAGCCGGATTGCGCACAACCTGGCCATCGACTACTTCCGCAGAGACAAGCGTTACCCCGAAGTAGTGCTGGAAGATGGCCACCGCGTTTTCGACTCGGTTCAGTTTGCGGCAGAATCGTTTGAAGACGTGCAGGTAATGCGCGACACCAAAACGGCCCTGCGCACATTTATTAAGGAGCTTCCGGACGAACAGAAGCAGGTGCTGATTATGCGGCACTACCTGCAGATGAGCTTCCAGGAGATTGCCGACAAAACAGGTGTGAGTATTAACACAGCGCTGGGACGAATGAGGTATGCGCTGATCAACCTGCGAAAGAGAATGATGAAATCTAACATCGCCTATGATAAAAATCTTTACCCAAAACGATTTGATCAAATACCTATACCGCGAGACCTCGGAGGAGGAATCGAAGGAGATCAATAAGGCCCTTTTGTGCGATTCGGAATTGCAGGCCCAGTACAACGAGTTAAAAGCACTACGCCAGCAACTGAACGAGTCGGAGGCTGAGCCTTCATCGGCCACGGTGCTGAATATACTCAGCTATTCACGCAGCATGCCTGCCAGTAAGCAACGCTAAGGGTTCTTATACTTATAGTTCTTCTATCTTCAGATTGCGCCAGCGTACTTTTACGCCTCCGCCATCGTGAATCTGCAGTGCAATTTGCCCGGTAGCCGTACCTATCTTTTCATCGGCTAAAAAGATCATCTGCTCGCCATTGAGCCACGTGGTAACTTCGTTGCCAATCACCTGCACCACCAGGGTATTCCACGCATCGGGCTTTAGAAATTTTTCCTTGGCCGCTTCGGGCTGTATCAGCCAACCTCTGCCATACGATTCATAAATACCACCCGTATGCGCATTAAGCGGGGCTACCTCTGCCTGCCATCCGGTAATTTTGGTGCCCTCTATGGAGCTGTGAAAAAAAACTCCACTGTTGCCGTTCGATTCCTGAAAAAAATCTACCGATAGCCGGAAGTTTTTGTAAGAAGCGTCTGTTGCCAGGTAGCCATATTGTTTGTCGGGGCCGCTTTCACAAACAAGTTCACCTTTGTCTACATACCATTTCTCAGTGCCATAAACTTTCCAACCGGTAAGATCTTTTCCGTTGAAGAGACTCTTCGGTTGTGCGGTGGCTAGCATTGCGAATAAGATACAGGCCATTGTTGCAACTAAGCGCATGTTTTTATGGTTTGGATGAAGTGTAAAAATAAACAATGCCCCGCTTCGTCCTTGTCTAAACCTTCTTTTTCGCACCAGATTCATTTCCTTTATAAAAGGCGTTAAATTAAAAGCATGAACCAGGCAGACCTGCTCAAAGAGTTAAAACAAGTGCCCGAACTACATGCCGTGCCCGATGCCCAATTTCTCTGGCTGGCCGAGAAGGGAACGGTAAACCAATATCCAGACGGAAGCGCAGTGTTTAAAAATGGAGACCCGATTGACGGATTTCAGATTCTGCTTTCGGGTGAAGTGGCCCTCTATGTGGTACAGGCAGGCCAGCGCAGAAACCTGGGTGGTAATTACGAAAAGTACGACATCATGGGCCGGTTGCCTTACTCACGCATGAAGGCCGCAGCCGCTGAAGGCTTTGCGGTGGGCGATGTAACCCTTTTCTTTTTGCACCGCAATCTTTTCCCGGAAATGGTGAGCACTTGCTATGAACTAACGGAGGCATTGGTGCACAATATGACCGACCGCGTGCGAGACTTTACCAAGTACCAGCAACAAAACGAAAAGATGATGGCACTGGGCAAACTCTCTGCCGGGCTGGCGCACGAGCTCAACAATCCCTCGGCTGCAGTGGTGCGCAGTGCACAAGAATTAAGAAAGCACCTCGGCAACGTGCCCGACAAGTTTAAGCGGGTGATGAAAATACAGGCCACCAGCGAAATCGTAGACAAGGTAAATGAGCTGGTGTTCGCCAAATTATCGCGACAAGACAAAATGCTTTCGCTGATGGAGAAGTCGGCACGTGAAGACGAACTAACCGATTGGTTGGAGCAGCACGATGTGCCAGACGGATACCATCTGGCAGAAACATTGGTAGAATATGGATTTGAAACACAAGACCTGGCACAAATAGATGGTTGGATTCGTGCCGAAGACCGTGCAGCCGTCATTGGCTGGGTGCACCAGGTGCTTACTACCGAGAAGTTAGTAGGCGAAATTGAGGAAGCCGCCCAGCGAATCAATACGCTGGTTACTTCGGTGAAAGGCTACACCCATATGGATCGGTCGCCAGAAAAACACAGTACCGACATCCACATCGGCATCCGCAATACGCTTACGATGCTGAACCACAAAATCAAGAAGAACAACATCAGGTTGGTGGAAAATTACGACAACACGTTGCCTGCCGCCAAAATTTTTGTGAGTGAAATGAACCAGGTGTGGACCAACCTGATTGACAATGCCGTGGATGCGATGGAGGGTAAACCCGACAGCGAGCTCGAAATCAAAACCCGAAAAGACCGGGAATTTGTTTTGGTTTCGGTAATCGATAATGGAGCAGGCATACCGAAAGAGGTAGTTGATAAAATTTTCGATCCTTTCTTTACCACCAAAGCCATTGGCAAAGGTACTGGCCTGGGGCTGGAAGTGGTGCAAAGAATAGTAAACCAACACAAGGGAAGAGTAGATGTGTTTACCCAGCCGGGGCGCACCGAATTCCGTGTGTGTTTTCCTTTAGAGTAAACTGGCCATGAAGAAACCTTTTCTATTAGCTGTTGATGACGACCCGCAGGTGTTGCGCGCAGTGGCCCGCGACTTGCGCAACAATTACGGTAACGACTACCGCATTCTCAGCACTACCTCCGCAACGGAAGCGCTACAGTCACTTGCGGACCTGAAAAATAAAAACGAGACAGTGGCGCTCTTTCTTTCCGACCAGCGTATGCCCGAAATGCTGGGGGTGGATTTTCTAACCAAAGCACGCGTCATTTTTCCCGAAGCGAAACGCGTACTACTCACGGCTTACTCCGATACAGAAGCGGCAATTCGAGCCATCAACGATGTGCAGCTCGACTACTACCTGATGAAGCCGTGGGATCCGCCCGAAGAAAAATTATTCCCCGTATTGAACGAGCAGTTGGATGAATGGCTCAGCCAATTCAGGCCTGCCTTCCAGGGTATTCGGGTGGTTGGTTATCAGTGGTCGCCCCGATCGCACCACGTAAAAGATTTTCTTTCGGGAAACCTCATTCCTTACCAATGGTTGGACGTGGAGACAAATGAGGAAGCCGGCACGTTGGTGGCGTTGAATAAAATTGATCACAAAGACCTGCCTGCTGTTTTCTTTGAAGATGGCTCGGTGTTGCTGAATCCGGCCCTGTCTGCCCTGGCCGAAAAAACAGGCATGAAATCGCGCGCATCCAAAACCATGTACGATGTGGCGATAATAGGTGCTGGACCGGCCGGGTTGGCAGCAGCGGTCTATGGTGGCTCGGAAGGACTCAACACTGCTCTGATTGAGAAACGTGCACCCGGTGGGCAGGCAGGCACCAGTTCTCGCATAGAAAATTACCTGGGCTTTCCCAACGGGTTAAGTGGTGCTGAACTTTCGCGCAGGGCTATTTCGCAAGCTGGTAAGTTTGGTGTTGAGTTTCTTCTGCCACAAGAGGTAACTGCAATTTCACTGAAGGACAATTATAAGATCATTACGCTGAAAGATGGCAGCGAACTGAACGCACGCAGCATTGTTATTACCACCGGTGTGGATTACCGCTCGCTGGAGGCAACGGGCGTGGAGCAATTTACGGGTGCAGGCGTTTACTATGGTGCCTCCACCACCGAAGCGCATGCCTGTCGCCAACGCGATGTCTACATTGTGGGCGGAGGCAATTCAGCCGGGCAGGCAGCCATGTACCTGGCCAACTTTGCGCAGCAGGTGTACATGGTTATCCGCAAGCCCGATCTGTCGAGCACGATGTCGCAATATTTAATTGATCAGATCAAATCCACTCCTAACATTGTGGTGGTGTCCGAATCGGTTGTGGGGCAGGTATTGGGTGGCGATAAGCTGGAAGAGGTTTGTATAGAAAACCTGGTTACGAGCGAACGCAGGCAAGCCAAGGCCGCTGCGTTGTTTATTTTTATCGGGGCTAAACCCATTACCGATTGGCTGGGATTGGATATCATTAAAGACGACAAAGGGTTTATTGAAACAGGCCGCGACTTATTGAAATACGAACAGTTTAAGAAAACCTGGAAGCTGAACCGCGAGCCCTACCTGCTCGAAACCTGTAGCCCGGGTATTTTTGCTGCGGGCGATGTGCGGGCCGGTGCCATGAACAGGGTGGCTTCTGCCGTGGGCGAAGGAGCCATGGCGATTAAATTTGTACACGAATACCTCGCTGAAAATTAATAGGCAGAAAAAAATAAACCAACACCGCATGATTGTTTACGAGCCCAATAAAAACTGGTTTAGAGATATCTGGAATCTCACCACCAGTTGGACCATTCGCAAAATTTTAAATGGAGTGATGATGGTGGGCATACTCTCTGCGGTGATTTGCGTTTCGTTGTCGTATTTCGAAATAGAACCTCGACTCAACTCCAGCATTTTTTCGTTGCTGGGTATAGTGTTAAGTATTCTGTTGGTATTCCGCACCAATACCGCGTACGACCGCTGGTGGGAGGGCCGTAAACAATGGGGTGCTCTGGTTAACAATACCCGTTCGCTGGCTATGAATCTGCAAGCAGCCCTGCCTAAAGATGATCAAACAAGCCGAGCGTTCTTTGCCAAGTACATTTCCAATTTCTGTATTGCGCTGAAAGAACACCTGCGCCAGGGTGTAAAAATAGAAGAGTTAATCTACCTGAATGATGATGAAAAGAGAGAACTACAGGCATCACAACACAAACCCGGCTACCTGGCCACAGCCATTTACCAAAAAATGCAGGTGGTCTATAAGGCTGGTGCCTTCACCGATGCGGACCTGATTAACCTGAGGCCCCAACACCACGCATTGGTGGATATTATGGGTGCCTGCGAGCGTATCAAAAAAACACCGATACCTTTCAGCTACGCAGTATACATCAAGGTGTTTGTGTCGCTCTATGGCCTGATGTTGCCTTTTGGTCTTTTTATGGATTTTGGTTTCTATACCATTCCACTCACCATGTTTATCTTTTTTGCCATGTTGGGATTGGAGTTGATGGCACAGGAAATTGAAGACCCCTTTGGTTTGGATTGCAATGATCTACCCACAGGCGATATTGCCCTTACTATCAAAAAGAACGTATTCGAAATTCTGCAGGTGCGCCACGAACAGGCTACCGCGCAGCAAGAGTTGTACACGAAGGTTTTTTAATTTCTAGATTCCAAGTACTACCTTCATTAGGGCTATCAAACACCTGATGAAGAATACTGCTTTGAATATTCTGACTAGAAGTGCAAAAAAAAGATACTTTGCGTTTCTACTCAACGTGCTTGGGCTGAGTTTTGGGTTGAGCTCTGTGCTATTTATTACTATCTATTCGATTGATGAATTGTCGCATGACAAACACATAACAGATCATGACAGAATTTATAGAGTAGTAACAGAATACAAAACCAACTCTGGGTCAGACTTAAGTATGGCGGAATCTTTCCCCGGTGTCTCGCCAATGCTAAGAACGCAATTCTCGCAGGTACAAGCGTCTGTCAGGGTATTTCCTCATAAAGGTAGTATTACGATACAATACAAATCAGGTAATAACCGGGTTTTCGAAGCAGAAAACGTTTTTAAGGTTGACAAAGAATTTTTTGATGTTTTCAAGCACCCTTTCATAGAAGGGAACCCCACCGCTTTTTCGAAGCCCTATTCAATGGTGATAACGCAATCGTTGGCCAAGAAATTATTTGGCAATCAATCTCCAATTAACAAAGCAGTAATTATCGACCATCAGACATATGGCGTAGTGGGTGTAATTAATGATCTGCCCAAAAATTCTGATTTATACTATGAGGCTTTATTGTCGCACGATTTTTCGATGCACGATAATGACTGGGGTAATCCAGCCGGATTCACGTATGTTTTATTAAGTAATTCGGATGGCGCTCAAGACCTCGAATTCCAAATAAACGCTATCGCCACCGAACGAGCCTTATCATACTATGGTAAAGAATATGCCATGGAGTCAACCATTAAGCTTTCATTGCAACCATTAATTACTATTCATTTCTCAAAGCAATTAAGTGGCGATAGTGTTAAGGGAAATCCGGCATATCTAAAAGTTCTTATTACCCTCGGAACGCTTATCCTGATTATTGTTATTTTCAATCATTCTAGTTTTTCAACCTCACTTTACACCGAAAGAATACACGAAGTGGCGGTTAGAAAATTAATGGGAATAGATAAAAATGGACTGATAAGACAGTTTGTTTTTGAGTCTTTTGCCGTGGCCGTGCTAACATTTCTTATCTCAATAATACTACTTGCTACTCTACTGCCTTACGTTAATCAATTAACGGGCAAGTCGCTATCTTTCTTTCCTTTCGCCAATTATTCCTTGCTTACCATTTCGACTGCTCTTTTCTTACTGGTAATACTTGCTGGAAGTTTCTATCCTATCTTCTATTCATTCAGAGGTACTGCTATTAGTGGACTCAAAGGCTATTCAGGTATGGGTAATAACAGGATAAGAAAAGTTTTAGTTGTTGGTCAGCTAACATTCACTACGTTTCTGGTCTTCTTTACCTTAACCGTTCACCACCAGATTCATTTTCTAAGAAACATCAATTTGGGGTTTGCTACAGAAAAAATAGTTATGCTGTCTCTTCCTCAGAATGAATCGGAAAACGAAATAGCCTGGTTTGTTAATGAACTCCCACAGAATAATTCAGACAGCCGCTTATCACTAATTAATGAGTTGTCTTATCCGGGAAGTGAGCGAATGGGGTATCAATTAGGTTGGATTTTTAACAACAACAATCGTGTTGAGGCTTACTTCAACCAATATGAAGTCGATAGTCTCTTTGCAAATCTTCTGGAGCTAAAATTCTTATCGGGTAGTAATTTCACTACGCAGAACAATGGAAATAATAAGCAGGCTATAGTTAACAATGCATTTGTTAAAATGGCAGGATTTGAAACCCCGACACACATTCTTGATGAGACAATACACGCATTTGATGAACAGATTACTATAGTGGGTGTGGTGTCCGACTTTCATTATCAGGACTTGACGCAACCTGTCAAGCCGCTGGTAATTACTCCGATTAATTCCAGCGGCTTAGCGAATGGAAAAATCTTACTTAAACTGAAAAACCTAACAGAATTAGAAAACGTGAAGAGTTTGTATCTAAAATTATTTTCATCGGATGTATTTAATTACACGTTTTTAGAAACCAAGGTTGACAAGATGCTTGAACAAGAGAAGACTACTGGGCGAGTTACGCAAGTGTTCAGCCTCACCGCAATTCTTCTTGCTGCTATTGGGTTGTATTCCCTCTCGAGCCTAACGCTAGGGCAGAGAGCAAAAGAAATTGGCATAAGAAAGATTCTAGGTATTACTCAGAGTTCTCTTGTGATGCTAATGTCTAAAGAGTTTTTTATCATCGTACTTATCAGCTTAGGTATCGCCATTCCATTCGCATGGAGCACAAGTCACCTTTGGCTTTCAGAGTACGTTATTCGAATCGATCAAAATATCACAACCATCGGGCAAACTATACTAATTCTTATTGCTATTCTGATGCTGGGCACCATTGCCAATATTATTAGAAGCACTAAGGTCAATCCTGTAGATCTCTTAAAAAACGAGTGACCCGGATAGCTATTTGATAACCAATTCCATTGCCAATTACCTTTCTCCATTTCTATTTAGCAAATGCCTGGGAATAAGCAGCCGTTCAATGCCTTCGAATCCCCACTCGATGAGAATGGCCAGTGCGGCTGCAGGAAGTGCCCCTTGGAGTATCATGCGCGTGTTGTTCAATGCAAGTCCGGCTACAATGTATTCGCCCAGGCCACCGGCACCAATAAATGCGGCCAACGTGGCCGTGCCTACACTGATAACCGCTGCTGTTCTGATTCCTGCCAAAATGGACGGCATCGCCAATGGAAGCTCGACCCACCTAAGGCGGGCAACAGGTGGAAGACCCATGCCATCGGCTACTTTTTTAAGGAGTGGATCGACCGTGCGTAAGCCCACCAGCGTATTGCGCAGAATGGGCAACAGCGCATAAAGGAACAACGCCACCGTGGCCGGTAAAATTCCAATGCCCAATAGTGGAATCATGATGGCCAGCAAAGCGATGGAAGGAATGGTTTGCAACAGACCCGCCACATACAACACCGCATTGGCTGCCACCGGTTGTCGGTTCAACCCAATTGCTAACGGAAGTGCTACCAACACTGCCAGTACCACTGCGCCAAAAGTCAACAGCAAGTGTCTGCTTGTTTTTTTCCAGATGTCGGCTGTTTGAGAAGTTGCATCTTGTTCATTCGCAATAATTCCTTCTTTTAAAAGAAAATCCGCAGCTACCTGCTGAAATGTTTTTCCATTGTACAAAACTTCCGCATTCATCGCCTGCATTTTATCTTCATCAATACGCTTCTCAAGCACGGCCAACACCGGCTTGAGCAAACTCGACAGTTCGTCTTTATAAAAGTAGACGGCTTCGTACCTTGGGAAAAAGGATTTATCATCGCGGAGAACTATCAAATTGTTGGCTTTAATTTCGCCATCGGTAGAATAGGCATCGGTAAAGTCTATCTGATTTTCGTTCATGGCCTGATAGGCCAAGCCATGTTCCAGTGCCACCGGCTTTTGCGGCAACTGATACGTTTGGGCCAGGTTCTTCCATCCATCATTTCGTTTCAAAAATTCATAGCTGATACCTGCTTTAAGATAGGGGTGGCGTTGTAAGTCGGTTATGGTGCGAATTTGCTTTTCCACAGCCAACTTAGCTGGTATTACAAGCGCATAGGTGTTATTGAAGCCGAGTGGCTCTGAAATGCCTAACTCATATTGATCTGCAACCCTTTCTTGAATTTGCGGCAGGCTCAAAGAAGTGTTTGCTTTTAATATCTCTGAACCGATGGTTCCGGTGTACTCAGGATAAATGTCTATTTCGCCTTTGCGTAGCGCTTCAAAACAAACCATGGTGCCACCCAGGTTGTATTGCCGTTTCACCACAAAGCCTTTGCTTTCCAACAATTGCGCGGCCAGCTCGCTTAAAATATAACCTTCTGTAAAATGCTTGGCGCCCACTACAATGGTTTGTTGGCTTCGGCCTTCGCGTAAAGCAGCTGATAAAATCATGAACACCGTTAGTAAAATTCGCAGATGTGTATTCATAACGTAGCTGTTTGAATAAATTGGCGAACCACATCAGTTGCAGGGTTTTGCAACACCCGGTCTTTTGTATCAAATTGCTGGAGCACTCCTTTGTCCATTACTAATATATAATCAGCAATGCGTGCAGCCTCTCTTAAATCGTGGGTTACGAACAGCACCGTGCGTGGCTTGTGTCGCTGCAGTTTCATTAGTTCTTGCTGCATCTGGAAACGGGTAATCGGGTCGAGTGCGCTGAATGGCTCATCCATCAACAGCATGGGTGGATCGAGAAACAGCGCGCGGCAGATAGCCACCCGCTGTTGTTCACCTCCCGAAAGCTCATGTGGATATCGCTCAGTGTAATGAAGCGGTAATTCTGTTAATTCCATCCACTCGCGCACACGCTGATCGCTGTTTTCAACAGGCACTACTTTGGCCAACATAGAAATGTTCTGACTAATGGTAAGGTGCGGGAACAAGCCGAGCCCCTGCACCACATATCCCATCTTCAAACGCAACTGCGAAAGATTGTGATAGTCGATGGGTTGTTGATGGATTAATACTTGGCCTGATTGGGGCTTCACCAATCCATTCACCAACTGAAGCAACGTGGATTTGCCACTGCCGCTGCGACCAAGTATTGCCGTTATCCGGTTGGGCAGAAATTGTACAGAAAGACCCTGAATGGCCAACTGCGTTTGAAAAGAAACGCTTACTGAATCGATTGACACCGGAACCATACATTGAAAGATAAAAAAATATCAAGAGTTTAACTCGTTGGGTCTGCCTGAGGGCCCCACTACAACAACCCCTGTTCTTCCAATGTTCGCTTTAGTTTGTTATGATTGGCCCAGAATTTTCGCTCTACTTCCTTTAAGAGAACTTTAAACTCAGGCGAGGCTTCTATCTCCGTTAGCTCCGGGCCTTTATCCATAAACAGGATAACCCAATATTGAATGTTGTCTTCCTGTGTAAATAATCGCATATGTTCAAGGGCCTTAGCACGATCATTCATCTGGCAATAATAAACGGCCAGCCCAATGTTCTTATAAGCGGTTTGATCGCGCTGCAAGTACTGCCAGTATCGCTCATAAAATGCTTTTGCTTTTTCGGTTTCGCCCGCCAATTCATACACGCGGCCGATCACCAGGTTTTCGTGTTCAAACGCATCTATTTTTTGCGTTTCGCGCTGGTAGTTAAATCTCTTATAGTATTTATAGGCAGCCTCATAATCCTTCAGGTAATAACTCACCTTAGCAATATCCTGCAGAATATCATATCGGTTGGTGTCTCGTTGAAATTCCGCTTGCAAAAGTTCGCGGGTGTATTTCAGGTCGCCTTCTTTGGCATACAGCACAAATGCACGCACATAGCGCGAGAAAGCATTTTGAGGATTATACTCCAGCGATTTGTCAATGTGTTCCAGCGCCTGATCGACAAAACCAGATTGTATTAGTGCGTTTCCTAAACGCAAATGGAAATAACTAATGGAAACAGAATCGCCAGAGTTGGCATTCAACTTCAAACCCTTCAATGCATACTCCAGGTACTTGCCCGTGTTGGGCAAATACATATAATAAAAGTCAGTTAACAACCCGAGCACTTCATCTGAGTTGGGATTATATTCATGTGCACGCTCCAGATACGGTAATGCTTCCTTGTACTCCTTTCGGTTAAGGTAGTACATACCTTTCGCCATTACGCTTTCGGCCAAATGAGGATCATGCAGCACTGCCTTATCCGCGTAAGCGCCCAGCTTATCAACATACATTTTTTCTGCATGAAACATATCAAGGTAATAACACGCCATGCCCGCACAAGCGTAGGCCAATGCAAACGTATGGTCCTTCGAAATTGCTTCATTGAAATAAACCAGCGATTGCGTGAGGTTGGGTGTGCCCCCTCTCTGCAACAAGTCAACTCCTTTTAGAAAGGCATCGTAAGCTTCCAGGTTTTGTGTGGGTTTTTTTTGAATCCGGTCTTTTTCATCGGATGTAATTACCGCTTGAATCTCTCCGGCAATGTCGTTCGAGATTTCCTGCTGCAAGGCAAAGATGTCTTTGGTTTCGCGCCTGTATTGCCGGCTCCACAAGTGGCGATCGGTAGCGCCATCTATTAATTGAATGGTTAACACAATACGGTCGCCCATTTTTTGTCCGCTGCCTTCTACAAAGTAGGCAACGTTCAACTCGTGGGCCATCTCAGGAATTGTTTTAGGATTGTTGCGGTATTTCTCTACAGATGTGCGACTGATTACACGCAGGTCTTTAATCTTCTGAAGGTTATTAAGTGTAGACTCCATCAAGCCGTTGATGAGGTACACATTGGTACTATCATTACTGTCGTTCTTAAACGGCAAAACGGCTATCGACTTTCCAACCACCACTTCCGCTTGGGCTGGCCAATAGTGGTACGTTACCCAACCTAATACAATCAATACAAATACTGCGGCTGCAACTGAGATCATTTTTTTGCTGGTTCCTGCTGATGGCGGTGGCGCTACTGGAAGCGGTTCTGATTCGTTGGCGCGCTTGCCAACCTCACCGGGCGGGTAGCCGAAATGTTCGCGAAAGCATTTGATGAAATACGAGGTACTGCTAAAGCCAACCTGGTGCGCTACTTCCGATACATTCAATGAACCCGTGCGGAGCAACTCCATGCCCCGTTGCAACCGCACCTGGCTTATCAGTTGGCTTACCGACAAGTTGGTGGCCTTTTTTACTTTGCGCAGCAGGTTAGAGCGGCTCATGTTCAGGGCATCGGCCAACTCGCTCACCCCAAACTGCTCGTTGGCCAGGTTGCGTTCTACCGTGTCGGTCAATTGCTTAAGAGATTCCTTATCGGTGGGATTGTCGAACATGCAAGCGTGAAATCAGGGCGAAATAACAAAAACCAATGGTGAAACTTAAACGCGAACGTTCATTGGAAGAAAATTAAAAAATCTGGTTGTGCATGGGGGTTTTAAACCAGTATCCAAAGCCCTGTTTGCTTCAAAATTGATACCTGTGCAACAAAATTGATACTGATTCCCGCAAAATTGATGGCTTCGGCTACGGTAGTGTTAAGTGCGGCCTGTTCGCTGTTCTTTCCTTTGCCATCAAAAAAACAAAAACCATGATTACTATGAATGCAATGATTAAGACCCTTGCCTGCTGCCTGTTGGTGATTGCTGTGTCTGCCTGTAGCACCAAGGAAACAAAAATGGGAGGTGCTCCAGATGTAGATCTTCACACGGCCGTGATATCGGACAATATGGAAGCTGTGAAACAGCACATTTCTGCCGGAAGCGACCTGAACGTGCCCGATCCTTTTGGTGGCTCTAGTCCGCTGATCAGCGCAGCCGTGTTTGGTAAAACAGAAATTGCCAAAGTACTGATTGACGCTGGTGCGGATCTGAACTTTCAGAACACCGATGGTTCTACCGCTTTACATACTGCAGCATTCTTTTGCCGCCCCGAAATCGTGCAACTATTGCTTGAAAGGGGAGTCGATAAGACAATTAAAAACAAATACGGAGCCACCGCTTACGATAATGTGGCTGGTTCATTTAACGACATGAAAGATGCTTACGACATGATGGGTAATGTACTGGGCCCCATGGGTTTGAAACTAGACTACACATACATAGAAAAAACGCGCCCTGAAATTGCCGAGATGCTGAAATAGCAATGAGGCGCGTATTGAGATAGGAGGTAATGAATCAATTTATTTTTCTCACATCTCAATACTCATTACCCAATACTTGATTTGTATGAGACGTTACGACATTGATTGGCTACGAGTAATCGCCATAGGATTGCTTTTGATTTACCACGTAGCCGTTGGCTTTCAGTCGTGGGGAGTTATGATTGGTTTCATTACCACACCTAAACTGTGGCCAGGGCTGTGGACGCCCATGGCAATGCTAAACGTGTGGCGCATACCTTTGTTGTTCTTTGTGTCGGGCATGGGCGTGTACTTTGCTATGCAACAACGCACGCTTGTGCAACTGTTTGCCGAACGAGCCAAGCGCATTTTGCTTCCGTTTGTATTTGGCATGTTTGCCATCGTGCCGCTGCACCAATTGTTGTGGCGGCACTATTATAACATGAGTCTCACTTATATCTACGACCCCGGCCATCTCTGGTTCCTGGCAAACATCTTTATATACGTGGTGTTGCTTGCTCCGTTGTGCTATTATTTCAAACAAAACAGCGCGAACAAAGTGGTTCTGTTTGTTCAACATCTCTTTAGTAAACCGATTGGTTTGGTGGTGGTAGCCGCAGCCTTCATTGGCGAAGTGCTTTTTGTTAAACCGATGCCCTTCGAACTCTATGCCATGACCTGGCATGGATTTTTTATTGGCTTGCTTGCATTTTTCTTTGGCTACTGTTTTGTGTGGAGTGGCCCAGCCTTTTGGCAATGGATCATTCGGTGGCGTTGGGCTTTTTTAGCTATGGGTGTGTGTTTATTTATTGCTCGTACTCAATACTGGGAAATGCGTACGCCAACGTATCTTATTGCGGTAGAATCGTTAGCCTGGATTTTAGCTGTACTTGCGTTGAGTAACAAACACCTGCAACGGCCAGGCAAAGCCCTTACTTACCTAAGCCAGGCTGCCTACCCGGTTTACATTCTTCATATGGTCTTCTTGTACCTGGGCTCTGTTATCATTTTCCCACTGCCTATTCAGGCTCCACTTCAGTTTTTGCTGGTACTTGTCTTTACCTTAGCAGGATGTTTCCTCTCTTTCGAAATCATCAGAAGAATAAAATGGATCAGGCCGCTGTTCGGCCTTAAGATGTAATTGCAACTATTGGCCTTCTTTGGCTTGACTTAAAAGAGGTGGAATAATGGTACGAATTGGTGTGGCTTTTTCTTTCTTTGCATCCGAAAAAGCAAAGCAGGCACGTACGCATGGATGTTCTAATCCTTCATCAGCATTTCAAAACCCCCGCCAGTGGAGGTGCCATCCGGTCGTACTACCTGGCCAAAGCATTGGTGGAACGTGGGCACAAACCGGTTGTGATTACGGCCAATAACCAACGCTATCAATTTGAAAAACTCGAGGGGATTGACGTACACTACCTTTCGGTTGATTATGACAACCGCTATGGATTTTATGCGCGTGGTTGGGCGTTTGTAAAATACCTGTTGCTGGCGGCAAGGTTGGCAGCCAGGCTCCCCCGACCCAAAATTTGTTACGCCATCTCCGTTCCCATCACCATCGGGTGGGTAGCTCGCTGGCTCAGGTGGCGGCATGGCATTCCGTTTATTTTTGAAGTGGGCGATTTGTGGCCTGATGCACCCGTGCAAATGGGTTTTGTAAAAAACTACGTATTGCAACGAATACTCTACCGTCTTGAGCGCAACACCTATCGGGCAGCAGAAAGCATTGTAGCGCTTTCTCCAGCCATTGCGGCAGCCATCCAGAAAAAAGTGCCCGACAAACTGGTGCACGTTATTCCCAACATGGCTGACTGTGAATTTTACCAACCCACATCCAAAGACCCTCTTTTGGTGCAACGCTTCGGCTTGGAAGGGAAACTGGTAGTTTCTTATTTAGGCGCTGTGGGCGTGGCCAACGGCCTGGATTACCTGCTTGAATGCGCCAACGCTGTGCGCAAGGCACAACTGCCGGTGCATTTTATTATTGGTGGAGATGGTGCTTTGTTGGACCGTTTGAAAAACAACGCGGTTCAGTTGGGGCTTATCAAAGATGTGCAAACCGCCCAGGGTGAGTGGCTCACTTTTTTACCGTTCACCAATCGCAAAGGCATTCAAGAGATCATGAATGTAACCGATGTTGTTTTTGTGAGCTACAAGCCGGTGCCCATTCTTGAAACCGGCTCGCCCAACAAATATTTCGATGGCCTGGCCGCTGGAAAAATGATTGTGATTAATTTTGGAGGCTGGATCAAAAAAGACATTGAAGAAACCGGTTGTGGTTTTTTTGTGAGTCCACAACGGCCAACAGAATTTGTAAGTAAGATGGCGCCCTTCATTCATGACAAATCCCTTTTGTTAAAAAGCCAGCAGGCCGCGCGCGATCTTGCGTTGCGGAAGTACAGCAGGGTAAAATTGGCTGAAGAGTGGCGCACCGTCCTTTCCAAGCACCAGCACAATTCAAGCAACTTTTGAAATTCATTCGGATACCTCAAACAGCTACCTATTGTTGTGAATTGGTATTTTGTTGAATTAATCATTCACGTATTTTCAGTGGTTGTATTTTAGGCTTCATTCCAGAAGATATGAGCCTTTACAGGAGTACTCTCACCACAATTTGCTTCACGTTAATATTTTCTTTAGGAATTGGTTGTCACAGTGATGAAACCAATGAACCAAAGCCAAAACCTCAACCCGTTATTGTCGATACTGACAATCAGAATAATCAAAACAATGGAACGGGAAGTGGAACAAACGACCCCTCTGTCGTAAGTATTCTATTTGTTGGAAACAGCCTTACTTACTTCAACGATCTACCTCTGCTGGTTTTGGAAGGTGCTCGAAAGAAGGGTCTAAACGTTCGCGTTAAATCAATTACAAGGGGCAATACTGCCCTTGACGACCATTGGAACGAAGGCGAAGTGCACAGTGCCATGCGAACGGAACACTTCGATTTTGTGGTGGTGCAGCAAGGCCCGTCTTCGCAACAGGAGGGAAGAAATATTCTTCTTGAATACGGAGCTCTTTTCAGCCAATTATGCAAAGAGCATGAGAGCAGGTTGGTGTTTTATATGGTGTGGCCAGCGCTGGCTAACTATCACACATTTAACGGTGTTATAAAAAATTATTCAGACGCAGCCAGCGAAAATAACGCCCTGCTTTGCCCTGTAGGCGCAGCCTGGAAAGCATACATGGATTCAACTGGCGATTTCTCTTATTACGGCTCAGATCAGTTCCATCCCTCATTAACCGGTAGCCTGGTAGCGGCCGAAATTATCGTTCGCACTTTGTTTCCTTAGTCACGTTAAACCAAGCTCAACATTCCCTTCTCCTTTGCCTCCAGAATGGAATAACCCATTAGATGTTCATCTACAGCACGGGCTGCCTCTCTGCCTTCGCTAATGGCCCACACTACCAAGGACTGGCCTCTCCGCATATCGCCAGCAGCAAAAATATTATTTGCCGAAGTTTTATAACGGCTGGCTTTTACATTGCCACGGTCGTCCAGCTCTACACCTAATTGCTGTAGCAAGCCCTGGTGTTGTGGGTGCACAAAGCCCATGGCCAACAAGGCGAGTTCGCATGGAATCACGCGCTCGGTACCAGCCACCTCTTTGAAAGAGCCGGGCTGAGGCCACTCCACGTCCACCACCTTCATGCCAACCAGGTTGCCTTTTGCATCGCCCACAAATTCTTTAGTGAGAATGCTCCATTGCCGTTCGCAACCTTCTTCATGCGAAGTAGATGTGCGCAAGATCATGGGCCAGTTAGGCCATGGCATTTGCTGAGTGCGGTCTTTCGGGGGCTTGGTAAGTATTTCTATTTGCGTAATGCTTTTTGCCTTGTGTCGGTTAGAGGTGCCCACACAATCAGACCCTGTATCGCCTCCACCAATCACTACCACGTTTTTATTGGTAGCCCAGATTTCTTCGCCCATTATTTTTTTGTCGCCCACTCGTCTATTTTGTTGTGTGAGGAAGTCCATGGCGAAATGCACTCCTTTCAGATTCCTGCCCGGTATAGGCAAATCTCTCGGCACCGTTGAACCGCCACAGAGCACAATGGCATCGTTTTCTTCGCGCAGTTGAGCCACTGAAACATTTACCCCTACGTTGGCATTGGTAACAAACTTAATGCCTTCCTCTTTCATTACTTCCAGCCTTCGATCGAGAACGCGCTTGTCCAGCTTAAAGTCGGGAATGCCATAGCGCAGCAATCCTCCTATTTCATCGGCTCGTTCGTATACGGTCACCCAATGTCCTGCATAGTTTAACTGTGCAGCCGTAGCCAATCCCGCAGGGCCGGAGCCAATTACGGCTACTTTTTTTCCAGTGCGCTGTTGCGGTATTCTTGGCTTCACATACCCCTCTTCAAAAGCCTTTTCTATGATGGACTTTTCGATGTATTCGATGGCTACCGCTGGCTTGTTAATACCCAACACGCACGAGGCCTCGCACGGGGCCGGACAAATGCGCCCGGTAAACTCCGGAAAGTTGTTGGTAGACACCAGGATTTCGTATGCCAGCTTCCAGTTTTGTTGGTAAACCGCATCGTTGAACTCGGGGATGATGTTACCCAACGGGCAACCGTTGTGGCAAAATGGAATACCGCAATCCATGCAACGCGCAGCTTGCTTGTGAGTAATCTTTTCATCCACCGCACCGTCTACTTCAAAGTAATCGCGAACGCGTTCGCTCACTTTTCTCTTATCTGGCAGTTGCCGGTTCTCTTCTAAAAATCCTGTTGGTTTTCCCATAAACTCACCCCCGGTGCCTCTTCAACGAGAGGAGATTCGGAGCTCCTTATTTTAATTAAGCGTTACGTTCAATTTCTTGTTCTTTTCCAGCACGGCCTTGTAGTCTACAGGCATCACTTTAATAAACTGCTTGAATGTTTTGGGCCAGTAACTCAGCACGTGTGCGGCTACATCGCTTTGGGTGTATTGCTGGTGACTAGTAATAAGTTTTTTCAACAGTCGTTGCTCCTCTTCATCAATGGTGTCGAGCAACACCATTTCCATGTTGCAGTTTTTCACAAACGTGTTGTTTACATCCCACACATAGGCCACACCTCCACTCATGCCCGCGGCAAAATTTCTTCCCGTTTCGCCTAATATCACCACGGTACCGCCCGTCATGTATTCGCAGCCGTGATCGCCCACGCCTTCTACCACTACCTTCACACCAGAATTGCGAACCGCAAAGCGCTCACCCGCCATGCCACGTATGTATGCCTCCCCGGATGTCGCTCCAAAAAAAGCAACGTTACCCACAATAATATTTCGCGATGGATTATAAGTGATATTTTTATCGGGGTACAAAATCAGTTTACCACCCGACAAGCCTTTGCCGAAATAGTCGTTGGCATCTCCTTCCAATTCAAAAGTAATACCCGGTGCCACAAATGCACCAAAGCTCTGGCCTGCTGTTCCGCGGAAGCGATAATGAATGGCATCTTCCGGCAACCCTGCCCCTTTGTATACTTTACTTACTTCGTTCGAGAGCATGGTGCCTACCGCTCGATCCTGATTGGTAATTTTAAATACCCCTTGCACTGCTTCCGACTTTTCGAGGGCGGGCGCAGCTATTTTCATCAGTGTACGATCCAACACCGTTTCAATGCCATGGTCTTGCTCTTCTTGTTTAAACAAAGGCGTATCGAGGCTCATGGGTTCTTTGAAAAGCACAGGAGAAAGGTCCAGGTTTTTGTATTTCCAGTGTGCGTCAAGGCCACGTACTTCCAGCCGGTCGCTTTGGCCAATCATTTCGTTCACCGTTCTAAAGCCTAACTCTGCCATGATTTCGCGCAGCTCTTCCGCCAGAAAGTGGAACAGGTTGATCACATATTCGGGCTGGCCGGTAAAGAGCGCCCGCAATTCTTTGTTTTGTGTGGCCACACCTACCGGGCATGTGTTTAAGTGGCACTTGCGCATCATAATACAACCTGTAGTTACAAGGGCAGCCGTTGCTACACCCCATTCTTCAGCGCCAAGCAGTGCAGCAATGGCTAGGTCGCGACCGGTACGAATCTGTCCGTCTGCCTGCAACACCACCCGTCCGCGCAATTTGTTGCGCACCAAAGTCTGGTGCGTTTCGGCCAGGCCCAATTCCCATGGTAAGCCGGCATGGCGAATGGAGCTAATGGGCGATGCCCCCGTTCCACCATCATGACCCGCTATTAAAATAACATCGGCATGTGCCTTGGCCACACCCGAAGCAATAGTACCCACGCCTGCTTCCGACACCAGTTTCACGCTGATGCGCGCCTCGCGGTTAGCATTCTTCAGATCGAAAATAAGTTGCGCCAGGTCTTCAATGGAATAGATATCATGATGGGGTGGCGGTGAAATCAAGCCCACACCAGGCGTTGAATGGCGAACGCGCCCAATCCAATCGTCCACCTTGTGGCCGGGCAGTTGTCCGCCTTCACCGGGTTTTGCACCCTGCGCCATCTTTATTTGCAACTCCTGCGCATTGGCCAGGTAATAGCTGGTTACACCAAAGCGACCCGAAGCCACCTGCTTAATGGCGGAATTCTCCCAGTCACCGTTAGGCAGACGCGCAAACCGAATCTCGTCTTCTCCGCCCTCGCCACTGTTGCTCTTGCCGCCAATGCGGTTCATGGCCACAGCCAACGTGCGGTGTGCTTCATAAGAAATCGATCCAAACGACATGGCGCCCGTTGCAAACCGCTTGAAGATGTTTTCTTTCGATTCAACTTCTTCTATGGGGATCGACTTACCTTTCCTGACCTTGAAAAGGCTTCGCAAGGTGATGGCCTTCTCGCTTTGGTCGTTCATCAACTTCGAGTACTTTTTAAATACTTCGAAGTCGTTGGTTTTGGTAGCGTGCTGAAGTAAATGTATGGTTTGCGGATTGAACAAGTGAACTTCCCCCCGTTGCTTCCATTGGTAAACGCCCCCCACAGCCAATCTCGGAGTGAAGTTGGCTGTTTTAGGGAATGCCAGGCTATGTTTGGCCAGCGCTTCTTTGGCGATATCATCCAACGTAAGGCCCTCAATGCGACTTACCGTACCGGTAAAGTAGGTTTCAATTACTTCGCTGCTGATGCCCAGCGCTTCGAAGATTTGTGCTCCATGGTAAGATTGCAGCGTGCTGATGCCCATCTTGCTCATGATTTTCAGCAACTCTCCGGCTACCGCCTTTTTGTAGTTGTAGATCGCCTGCTCCTCGGTTAATTCTTCTTTCAACAGGTTTTTCTTCTTCATGTCGTGTATGGTCTGGTACACGAGGTAAGGATTTACACCCGAAGCACCATAGCCCAGCAGTGTGGCGAAGTGATGCGTTTCCCACACATCGCCTGCTTCTACCAATAGACCCACTTTACCACGCAGCCCTTTGCGAATCAAATCGTGATGCACGGCTGCTGTGGCTAACAAAGAAGGTATCTGCGCATGGCCACTGTCAAAACTCCTGTCGGAAAGTATGATGATGGTAAAACCATCTTCAATGGCATCGGTTACATACTGGCACACACGGTTCAATCCTTTTTCGAGGGAACCCGGTTGGCCATCGGCTTTAAAATAGGTATAGATGGTTTTGGTTTGCAGATGGCGGTGGTCGATGTAACGGATGCGCTCCAGTTCGCCATTACTTAAAATGGGCGTGGGCAATTCCAACGTAATGCAATGCTCAGGCGATTCTTCCAGCAGGTTGAGTGAACCGCCCACATGCGAAGCCAAGGACATGATAAGGCGTTCGCGAATAGGATCGATAGGTGGATTAGTAACCTGCGCAAATAGCTGTTTGAAATAACTCGACAGGTGCTGCGCCTGCTGCGATAAAACAGCCAGCGGCACATCGCTGCCCATAGAGCCCAACGCTTCTTTGCCAGTTTCACACATTTGCGCTACAATCACGCGCAAGTCTTCGGAGGTGAAGCCAAAGGAAATCTGCCGTTTTAAGAATGTATTCGGATCGTACTTATGGAAGCTTCCTCCCGGCTCTGGCAGGTCCGACAATTTAATTTTATTGGTTCGCAACCATTCGCCATAAGGCTGTTGGGTGCAGATTTTCTTCTTCAGCTCATCATCGCTGATGATGCGCCCCTGCTCCATGTCTACCACAAACATTTTGCCGGGTTGCAGGCGACCTTTGGAAACCACCTTGGCGGGATCAATGTCCAGCACGCCCACTTCCGATGCCATTACTACCATGTCATCGTTGGTAACAATGAAACGCGAAGGGCGCAGACCATTTCTATCAAGGGTGGCGCCAATAATTTTGCCATCGGTGAAGGTGATAGACGCAGGACCATCCCACGGTTCCATCAGGTTGGCATGGTACTCATAGAAGTCGCGCTTTTCGCGGCTCATGTTTTCGTTGCCATCCCACGCTTCCGGTATCAGCATCATCATTACATGTGGCAGCGAACGGCCTGCATGCACCAGCAACTCGATGGTGTTGTCTAAGTTCGATGAGTCGGATTGCAGCGGATTGCAAACCGGCAAAATCATGTTTAACTCTTCGCGTGTAAAGTAGGGTGACGAGAAAAATGCTTCCTTCGATTTCAGCCAGTTGATATTGCCACGCACCGTATTGATCTCGCCATTGTGTGCGATATAGCGGAAAGGTTGTGCCAGCCGCCACGAAGGAAAGGTGTTGGTAGAGAAACGCGAGTGAATCACCGCAAAGGCACTTACCACTTCTTCATGCTCCAGGTCGGGAAAATAAAAACGCACCTGCCCGGATGTGAGCATTCCCTTATACGAAATGGTTTTGTAAGACAGTGAAGAAAAATAAAACTGATTGTTTACACCCTTCACCGACTCGCTTACGATGCGTGTGCTGAACTTGCGGAGTATAAACAGTTTGCGCTCGAAATCATCCAGGTCTTCAATAAACGCAGGGCGCTGAATAAACACTTGCTCCATTACGGGCTCTTCACGCAAAGCCGTTTCACCCAACTCTTTGTTTTCTGTGGGCACCTGGCGGTAGCCCAACAGCGTCATCTTCATGCGTTTGATCTGGCGGTTCAGCACCGTGCGGCACTCTTCGCGCACTTTGGCATCGCGCGGAAAGAAGATGAGGCCCACCCCATAATTGCCGAACGATGGCAACGTAAAGCCTTGCTGAAGGCATTCTGTAAAAAAGAATTCGTGCGGAACCTGAATCAAAATACCCGCACCATCACCCGTGTTGGCTTCGCACCCACAGGCGCCCCGGTGGGCCATGCGTTCCAACATGGTCAGTGCATCGCTTACTATCTGGTGCGATTTGCGGCCCTTCATGTTGGCAATAAAGCCAACACCGCAGGAGTCCTTTTCGAAGACGGATCGATAAAGACTTTGTGCTTGTTCTTCCAATTTCAACGGGTTAGGATGGACAAAATTTGATTAAAGTTAATACTGCGAAAGCAGATATTTATTTCGTCTTTTAAAGGATAGTCCAATATTTCTTTTGATTTTTACTAACAGTTAGTAGCTAAAACGTTTGTATCAGCTGCAATGGCAACTACCCCTCCGAAAAAAAATTTTACAACCATAAATGGCGCGGGGACACCGAAAACGATTGCCGTCATCCTGGCGTTGGTCATTCAACTTTCTGTGGTCTGTGTAAAGGCTGTTTATAGCCAGGCTTATACCATCGAAACGGTGCCCAATCAAAAGGTGCTGGCAAACCGCCTGGTGTCTAACCCCGATGGTATTCTAAAAGAAGAAACAGAAGCCTTGTTGAATCAAAAGCTGGACAGCCTGGAGCGAGCTACCTCTGCGCAAGTGGCAGTGGTAATGCTGAAGTCTATTGGCGAAGCAAGCGAATTTGATTTTGCCCAAGCCTTGTTCCGTCATTGGGGTATTGGCCAAGCCCAAAACGACAACGGGCTACTGATACTTTTTGTGGAAGACAAGCGCGTGATTCGTTTTCACACCGGGTTCGGTCTGGAAGGTATTCTGCCAGACGTAGTTTGCAAACGCATACAAATGCAAAAGATGGTGCCGAGATTTAAGGAGGGAGACATTGCTGGTGGAATGGTAGCGGGTGTAAATGAAGTAATCAGAATGGTGGGCGATCCCACCCACGCAGCAGAAGTAAACAACACAGACACCGAAATAGAAGCGTGGGGCCCCGATCATTGGCTGGGCCTGGCGGTATTTATTTCCTTTCCCTGGCTGATCATTTTTCTGATTGTATTTTTTGTGAAGCGAGCCAGCGGCTTTGCCAATTCTAAAAATGGACCGAAGGACGCCCCACATACTTTGCTCACCAAAGGGCAATGGTTGCTTTTGTATTGGATATTGCCCCCCGTAGTTTTTGTTACGGCCTCCACTTATGGCAGCGGCTTGGTTTTCCTGTTTGCGATCTACGGGTATTTTGCATTCTTGGTGATACTGAAATTCGTACACCTGCAGATACAAACGCAGCGCTTTTCAGCTAAAGAAGAGTTTCATAACCTTTACCAGTTTTACCGCGAAAACAAGGGGTTTTGGATTGGCATGGCGATTCTTTTTCCGGTGCCTTTTCTGTTGCTGATCTGGGGCTTCTTCCGCACCATGAAATCCTTCCGCACCAAGCCCCGAAAATGCAAAAACTGTAGCGCCCGTATGCACGTGCTGGATGACCTGGCTGAAGATGAATTTCTTCAGAAGTCCATGCTGATGGAAGAGGAACTGAAGTCGGTAGACTACGATGTATGGCAATGCGCGCAATGCCACCACCTGGCTATTGAAGCCTACTACAACGACAAGACCGCTTACTTGCCTTGCCCAAAATGCAGAACCATTGCCTACCACGAGGTAAGCAGGCGGACCGTTAACGAGGCCACTACGTCATCATCGGGTTTGCGCGAGATTGAAAAAGCATGTCGGTTCTGCCAATACAAACGCACCGAAACAGAAACCATACCCATGATTGTGGTGAGCTCCAGTTCCAGCGATAGTTCGTCTTCGTCCAGCGATTCGGGCGGCAGCTTTGGCGGGGGCGATAGCGGTGGCAGTGGTGCCAGCAGCAGTTGGTAATGTCAGCTCGTTATGGAGTTATAGAAATCAACTACTTTCAGCAGGTCTGCTTCTTTTCTGAATTTATATTTCTCATTCTGAATATGCTGCTTCAATTTAGACTGTGGGTCGGGCAGCGCTTCCAGCAAAGAGCTTTTGTCTTTCTTTATCTTCGTTAGCGCCTTTGTTCGCGTGTCGAACAAAAAATATTCTTCCACTAAAACAAATTGCCTCTCAATAGTAGCCGAGTTAAAACGCTTTGTTTCGTTAATGACTTTGCGTTGGTGTTTAAGTAAGTGCACGGTGCCCTCCGTCAACACCTGGTAGTACGTAGCCAGCGTATTGGTTGCCGCGGCCGGGTATCCTGAACGGAACGTTACGCTATCAGCTCCTTCAGCGAATGTGAGTTGCCGCACCACACCTTTTTTAGCAATCATCTCTTTGCGTTGCTCATCCAAATAATATAACTCTTGTTTCAACAAGTCGAGTTTCACCAATAAACCCATCAGTTTCTTTCCCGAGTTCAATTCCGCGAAAGCGGGCCGCCAATCTTCTTGCAAAAACGGTGTACCGCTAACATCCACATAATTGCCTGGAAACACAGGCCTGCCACTTACATCGGTAAAAAATTCTGCTGCGGAAAGGGTAGACTTAATGGCGGGGCCAGAGTCGGCATGTATCTGGGCCAGGGCCGGGGTGGTTGCCAAAAGCAGGAAAGCGAAATATTTCATATCCAAAAGTGACCTGTTTTTGTCTCAAAAACGTGACGCGATTAGTGGTAATTCTCTTCGGGGTTTTCTATTTGCGGTCGCCCTAAATCACATTATTTTTTAGATATTGACCGCGCAAACAGAACGCATTTCGTATGGTAAAAGAATACATTTCCACCCACCAGCAGCGCTTCCTCAACGAGTTGTTCGAGTTGCTGCGCCTGCCCTCCATCAGTGCCGATAGCAAGTACAAAGCAGATGTGCGCAAAACGGCAGAACGTGTGCGCGACCGCCTGCTGGAAGCCGGTGCCGATACGGTAGAATTGGTGGAAACAAAAGGCCACCCGATTGTATTTGGTGAAAAGAAGGTAGATGCAGCTAAACCTACGGTGCTGGTGTATGGCCACTACGATGTGCAGCCACCCGACCCCTTAGATCTTTGGGTAACACCGCCTTTCGAGCCCACCATTCGCGATGGAAAAATTTATGCACGCGGTTCGTGCGATGACAAAGGTCAGTTCTATATGCACATCAAGGCTTTTGAAATTTTGATGAGGCACAACCTGCTGAACTGCAACGTTAAGTTTATGATTGAAGGTGAAGAGGAAGTAGGTTCCGACAATTTGCCTGTGTTTGTGAAAGAGCACCGCGAACGCCTGAAGGCAGATGTGATCCTTATTTCTGATACCGCACTGATTTCGTTGGAGCATCCTTCGATTACTGTAGGCTTGCGTGGCCTAAGCTATCTGGAAGTAGAAGTAACCAGCGCCAACCGCGACTTGCACAGCGGTGTTTACGGTGGTGCCGTAGCCAACCCTATTAACGTGTTGGCCAGAATGATCGCCAGCCTGCACGATGAAAATGGCCGCGTAACCATACCAGGCTTTTACGACAAAGTGCAACAGTTGAACGAAGAAGAAAGAAAAGCTTTGAATGCAGCTCCTTTCAATCTAGGTGAGTATAAAAAAGAATTAGGCATTGAAGAGGTGCTGGGCGAGCAGGGCTACACCACCTTAGAGCGCACCGGCATTCGGCCTACCTTGGATTGCAATGGCATCTGGGGCGGCTACACAGGCGAAGGCGCCAAAACAGTGTTGCCTTCCAAGGCATCAGCCAAAATTTCCATGCGGTTGGTACCGAATCAGCAGAGCAGCGAAATCACCGAACTTTTCACGAAACATTTTATTTCAATTGCCCCACCTTCGGTAAAAGTAAAAGTTACACCTCACCATGGTGGCCAGCCGGCTGTTACACCCACCAACAGCAAAGCCTACCGTGCCGCAGAAGAAGCATTTGTAGAAGTGTTTGGCAAAAAGCCCATACCCACGCGCGATGGTGGCAGCATACCCATTGTGGCCTTGTTCAAAAAAGAGTTGGGTCTGGACACCGTTCTGATGGGCTTTGGCCTCGACAGCGATGCGCTGCACTCACCCAACGAAAGTTATGGCGTACAGAACTTTTTGATGGGCATTGAAACAATTGTGGCGTTTTATAAGCATTTTGGGAAGTGAGGTAATTGCTTAGAACCGCCCGAGTGCTCTCCAGTTTTCTATCTGGTAACCCATGTGCGTTAAGGAGGCAATGTCGCCTGCGTAAATGAGTACTCCATCTTTTTGTTGGGTAAGCTTACCCCAGAACTTCAGGTCATCAAAGAATGCATCGTTTAAAGTGCGGCCAGATTTAATTTCAATAGCCACTTGCTTTTGCCCCTCATCTATCACTACATCTACTTCATGGCCCGAACTATCTCGATAGTAGTACAGATTGCTGCGTTGCGCCCGGTTGAACCGGTTCTTCAACAACTCGTTTATTACAAAATTTTCGAACAAAGGCCCGCGAAATGAATGAATATCCAACTCCGCTTCCGACTTAATTCCTAACAGAAAACAGGCTAATCCAGTATCATAAAAATAGAGCTTAGATGCCTTCTTTATCCGCTTGTTAAAATTCTTATAGAATGGAGGCAACAGGTGCACCACATAGCTGGCTTGCAAAATACTCATCCACGATTGAACGGTTTTATAATCCAACCCCAAGTCGTTTCCCAGGTTTGTATAATTAACCTGCTGCCCAATACGCCCTGCACACAGCGATACAAATCGTTGGAAAAGCGCAAGGTCTGTTATGTTTTTAATTTGCCTGACATCTCGCTCAACATAAGTTCTTATGTAGCTGGGAAACCATAATTCAGGCCTGGCCTTTTCGGCAGCAATAGCGGGGTAGCCACCAGAAAATATCAAAGCCTCTGCGTTAGATGGGAAATTTTCAGTTCTTTGCCACTCTGAAATCGAAAAGGGTAAAAGGTCTATATACCCCACTCTTCCTGCCAGCGACTGGGTGATGGATTCTAAAAGCAAAAAATTATTTGAACCACTCAGAATGAATTGCGCCTTCTGTGGACGTTCATCCAGAATTTGTTGGAGATATGAAAACAATTGTGGTGCTCGTTGTACTTCGTCAAGAATGGCCCCTTGGGGGAATCGCGAAAGAAACCCGATGGGGTCGGCAAGCGCCAGATTCAATTCTACCGGATTCTCCAGCGAAACATATGGCTTGCCTGGGAAGCAAGCCTTGGCTAAGGTGGTTTTTCCGCTCTGCCTCGGCCCCATCAAAGCGATGGCCTTGAAAGTTTTGGCCAACTCCTCAAGCGTGGATGTCGCATCGCGTATAATCATTTTGCAAATTAGGAATCAGAATCCTAATCTGCAATTGTTTGATTACGAGGTGTTTTAAGGGTCTATTCGTAGGTAAACTCGCCCGCATCGGTGCGCAGGGTCACTCTTTTTGAACCTGCTTCTACCCTTCCTACCACCTGCGCATCGATACCAAAGCGTTGAGAGATACTGATCACCTCTGCTGCATAACGTTCGGGCAAATACACCTCCATGCGATGGCCCATGTTGAATACCTTATACATCTCCTTCAAATCGGTGCCGCTGGCTCCATGAATAAATTTGAAAAGGGGAGGCACATCGAATAGATTGTCCTTCACCACATGTACCTGATCGATAAAGTGCAGCACCTTGGTTTGCGCTCCGCCACTGCAGTGCACCATGCCATGTATGTAGGGTCTCAGATTTTTCAACACTTCTATCAATACGGGCGCATATGTGCGTGTGGGCGACAGCACAAGCTGGCCCATGTTAAGTGGCGCGCCCGGCACTTCATCAGTTACTTTGTACTTGCCGGAATACACCAGGTTTTCAGGTACGGCCTTATCATAACTCTCCGGATATTTGGCGGCATACTCATGCGCAAACACATCGTGTCGCGCAGAAGTGAGACCGTTGCTTCCCATGCCGCCATTGTAAGCGGTTTCGTAAGTAGCCTGGCCATCAGATGCCAGCCCCACAATCACATCGCCTGCCTGTATGCGACTGTTGTCTATGACGTCTGCTCGTTTCATGCGAGCCGTTACGGTGCTGTCTACTATAATCGTGCGCACCAGGTCGCCTACATCAGCTGTTTCGCCACCAGTACTGTAAATTTCCATACCATGTGCACGCAACATCGCCAGCACTTCTTCTGTACCGTTGATGATGGCCGCAATCACCTCTCCGGGAATCAGGTGCTTGTTTCTGCCAATGGTGGAAGACAATAATAAGGGGCCGGTGGCACCCACGCACAGCAGGTCGTCAATGTTCATTACAATGGCATCTTGCGCAATGCCTTTCCATACCGACAGGTCGCCTGTCTCTTTCCAATAGATATAAGCCAGAGAGGACTTGGTGCCGGCTCCATCGGCATGCATTACTGTGCAGTAAGCCTCATCGTTGGCCAATAGGTCGGGTACCACTTTACAAAAAGCCTTGGGAAACAAACCTTTGTCAAGGCTTTGAATAGCCTTGTGCACATCTTCTTTGCTGGCGGATACCCCGCGTTGGTTGTAGCGATCTGAACTCATAAATAATCGGGCAAAGGTGCCTATTTTTTACCGAACTGTGAAGCTTTGCGGGTGCTCCCGAAATAGTAAAGCAGGCTGTTCAGCAGCCGATTCTCACCTTTCGGCCAGAGCACGTCCATCAAAGTAAATCCTGCCGTATATTTGACGCTCACTCAAATCCAGATAACCATGACACGTTTGCTCCTGTTGCTCATTGCACTGTTTTTTGTAGCCTGTGCCTCTAAAAATCCGGCCGAAGAAGTAGAAGTGAAGGGCGAGCCGATTATTTCGGAAAAACAGAAGTTCGTGGTTGATACCGTTGCCTCTGGCCTGCAAAGCATTTGGGGGCTAGCCTTTCTACCAGATGGCCGCATTTTATTGAATGAAAAAGCCGGAGACATACGAATCTGGAAAGATGGCCAGGTGTTGCCGGAAAAAGTAACAGGTGTGCCCACGGTTTATAACAATGGTCAGGGCGGCCTGCTCGATATCACCCTTCACCCCGACTATGCCAACAATGGCTGGATCTACTTCAGCTTTGCCAAACCCAATGCCGATGGCAGCGAAGGCGGTACCGTAATTGCCCGCGCCAAACTACAGGGCAATGCGTTGGTCGACATGCAGGAATTATTTCAGGCCTTGCCACTGTCGTCCTCTGGTGTGCACTTCGGCTCGCGCATCGCTTTCGATGGCAAAGGCTACATGTTCTTTTCCTCGGGTGAACGCGGCAAAAAAGAAAATGCACAAGACCTCGGCAATCACCTCGGCAAAATTCTTCGCCTGCACGATGATGGGCGCGTACCCACCGATAACCCATTTGTAAACACACCCGGAGCCAAACCGGAAATCTGGTCGTACGGACACCGCAACCCACAGGGTTTGTATTACGATGCCTCCACCGGTGAACTGTGGGACCACGAACACGGGCCTAAAGGTGGCGATGAGCTGAACCTGGTTGAAAAGGGCAAGAATTACGGCTGGCCTGTGATATCATATGGCATCAACTACGATGGCACCATTTTAACAGAGCTGAAAGAAAAAGAAGGCATGGAGCAACCTGTGCGCTATTGGGTACCGTCCATTGCGCCCTGCGGACTCACCATGGTAACGAGCGATCGCTATCCTAACTGGAAAGGAAATTTTATGGTGGGTGCCCTCGCATTTCAACTCATCGCGCGCGTGGAAGTTGCCAGCCAGCAGTTTGTGAAAGAAGAACGTCTGCTGGAAGGTGTGGGCCGTGTGCGTGCCGTGGTGCAAAGCCCGGACGGGTATCTCTACGTTACCACCGAAAACCCGGGCATGGTGTTGCGGCTGGTGCCCGTGAATTAGTTGACGCCAAACCTCCTTCGGTCAGCGGCCCACTAACTTTAGTTGTAGCGCGAAGCAACTCTATCCAATTTTTGGCATCTTTAGGAATAGTCACCCTAAAATGCCATGCTGCGCAACTACTTTCTGATTGCTTTTCGCAATCTCACCAAAAACCTCGGGTACACGTCCATCAATGTCTTCGGCCTGGCCATCGGCCTGGCTTGTTGCCTGTTGGTGGTGCTTTATGTGCGATTTGAACTGAGCTACGAAAACTTCCATGTAAACAAAGAATCCATCTATCGCTACATTCCGCGTGGTGAACGCGATGGGCAGGTGAGCATGCAAACCATGCTGCCCGCAGGGTTTGGGCCTTTAATAGCCGACCGCTTTCGCGAAGTGGAAATGTACACCCGCTTTTCGGATGTAGATGAGCGCCCTCTTTTGCGTGTGGGCGATAATTTCCTGGAAGCGCGCATGCTCTCCGTAGCCGACAAGGACTTCTTCAAAATATTCAGCTTTCCCCTGGTGCAGGGCGATGCCGCGCACGTGTTCGAGCGGCCCAATACCATCGCTATTGCGCAATCTGTTGCCACCAAATTCTTTCCCGAAGGCAACGCCATTGGGCAAATTATTCGTTACGACAACAAATACGATTATGAAATAACGGGCGTGTTCGAAGATGTGCCCGCCAACTCGCACCTGCAGTTTGCCTACCTCACCACGTTCGAAACCATTGCGCGGATGGTACAAGATGCCTACGGCCTGCCAGCCAACCAGTGGCTGAACAACATGGATGCCTGGAACTACTCCACCTACTTTTACATCCCCCACGAAAAAGATTTGGCTGGCCTGGCCAAAAAGATAGACCGCACATTCACGGAAGCCAGACAAGAGGCCTTTAACGAGGCAGCTTTGGGCGATTGGCTTCAACCGCTCACCGAAGTTCATTTCACCAAAGGCATTAAAGCAGACTCTGCCAATGGCGACATCAGCTACGTGTACCTGTTTGCTGCTGTTGCCTTGTTGATTCTGGTGATTGCCTGCTTCAACTTCATGAACCTCTCTACCGCCCGCGCCATGAAGCGCGCCAAAGAGGTAGGGTTGCGCAAAGTGATGGGTGCTTTCAGACACCAGCTCATCAAGCAATTTCTGGGTGAAACCATTCTACTGGTAGCCATATCGTTACTGATAGGGGTTATCCTGCTGGAAATACTTGTGCCCCTTTTCAATTCCCTGGTGGGGCAGCAACTGCATGTTAGTTATTGGGGCCCTGGCAGCGTGCTGGGCTACATACTGATTGCCGGTTTGCTTACGGGTGCGTTGGCGGGCAGCTACCCAGCCTTCTACCTCAGCTCTTTTGTGCCAGCACAGGTATTGAAAGGCAAAGTGGGCGGAAATGGTAATGCAGGCTTGCGCAAAGTACTAACGGTTTTGCAGTTTGGTGTGGCCGCCTTTTTAATGATTGGTACGCTGGTGATTTATCGGCAGATGCAATTCATTCAAAACACCAACCTGGGGTTCGATCAGGAGCGCATCATCTACATGAATCCCCCACAGCCGCTGTGGCAGAAAAAAGATGCCTTCAAAGATGCGTTGCTTTCGCACAGCGCTGTTCAGTCGGTCACATTTTCCAACGGCACCCCTGGTATGGGCAGCTCTACCTGGAGTTACGATTTTCCCGGTCTCGATATTCCTAAAAGAAGTGTGAATACACTCATCGTAGATAATGATTTCCTGAAGACCTTTGGTTTGGAAGTGGTGGAAGGCCGCAACCTGTCGAAGGATTTTGGCACTGATTCGCTGGAGGCTTACCTCGTTAACGAGGCCTTTGTGGAAGACCTGATGCTGGACAAACCCATCGGCACACCCATTCGCGCGCTGGATGGCCACCCCGAAGGGAAGATTGTGGGTGTAGTAAAAGACTTTCATTACCGATCGCTGCACCGCAGAATTGAACCCCTCATTTTGCGCATCGATCCACGCAACATGTGGTGCGTGTCGGTAAAGTTGGCGCCCGGCAACCTGCCCGAACAGTTGGCGTTGGTGGAGCAGGAATGGAAAAAAATTGCTCCCGATTACCCGCCCAGTTTTCAGTTTGTAGATGAAACCATCGAGAATCAATACAAGGCCGAACAAAACACGGGCGTACTCATTACCTCTTTTGCCGTGTTGGCCATTGTCATTGCCTGCCTCGGCTTATTAGGGCTCACCGCTTTCATGACCGAGCAACGCAAAAAAGAAATTGGCGTGCGCAAAGTGTTGGGCGCCTCCGTATCAGGCATCATCGCGCTGCTGTCGAAAGAGTTTTCGCGGCTGGTGCTGGTTGCATTTGTGTTGGTGGTGCCGCTGGCCTGGTATGCCATGAACCAGTGGTTGAACGATTTTGCCTACAAGGCGAGCCTCAGCCCCTGGATTTTTATTGCCGCAGGTTGCATTGTCATGCTCATTGCTTTTTCATCGGTTTTCTGCCAGGCACTAAAGGCAGCCGTGGTGAACCCCAGCGAGACGTTAAGGAATGAGTGAGGGAGTGTTTTGAGATAGGGTAATATGATTCGCAAGACTGTTTTCTCCAAACTTAGGTAGTTGTTGAGTTTGAGTTTGAACCAAACTTTATGACGAAGATTTCGGTCTTTCTGCTGCTGCTGCAAATTCTACAGTAAATCCAGAACTTTAGCTAAACAGACTTTTACTTCATCTAGATCTTCCTCACTGAGGGCACCTAGTTTAGAAACAAATCGATCGTTTGAGATTGACTTCACCTGAAAACAATCGGCAATGCTGGGTTTTGAAAGCCCATTTGAAACATCAGGTTTTAAAGGCACATGCCACGACTGAATGTTAGCTCCAGGGTCAGTAACTGGTACAACGATTTTTAAGCGCAAACGCCCAACTGAATTGTTCGAGACAATAATTGCTGGCCGTATCTTGTCAATTTCATCACCAACTTTTGGGGCAAAATCAACTCTCCAGATTTCCCCTTGTATCATGACTCAACAATGTCCAAATCAGTATTTTCAAATGTATTGTTGGGATTATTGTAGAAGGAAATAGTTTTGGGATCATTGGCTTCTTGCTCCATCTTCTTGTAAATGGCACGTTTGTTCTTCCGAGCAAGCTCCATTTTTTTCTGAAAAGAAGTTTTACTTTCCACCGGTCGAATCAATATTCCTTCGTCAGTTGCTTCAATAGTAACCTTTTTCAGGTTGTATCTCTTAACCAAAACTGACGGTAGTATTACCGCCTTACTGTTACCCACCGTTGTCAATGTTTTTATCATATACAAATATACGAAGTAAGTTATAATTATGTTATAACTAGAGGTTGTGTTACAGAACTGTGTATTCAGCACGACCCAACAAAAAAAGCCCTGATCTCTCAGAGCTTTTTATTTTGATTCTGTACCCGGGACGGGAGTTGAACCCGTACAGCTATTACTAGCCACAGGATTTTAAGTCCTGCGTGTCTACCAATTCCACCACCCGGGTAAATTTATTGGGTGATTGCGTTATTTTTTTATTTACTCATTGCCTCTACCCCGGGCCGATTTGCGCGAAGCGGACATGATGAATAAAATTTCGGTGCCCTCCTTGACCAATGCATCGTCAACACGATACACCCCCGATTCACCGATCAACTCCAGCCAAAACAGCACTTCGTCTGCCTCTTCCACCACAATCGAAAGCTTGGCTATAAACTCTGCCTTTGATCTCGCCCGGCACGCGGCCCGGTAGTTGGCAGCTACCGAAGTTGCCGATCGCAAAAGTTGCTTGCCCAAAATCTGAGCTTCTGCACTTTTAGGGAGGGCCTGAAAAAACTGAATGATTTGAAGACTGAATTTTTTGGTTCGATGCTGAAGTTCCTGAGCAGTCAAAATCAAAAAATTACCAAATCCTCAAATCATTCAATACCTGAGCGGGAAACGAGACTCGAACTCGCGACCCCAACCTTGGCAAGGTTGTGCTCTACCAACTGAGCTACTCCCGCTTATAAAATCGCCTTTCTTACAAAGGCGCCCCAAAAGGGAGTGCAAATTTAATGCGGCCTCCCGAATTTCCAAATCACACCCGGTCTGTAAAGTGCCTTCGCCCTTTTTCTTCGCTAAATTTTTTCTCGTTGTAGGTGGCCGAGGCCCCTTTGGGTATCGAAAGCGATTGGAATTCGTTGCCTTTCAGGGCTTTGGCCTGGTATATAATCTGCCCAACGTGCATGGGGTAATGCGCCAATTGCCGCTGTATGGCCTCCATCACGGTCTGCCCTTCGTTGCGTATGTAAATAATTTTTTCCAGGTCGGCCGGGGTCAGGCTTTCCAGCGTGCTCAATAGGCATTGCCAGCCAGCCTCCCACGCCTCCATCATTTCGTGCTTGCTGGCATAGCTTTCGGCAAACTCTGCCTCGCGGTTGCGCCAAGGCTTCTCGCCATCCGAAGTCAGCAGGTCAGTCCAGCGGCTTAGCATGTTGCCACTCAGGTGGTGCACGATCAATGCAATGCTGTTGCTGGCCTCGTTGGGTTGCGCCAACACCTGCTCATCATTCAGTTGCGCCATAGCGCCTTCTCCCAACTTTTTGTAGTAGCGAAATAGCTTGATGGAACTGGTCAGAAAATCATTCGGCAACGACATCCTTGTTTTTCTCTTTCTCTACAGGTTGTCGGCTGGCCGGTGGCCGCATGTTGTCGAATTGCTTCTTCAGTTCTTGCGCATGCTGGCGGTTCCGCGAAAGTTTAATGTGTTTGGGTACGCCTTTCAAATCCCAAATCAATCCCGTCCACGAAAGCATCTTCAGCACATACCAGGTGATATCGATTTCCCACCAAAAAAATCCCTGCCGCGAAGCCGTTTCATAATAGTGGTGGTTGTTGTGCCAGCCTTCGCCCAGCGTTAAAAGCGCTAACCACAAGCTGTTTTTAGATTCTTCGCCCGTTTCGTAGCGTTGGTTTCCAAACTTGTGCATAATCGAGTTAATCGAAAAAGTGCCGTGGTAAAGAATAACGGTGCTGAGGAAGAACCCTATGAAGAGCGATGAAAAACCTGCGCTGGTAAACATGGCCATTACGCTGCCTCCATTCACCCATCCGCCCAATGCCATCACCGAAAGGGCCAGAATAGTAGGTGGCACCAAATAGTGTTTGTTCAGCCAAACTAGTTCGGGGTATTTGGCATAGTCACCAATGGTTTTGTAATCCGTTTCCTTAAAGTCGGGGCCAACAATCCAGCCAATGTGCGAGTACCAGAAGCCATAAATTTTCATGGAGTGCGGATCTGCCGGAGTATCGCTGTGGCGGTGGTGGTGGCGGTGGTGCGCAGCCCACCACAAGGCACCTTTTTGTGCTGAGGTTTGCGCCATGAACGCTATCACGAATTGAAACCAACGCGAGGTCTTGTATGACTTATGGGCAAAATAACGATGGTAGCCACCGGTAACCCAAAACATGCGGTAAACATACAGTGCCCCGCAAAGAATCCAATCGAAAGTGGTGGCACCGGTGTACAGCGCTGCCAGCGGAATGAGGTGCACAATGAGAAAGGCAATCTCCTGGCGGAGAATGGGCTTTCTGCGTACCTCGGGTGTAAGAGAAGTTGTGTTCATTACCCGTTCTACAAATGTTCTGGTGGCAAAGTTCGGGCTTAAACGCCAGAAAGCATTGGTGCTTCTATTAATTCTTCCTCAAGCGGTGATAATCGGCTGAAAACGAAGCATTACGAACGGGTGTTAGTGGTATTTTTTGTACCGCGAGCGGGTATTTTTCTAAGAAATTGGCCTTACCTTGCTAAGATATTTTAAGTTCATGAATCCCGCGCAGACCATCGCTCTCTATCAGCCGCTGCTGCACACCATTGCCTATAACCTGGTGCGCTGCAAGCAAGATGCAGAAGATATTGTGCAGGAAACCTTTGCCCGCTGGCTCACCATCGATCAGCAAAAAATAGAAAACACCAAAGCCTACCTGGTTCGTGCCGTTACCAATAATTGCCTGAACCACCTGCAGGCACTCAAGAAGAAAAAGGAACAATACTTCGACAGCATTAACCTGGGCGAGCTGGTAACCAAATTCAAGGAAACCAACCTGGCCCACCTCGATCTGGATGTAAATATGGCCGCAGCCATCAAAAAAATTCATGTGCAGCTGGAGCCCCTGGAGCGTGCCGTCTACATTCTGAAAGAGGCCTTCGACTTCGACTATGACGAGCTGCAACAAACACTCGACAAAAAGAAAGATCATTGCCGCCAGCTCTTTTGCCGGGCCAAGAAAAAACTCACCGAAGAAACTTCCAAAATTCAAATAGAACTGCCCGATGCGCCCCAATGGGTACAGAGTTTTCGTAATGCCTGCACCGTGGGGCAGGTAACTGATTTCATTCAGCACCTGAAGGCCGATATTTCAGGAGCCCTTCAGAAAAATTCCTGAAAATTTTTTTAGAAATCCTGTCACAGAATTCAGGTGGGTTTGTCTTACAGGCGTAAGCCTGCGGCAGTAGCAGGCATTTTTGTTTAACCTAAAATCTGAATCTTTTAACATGTTAACCGTTCTGGCTTTTTTTGCAGCCCACTGGTACCTGTCGCTTTTCTTCCAGACTTTCTTTTTGCACCGGTACGCTTCGCACAAAGCATTTACCATGGGTAAGTTTACCGAAAAGGTATTTTATGTGCTTACCTGGATCTTCCAGGGGTCTAACTACCTAAGTCCCTATGGCTATGGCGTAATGCACCGTATGCACCACGCTTTCGCAGATACCGAAAACGACCCGCACTCGCCCACGTACGATGAAACCATCTGGAACATGATGTGGAAAACCAAAACCATCTATTCCGACATTGCCAATAAAATTTTTGTTCCCGAAAAACGATTTACTGAAGGTGTTCCCAACTGGGAAGCGTTCGACAAGTTCGCACGGTCGTGGCCTTCGCGCCTTTTCTGGGGACTGCTGTACGTAGGTTTCTACTGGCAGTTTGCCACCGCGTGGTACCTGTGGCTGTTGTTGCCTGTACATTTTTTGATGAGCCCACTACATGGTGCCATCATCAACTGGTTTGCTCACAAATACGGTTACCGCAACTTCGAAGTAGGCGATACCTCTATGAATTTTTTGCCTGTAGACTTTTTGATGATGGGCGAAAGCTATCACAACAACCACCACAAGTTTGGTTCGCGCCCGAACTTTGGCGGCATCCGCTGGCATGAAATCGACCCCACTTACCAGGTAATACGGGTACTAAATTTCTTCGGCATTATTAAGATAAACCGATCGAAAGAGGTTGCTATGGAGGCCGTAAAAAAAGCCGCCTGATCACCCATTACACTTGCACCCAAAAGGCCACGAAAAAATTCGTGGCCTTTATTTTTCTATCTTTGCCAGATAGGGTTCTGTTATTGAGCCCATTTTTTCGACTACACAAATCTCATTCACTTTGACTTTCCACGATTTTCAGTTCGATAGCCGCATTACCGACAGTATGGATGCCATGGGTTTTAAAAACCCCACACCCATTCAACAAAAAGCCATACCAGTCATTCTAAGCGGGCGAGACATCATTGCCTGTGCGCAAACCGGCACGGGAAAAACAGCAGCCTACCTGCTGCCTGTGTTGCACAAAATTGTGAGCGCCAACGTGCGCCATCTGAACACATTGATTATTGCCCCTACCCGGGAACTTGCGCAGCAAATAGACCAACAGGCCGAAGGGTTTGGTTATTTTTTAGGCACCAGCTCGCTGGCAGTCTATGGTGGTGGCGATGGTGCCACGTGGGATCAGCAACGCAAAGCCTTGGAAGAGGGTGCCGACATTATTATCGCCACGCCTGGCCGCCTGATTGCCATGCTGGCCGGTGGCACCATTAAGTTCGATCATTTAAAACACCTTATTCTTGACGAAGCCGACCGGATGCTGGACATGGGCTTTTTCGATGACATTGTGCGCATTATCAGTTACCTGCCCAAAGAGCGGCAGACACTTTTGTTCAGCGCCACCATGCCGCCTAAAATCAGACAACTGGCCAATAAAATCTTAATAAACCCCGAAGAGATCAACATCGCCATTGCCAAACCAGCCGCTGGCATTTTGCAGCAGGCGTACATGACACACGATGAACAAAAGGGTGGCCTGTTGAAGCACATTCTGCGCACAGTAAAGTGGAACAGCGTCATTATTTTCGCCTCTACCAAAGAAGTGGTGAAAAAATTGGATCAATCTTTTCAGAAAGCCAAGTTACCTGCGCGTGCATTTCACTCAGACCTGGAGCAGGCCGAACGCGAAGAAATTTTACGCGGCTTCAAAAACAAACAGATCAATATTCTGATTGGCACCGATGTGCTTTCTCGCGGCATAGATGTGGAAGGTATCAGTATGGTAATTAACTGGGATGTGCCCCCCGACCCGGAAGACTATGTGCACCGCATTGGGCGCACCGCGCGGGCCGAAACAACAGGCACAGCCATTACTTTCATTAACCAGCGCGATCAACGTAAGTTTTTCAGCATCGAAAACCTGATTGGCCAAACCATACCCAAGTTGCCATTACCGGAAGAGTTGGGCCCTGCACCAGAGTATCAACCCGAGTTAAAAATAAAAAGACCTTCCGGGGGCAAGCGCAGACCACCCAGAAGGCCTTTCAGAAAACAGCCGCGAAACTGATCTACTTAAGCAAAACCCAAGCGTTGTTTTTTTGGTCGACCGCAATCTGGAAATTACGTTGCGGGTCGAGATAGGGCGTGCCTTCGGCAGGCGTTCCTTTACTGATGAAATTTACTATATCCTCTGCTGTTTGCACAGGTGCAGCCCAGTGTAAATTATGCCCGAAATCTGTGGGTCCATTTTCGGATAGCGGAGCTAATCCATAGGTCTTGAAATAAATCGGGGTGTTGTAGGCCCTGCCCGCTTTCGCAAATGTTTCCTTCACGGCCGCTTGTTCTGATGCAGGAAAAGCCATGTCCTGAATGGGCCACAGAATTAGCGTGGGCACTTGCCAATTTTTCCAAATCGCACGTGTATCTGTTTGCGCCAAGGCTCTGATCACACCAATCCAGGTGCTCAACGGGGTGTTTATGGTTTCCGGCAATACCTGATCCAGAAAAATTTCGGGGGCCTGAAATTCATTCACCCAGTTGGCTCGCAGAAACTGCACGACATCCTGTCCCATTGATGCGGGCGTAAGATCGTAAGCAGCTTCGGGCCATCTCACATTTTGTGCCGCCAACCGGTTTTTCCAGTCGCCTTCAATAAGGTCGTCTTTCAACCATTTTACCACCCCGGCCTCCCTGCCATTCACAAACGTGCCAATCAGCACCGTTCCTTTTACGCGCGCGGGTTGCTGTAGCACCATTTGTTGGGCCACCATACTTCCCATTGAGTGCCCAACCACCCAGGTTTGGCTAATTTCCAATTGATCGAGCAGTGAAAACACATCTTGCGCCATCAATGCTTGAGAAAAACAACTATCGGGCTTTGCAGCCCATGCCTGAAAAGGAGGGCGAGAGGAGCCGCCATGACCTCTCAAGTCGGGAATGATGAGCCGATACGAATCATTTAGCTTATTGATCTCTGCCGCCATATATTGAAACGACCTCCCTGTATCTGTAAATCCGTGTAGAAATACAATTGGTACACCGGTAGCGGGTCCTATTTCTGCGTAAGCGATTTCAATATTGCCAGAAACAACCACCTTCTTCTTAGATGGCAACTGCGCCATGGCCGGCGCCACGGCCAGACACGCCAAATACATTAACAATTTCATTTTGATACCACCTCGGTTAGAATCGAGCCTTCAATAGATTTACATCTGCGCGGGCAAGGCTTACTTTAAGCGCGGCTTTCACATCGCGGGCTTCTTTGGTTTTTCCCTGCATTTCCAGCGCCCGGGTCAATCCCGTTAAAGACCAACCGTTGTTGGCAAACAGGTAGAGATCTTCACGAAAGTATTTCTCCGCCTGCACGGCATCGCCCGATTCCAGCAGTACATCGCCCAACACCTGGCGAACCGGGTGATGCCAATCGTAAGGCTCTTGATATAGGAGTGCATCTTCCAGCGTTAATGCTTCCTTTAATGCTGCAATTGCTTTCGGATAGTTTTTGGCTGCGGCTTCAATCTCGCCCTCTACAACCTTGGCTGCAATGTTTAGTACATGGGCCATTCCATTGATGCCCAAAATCTTCTCGTTTTCAATCGACTTATCGCTGGCAATGTTTTGCAACTCCCTCCACTCTGCTCTGGCCTGCTCTGCTTTGCCTTTGCGGGTAAGTGCAATGGCCCGTGCGTAGCGCCAAATAGCGTTGGCATACATCAATCGCTGGTCTGGTTGCTCCAATCGCAAAATTTCGTCCCACTTGCCAAAGCGCACGCGTACATAATAGGGTGTGGCATAGAAGTGTTGCAACGATCTCCACGCGGGGTCCAGCATCAAATCGAAATTCTGTTTGGCCGCCAGCAGATCTGCTGCTTTAATGGCCTCTTTACTTTGCCCGTCTAACGTGGCGCATGCCCACAAAAAGTGAATGTTATGCGGATAGAGCACCAACGGGTAAAAGCCTTCAACCTTACATTGTTCCATGTATTCTTCATCGGTTTTCACGGCTTTCTGGTTAGCGAGTACGCCATCGGCATAACGGCCCGTGCGAATGTAAATGTGGGAAGGCATGTGCACCAGGTGGCCTGCCGCGGGCACCAGATCGCGCAGCAAGTCCGCACTCTTCATGGCTTTGCCCGGATCGGTGGATGCTTCGTAAGCGTGTATGTATAAGTGGTTTGCACCCGGGTGGTCATCATCCAATGCCATCGCTCTTTCAATGGTAGCCAGAATCTGAGCTGTCCAGGGCTGAGGGGTGCCATCTTTCAGAAAATAATCCCACGGATGCAGGTCCATCAATGCTTCCGCATAAAGTGTAACCATATCTACATCGTTGGGAAATTGTTTGACGGCTTGTTCCATGGCATTGGCATAAGCCTGATCCAATGCGCTTCTGTCTACCGGTGCTTCTGCTGTATAGCGCTGGCTTACTGCTCGAATCAATGCCTTTTCTTTTTCTGAGGTGCCTGATGCCAACTGTACGGCTTTGAGCACGGCCTGATATACTACATCACCATCGGCCGGATCCATGGCTGCATTAATATTGGGCCCCAGACACATGGCTTGGCCCCAATAGGCCATGGCAAAATTCGGATCGAGGCGGGCTGCTTCTTTGAAAGAGCGAAAGGCCTCCAAATGGTTAAATCCATAATAGAGGGTGAAGCCCTGGTTAAAAAATAAGCGAGCCTGGTCAGACGAAGTGGTAACCTGCATAGCATAATTGCCCAATCCCTTTAATAAAGGCGCCACTTGCCGCGTGGTGTCCATGCTTTTCAGTATTTCTTCTTTGTCTGCCTGCGTAAGGCAGACCTGCGGGCGCTGGGTGGTGTTCCCTTCTTTTTTGGGGCTTGGCAAAAAGCTAATCAGCAGCACACCGGTTGCCAATACGCCCCCCAACATCAAATGATTTTTCAACATACGTTCCAAGTGTTTGTGTTAACAAGACTCATCGAAACGAAAAAAGACAAAAAGTGGCTGAAGGATTTTGTAACGAAATTAATGATCGTATGTCCTTGCCATTCTAAAAAGCCGCTTGCTTCGCTTCAGCAAAGGTTTTTCTAAATTATGTACACCTTATGTGCACCCGTTGAAACCCAGCTAACCAGAGGTTCATTTCAGAAACCATCGTCCTCTTCCTCTTTCTTTTTCTCCTTTTTGGTAGCCGTGGAGATGCCGCCCAGATCGTAAGGAACTTCAATACCGTAGTAGTCTTTGCGGAAACGTGTAATGAACGCCAGCGTCTCTTCATCCGTACCTGGTATAAATACCAGTTCGCCCACTTTGGCTTTAGAGGCGTTGGTTTTCTTGGCTACCTGGTCGTTGAAGGCGGGATCGGCCGAATGCACAATGAGGCGGTTATCTTCAAACCCAAAATAATACCAGGCTTCGGGCGATGCTTTGAAAAAACTATGGAACACAGGCGAGCCATCTTCATTTTTCCTGATCTCCATAAAACCTTCAAAAGCTCCGTTGATATCGTTGCGCCCCATGTTGCTCACGCCCAATTTGCCTTCGCTATAGAAAGCTTTGAACTTCTGCGACCACTTCAGATTCACATTGGCAAACACGAGAGGTTTGGCCAGACCAGGCACCGTACCGAGTGGCACATAGTTTTGCAACGATTTGGCTTCGTAGTCTTTTACCGCCCGCTCCCCAATGATGTCGGCTATTTTGTAGAGTAATTCAGTCTGGTCTCCCAGGCCTTCGTCTGCACCTTCGTTGGCAATTACTTCAGTTAGTTTCGCGGCCATCAGGTCGTACACCATCTGCGGCACTTTCATGTCTGTCATGATGAATGAATTCATCTTGATGTCATTAGTCTCCAGGTTGCCCGAACCCAAAGCAGCCGCTGTGATGTTGAAGCCGTTGGTGGGACGGAAAAAATTAACCGGTCCTTCGAAACGCACCTCCTGTTTATCTTCATTGTAGGCAAATACTTTGCCTGATAGTTTTTCGCCTGCAGCCTTCAGGCGATCTTCAATCTTGAATTCACCACTTTCTTTATCGAAGAACAAAGACCCGCTTGGCAGAAAGAAATCTTCATCGTCCGGGTTTTTCTTATCGAATACAAAGGTGATGTACAAACTATTATCTTCTGCAAAGTGTAAACCGGCTTCCACTTTCGATCCTTCCTCCGTGAGCGCCTTGTCGAAATCCAGATAAATTTCTTTCTCATCGCCTCCTTGTTCATGGCGAATCCAGGTGTTGTAGTTCTTGATTTTCTTCAGGTCGAGTTTTACATAGCCGCGCAGTTGCAGGGCGGGTTTGGTGGCATACATCGTCATATCGCCTTTGTAGAAAATGCGTGGGGCAATTACCAGGTTCTCTTTTTCGTCTACCACACCATTACCCACGGTTTGTTGTGTAGCTATCGACTCGCGCGCCTGCCGTCTGCTCATTTTTGTTTCGGTGGTAATGGGCTCCAGGCGGAAGTCGGTCATCTTGATGGCAAAAGTATCGCTCACCGCATTCACGTATTGATAGGTGGCATATCCGGAAAATTCTTTTCGCGAAATGATATCCACCACGCCCTCGGTAAGGCGGTGATAGCCGTTGAGCGTATCGATAACAATCGTAGTATTCTTAAGCTGCCCGATCTTGGCGTTTTCCAAAATCAACACTTCATTATTCTCGGGTGTAATTTGTGCATCGGCCACCACAATGTAAGGTATGCCACTCACCTTCAATTGCTGCGTGTTGATATCGTACTCGGCTTTCTCCGCATTGAACACCAACGAATCAAGCTCTTTGCGGGTGGTATAGAAATAAGAATCTTCCAAAGGCGCATCGGCATCTTTTGTCATGGTGATTTTCTGCGTATTCAAATCCCACCGCGCATCGGTAATAGAGGTTTTGAATTGGGCATAGGGAAATTCGATGGCAGCAACACCCAACACTTCCGGGCTTATATCGGCATAGTTCTCCTGCAGGTTGAATTTCAACCGAACATCATCGCCTGAAAGTGCCGGCTTATCGGGGTTGGTGGTTTTTACCTGGAAGTTGGCATGCCGTGCGCCAAACTCGTTGGCCGAAAAACTAAATTCCTTTGAAACAGATTCTGAACCACGCGTTATCAATTTGCCATCGCCCATGGTGCCCTTTTTGGTAACTACCAGGTTGCCATCTAACTGGGCCGTTGCGTTGTAGAGGCTAAATGGATCGCGTAGGTTCTTTAGTGCAAAGCGGTCTTGCTTGGGCAACCACTTCAGTTGAAACTCAGGTAATTTCACCTGTGGATACCAAACCTGGCCCACCTGACTTTCCATCAATTCACCCACTTCACCTTTGCCCACTACGGAATCAGGATAGAAAATGAAATCACGCGACTCTACCGTGGCCGCTAAGTAATCAATCCGACCCGTAGCGCGAATACCTGCATTGTCGAGGCCCATGGCGCCATATAACTTTCCATCTGTATTGTACAACGGATAGCCTTGTTGCGGAACAGCATGCGAGAAGCCCAAAGACTTATCGGGCATGGTATGCAGCTTTTCTTTGAAGCTGGGGAACATGCCGCTCGATACAAAAGTACCCTCGAAGTTGATGGCGCCCGGGTCGGCATCGCTTAAGCTATCCAATTTAAAAGGAGGCACCACAAAGAACACAGACCGGTCGTATGCACCATCCAGTACTTCTTTCCGGTCGAAATAAATGACACCCCCTGCAGACGCATCGAGGCGTGGGTAGTTCGGAATCTTCGCGCGCCCCGACTTATTATCGGGGCGATTGATAAATAGTGTGCCCTGCGTTTTGTTACCACCGGCCATATCCAGCCCGCCTGCCGCAGCTGCGGTGGAGTCAGCACCCACCATGGCATTGTTTACTCTCCGCCTCACGGGCTGGCCACGGGCGTTCAACTCTGTTACGTAAAAGCGAATGGAGTCGATGTGATTCAGGTTGATGAAGAAGCTGTCGTACTTCAGCATAAAATCCTTGCCATTGATTTCAAAGTTGCCGGCAGTAATGGTACCGTTGAATTTAATGTCGCGGTTTTGCAAAATGGTAATCACGCTGCTGTCGGGCTTGATCAACACGTTCAGCGAATCACTCACTTTAAATTCTTCTACCCCACGCACGGTCATGTATCGTTTGGGAAAGTTGATGGTGGCGTTGGCCGGCCCATCTACAATGGAGTGAATCTTCAGGTTGTCATAGTCGGTAGTGCCTTTGTGGGCCTCGTTCATCAGCATCGATTTTTCCTTCACGCTAATTTTTCCGTTTTCAGGTTGGTACTCGATCATACCCTTCTGTGCCAGAAAGCCCATGGCACCATGCAGCTCGTTGAATTTCTTACCAGTATAGTTGGCCAAGTCGCCTGTGTAAAATTCGCGCTGCCCGGTTTCATTGGCATATTGTGCTACAACCACCAATGGGTGGAAAGAAAAACCGATGCCTTTCAACAAACGAAAATCGTTGGGGTCGAAATGGTCTTGCGATTCAATCACCATCGGGGCCTGGCTCAGACCGGCCGAGGTAAAGATGTTCAGGCTGTCGGCCCCGGTCGAATCGCCTTTCAGGCTCCATCGGAGCACATCGCCCGTAAAATCTATCCTGAAAAACGAGGAAGAAAAGGGAGCGTCTTTCAAGGCGCCACGGGTTCGTTGCAGCGTGAGGTTTTTGCTGTTGTAATCGTACCTGAGCTGCACGGCAGGATGATAAATAGAGTCGTTGCCCTGGTAAATACGCAACGCTGCGTTTTGCGATACAATAGTAGAATCGCGGAATTCAAACAGGCGCGACTGTGCTTCAAACTTTTTATCGGTATCGCCCAATACTTCCAGCCTGGCGTTGCCACCCATTACAGCCGAGCTGAATATTTTACTTCCGTTCAGCGCAAACCCACCCGTATATCGCAACTTGTCATCGCCCAAACCCAGCAGGGCAATGCTACTCTCGTACGACATAAACCGAGGATAGGTAGCGCTGGCTTTGTCTTTGTGCCTCGCGCTCTGGAATTCAAAAATACCATCTACCGGGGAGGCAACCTTGCCTACATACATCAGCTTTCCCTGTTCTGCTTTTAAGCGTGGATATTTGGTGTTGAAATAATATTGCTTCAGGTCATAATAAACAGAGTCGGCCCCCAACCCCGCAGAAGACCAATCGAAACGGCCACCCTCGCCTACAAACTGGTTGGTTTCAAGAGAATAAGTTCCCTTGGTGTTCCGGAGGAAGGCAGAGTCGTAAGGCGTAGAGAAGTTAAGGTCTACCCGCTGAAAACGTATAATGGCACCCGTTGCTTCGGGTATGTAAATAGGTTGCTGCCACATGGGCACCATAGGCTCAGGTATAGTATCTACCGGTTCATCTTCCCACGTAACCTGGTCGTCCTGGTCGTTCCATTCATCAAAAGGATTTTGCGTGGTGTCTGCTTCAATGGGCTGCGGCACCTCTACCTGAACATATTCAAACCCATAATCGTCTTCGCGTGCGTACAGCCGGTAGCCGCGCTCATAGTGCAACGCGTGGTTCTGAAAAAACTCCCGGGCCGATCTGAATACGTTGGCTGCCAAAGTGGGATCCTGGTTATCGATCACCCGGCCAACCACATTGAGGTAGCCGGTTAGTTTTTGGTTATCGGCATTTTCTATGTTTACCGCATCTACCAGTGCGCCAAAATAATTTTGAAAGTGAGGCCGCAGGCGGTAGCCTTTTTTCTTCATGGTTTTGGACTGGCGCAACACCATAATTTGCAGATCGGGGCCCAGGCCATTCCATATGGTAGAAAAGGCAGCACCCACCGCCATGGCATCGGTGTTTTTGGTGTTTTCCAACACCACGCGCACACTGTCCTGAAAGGGGAGTTTATGCGGCTCTTCTTTGCCCTGTTGGGCTACCGCCTCCGCCAGGCAGAGGCAAAAGAATAAATATGGTAATGCCCGCTTCACGAAGCCAAAAGGCATGAAATTCGGCAATTTCCGGCAATACGCCAATTTCATAACTCCTACCTCCAAACGACTGCCAAAAGGTTAAAGTCTGTGAGTAAGCGCAAGTATTCTTGCCGCTATCTAAAATGGTCTATTTCTTCTGCAACAACAAAGCTGCCCACGTTTCGCGTTCATCGCGGTGAATTTCTTGCAGGCCGAGTGTGCTGGCCACCTTATTTAGGTCAGCAATGTCGGGTGTGTAAAAGCCACTTAGCAAAAGATAGCCCCCCGGTTTCAAGTGTTGGTGGTATTGGGCCATTTCTGCCAGCAACACGTTCTTGTTGATATTGGCTAGTATGATATCGAAAGGATCGGCAAAACGCAGGTCTTCAATTTTGCCCAACTGTATGTTTACCTGCGGGGTGTGGTTTACTTCCGCGTTCTCATTTCCGTTTTCTACACTCCACTCATCAATATCAAAAGCCTGCACCTCTGCTGCTCCCAGCTTGGCGGCCATCACCGAAAGAATAGCGGTGCCGCAGCCGGCATCCATTACTCTTTTTTGCTGGTGATCGATGCGCAACTGGTTACGCAACATCAGGTAAGTGGTTTGGTGATGCCCCGTGCCGAACGACATCTTGGGCGTGATGATGATTTCGTAAGGAAACCTCTTTTCTATTTTATGAAACGCGGCCCGCACCAGAATCTGATCATCCACGAAAATCGGATCCACGTTTTTCTCCCACTCCTCGTTCCAATTTTGTTTCTCCACCTTGTCCACCATCACCAGGAATGGCTTCACAAAAGCGTATTGCTCTTGAATCTTCTCCACCATTTGCCGGTCGTACTTGTCGCCCTCGGCATACGCTTCAAAGCCTTTGTCTGTTTCCATAAAAGTATCGAAGCCGGCATCGGCCATTTCGGCCATCAGTATTTCCGAAAACTCCGGATCGCAAACCACTTGAAGACGTGAGTAGTGCATAGTTCGATTTGAAGATTTGAGAATTGTTTGAGTTGATCTTAAGATTCAATGAACTTTCAAACAGCCCTCTTCTCAAATTCCTTTTATGATATCCACAAAATCCCGCGATTTCAGCGATGCGCCTCCCACCAGACCGCCATCTACATCGGGCATAGAGAAAATTTCTTTGGCATTGTCGGCCTTCACGCTTCCGCCATACAAAATAGTGATGGAATCGGCCACCGCCTGGCCGTGCTTACCGGCAATGTGCGTGCGAATAACTTTGTGCATATCCTGCGCCTGCTGCGATGTGGCTGTTTTGCCTGTGCCAATGGCCCACACAGGTTCGTAGGCAATAACTACTTTTTGCAACGCTTCGGCTGAGAGGTGGAACAAGCTTTCCTCTACTTGCTGCTTCACTAAAGTTTCGTGCGTTCCTTTCTCGCGTATCTCCAAAGGTTCGCCACAACAAAATATGGGCGTCAGCCGGTTGGCCAAAGCCTTGTCAACTTTGGTGGCCAATAGTTTGCTTCCTTCACCAAAATACTGCCTGCGCTCGCTATGACCCAGAATCACATAGGGTATCTTCATTGATTTCAGCATGACTGCAGACACTTCTCCAGTATAGGCACCTGCATCATGTTCGCTGCAATTCTGTGCGCCCAGCAGCATGCGCGCATTGCTGCCCAACTGGTGCTGCAGCGTGAGCAGGTATGGAAAGGGCACACACAACACAATTCGCGCATCGCCTTTTACCTCATCTGCTACCATACCTATCAGCTCTGCCGTTAAGGCCTGCGCCTCTTCCAGCGTTTTGTTCATCTTCCAGTTGCCAGCAACAATTTTTGTACGCATAAGTGATTCTGATTTTTTTGTCAAAGATACCATTCGACCTGAAACCAGCAGGGCACAGGCTGCGTCTAACACAAAATTTTTAGAACGGCATGACCTTACACCTTACCATTCGCAATCTCTTTGCCTTCTTTTTATTTGGGGTGTTGATGAGCGAAGCTCACGAGATAAGTCACTTTATTGTGGGGAAAATCGTTTGCGGGTGTTGGCCTGCGTCTCGCGACTTTAACGCGTGGAGCATTTGCACCTCTTGCAAAGAGGCCGGCTTGCCCTGGTACTGGGCCACTGCCATGGGGCCTGTGTTCAGCATGGGTTTGGCGTGGCTGGGCGCATTTTGGCTGGGCAGTACATCTGCCGCCCGGCAGTCGTTGGGTTTCTGCCTTATTTGGACGAACATACCCGAAGCGCGACGGATAACTGTGCTGATGGGTGGTGGCGATGAAATGGTAGTGGTGCGCGAACTTACCCGCGACACTGCGTGGGCAGCAGATTTCAGGTGGATAGCAACCGTAGTTGTTTTTGCGATGGCGCTGCCTCCTATCATTGCTTCCTTTCGCGCACTCAAGTACAAGTGGGGGTGGCTGCACAACCTTGCTTTTATGACCCTGCCCTTGGTATTGTGGGGCACTTACTTACATGTATTCGGTAATAAACTTTTATTCAGCGGATTTTTGGCTGAACCCTGGATCATGGGTACGCCCTTGTTGATCACGCTTCACACACTCTTGGCTTTGGGATTGTTTCTTTTATTCAGAAGACAATTATTGACTCTGATAAGGCAACATAGCTAGTTATCTTGGTTCTTGCTTTACATGACGTACACGCAGAATCCGCACTTCATTTTCACTAACCCGGTATACTACCCGAAGTGAAAATTTTCCGAATGCCCGATAGGTGCCATTGTTGGATTGCTTAAATCGATCGGGAGGAATTTTTCCGGATTGTTAGCTAATGCATCAATAGCTAAAATCAGTTCTTTAGCTATTTTCTCTGCATTTGGACAGAGTCAGCTTCAACGAACGGAATGTATGTGAAAAAGGCTTCCTCGGCTCTTTTGCTCCAAACGATCTTCCTCACAAAAGTTTCAATCTTTTCTTTACTTGATCGTGTGTGGTAAACTCACCGCGGGTTATCGCTTCTTCCGCTTCCAGCAATTCTTTGTTATACTGTTCGATGGAAATTCTTCCCTGGTTTTTGAGGCCGTAAAACACCATCAACTTAATTGCCTTCAGCAAATCAAGATCTTCTATCTGCTCAATCTCACGAATCAGTATTTCCTTTTCAGATTGTAAACTCATAAACCCAGCCCTCTTTCAAAAATACACTTTTCGGCAATCACCTTTTTTCGAAAACCACTACACCGGTAGGTTCTTCAACTGTAAGGCGCATGCTCTTCACTTTCTCCTGGTAGTTTACGTTTACCAGGTTCGACTGGTCATCGTAGGTTTCGTGTATCACGCGGTTGGTTATTTCAAGCGAAGTAAATTTTCTAATGTTTTCAATCTCTATGTAGCACACCATGGCCGGCCCTTCCATTTCGTGGCCCAAATAATTTTGCTTTACCAATTTCTTGTCCACCTTCACAAAAAAGCGTTCAGCCAGGTAGGCTTTTACCAAGGCATCGGTGGTTCTGTCTTTACCGGGATTGAGCAAATCGAGTTCGGGTTCTCTTACCTGATTGCGTACAGACGTTTCCAGGTCGTCCACATAAATGCGCACGGTCAATTGCAACGCTTTTACCTTTTCGTTGTGTGTTACCTCGGTAATGGAAATGTGAATCGGGTGCAGCGCAATAAAAAAAGAAAGAAGTAGTGCCATCATAACCTTCAAAAGTAAGGGTCTGGCAAGGGAAAGCAAAAAAACGGCCCGGAATGATAACCTCCCGAAACACTTTACCGCTCGCCCAAAAACCGATTCCAAAATGTTGATTTAAAAGCTATTATTGCGGGTTAAGATTTTTGGGTAGTGAGTACTTTTGAACTTTATTTCGGGCTGGGCAAAGACCACATCTTAGATTATGCCAACGGATACGATCACATTCTGTTTGTGGTGGCCTTGTGCGCCATCTACATTCTGCGCGATTGGAAAAAAATTCTGATTCTCGTTACTGCTTTCACCATTGGCCACTCCATTACATTAGCCCTGGCCACGCTAGAGGTAGTCAATGTAAACAGCGAGTTGATCGAGTTCCTGATTCCGGTAACCATACTGATAACGGCAGTCAGCAATCTGTTCCGCAACGAAGAGAGCGTTAACGCCAGCAACATTCATCTTAACTATATACTTGCGCTGGTGTTCGGGCTGGTGCATGGTTTAGGCTTTTCCAACTACCTGCGCGAAATTTTGGGCCAGAATGAAAACCTGTTTACACCACTGCTCGCCTTCAATCTCGGGCTGGAGTTTGGCCAAGTGTTAATAGTGGCCATCTTCATGGCGGGAGCCTTTATTTTTGTAGACCTTGCCGGTGCCAACCGAAGAGACTGGAAAATGGTCATCTCATCGGCCATTGCAGGCATGGCTTTCATCCTCATAAAAGAATCTGCTTTCCTCAGTTAAAAATTTTACCAATCCTAACATTATGAAACGAGTTTTACTTTTTATCACCACACTTGCCGTTGCCCAGATGGCGTATGCACAGCAGCAAGCGCAATGGCAAGGAAAATTTGAACAACTCGGCCAGATTCTGCCAACACCCAACGAGTATCGTTCCGCTTCGGGCGCACCCGGCCCCAAGTACTGGCAGCAAAAGGCCGATTACGACATGAGTATTGTGCTGAATGACGACAACCAAAGCATTAGCGGCACCGAAACCATTACCTACCACAACAACTCGCCCGATGTGCTGAAGTACCTGTGGTTGCAACTCGATCAAAACCTTTTTGCACAAGACAGCAATACACCCAAAACTGCCACTAACTCGGTGGTAGATTCTGTTTCTACCAAAACCATTGCCGGCCAACTGGGCTTGCATAATTTCGATGGCGGCTTCAAAGTAAAATCGGTTACAGATGCATCGGGCAAGGCACTGCCTTACACGATCAACGCCACCATGATGCGCGTAGACCTGCCCCAGCCTTTGCAACCCGGTGGCAAGGTTTCTTTTGGCGTGGCCTGGTCATTCAACATTGTAGACCGCAACCTGCTGGGCGGCCGCAGCGGTATGGAGTATTTTCCAGAAGACAACAATTACATCTACACCATTGCCCAGTTCTTTCCACGTATGTGTGTGTACGATGACTTAGTAGGCTGGCAAAACAAACAATTCCTCGGGCGTTCGGAGTTTACGGTTCCTTTTGGCGATTACAAAGTGAAAATAACGGTGCCTGCCGACCACATGGTGGGTGCCACCGGTATGATTCAAAACCCGCAAGAAGTATTGAGCAAAACAGAGCTGGAACGCTTTGAGTTGGCTAAGAAAACATTCGACAAGCCTGTGATAATCCGTACACAAGCAGAAGCCACTCAGTTGGAAAAAACCAAATCGAAGGCCACCAAAACGTGGGTGTTCACTGCCGATAATGTGCGCGATTTCGCTTTTGCTTCTTCACGCAAATTTATTTGGGATGCCATGGCGGTAAAGGTGGGCGACAAAACGCCACTGGCGATGTCGTACTACCCGAAAGAAGGCAACCCGCTCTGGGAGAAGGAATCTACGATTGCCGTTAAAAACACGTTGGAAGTTTATTCCAAGTTCACAATCGACTATCCGTATCCGCAAGCTACTTCCGTGCACACCGCTAGCATTGGTATGGAGTACCCTATGATCTGCTTCAACTTCGGTCGCCCGGCCAAAGATGGCACCTTTACTGACCGCACCAAGTGGGGCATGATCGGTGTAATCATTCACGAAGTAGGACATAACTTCTTCCCCATGATCATCAACAACGATGAACGCGAAAGCACGTGGATGGACGAAGGCGTAAATAGCTTTGTGCAATACCTGACGGAGCGCGAGCGCTACCCCACCAAGCCTAAGGGCAGAGGTGATGCACAAAACCTGGTTCCCTACATGAAGAGCGACCCCAGCCTGATGCGCCCCCTCATGACAGGTGGTGAGCAAGTGGTAAAAATTGGCGATGAACAATATGGTAAAGCCGCCACTGCGTTGAACATTCTGCGCGAAACCGTAATGGGCCCCGAACTATTCGATAAGGCGTTTAAAGAGTATGCGCAACGTTGGGCCTTTAAACACCCTAAGCCATCTGATTTCTTCCGCACCCTGGAAGATGCCTCGGCTGTAGACTTAGATTGGTATTGGAGAGGCTGGTTTTACACCACCGATGTGTGCGATGTGTCGTTAGACCAGGTGAAGTGGTATCGCCTGCGCAATACCCAAACAGATGTGGAGAGCAAAGGAAAGAATGTAAAGAAGGGTGATTTAGGCACGGCATCGGCCAAACCGGGCGACAAAAATGCGCCTGACTTTAGTAATGGACCTGAATATTTTTCTGTCATCCCTACCGATGATCGCTCTTACCAGGAATTCAAAAACAAAGTAGACGACAAGGCAATCATCAATAAGCTTTCAGATAAAAACATCTACGAAATCAAACTCACCAATAAAGGGGGATTGATCATGCCCGTAATTATTGAATGGACTTATAAAGATGGCAGCAAGGAAATTGAACGCCGGCCGAGATATGGCGCATCAATGAAACCACCATTACCAAAGTATTTGCGAAAGAAAAGGAAGTGGTAAACGTAGTGATTGACCCGATGAAAGAAACTACCGATATCAGCGCAGACAACAACGTGTTCCCGCGGGTGGAGCAGCCTTCCAAGTTTGATGAGCTTAGAAAGAAAAGCGGAACAAACTGATAAAAGATTAATTTTGTACAAGGAAAGTCATTCTTCGGAATGACTTTCTGTTTTAAAGCATACTAACGATTAGAAGAATGAGAAAGGTACTATTGGCCCTTATTACGATGATGGCGGTGAGTGCGCAAGCACAAGAGTGGAAAGGAAAGTTTGAACAACTGGGTGTTGAATTGCCCACCCCCAACAGCTACCGCAATGCGGCAGGCGCGCCTGGCCCCAACTATTGGCAACAGCGCGCAGACTATGTAATTAACGTTGAGCTGAACGATGAAACACAACAGGTAACAGGTTCTGAAACCATTACCTATTATAACAACGCGCCCGAAACACTTACATATCTGTGGTTGCAGTTAGATCAGAACATTCTGCAACGCGATGGCATCAAAGGCAAAACCTCAACAAGCACCGTGCGCGACTCTGTACCCACACGCTACTTTGCCGGAACCGTGGGCGCGTTTGATTACGAGGGCGGTTACAAAATCAAAGCAGTAAAAGATGCCACCACCGGTAAAGACTTGCCTCACCTCATCAACTTTACCATGATGCGCGTAGACTTGCCTGCACCACTGAAGACGGGCGAGAAATTTTCCTTTAGCATAGACTGGAGCTACACCGAATACGACCGTATGAAGTTTGATGAGCGTGGTGGCTACGAATTCTTTCCAGAAGATGGCAACTACCTCTACACTTTTGCGCAATGGTTTCCCCGCATGTGTGTGTTCGATGATGCCGAAGGCTGGCAGAACAAACAGTTTTTGGGCAATGGCGAATTCGCCCTCACTTTCGGAAATTATAAGGTAAATATAACGGTGCCTGCCGACCATATAGTGGGTGCAACCGGCTGGCTGCAAAACCCCAAAGAGGTGCTCAGCAAAGAACAACAGGAACGCTTTGAGTTGGCACGCAAAACATTCGATAAGCCGGTGTTTATTGTAACCGAGGCAGAAGCCCGTAAAAAAGAAAAGGAACGCGCAAAAAAGAAAAGTACGTGGGTGTTTCATGCAGAAAATGTGCGCGACTTTGCCTGGGTCTCTTCGCGTAAATTTATTTGGGATGCCATGGCCGTAAAAATTGGAGACAAAACTCCTTTGGCGCAATCACTTTATCCCAAGGAAGGCAACCCGCTGTGGGAAAAAGAATCGACCAAAGCCATTAAGAATACATTGGAAGTTTATTCCGAACGCAGCTTCGATTATCCATACCCTACTGCCTACTCCATTCATACCGCCAGCATTGGCATGGAGTATCCCATGATTTGTTTCAACTACGGCCGCCCTCGTAAAGATGGCACTTACAGCCAACGCCTGCTCGAAGGTATGGTGGGTGTTATCGTGCACGAAGTGGGACATAACTTCTTCCCCATGATTGTAAACAGCGATGAGCGCCAGTGGACCTGGATGGACGAAGGTTTGAATACTTTTTTAGAGCGCGAAACCATTCGCACACGCTACCCCGACTTTGATGTTACCAGTGGATCGCCTAAAGGCATTGCCAGTTGGATGCGTGGCGATAAAAGTCAGATGCGCCCCATCATGGCCAGGAGCGATAACCAAGGACGCAGCTTTGGCCCCAATGGCTACACCAAGCCTGCGGCAGCCCTCACGTTGCTACGCGAAACGGTTATGGGCCCAGAGTTGTTCGACAAAGCATTTAAAGAATATGCCGAGCGCTGGGCATTTAAACATCCTCAGCCGGCAGACTTCTTCCGCACCATGGAAGATGCATCGGCTGTAGACCTCGATTGGTTTTGGCGTGGTTGGTTCTACACCACCGACAATGTAGATCTGGAACTGGAAGATGTAAAGTGGTTTCGCGTGAAGAGTACGCAGGCAGACCCGGAAAATAAAAATGTAAAAGTAAAAGCAGGCGATTTGAACGCTTCAAAAACAGATAAGCCTTTCGACTTCAGTGGCGGCCCACTGGAGTTTACCGTTACCAACTCCAGTTCGAATCAAGAGAGCTTCCGTAACCAGGAATTCAGAAGCTTTGTAAACGACAACGCCATTCGTGGACAATTGGAAGGAAAGAATATTTACGAAATCACACTTAAGAATAAAGGCGGCCTGGTAAGCCCGGTTATTATTGAGTGGACCTATAAAGACGGCAGCAAAGAAATCGAACGCCTGCCAGCCGAAATATGGCGCATTAACGAAACCGAAGTGAAGAAGGTGTTTATGAAAGAAAAGGAAGTGGTGAATGTAGTGATTGATCCGAATGCCGAAACGGCCGACATTAACGTAAGCAACAATACCTTCCCCAAAAAAGCAGGCGATAGCAAGTTCGATCAGTTTAAGAAATAACATCTCCAAAAAACTAAAGGGCACTTTCTGCGAAAGCGGAAGGTGCCTTTTTGCTATGCTGACTTACTTCTGCCAAAGTTGCCGATTGTAGGGTTTGGCCTTACCTTTGATTAACAAACACCAAAAATTTAATATGGAAAGTCTTAAAAAGTATTTGCCCTGGATTATCCTGGGTGTAGTGGCATTGTGGGGAATTGGCGCCTACAATGGCATGGTAAATAAAGATCAGGCTGCCAGCGAAGCCTGGGCCAATGTGGAGTCATCTTACCAGCGCAGGATGGACCTTATCCCTAACCTGGTAAATACAGTAAAGGGTTATGCCAACTTCGAACAAGAAACGCTTACCAAAGTAGTAGAAGCACGCGCCAGCGCCACGCAAGTAAAAATAGACCCCAGCAACCTTACTCCTGAAAAGTTGCAGGAGTTTCAGGCTGCACAAACAGGGGTGAGTTCAGCGTTGGGCCGTTTACTGGCCGTAGCCGAAAATTATCCTGACTTGAAAGCCAATCAGAACTTCCTGGATCTGCAGGCACAATTAGAAGGTACCGAAAACCGAATTAACGTGGCACGCAATCGTTTCAATGAAACAGTACGCGCCTACAACTCCGCCATTAAGCGTTTCCCCGGTAATCTGATTGCCGGCATGACAGGCTTTACCGCCAAAGGTTTCTTCGAAGCGCAAGAAGGTGCTGAAAATGCGCCTCAGGTGCAGTTCTAACAGCCTTGAATTTTCCTCTCATAAAAAAAGCCCTGATAGAATCCGTCAGGGCTTTTTCTTTTTGGTTATTTCTTTGGATCAATTACAAGCTGCGCTTCACCTCTTTCATTTCGTAGCTTTCAATCACATCGCCTACTTGTATGTCGTTAAATCCGTCAATGCCCACACCGCAGTCGAAGCCTGATTTCACTTCACCGGCATCGTCTTTGAAACGTTTCAGTGAGTTCAGCTTTCCGGAGTAAACCACAATACCATCACGAATTAAACGGATCGGGTTGTTGCGTTTAATGTAGCCATCGGTAACCATACAGCCTGCAATGGTGCCCACTTTCGAAATCTTGAATACATCGCGCACTTCGGCATTGCCCACAATCACTTCTTCCATCTCCTTCTCCAACATACCCTCCATCGCGGCCTTCACATCGTTGATGGCATCGTAGATAATAGAGTAGTGACGAATCTCAATCTCTTCATTGTCGGCCAACCTGCGAGCCGCAACGGAAGGACGTACCTGGAAGCCGAGGATAATGGCATCGGCTGTGGAAGCCAGCAATACATCCGATTCGGAAATCTGCCCCACACCTTTATGAATAATACTTACCGCCACTTTTTGTGTAGACAGTTTCAGCAAGGAGTCAGACAAGGCTTCTACGGAACCATCCACATCACCCTTCACAATCACATTCAACTGCTTGAACGATCCAATCGCCAGGCGTCTTCCAATTTCATCCAGTGTGATGTGCTTCTTGGTGCGTATACTTTGTTCGCGCAGAATCTGGCTGCGTTTGTTGGCAATTTCGCGCGCTTCGCGGTCGCTTTCTACTACCACCATTTTTTCACCAGCCTGTGGCGCACCATCCAGACCTAGAACTTGCACGGGCGTAGAGGGCCCGGCCTCTTTCAGGCGCTTCCCGGTGTCATCAAACATGGCCTTTACACGACCATAGTTGGATCCGGCTAACAGAATATCTCCAATCCGCAAGGTTCCGGTTTGTACCATTAATGTGGCTACATAACCCCGCCCTTTGTCGAGGGTGGCTTCTATGATGGAGCCGGTGGCTGCACGTTCGGGGTTGGCACGCAAATTCAAAATCTCAGCCTCAAGCAAAACTTTCTCCAGCAAGTCGTCTATGCCTTGGCCGGTTTTGGCAGAAATTTCCTGCACCTGGTATTTTCCTCCCCAGTCTTCTACCAAGATGTTGATCTTGGACAGTGACTCGCGTACTTTTTGAGGATTGGCACCTGGCTTGTCTATTTTGTTGATGGCAATTACCAACGGTACCCCTGCCACTTGCGCGTGATTAATGGCTTCCTTCGTCTGCGGCATCACATCATCATCGGCCGCCACCACAATAATGGCAATATCTGTAAGCTTGGCACCGCGAGCACGCATGGCGGTAAACGCCTCGTGACCGGGTGTATCCAGAAAGGCAATTTTATGTCCGCTCTTGGTGGTTACATCGTATGCACCAATGTGCTGGGTAATTCCCCCAGCTTCTTGTGCCGTAACTTTTGTGTTTCTGATGTAGTCCAGCAACGATGTTTTACCGTGGTCAACGTGACCCATGATGGTTACAATCGGGGCACGTGGCTGCAGGTCTTCTTCCGCATCGGTCTCCTCCACCACATCTGCTTCTTCTTCGGTGGAAGCAAACTGCACATCATATCCAAATTCATCGGCAATTACGGTAATGGCTTCTGCATCGAGGCGCTGGTTGATAGACACAAACATACCCAGACCCATGCAGGTGGATATAACCTCGTTTACCGACACGTTCATGAGCGATGCCAAATCGTTCGCTGAAATGAACTCTGTTACCTTGAGTGTTTTAGACGCCTCCTGTTCGTTTTGCAAACGCACTTCTTCTGCATCGGAAATTGCCTGGCGTTTCTCTTTGCGGTACTTGGCCCCGGTGAATTTCTTTTGCTGCCCACCGCTCAACTTGGCCAGGGTTGCGCGAATCTGATCCTGAATTTCTTTTTCTGAGGGCTCTTCCTTTTGCGTTCTGGGCGCCTGCTGTGGGCGCGATCGTTGGCCCTGTCCTCCTGCACCTCTGCGTTCGTCCGGAGCAGGCGTAATGCGTTTGCGCGGACGCTTCTTCTTATCATCGCCTGTATCTGAAGAGGCAACGGGTTGCTCTTTCTTCTTCTCTGCGGGCAATTCAATTCTGTCTACCACTTTGAGCCCTTGCAGTCTACCAGCCTTTGCTTTGATCAATTCCAACTCCTGCTCTGGCTTGGCAGGTTGCTCAACCGGGGGAGCCACAACAGGGGTTTCTACTTTTGGCTCTGGTTCTGGCGCCTTGGGTGGTTCTGCGGCAACGGGTGGCTCGGGGGCTTCTTCTTTCTTCTTGTCGAGATCGATTTTGCCCAACACTTTAATGCCTTCCAGCTTCGGCTTTTCGCGCTCTACTTTCTCTGCCTTCGGTTCTTCCTTGTGTTTTACAATTTCCTTAGAACCTAAGTTCTTGATAAGGATGCGCTCTTCTTCTTCGGCCTTTTTATGATGGGTACTAGGCTCGCTTTTCAGCGTTACATTTTCTGTGTGCTTGGTGCCAATGGTTAACCCGTGCGCTTCAATCTTTTCTGAGGCAGAAGAGGCAAACTCTTTGGAGAGCATGGCGAATTGTTCACCCGAAAGTTTCGCGTTGGGGTTGTTTTCTACCGTGAATCCCTTTTTGGCAAGGAATTCCAAAATAGTGTTATGCCCCACGTTCAACTTTCGCGATGCCTGCCCTAACCGTATCATCTTTTCTTCTGCCATGCTCAAATTTGCCTAGTATTTTTGGGAAATGCGTGATTTTATGATCAATTCTTACTCAAATTCCTTACGCAAAACGTTGTGAACCATCTCTACCGTTTCCTCTTCCAGGTCGGTTCTGCGTACTAATTCTTCCTTACTGTGTTGCAAAACACTCTTGGCTGTATCCAAACCAATGCGCTTCAACTCATCAATGATCCAGCTTTCAATTTCGTCCGAAAACTCGTCCAGATCCACGTCTTCTTCCTGAATCTGATCTAACTCGCGGAACACATCTATTTCATAACCTACCAACCGGCTTGCCAGTTTAATGTTCAAGCCCCCTTTGCCAATGGCCAAAGACACCTGGTCGGGCTTCAGGTAAACCGAAGCTCGTCCGTTTTCCTTGTCGACTTTAATGCTGGAAATTTTTGCCGGACTCAAGGCGCGCTGAATGAACAGTTCGATGTTTTCTGTGAAGTTGATCACATCTATGTTTTCGTTCTGCAACTCGCGCACGATGGCGTGGATACGCGATCCTTTCATACCCACACAAGCGCCTACCGGATCAATGCGGTCATCGTACGATTCTACGGCTACTTTGGCACGCTCGCCTGGTTCGCGCACTGCTTTTTTAATCGTGATTAAGCCATCGTACACTTCGGGTACTTCCTGCTCGAACAAACGCTCTAAAAACACAGGCGAGGTTCTCGATAATACAATTTTAGGGTTGCCGTTCACCATCTCCACCTTGTGCACAATGGCACGCACATTCTCGCCTTTGCGATAACGGTCTTTGGGAATTTGTTCGCCCCTGGGAATGGATATCTCGTTGCCTTCGGCATCAATCAACAACACTTCCTTGCTCAACACCTGGTACACTTCACCTGTGATGATTTCGCCCACAATGTCTTTGTATTTCTGGAAGAGGATGTCCTTCTCCAGGTCTTTCACTTTCTGCATCAGGGTTTGGCGTGCCGTAGTTACCGCTCTGCGGCCAAATTCTTCGATAGGAATTTGCTCTGACACCTCTTCTCCCACTTCAAAATCGGGTTCAATTTTGCGGGCTTCTGTAAGGCTTATCTTATCATGTTCCCAAATGTCTTCCGAGTCATCGTCAACAATCTCGCGTATGCGGTAAATTTCCAAATCGCCCTTGTCGGCATTGATAATGATGTCAAAGTTTTCTGTTGGCAGCGGGTTGCCGTTTTGGTCAACACCGAATTTTTTCTTGATCATGTTGCGAAACACGTCTTCCAAAATGCGGATCATGGTTGGCCGGTCTATGTTTTTCTGTTTGGCAAACTCGGCAAACGACTCAATTAGATTAGCTATGTCCATTGTATAACTATTTAAACGATACCATTACAAATGCTTTTTCAATCTGGCTGAAAGGCAACTCCATTTTTTGTGTTGCTTTCTTTTTCCCTTCCTTTATTTCAGCCTCTAACACAATTCCAGCCTCCGAAACTTCCGTCAATTTTCCTTTCACAATTTGCTTATCGACCAGATGCACCTTCAGTTCGCGGCCTTTATTCTTGGCATATTGCCTTGTGAATTTTAAAGGATGATCCAAACCTGGCGTGGATACTTCCAACAGATATGCTCCGGCAATAAGATTAGACTGATCTAACTCGTGCGAGAGCTGCCTGCTCAATTCAGCACATTGGTCAATGTTCACACCACTATCGCCATCAACAATTACCAGCATCCGGGCAGGAGCTTTCCGAGCAGTGTAGATAACATCTACCACAAACTGGTCGGAAGGCAGTTTTGCCTGCGCTAGTTCCTTTATTTTCTCGGTTACATCCATTTTTTGCGCAACTATCGATAACGAAAGAGGGGACTTGCGGTCCCCTCTTTACAATTTTTTCATAAGAAGCGGTGCAAATGTATGTATTTTTCGGATACTAGCAAATTGTATTGCACACAATGCTCACTCTTAAAAGCTTACTCCATTTCATTTTGCTGATGCCAGTGTGGTTTTCTGCCTGTAACAGAACTACCACAGAATCCGCACAAGCGGTGGTAACAGTACCTTCTTTTTCTGCCGACTCGGCTTTTCGGTTTGTTGAGCAGCAGGTCGCGTTCGGGCCGCGGGTACCTAACAGCCCGGCACACCAACAGGCCGCCAACTTCTTTGAAGAATATTTGAAAAAACAGGGGGCGCAGGTACAGGTACAACGATTTGAAGCAACCGCTTACTCTGGCGAGGTTTTGCAATTGAAAAACATCATTGCCACATTTTATCCGGACAGGCCCAAAAGAATTTTACTCGCTGCCCATTGGGATACCCGACCCTTTGCTGACAAGGACCCGGAAAAACGAGATGCTCCTTTAGATGGAGCCAATGATGGAGCCAGCGGTGTGGCCGTATTGTTAGAATTGGCTCGTATGATTTCCGAAAATCCGCCTCTGCATGCCGGTGTGGATATGATACTTTTCGATGGCGAAGACTGGGGCGAAAAAGAATACGAAGCCCACACGGTTGCCGTTGAGGAGCCGTGGGAAGATTGGTGGTGTCTGGGTTCACAGTATTGGGCGCGCAACAAACACCGGCCCGGTTACAGCGCTTATTACGGAATTTTGGTTGATATGGTGGGTGGAAAAGGTGCCCGATTTTATCGGGAAGGGGTGTCATTGCAATATGCTCCTCAAATTGTGGAAAAAGTATGGTCGGCCGCAGATGAAGCAGGCTATTCCGATTATTTTGTGAGACAGAATGTGGCCTCCGTTACCGATGATCACGTGTTCGTAAACCGGCTGGCAAAAATCCCCATGATAGATATAGTGCCCTATCATCCATCGTCAGGTTTCTTTGGCTCGTTCCATCACACCACCAAAGATAACCTGGATATAATTTCAAAGGAGACTTTAAAGGCTGTGGGGCAAACGGTGGTGTTAGTTATTTACAATGAGGACTGATCTACCAGTCGTTTGAGGTAAACACCGTATCCGCTTTTCTCCAACGGTTGTGCCAGCTGCAGCAGTTGCTTTTTATCAATAAACCCCATCCGGTAAGCTACTTCTTCAATACAGCCCACTTTTAAGCCCTGGCGTTGTTCTATTACCTGTACAAAGTTTCCGGCCTGCATCAGCGAGTCGAAGGTGCCTGTATCAAGCCAGGCTGTTCCGCGGCTCATAATGCCCACTTTCAGCTTGCCTCGTTTCAGGTATTCGTTGTTCACATCTGTTATTTCCAATTCACCACGCGGACTCGGCTTGATAGCCCTGGCAATGGCGATTACATCGTTGTCGTAGAAATAAAGCCCCGGCACTGCATAATTAGATTTTGGTTGCTTGGGTTTTTCTTCAATCGAGATGGCTTTTTTGTTCTGATCGAACTCCACCACACCGTAGCGCTCCGGATCGTTAACGTGATAGGCAAAGACTACGCCTCCATTGGGATTGTTGTTTTGTTGCAACAGCTCTATTAATCCCGAACCGTAAAATATATTATCACCTAAAATCAACGCTACCTTGTCGTTACCCACAAACTTTTCCCCGATGTGAAACGCCTGTGCCAGCCCCTCAGGCTTGGGTTGCTCTGCATATTCAAACCTGCAACCCAGTTGCGAGCCATTGCCCAATAGTCGTTTAAACAACGGTAAATCCTGCGGAGTGGATATGATAAGGATTTCCCGAATTCCTGACATCATGAGTACCGACAATGGGTAATAAATCATCGGCTTGTCATACAAGGGCATGAGTTGTTTGCTGACCACCAGGGTAAGTGGATGCAAACGTGTTCCAGAACCGCCTGCGAGGATGATACCTTTCATAATAATTTAATCAACGGTTAGCGTACATCTGTTGATAGTATTCACGGTATTGACCAGATGTTACGTGGTCAAGCCACTGCTGGTTTTCCAAGTACCATTCCACTGTTTTTTCAAGCCCGGTATTAAAATCTACCGAGGGAGCCCATCCTAATTCATTCTTTAATTTTGAAGCATCGATGGCGTACCGCATATCATGGCCAGGGCGATCTTTTACAAACGTGATTAATTTTTCTGAACTGCCTTCCCCACGACCAAGTTTTTTGTCCATGATCTTGCACAAGAGTTTTACAACGTCTATGTTTTTCCATTCGTTGTTGCCTCCAATGTTATAGACCTCAAAACTTTTTCCTTGGTGAAAGATGGTATCGATAGCCGTGGCGTGATCCAACACAAAGAGCCAGTCGCGTATGTTTTCCCCTCTTCCGTAAACCGGTAATGGCTTGTTGTGAATAATGTTGTTGATTAACAGTGGTATCAATTTTTCCGGAAAGTGATTAGGCCCGTAGTTGTTAGAACAGCGGCTGATGACTACTGGCAATCCATAGCTGTTGCCAAATGCCTTTACAAAATGATCGCTTCCTGCTTTAGATGCTGAATAGGGTGACTGTGGGTCGATATGTGTTTCTTCGGTGAAGTATCCATGTTCACCCAAAGAACCGTATACCTCATCCGTAGAAATGTGATAGAACCGTTTGCCTGAAAAATTATCCTTCCACGCCTGCACGGATGCGTTGAGTAAGTTCAACGTGCCAATGATATTGGTTACCACGAACTCGGTGGGGTTCTCTAACGAGCGGTCCACGTGTGATTCCGCAGCGAGATGAATAATACCATCGAAGTTTTCTTGTTTCAAGAATTGCATCACGAACCCACTGTCAGCGATATCACCTTTCACAAAACGGTAGTTGAGGCTTTTTTCCACATCGCGTAGGTTCTCCAGATTACCAGCATAGGTGAGTTTGTCGAGCACAACGATGCTGTAGGCCGGATATTTCTGTACAAACAGCCGCGTGACATGAGAGCCGATGAAACCGGCTCCTCCGGTGATTAAAATTTTTTTCGCGGCCATTGACTACTTTATGTAATTACTGAAATCCTTATGATCTCGTTGGTATAAAACTTCCTGTGGCAACGACTTGAAGTACTCGTAGGTTATTTTCAAACCCTCGGCACGCGACACTTTGGGTTCCCATCCTAATATTTCCCGGGCCTTGCGGATGTCGGGTTGTCTCTGTTTGGGGTCGTCTTTAGGCAACGGTCTGTATACCACTTTTTGTTGGGTGCCTGTTAGCTTCACAATTTCCTCAGCAAAATCGCGAATGGTGATTTCATTTGGATTGCCGATGTTCATGGGTTGTGCATAATCGGACAGGAGAAGGCGGTAAATGCCCTCCACCAAATCATCCACGTAACAGAAAGAACGTGTTTGCGATCCATCGCCAAACACGGTTAGATCTTCCCCACGCAATGCCTGTCCAATAAATGCAGGCAACACGCGACCATCGTTCAAACGCATGCGTGGACCATAGGTGTTGAAAATACGCACAATTCGTGTTTCCAATCCATGAAAAGTATGGTACGCCATGGTGATGGCCTCTTGAAAACGCTTGGCTTCATCGTACACTCCACGGGGGCCTACTGCATTCACGTTTCCGTAGTACTCTTCAGGCTGCGGATGTACGGTCGGGTCGCCATACACCTCGGATGTAGATGCGATCATGAACCGGGCCTTTTTTGCACGCGCCAAACCCAACAGGTTGTGTGTGCCCAAAGAACCTACCTTTAAGGTTTGAATCGGAATCTTAAGGTAATCAATCGGGCTTGCGGGTGAAGCGAAGTGTAGAATATAATGCAACTCACCTGGCACATGCACAAACTTGCTAACATCGTGGTGATAAAACTCAAACTGCTCAAGCTTAAACAGATGCTCAATATTTCTGAGGTCGCCTGTTATGAGGTTATCCATGGCGATCACATGATAACCTTCCTTAATGAACCGATCGCACAAATGAGAGCCCAGAAAGCCCGCTCCACCCGTAATCAAAACCCGCTTTCTATTGGGCATACACCGCCTCCCTTCCTACACTAATGTATGTATAGCCTTGTTCTTTCATAGTGGACAAATCGTACAGGTTGCGACCATCAAAAATCACTTTCGATTTTAAGACTTTGCCCAGCTGATCAAAATCTGGTGTGCGGAATTCTGGCCACTCGGTAGCAATGAGTATGGCATCAGCGTTTTGTGCCGCCTGGTAAGGATCATCGCAGTAAATAATCTTTTCACCCACTTGTTTCTTAACGTTGGCCATCGCCTCTGGGTCATGCACTTGCAGCTTGGCTCCTTCATTTAATAAGACGTCAATGTTATATAAGGCAGGTGCTTCACGTATGTCGTCCGTATGGGGTTTAAATGCCAGGCCCCAGATGGCTATTGTTTTTCCCTTCAGGTTATTGTTGAAGTGCTTGCGGATTTGAGGTATCAGTTTCGTTTTCATTTGTTCATTCACCTCCATCACCGACTTCAGCACCTTGAAATTATAAGAGGCTTCTTCAGAAGACTTGGCAAGGGCTTTCACATCTTTCGGGAAACAACTTCCGCCATAGCCTATGCCGGGAAAAAGAAATCTCTTACCGATTCTGCTGTCTGTTCCAATACCCCTGCGCACATCATCCACATTGGCACCTAACAATTCGCACAGGTTGGCAATTTCGTTCATGAAGGTGATCTTGGTTGCCAGAAAAGCATTGGCCGCATACTTGGTTAGCTCTGCGGAACGTTCGTCCATAAACAATACAGGATTGCCCTGGCGAACGAAAGGTGCATAGAGCGTCTCCATCAATTTCTTAGCTCTTTCCGATTGTGTGCCAATCACTACACGCTCCGGCTTCATAAAATCGTCTACGGCCACGCCTTCGCGCAAAAATTCCGGGTTCGAAACCACATCAAATGGTACCGTTGCCTTTTTGGCTATTCGCTCGCGTACCTTTTCGGCTGTGCCTACAGGAACAGTGCTTTTGTCAACCACAACAACATAATCCTTTAACAAAGGACCCAGGTCATCGGCCACCTTCAACACATATTTCAGGTCGGCAGATCCATCTTCACCTTGTGGTGTAGGCAGTGCCAGAAAAATGATACGGGCATCTTTGATGCCTTCTTCCAAGTTGGTGGTAAACGAGAGCCGCTTTTGCTGAATGTTCCGGTGAAAAATTACGTCCAACCCGGGCTCATATATTGTAAGTTTTCCGTTTTTGAGGGTTTCCACTTTTGCCTGGTCGATGTCTACACACGTTACTGTGTTGCCAGTTTCGGCAAAACAAGTTCCTGTTACCAAACCCACATAACCAGTTCCAATTACCGCAATCTTCATAAAGGCATTTAATTAAAGACCGCAAAAGTACCGGTTTTGGCGAAATTTATTCATCAAAAGAATATCCAAACTAACATTCGTTTGTACTAAACTGCTAAATTTGCAGTCCGAAAAAACAACCCAAATCCATGGTACAAGTAGCAGAGCACGCATTCAAACAGTCGCAAGAGGCGGAAAACCAGAAGATGATTGCCGAAATGGTACGCGATTTTGGCGCCAAGGAAATCAAGCCCCACATGATGGAGTGGGACGAAAGTCAGCACTTTCCGATAGAATTATTCCATAAGATGGGCAGCCTGGGCCTGATGGGCGTGCTGGTTCCTGAAAGTTATGGCGGTGCGGGCTTTGGTTACACGGAATATGTCACGGCTATTGTGGAGCTTGCCAAAATAGATGGGTCTATTGGCCTCTCGATGGCCGCTCACAACTCTCTGTGTACGGGCCACCTGCTTCAGTTTGGTAACGAAGAACAAAAACAAAAATATTTACCCAAGTTAGCTACTGGCGAATGGATTGGCGCCTGGGGCCTGACCGAACCAAACACAGGATCGGATGCGGGAAATATGCGAACGGTGGCCGTTAAGGATGGTGATTATTATGTATTGAATGGGGCCAAGAACTTTATCACCCACGGCAAATCAGGCCAGTTGGCCGTAGTGATTGCACGCACCGGTGCTGTGGGCGACTCGCACGGTATGACAGCTTTTTTAGTTGAGCGAGGCACTGCCGGATTTAGCGCTGGCAAAAAAGAAAACAAACTAGGCATGCGGGCATCAGAAACTGCAGAAATGATTTTTGCCGACTGCAGGGTACATAAAAGCCAGATCTTGGGCAAAGAGGGAGATGGGTTTGTGCAGGCTTTGAAAGTGCTTGACGGAGGGCGCATTTCCATTGCTGCGCTTAGCCTGGGCATCGCTAAAGGTGCATTCGAGGCTGCTTTGCGCTATTCAAAAGAACGGCACCAATTCAACCAGCCCATTTCAAATTTCCAGGGCATTTCATTCAAATTGGCCGATATGGCCACCCAGATTGAAGCCGCCAGCCTGCTTACCTACCGGGCAGCTGAACTGAAAAATTTAGGTCTGAGTGTCAACAAGGAATCAGCGATGGCAAAACTATACGCATCAGAAATTGCTGTTTCTATTGCCAATGAGGCGGTACAGATTTTTGGTGGCTATGGCTACACCAAAGACTTCCCGGCTGAGAAATATTACCGCGATGCCAAACTCTGCACCATTGGAGAGGGCACTTCGGAAATTCAGAAATTGGTTATTTCAAGGACGTTGTTAAAGTAATTTTGTTTTTTGAACCACTCGCCCTTATATTTGCATCCCTAAAAGAAAATAGACCATGTTGGTAGTAAACATTAAAGAGAACGAGTCGATTGACAAAGCTCTGAAACGCTTCAAGAAGAAATTTGAAAAAACCGGTGTTTTGAAAGAACTGCGCGCCCGGACGGCTTTCGAAAAGCCCTCTGTAAGACGCAGAGGCACGGTATTGCGTGCTATCTATCGCCAGAGCCAATTTGTGAAGGAGAACTACTAACATTTAGTATACATTTTATCCACAAGTCCCCTCAGGGTTTCCCCTTGAGGGGATTTTTTTTTATTTTCAACCGTAGCAGGGTGCGGTTGCGTTCATGATTGATTCCTTTCTGAAATACCTACAATTCGAAAAAAGATACAGTGCGAAAACTGTACTGTCTTATCAGACCGACCTGCTTCAGTTCGAAACGTTCCTGCAACAAGCCTTCGAGACCAATGAAACGACCACGGCCCATTTCGGTATGATTCGTGGGTGGATTTCGCAGCTATCTGATGAGGGAATAGCAGCCATTTCTATCAATAGAAAAATTGCTACCCTTCGCTCCTATTATAAGTTCTTATTAAAGCAAGGTGCGATCGCCCAAAATCCGATGACTAAGATGAGGGTACTGAAAACCCATAAAAAGCTGCCTCAGTTTGTGAACGAAACAGACATGGTAAAAATACTCGACCAGGTTTCGTTTTCCGATGATGCAGAGGGCTGCCGCGACCGACTAATACTGGAATTATTTTACGGTACGGGTATTCGCTTAACGGAACTAATCCAATTGAAAGACAACGCCATACGCCTACCAGATAGAACCATACGCGTGCTTGGCAAGAGAAACAAAGAAAGGGTTATTCCTTTTCCGGCCAGCCTTGTGCCGCTTATCGAAAGGTATAGAACACAACGAAATAAGGAGATACAAAAAAAAGAACATGGACTTTTGTTTGTTACCGCCTCTGGCGAGGCGCTGTACCCTATGCTGGTGCAAAGATTGGTAAGAAAATACCTGGGCCATGCAGCGACCGAAAAAAAGAGCCCCCATGTGTTGCGCCACACCTTTGCCACGCATTTGTTGAACAAAGGCGCAGAAATAAATGCCGTGAAAGATCTGCTGGGCCACACCAGCCTGGCTGCCACACAAGTTTATACGCACAACACCATCGATAAGCTGAAGAAAATTTTTGACAAGGCGCATCCAAAAGCATAATCAGGTCTAACTAAAACCCGTTACTATGAAGTAAGATTTCTACATGCACCCTGGCCGGTATAAAAGCCAACAGAACACATGTTTCACTTAAATTTTTTTAGTTATGAAGTTACAAGTCCATTCCATCCACTTCGATGCAGACCGCAAGCTGATCAATTTCATCCAAAAGAAAGTAGACAAGCTGGAAACGTTTTATGACCGGTTAGTGGATGGTGAAGTGTTCCTGCGCCTCAATAATGAAGGGATTGAAAACAAGACCGTAGAAATTAAACTGAAGGTGCCGGGAAGCTCTTTGTTTGCCAAAGAACAAGCGCGTTCGTTCGAAGCTGCTACTGACATGGCTACTGAAGCGCTGCGCAATCAGCTAAAAAAGTTTAAAACGAAGCTCCGGGGGGCGAGGGGATAATACTCGCTAAATGAAAGTAACAAAGCCCCACAGTTGCGGGGCTTTGTTATTCCAGATAAAAAAGTCATTAGACTTTCTTGTACCTTTAAAGGCAATCCATTCCCTTACTTTGGAAGCCCGCCAACTTAATCAGTTCGAAAAACTGTTTCGTGACCTGTTCATGCCACTGTGCGGTTTTGCCCTTCGGTATGTGCCCGAAGCAGACGAAGCCAAGGGAATTGTGCACGATGTGTTTGTACATCTGTGGGAGCGGTTCGATCAACTGCCTGCCGATACCAACCACCGGAGCTATTTGTATACAGCCGTTCGCAATCGCTGTCTCAACTTCCTGCGCGACCGGAAAAAGATGGTAACGTTGGACGTGGTTGCCGAGCAACCAAGCGCGCCCGAAGAGAGCGCCCTGGAGACAGAACAACTTGCGCAAGAGATAGACTGGGCCATCCGACAGTTGCCCGACCGTTGCCGCGAGGTATTCGAACTCAATCGCTTTGAAGGTTTGAAGTATGTTCAGATTGCCGAGAAGTTAGGCATATCGGTGAAAACCGTGGAAACCCAAATGACCAAGGCACTGGCCCATTTGCGAACGCACCTGGCCAGGTATCTTTCGTTGTTATTTTTTTTGTGGAAGACGTAAGGGTAGGTCCTCAATCATGTGTTACACCAGTATAAATTAATAAGTGAGCGAAGAGCATTACGATAGTGAAGAAAGGTTGATTACCCGTTGCCTTTTAGGCGAAGCCACCCCCGAGGAGCAGACGCAGCTACAGGCGTGGCGCGCGCAACAACCCGACCACGAGGCCCGGTTCCGCGCACTGGAAAAAACACTGCGCCTTACCGAAAGCTGGCGCCCCACGCGCCCTGAGGTCTTGCCCCCAGTTGACGTAGAGCAGGAGTGGCAGATTTTTCAGCAACGGGTGCAGCCGCAAGCTGCCTCGAAGGTACGCGCACTGGTGCCCGCCCGGTCGGGGCTGTGGTTGCGCGTGGCGGCCGCAGCCGCATTACTTGTTACGGCCGGCTGGTTTACGCAACGGTGGCGCAACTCCGAAGACACCACGGTGGTGCAAACAACCCTCGCTTCTCAGACAGTGCCATTGCCCGATGGTTCGGAAGTTACGCTCAACCGGTTTTCTAAGCTCACGTATTCGGCCGGGTTTGGTAAGCAAAATCGCGAGGTGACGTTGGAAGGAGAAGCCTTTTTTGACGTGATACGAGATGAGAGCCGCACCTTTGTCGTAACTGCGGGCGAGGCGCGTGTGGAGGTACTGGGAACTTCGTTCAACGTAAGAACAGACCAACAATTGGGGCAGATAGAGGTGGTGGTGGCTACTGGCCAGGTAAAGCTCGCCAGCGCGGTGGCGGAAGCTGCAGTGAAATTGAAGGCGGGCGAGCGGGGCGTGCTGCATACTGATGGCGGCCGCCTCGAAGCATCGCCCAACACCGATGCAAATTTTAGCGCATGGAAAACCAAAGACATCATCTTTGAAGAAGCTTCGTTGGCAGCCGTGGTGGAGGCACTCAATCGCATTTATGGAAGCAACATCCGGCTAGGCACCGCGGTGCCGGCCACGTGTGTGGTAACGGTTTCCTTTCACCAGCAATCGCTGGAGGCAGTATTGGAAGTGTTAAAGAATACACTCGCCCTCGAGTACCGCGTGCAGGGCGATGTGATCGAAATTGTTGCGGCCGGCTGCTGAGGACATGCGTCTACCACGGGTAATTCTGCTACTGCTGTTAACGGGTGCACTTGGCCTGCATGCCCAGGACAGCCCGCTTCAAGTGATGGTTGACGTGCGAGTACGCAACGTACCCCTTGGTGAAGTACTCAAAAGCATCGCCCGCCAAAGTGGCATTCCGTTTTCTTACAATCCGCGCAAGCTGCCTGCCGACCGGCCCATTACTTTCAATGCGGTACAACAACCCCTCGAATACGTGTTGAAGGAGTTGGGCGCCATGATGGGGATGGAATATGCGCTTGTTCAAAACCAGATCGTGTTAAAGCCGGTCTCGCCATCGGCCAAAGCGCGCGAAGAAAAAGTTACCATGAGCGGTTACTTGAAAGACAAGCGTACCGGGGAAGCACTGATTGGAGCCACGGTTTTTTTGAACGAGTTGCAAACGGGCGTAGTTACCAATGCCTTTGGTTTTTACTCTGTCACCGTGCCTCCCGGGGTATATTCAATCACCTGTTCATACATCGGGTACGAGAGAAGCACCAAGGAGGTGCAACTCTTTGCTGCTACACAAACCGATTTTGCCTTGACTGAGGAGCCACCCGTGCTGAAAGAAGTGCTGGTGAGCAGCACCTCCACAACGCTGGTGGAAGATTCGCAAACCGGTAAAACAGAATTGCATCCGCGAGCGGTTGAAGAACGGCCGGCTCTCTTTGGCGAAATGGATGTCATCAAATCGCTGGAGTCGGTGCCGGGTATTAAACTTCACTCGGATGGTTCTACGTTTTATTATGTGCGTGGCGGCAGCCGCGACCAGAACCTGGTGCTGATGGATGATGCCCCCATTTACAACCCCAGTCATTTGCTTGGTTTCTTCTCCACCATTATTCCCGATGCCGTCAACGACATCCACGTGTATCGGGGCGAAATGCCCGCTTCGCTGGGCGGCCGTTTGTCGTCTGTGTTGGATGTGCGCACCAAAAAGGGCAATGATCAGCAGGCGGTGGCGTGGGGCAATGCCAGCCTTATTTCGAGCAAACTCGGCATCGAAGGTCCATTTCGCAAAGATGTGAGCTCCTACCTGGTGTCCGGTCGCGTGTCGCGGTTGAAATGGATCGCCAACCTGGTGGAAAAATCCATTACGCAGTTTCAGTTTCACGACCTTACTGGCAAAGTGAACTTCAAATTGAATGAGCGCAATCGGATTTTTTTCTCAGCCTACACCGGCCGCGATAGTTATTTTGGCAGCAACAGCGGCATCACGTGGGCCAACAATGCGGCCACATTTCGTTGGAATCACCTGGTGCACAGCCGCCTCTTTTTAAACACTACGCTGGCCGCCAGTGGTTACGACTACCAACTCTTTTACGATATCAACAAAAATACCCGCTGGACTTCTCAGATATCAAACTTTCACCTCAAAACAGACTTCAGCTATTTTTTGAAGCCCGAAAACGAGATCACCTTTGGGCTTGCGCTCAGTGGCTACTTTATGAACCCCGGCAATTTGCAAACCAACGACCCCAACACTTCGATCCCCGCCTTGTCGGTACGAAATTCCTCGGAGGCAGTGCTCTACGCAAATCAGGATGTGAAGATCAACGAACGTTGGCAACTGAACTATGGTTTGCGGGCAAGCGTATGGACCAACACGGGAGAAGCCTTCGAGTTTGTATTTGACGAAAACCAGCAGCCGATCGACACACTTTTTTTTCCCAAGGGCGATAACTACAACAGCTACGTGCGTGCCGAGCCGCGGCTTACGCTCATGTATCGCCTCAGCAGGCATAGCTCGTTTAAAGCTGGGGTTGCGCGCAACGTTCAAAACGTTCACCTCATTTCTAATTCCGTGAGTCCCTTTACTTCGCTGGAGGTTTGGCTGCCCAGCAGCATTAACATACGGCCACAAACAGCTACACAATTCTCCACAGGCTACTATCATTCCTTTTCCCGTTCGGGGCTTACGCTTGGCGCGGAAGCATTTTACAAATCAATGCAGCATCAGATCGATTTTGCAGATCACGCCTCCACGCTGCTCAACCCACTGCTGGAGCGTGAGTTGCGCTTTGGACGAGGCAGAAGCTATGGCGCAGAGTTGCAGATTCGGAAAGACGAGGGGCGCCTGCGGGGCTGGTTCGGGTACTCTTATGCCCGTGCATTCAGGCAGTTCAATGATTTGAACAACGGGCGTGCTTTTCCTGCTTTCAGCGATCGGCCTCACCAGGTCAACGTGATGGCTAGCTACGATGCGCATGCCCGGTGGAACATCGGTGTAAACTGGAACTACCTTACCGGCTCGCCCTACTCTGCGCCTTCGGGATTTTATTATTTCAACGGACAAGAAGTACCCGTGTATACGGAAAGAAACAACGCCCGCCTGCCAGACTACCACCGCCTCGATATTACTGGCACCTATCGCTTGAATCGAAATCCCGAAAACGACTTCCGCCACAGTCTCTCTTTTTCCATCTATAACTTTTACGCAAGAAAGAATGCACTTTTTGTTAATTACCACAAAACGCAGGTGAGCGATCGCGAGTTTAAGATACCCACCAACCTGCTTGAAGCCGACCGGGCCATTTCGCAGTTTTATCTGTTTCAATTTACTCCGGCCGTCACCTACAATTTCAATTGGCGATGAAAAAGCAACTTACCTGTTTGATGTTGGTCATTTTGGCCACCGCCTGCGAAGAGCCGGTGCAGCGGCCGCTTGCCGACAGCACATTGAATTGGTTGGTGGTGGAGGGTGTACTCACCAACGAAAATATACCCCAGGTAGTAACACTCAGCCACCCGCATGCTCCGGTTAACGGGCAACCACGCCCCGCCACGGGTGCCCAGGTAGGTGTGTTGGAAGCGGGAGGAGCGGTTTTCCTGTTTCAGGAAACCCCGGCCGGGTCAGGTGTCTATCAGTCTGCCCCCTTTCGCGCTACGTTTGGAAGAAGCTACACGCTGGTGGTGCGATACAACGGAAACGAATACCGGGCCAGCGATGCTTCGCAGCCAGTAGACCCGTTGCCCACCTTTCGCTACACCCGAGCTGATACCGTGCCCACTTTCTACCGGCTCGAAGAAGCAGAAAGTGGTAATCGCCCTAACTACATCGAACACCAAATTTCGTGGAAGAACACCGCGCAATGTCAAGCGAATCAGCTATGCCAGGCCTTGATTATGGTATACGACCTTAAAAACATAGACGTTAACAGTCTTTTCAAGCCAGGCAAGAAAGACTTGATGTTCCCAGCGGGTAGTACCATTGTTAGAAGAAAATATGCAGTGAGCGATGCATACAGGGCATATTTGCGGTCGATGCTTTCCGAAACCGAGTGGCGTGGAGGCGTTTTTGATGTAGAGCGCGGCAACACTGCTTCCAACCTGAGTGCAGGGGCCACTGGCTTTTTTGCGGTAACCACCGTGGTGAGCGACACCACCATTATTCAATAATTTTTTTAGGGCGGATCAGGGTACCCGCCCGGTCATGTGTTATAGGGTTGAAGGCCGCTGTTCCGGATAGCTGGTCTTCGCAAAGGCGCCCGAGCGAAAACCAGGGCGCTGAAGAAGCAAAGACAACAAAAACCAAAAAAACACATGAAAACGAATCGAATTTTTTTGCCGAGTCTGCTAACGCTCCTGCTTACCTCGTGGCTGCTGCTTTCGTGCGAGAACAACGCTGACATTGACAAAAACAATGACCTGTTGCCTGAGCACTTTCGGGTAGATATACCCTCGTCCATCAGCAACCCAACCGCCAACGGAAGGCTGGCGGGTCGCAGCAAAACAGATAGCCTCCAGGGCAACGACATCTATCAAAACCTGAATTTGTTTATTGCCGTAGGCGAAGGAGCCTCCGAACTGGTGGAAGAGTTTATCAACGGCATCCGCAGGTACAAAATCGACCGGATACAAAGCCTCACCTACAAAAGCGATGAGGACAACCGAAGCAAAAACCTGGTGGTGGAGGCAGATGTTACCTTTGAGGGACGTGGTTGGGATTATATGCTTACTGTAACCGATGCCGAATCGGAGAGCGCGGCAGATGGTGGCAAGGCACTCCAAATTTTCTGGAACAACTCGGCACCGATTGAAGGCATCGCCATCATCAAACCCTACAACTGCAACCGCAGCGAGACGAAAATTCCCGATGCCATCTTCCGCATCGACTATAGTGAAGCCGTGACCAATGGCTACGAGGCAACTATGGAAGTGCGCATTGCCGGCTTACCTCTGCCAAACCCGCTCGATGATCCGTATGCCATCAACACATTGCGGATGTTTGCCGGCAAAAAGGGTGATGTGGTAGATGTATTTGGCAACAGCAACCACCCCAATGCGTTCTTGTTTACCGAGCAAACCGGTTTTAATTGGGCCTTTGTGGCATCAGGCAACGAAGCGAAAAACGTGGGCGTGGCCGAGGTTGGCTTACCCCCGAGCACGCTCGATGAGGAAAATCGCGAAGTGCTCCTTAAAGATTATTCCATTCGAAACGTATTCAACAACGGCATCACTACCCTCTGGCCTGGCATCGACCAGACACTGTTGGCAGCCTACTTGAAAAACACCGCAGCGCCAGGCTATTTCGACCAGAAAGGGTTCATCAAAGGAGGTACTTCGCCTGGTGCTGATTGGGATGAAGTGGCATCACGTATTAATTTGCTGACGCCCTACAATCCAAAATCCGTAAGCGAGCTGACCGTGACATTTAAATGATAAACCGAAAAAATCATTACCCTTTTTGCGTTCTGCGCATACGATGAAAATAAAGGGTTAAAGTAATAAACCCAGAATTGTCAGTAGTGTTGACATTTCTGGGTTTATTGATTTGAAGATGAGACCCTGTAGGCCTATGGATTCCGCCGTGAAGTTTAGTGATGGCCTATCGGATCAATGCGGCTGATGGATTTGCTGCGCATTTCTTTGCGTTGATAGAAATCAAAATTGTGATAAACACTTACCCGCAACATGTGCCGGTTTTCGTAAACAAACGGTGAGCCGCGATGGCGAAAACTCCACTGATAGCCGGTCTGAAACTGAATGTTGTCATTCAGAATATAGCCTAAGCCAATAAACATACGGTTATCTTCCAGATGGTTGTAGACAATCGGTTTTCCCGCTTGGATAAAAATTTCCTCGTACATCGAAAGAAACAATGTGTTGCTCTCTAGTTTGTGATGATTGAGTGGAAAGTATCCCAGAATTTTATAACGAAACCGGTGCGTCAATTCGAATGGCGAACCGATTTCGTAATCTCTGCGCCACCTTTGTTCGGTACGCAATTGATGATAAATTTTTAGCCGGGGGAACGGCATGATGAAAAGGAATTGCTGCCATCCCCTGTACTGCGGAACAACAGCATCTTGGCTTTCGGCTACGGGTGTGGGTGCCCAATAAAATGGTGTTACTATGCCGGCCGTAAACTCAAAGTTTGGGTTCACAATATAACTTACCCCAAAGCGCAAATAAATCTGCGCCATTTCACTTGCAAAATCGCGCCTGCGCAAGTGGTACTCGCCATAATAATACAAACGTTCGCCTACGCGATACTTAGTGTACAAGCCTAGCCAGAACTCCGAAGTATTCTCTATCTGCTTAGATGCAGGCCATCCGTTGGTCTGTGCCGAAGCAGGAGCAACGAATGTCAACCCAAGAAATAAGACCCCACCGAAGAATAACCACTTCATATAATGATTTGCAATGCCGGCCTACAGCCCTAATAATGTTTTCACTTCTTCTGGCGATGACTTGGGCTTTATTCGCCTTTCCAATAGTGTGGTATCCGTTTCTAAAAATTCCAGTAACTTTTGTTGTACTGCTTCCAATTCACCCAGTTTTTTCTCCAGCTCACCTAATTCAGTTTCGCGGCTCAGATTTGCCAGCAGGAGGTCGGTTAATTCCAGGGCTACTTTCTCGTAAAGTTTTCGCTTGACTTTTGTCTCGACCATATTGAATGTATAAGGATCGAGTTTGGATTGGGTATAGGCTTTGTCGATGGAATCGCGTGTGAGATAGATTTTTTCTACGCGCTCCGGCAAATTAGCCACGTCTGCCAGAAACTGAATAATCTCGTAGGCGGTTTGTTCTTTCTGATCGTAATTGCTCTCGCTGGTGTAAGCATGTCGATATCGGTTGTAACGATTATCGAGAAATTGATTTTGCAGTTGCTGCACCTGTTTCCTGGCCCGTGCATCGGTTACTGCATCGAACAAAGCCGAAGTTTGCTCGAAGGAGGTTAGCATCAGGTTTTCAATTCTTTCGAGCTTATCAGATTTTACTACGCGCTCGAGTTCCCGGTTCACATTTAAGACCAGGTTGGTAATCAGGTTTCGGTCTTCTTCCAATCTTTTTGCCAAATCGGCCAGGCTGTTTATGTGCGCGTTGGTGTAGCTAATGACGCGCAATTTTTCTTCGCCATCGTAGTTGTACCTTAACGTATCCACAGCCTTCATAAACCCTGCTTGGTGACGGAAATAAATACCTGGGTCGACTAACCGGTACTGCTCGGTTGCGCCAAACTCTATTAACTCATTCACTTCCCTCAACCTCTTGTCATACAACTTGATATAGTCATAACTCCACGCGAGTGAGTCGCTTCGCTGATTGTTAATTTCAAAAAACCTCTTATTACGAATGGATTTAAAAGCACCACGAATAGAGTCGGCATACTTTCGCGCGTTCTTCCAATGGTTATCTTCCTCGGGCGTAGCAGCGTAATAGAATCTTGCGGTACCTATAACGGGGCCACTTGCAGACGTAAAGGCGGTATCTTGTTGCAGTGCCTGGCCAAGAAGTTTATCTACCAGCGCGTTTCCATTTTGTTGCCATTGCAACTCTGGCGCCTCCGGGCCATACCCCAAATCAAAAAGCAATGGAAATTTTTTTTCTGTAACCTGCAACACCCCTTTTTCCTGGACTGCTTGTAGGTTAGTGCGTACATTCGAAAAATCAAGTTGCCGCAGGGTATCGCCATTTTCATTTCTCTGAAGCAGGAAAATCAAAAATCCATCTTTGTAAAGACGTTGTTCTGTAATCTTTCTGTCGACTTCCCAATAAGTCAACTGCCAGTCACCGTGTAGCAGGCCGTTGTCGTTTACGTTGCCCTTTACTTCCACCGGCTTGCCTTGCTCAACGGCTTGTGCAGAAATCATTCCGCTAATCTGGCCCGCTTTAAAAGGCAAAGAAACGTCTGCCAACATTCTTTTTCTTTCGCCTTGCATGTACTCGTCTTTGCGAAACTTCCAGATGCCTTCTGGCAAGCCCTTACTATATGTAGCATTCAGTGTACTTTGTTCACTTTGCAGCGTAGAAGAAATCTTAAAATCTTCGATGGCATTGATAGCTATGTAGTGATTAAAGTGATCATACCTCCATAGGCCCTCTTTAACTCCTTTGGCAAAAGTGCCCTTCCACGCTGTTTTCTGAAATGCCAGACTATCGTTGGTAAGTGTGCGCTGGGCTTCGAGTATAAAATCGTTGTGCAATAATTTTTTGCCCTTCTGTTCATAATAATCGTAAATCACAAAAGCGCTATCGCCTTGGAGAGGCACTTTGCCTTCAAAACGCTGCGTTCGCTGCGCTGCCAGGGGCAGTGCCACTACGCAAAAGAATATTGCGCTTAGACGTCTGATGTTCATTCGACAGGGGGTTATCATCAAAAAACTGAGACCGAATGAAGGCCTTTGACAGATTGTCACCAAAAATGATACCCAAAGAAACAACTTTTCCGCTTAAGTAACTAAATCAAATATTGGCTTGTCGCTTTGATAAGAGCAACCATGATGAATCACAGCAGTGAAATCAGGAACATACTTACTTATCATCTTTCAAGGAAGTGCCGGTCTGGCTGCGCCACACACGCCTGAGATGGCGGGCACTTTGAAACCCACACAGGTGGGCAATTTTTTCGGTGGTGTAACTGGCGTTGTGTAAGAGGGTACGCGCCAGTTCTATTTTCACTGTATTTTTAAATTCAACAATAGTATGGCCGGTTGCTTTGCGAAACAAACGCGTAAGGTTGCGCACACTTACATTCGCTACTGCAGCCAACTCTTCGAGGCTTGTATTCTTGTCAGAATGCGAGATGATATAGTCTTGCACGCGATGAATGGCCGGGTTAAAGTGTGTCTGATAATCCAGGTAAATGGTTTCTTGCCTGTCGGTATTATTTCTGCGCAGGTACACCACCATTTCGCGAGCGACTTTTGCTGACAGCACGGGGCCGTGGTTTTGCTCAATGATCGATAACGCCATATCTATTCCACTCGTCATACCGGCACTGGTGTACACATACTTGTCGTATACAAACAGTCTGTCGGTAAGCACTTCTGCCTTCGGAAAATTTTTCGCCATATACGCGATGCACTTCCAGTGCGATGTACATTTGCGGCCGTTCAATACTCCGGCTTCGCCCAAGACCAAGGCACCGCTGCAAATACTGGCCAATGCAACACCCGACATTAACTGCTGGTGCAACCAGGGCCTGATGGCTTTGATAGCGCCATTCAGTTTCCCCGTCTTAAAAGTGTTGAAGTCTACACCTGGCACAACCACATAATCGCCTGCTTGAAGCGTAACGTCTTGAAATGAAGGGAGTGAGCCAAAAGGCAGTGCCTGCTCTGATATTACCTCACTGGTTGCAGAAGCGTAGATCAATTGATAAGGTGCCGCGCCTAGCTGTGAAGCTTCATAAAACACCTGTGCAGGCCCCGCCAGATCAAGCAGGTGAACGTGCGGCAGCAACAAAAAGCAGACGGTGCGTGAATGATAGCGGGGGTACATAAGTCAAAAAGCGGACATTTCAGGCCATCCTAAGATACTGTTTCGATGCTGTACGTAAAACCACAAAAAGAAGTTGAGTTAAAATATCCAGACAAACCTATGAATCGCTTGAAAAGAATTGTTGCGTTGCTGTTGCTGCTCCAGGGTTGGACAGTCGTTGCCGAAGAAAAACCTATACTGGTAGATGCCACATGGCTGAATAATCATTTGCACGATCCAAACGTAATTGTATTGCAGGTAAATTTCCTGAAATACGATTACGACAAAGAACACATTGCGGGCGCTGGCTTTTTGTGGCCTGCCTCACTTGCACCCGATTCGCCTTACGGCAGTTTCAATGCGCCCGACCTGAAGGCGGCCACCACACTTTTGCGTTCACTCGGAATAAACAACGAATCGCATATTATTTTGTGCCATGTGCGGAATGAAGTAAGCGCCACCGCACGCATGTTTTTAACATTAGAGCACTTGGGCATGCGCGGCAACGTGTCGTTTCTCAATGGTGGCCTGGAGGCATGGAAGAAAGCGGGCTTTCCTGTTACAACTGCGGTAACTGAAGTCCGCAAAGGAAACTTTAAGGCCAAAGCCGGAAGGTTGCTGGTAGACAAAAACTATGTTCAGCAGGCACTTTCTTCCGATAATTCGGTAGTGATAGATGCACGCATGAAAAATTACTACGAAGGCGACCCTGTGGGCAATCCACGCGATGGACACATTACAGGTGCATTAAACATTCCCTACCCCGACCTGCTGGATGCCGACAACTTGTACCAGTTTAAACCAACCGATCAATTGCAATCTTATTTTACACCAGTAGTGCCCGATAAGAAAACCGAAATTGTTACATATTGCTTCATAGGCCAAACGGCAAGTGTGGTGTACATGGCGGCCCGGCTTTTGGGTTATGAAGCTCGATTATATGATGGATCTCTTCAGGAGTGGAGCCGGTTGGAGGAGTTGCCGATGGAAAAATCGAATTAATGATCACCAAAGCCCCCGGAAAGGGTCATCTCAAATAAAATCATCCACCCTGTATAGCTTCTAATTGACCTTAATCAGCTCCACTTCAAAGAGCAGCGTTGAAAAAGGAGGTATCTGCGATCCGCTTCCTCTTTCCCCGTAGGCAAGCTCATAAGGAATATACAACATCCACTTGTCGCCTTCTTTCATCAGTTGAAGAGCCTCTGTCCAGCCGCGTATCACTCCACCCACACTAAAGGTGGCAGGTTGACCCCGTTTTACAGAACTATCGAACACGGTGCCATCAATCAAGGTACCGGTGTAATGCACCGTTACCCGGTCGCTGGCGGTTGGTTGTTTGCCGCTGCCCTGGGTTAACACTTTATATTGCAAGCCGCTGGCGGTAGTTATTACACCCTCTTTGGTCTTATTGTCGGTCAGAAATTTCTGCCCGGCTTCTTTGGCTTTCGCACTTTTACGCATCATGGCCTGCTGCATATAGTTTTGCACCAGCATCATGGCCTCGTTTTGTTCCACTTTCAGGGGGCGGCCATTCAATGCATCGTCAATTCCCATGGCCAACGCCTCGCTGTCTAACGAATCTGCGCCTTGAGCTTTCACGTTGCCTGCCATCAGCGTGCCGAGGGCGTAACTAATTTTAATTTGCTCCTCGTTCAGGTTTAGCTCTTTTGGCTTTTTGAGTTGTTCGTTCTCAGCCTTCAGGCGGACAATTTCATCTTGCAATTCTTTTTTGGATTGCGCCAGCAGCGTGCCCGCGGATAAAACCATCATCAAAGAGAAACCGACTATGCGCATACAATTGTTGCTTTTGTTTTAAGGAAGCGCAAAGAAAACAAAATCCTGTTGCTAACTCAAAACAATGGGCAGGTCGCGGTATCTTTTTCCGGTGGCCGCAAAAATAGCATTGGCCAGGGCGGGCGCTACAGGGGGCACAGGAGGTTCGCCCACGCCCGTTGGCTTTTCGTCACTCTCAATTAAATGCACAAAAATCTTTGCGGGTGCATCGCCAAAACGCGCCACCCGGTAGCCATCGAAATTACTTTGCTCTGCCTGGCCGCCTGCAAAACTAATCCCTCCTTTCAAGGCAGCACCCAAAGCAAACACGGCTCCACCCTCAAACTGATTGATCACTGAATTGCGATTCACCACCACACCAAAGTCTACGGCATAGTGCAATTCGGGAATAATAAGTTGACCATTTTCTACCGACACCTTCACCACGCAGGCTACGTAGGTAAGGAAGCTGCGGTGCGCGCAGATACCCATGCCCTGGCCTTTGGGCAGCGCAGTGCCCCAACCCGATTTTTCGGCCACTAATTCAATCACACCACGCAAGCGCTTGGTGTTCCACGGAAACAGTGCCAGCGGTTCGCTATAGTTGCCAAACCCTTCCATCATTTTATCGAACGGTATGTCGCGGTCGGCCCCTAGCAATTCCAACAGGTTTTTCACTGGGTCTACTTTTCTGAACGTGGCTATTTCATCGAGCATGCTGCCAATGGCAAAGGCATGCTGAATGTTGCTAACGGAACGCAGCCACCCAATGCGGGTTTTGGCCCTGGCTTCGTGCGACTCGCACGAGATATGGGGAATGTCGAAAGGCAGATCGACCATGCCCAGTTGCAGCTCGCCAAAGGAGGGCTCGGTGGCATCGGCACTGGTGGTGCCATCGATGGGTGGAAATGCCGACCGATGATTCCATGCCACTACCTTGCGACTCTTATCTAACCCTACGCGTATATGCTGGGCGCTGCAGGCGTGGAAGAAATCGTGTTGAATGTCGTCTTCGCGTGTCCATGTTACCTTTACCGGGGCATTTATTTTTTTAGAAATAAGTGCAGCCTCTACCACATAATCGGGCTTGGATTTGCGGCCAAATCCACCACCCAACAAAGTGATGTTTACTGTTACATTTTTTACGTCTAACTCTAACGCTTGGGCTACACTGTCGCGGGCCCATTGCGGGTGTTGTGTGGGGGCCCACACTTCGCAGGTTCCATCTTTAAAGTGTGCCACTGCGTTGGGTGGCTCCATGGGCGCGTGCGACAAGTGGGGAATGGTGTAGGTGGCCTCCACCTTAAAGGGAGCCGAAGCGATGGCTTTATAGGCATCGCCTTGTTGGCGCCTGATATTGCCCTTGGTCTGCACTTTTTCCACCATTTCCTGGAAATACGTATGGGTGTCGTAATCGGCATTGGCACCCAAGTCCCACTCTACTTTCAATTGTTTGCGGCCTTGTATGGCAGCCCATGTGTTGTTGGCCACCACCACAATGCCTCCCAGTGGATTTTGGAAGGGAGCCGGGAAGCCGCTTCCGGCCAACTCAAAAACCTGTTCCACGCCTGCCACTTTCTGGGCTTCTGATGCATCGAAGCTTTTTACCTTGCCCCCCACTACCGGGCACCGCAGCACCGTGGCATACTTCATACCGGGGCGCGCCACATCCAATCCAAACACGGCCTTGCCTGTAGAAATGTCGTGCACATCTACAATGCTGGTGGACTTGCCCACATAACGCCATTCCGATTTTGGTTTAAGTACCAGCGTTTCTTGCGCAGGCAGTGGCAACCGGGCGGCCTCTTCGGCCAATTCGCCAAAGCCTAACTTTTTGCCCGAGGCTTCGTGCAGCACTTCATGATTCTGCACTTTGCAGGTGCCGGCCTCTACGCCCCAACGCTGGGCTGCTGCTTGTTGCAACAAGGCGCGAGCGGTTGCCCCTGCCTTGCGCATAGGTTCGAAAAACATGCGTACCGAGAAGGAACCATCTGTATTTTGATTGCCATATTTGGCTTCATCGCCTGGGGCTTGCACCACTTTTACGCGCTGCCAATCCGCCTCCATTTCATCGGCTATGATTAAGGGCAACCCGGTGCGTATCCCGGTACCCATTTCAGAACGGTGAGCAATGATTTCTACCGATCCATCGCCCCGCAGGGTAAGGTACACATTGGGTGAAAACAACGCGGCACTTTGCTTTTCGCCCGGTGCGCACCCAGCCTGAATACCCAGGATGATGCCGCTTACACTCATGCCAGTAAGCTTGAGGAAATCGCGTCTGTCAATTTTACGGATGAGTTCCTTTTGTGTGGAACCGAGAATTTTTTTCATAACCTTTTTTTAAGGAGAAATTATATCACCCTTATTTTGATGTTGCGGAAATACACATTGGCACCGTGGTCTTGCAGTGAAATGGCACCGGTTTTAGATTTATTCCAGGCTGGGTAGTCTACCCACTTGCTTTTCTGATAGCGCTTTTCATACTCCTCGCTACCCTCCTCAAACTCTACCACCTTTTCGCCATTCAGCCAATGTTCTACATGGCCATTGTTGTAAATGATTTTGGCAGTGTTCCATTCGCCTACAGGAATAAGCTTTTTGGTAGCAGCGGCTTCGAACATATCGTAATTGCTGCCTGCTTTCTGTGCCGCCTGCAATTCACCTTGCCAGCCGTTGTCATCCACCACCTGGCATTCGGGCCCCGTTTCATAGTCGTGCGCATAATCCGGACTTTCCACCACATGGTATAAAATGCCGCTGTTGCCTCCTGGGGTAATCTTCCAATCTACGGTCAATTCAAAATTTCCAAATTGTCGGGTAGTCATCAGCGATCCCCCGTGCGCTCCACTTCCTTCGCCCAGGCCCTCGCCATTGCACACCAGCATGCCTTCCTGCACCACCCATAGCGGCCCGATGGAGTCGCGGTTATAGCGCTTCCACCCGTTCAACGTAGTACCATCAAAAAGCAATTCCCATCCTGCCGCCTTTTCTTCTTCGGTAAGCGCGTTGGGCGATGCTTCGGTTGTTTCGTTTTGTGTTTTCTGTGATTGGCAGGCTAATACAAGGCCTGCAAATACCAGCAGAAGGTAACGGGAAGTTGGCTGCACAAGGTTTGGGTTTGTTTAGAATATCAATGTACGCATTCGCCTCTGCCATTTCAACAAAAATCCGCTTGATCAGCCGGCTGTTGATTTGGCAGGTGTTAACTTTGGATGTACGCACCCGCTATGAAAAAGAAAGAATGCCCATCCTGCGCCATGGAGATTGATGCCCGGGCAAAAGTGTGCCCTATTTGTAGTTATGAATTTGCCGATTACCCGGCCAGCGTAAAGTGGATTGCCTTGCTGCTGGCTCTGTTGTTTCTGATTACCTTCTTTTTGCTTTAAGTACCTACTTCATGGTGAAGTGAAAAGCCATGTCCTGCTTCTTTGGATGGATAGACCGGCTCAACTGGTGTGCAAACGCGGTGGCATTGAGAAAGAATACTACCAAGTAGCCAGTGTTGAATAACAGCGGATTGAAATTCCAGTAGCCCTGGTAGGTGAGCATGTCGTAGCCAAACATCACCACGCCCAAAAAGATACTGCCAATGGCAAACCAGGCGCCCGCCCGTTCGAATACCAATGCGCGCACCACAATGATGATAACATAACCCAATATGATCCAGGCCACCACCAGGTAAGCAGGCACCAGGTTGCTATAAGTAAAAGCGGGGGTAGCAAGCGTAAGCAGGATAAATATGAGATTAACAGTGAGCAAGATATACTTGGCCAACGCATTGGTATCTTCCGGAAACAGTTTGGCGATAAAGAGCAGGCCCCACATCATGGTGAGATACAACGTGAGGTATTCTATTTTTACGGCCAGCTCCCAATCCACTTGAGGGAACCAATTTACAAACAGGTAAAGGTTGGTGAGCACGGAGCGCAATGCCCACGTAAGGCAGATGGCGGCAAAGTAAAGTGCGGCCTTGTCGCGTTTAAAGAACAGGTAAAGAATAAGGAAGAAGAAGCCAATCAATCCCAGGCCTCCAAACAAAATAATGTTTGTTATAACGGCTTGCTCACGCTTCCGATACATCTGGTCTGGCAGGCCCAGGTAAATATGGTCGTTGCTGCCGCCCTTGCGATGGTAAAAGTTGGATACCTGAAGGTGCAGTTCTACCGTATCATTGGCGCAAGGAAAAACAATGGTTTGTGGCAGCCATTGTGGTGTTGAGTTCTTGCGGGTGGTGCCCACTTCGCCATTACTTGCCACGGGCTTTCCATTTACCCATAGCTGGTAGCTGGTATAGAAATCGGGTAGTTCCAGCGAAAGCACAGGAGGTGCATGACTTAATACAACGGTAGCGCTATAGGTTGCATAACCCTGACCGCTTAACGGGTTATTGCCAGCCTGCTGGCCGTTCCATACCGAAGGGAAATGAAAGTAGCTGGGATTTAAGGTTGCGGTTTCAAGCGGCCCAGCCAACTGCTTCCAATAAAAACGCCAATCGCCCTCTAAAGACAGCGGGCCCTTCTCGGCAAAATCCCATTCGCGCAGGTTAATAACGCCTTTGTGAACCCGGGGTAATAAATCCTGGCTGAAAGCGCGTTGAAAAATGATAAAAAGGGTGAGGAAGAGAAGCGCTTTCCTTAGGTTCATTGGGGTTAGAAAGTGAGGAACAATAATAGCGGAAGGCGCAACCAATAGAAAACGGGCGGAGCTTAATAATCCGCCCGTTTTAACGAAAATCTTACTTCAATCTTGCTTTGAAAAAAGCGATGGTATTTTGGTAAGCATCGTTGGTAAAAGCTTCGTTGAATTTGGGATTGCTGGGGTTGGCAAAGGCGTGGTCGGCATCGTAAGATTTTACTGTAAGGTTCTTTCCGGCTGCCGCCATGTTCTTTTCGAATTTGTCCATCACGTCTTTGTTGACCCAGCGGTCTTGTGTGGGCCAAATGTTCAACACATCGGTGCTCAGGCCTTTCAGCCGCTCCACGTTTTCTTCGGGCATGCCATAATACATCACACAGGCAGCTGCTTGTTTACCCGCAGTAAGCGATGCCTGAATGGATTGACCGCCACCAAAGCACCAGCCAATGGTACCCACTTTAGCTTGAGGACCCGCATACGCCAATGCTCCTTTCACAATGGCATCGCCACGTTCCTGTTTAAACTCTTGCATGTATTTGCCTGCAGTTTGCGGATCGGTAGCGAGTTTACCATCGTACATGTCGAGGGCCAGCACGTTTACGTTGCCCAGGTCGTTGTATAATTTTTCGGCTTCTCTTTTAATATGGTCGTTCAAACCCCACCACTCCTGGAAAACGAAGATCCAGTTGTTGCTTTTGGTTTTGGCTTCCAGCAGGTAGCCTTTTCCTTCCGCTCCATCGGGCGTTTTGAAGGCAATCATTTTACCGCCTGCCTGGCTTACATGCACATAGGCCTCCGGGTTAGGGTGTTCTGCATTAAAACTTTTGTTCGATGCAAAGAGCGCAAACTTGTCGGTAGCAGAAGTGTGGCACAACGTGATGTCATCCACTTGTGCCCATGCGAGCATAGCTGCGATCAATGAGAAAAATGTAAGTAATAATCTTTTCATGGCATTTTTTGGTTTGAAATTTTCACATCAATCATTCCATTGTCCCGTCACCACCCTGTCGTAGGTAATAAAGTCGGTATTAATCGGTTCATATCCCGTTTGGCGCATCTGCAAAGCAATTTGGCCCCGGTGGTAAGTGCCGTGATTAACAAGGTGGATCATGATATGTTCAACTTTGTTCTCATAATAATCGCCTACGTAGTTCTTATACTTCAGCGTGCGGTCGAATTGTTCGGAAGAGGCAACAAATTCGTTCCAGCGTTGGGCCCCCTCTTCCACCAGTTCGCGCAGCCGTTCCAGCGAATAAGTCTTCCACAATTGCACCTGGGGTGGAGGCAGGCCTTTGATGCGGTGCAGCCACAACAATTGGGCACTTAATAGGTGGCTGAACAAACTCAGGGTCTTTTCATCCGTTACCTTTTGTTTCTCTAAGGCGCCCAGCACACGCAAGTTGGCCCACTCGTTGTATTTGTAAAGTTTTACAAAGTATTCTTTCATAGATTAACCCCGTTGATGGCGGATTCCGTCAGCCATTTTTTTAACTTCAAAACAGAAAATTTAAACCGATGGAAAGTTACAAGGTTTTACTCATTGTTCTGTGTAGCATTTATACCATTGCGGGCGCACAGCAGAAGAATGCGCCTACGGAGTTGATAGAACCTTACTACGGGCTTCATTTTACGCAGGCTGAAAGAGACTCGCTTTATACAGCGCTGCAAGGCTATCAAAAAGATTTTGAGATGCTACACAAGCAGAAGCTTTCCAATGCGGTGCCGATGTCATTGTTGTTCGATCCGTTGCCCACCGGTTTTCAGATAGACTTGTCACAAAAACCCATCGACTGGGGCTTACCTGATGAAGTGACTTTGCCTGCCAACCGCGAAGAGTTGGCATTCTACCCTGTGTATCAATTAGCCGTACTCTTGCGCACCAAAAAAATTACTTCTATCGAGCTCACTCAATTATACCTCAACCGCATCAGGAAATACAGCGATACGTTGCAATGTGTGATTACGGTGATGGAAGCCCGCGCCCTGGCACAGGCGCGACAGGCCGATGATGAAATAGCTAAAGGTCAATACAGAGGCCCGCTACATGGCATTCCTTATGGCGTAAAAGACCTGCTGGCTGTTGCCGATACCAAAACCACCTGGGGAGCAGCGCCTTACAAAGACCAGGTGTTGGACGGTACCGCTACCGTTGTAAATAAACTGGAAGAAGCAGGTGCAGTGCTGCTATGTAAGTTTACATTAGGCGCCTTGGCTATGGGCGATATTTGGTATGGAGGAGTGACAAAAAATCCGTGGAACCTCGCACAAGGGTCAAGTGGCTCTTCTGCGGGCTCCGCTTCCGGCACAGTGGCTGGTTTGGTGGCTTTTTCTATAGGCACCGAAACACTGGGTTCCATCGTGTCGCCATCTACACGCTGTGGTGCCACGGGTTTAAGGCCCACGTTTGGTCGCGTAAGTCGCACGGGTGCCATGGCGCTTAGCTGGAGCATGGATAAGATTGGCCCCATTTGCCGATCGGCTTTGGATTGCGCGCTGGTGTTGGAAGCCATACGTGGCACCGATCTGTTGGATAAGCATGTAAAGAATGCGGCCTTCAATTATTCAGCCAGAACAGACATCAAAAAACTGAAGGTGGGCTACCTGAAGTCGGCCTTTGAAGCAGACTACCCCACCAAGGCCAATGACGAAAAAGCATTAGAGGTAATCCGGGCGATGGGTGTGGAATTGATACCGGTAGAAATGCCGACTATTCCGGCACAACCTATCCGCTTGATGTTGTTGGCTGAAGCTGCAGCCGCTTTTGACGAGTTAACCCGATTGGACATAGACGATCAGTTGACCGACCAGCGCAAACAAGCGTGGCCCAACACTTTTAGGGCGGCCCGGTTTATTCCGGCTGTGGAATACATTAACGCCTCGCGAATGAGACAACAACTCATAGAGGCCTACCATCAACAACTGGGCGAATTGGATGTGATTGTGGCACCCAGCTTCGGGGGAGGGCAATTGCTTACCACCAACCTAACAGGCCACCCCTGCCTGGTGGTACCCAACGGATTTAGTGCTCAGGGCAGTCCTACCAGCATTTCATTTCTAGGAAAGTTGTTTGGTGAGGCCGCGTTGGCCTCCTTTGCGCATGCATTTCAGGAACGCACCCAGTGGGATGAGAAAAATCCCCCTGCCTTTCTGAAATAGCAGCCTATTTCGCCTCGTTTTTCTTCTTGCTTGAAATATTACGCACAGGTTTTATTTCGGTTAATTGCCGCGTAGCGACTTGAACCTCAGGGGGTTGTTTTGCGTTATTTGTATTGTCAACCACTACGACAATGAAAAATTCACCCAAACTGGCCATCCTTCAAAGCCTTGATGCCATGGATGCACTTCAGATGGAAGAAGTGTTGAATTACATCAAGGGTCTGATGAACCAGCCTGCGCGCACCAACGAGTACCAATCGTTCAAGCGCGAGGCCATGAAAGAGATTCGCCAGGCATTGCGCAAAAGCAAGAAGGGTTTGCAACTGGTGGCCTAAGGCGCCACTTCACCCTTTCTTAATCGGGTGTTTTCGCACTCGCAAAATTTTTATCCCCTTTTCGTTCCGTATTATCTTTTTGTTACCGCTGCATTACGGCAGATTTTCTTTAGCCTCGCTGGCAGAAGCCTGGCGCCAACTGATGATCAGCACCCCAACCAGAATCAATAACGTTCCTGCCAACTGAAGCAGGGTAATGGATTCGCCTAAAAACAGATAGGCTTGCAATATTGTAGACACAGGCCCCACACTTGCAATAATGGCAGTGTTGTTGGCGCCAAGCCGTTTAATACTTACCGACACCAGGTAAGATGGAATAACGGTCGAGAGCAAGGCCATCAATAAACCATACACATATACCATGGTGGGCAAGCCCAGCAGCGACACTTCGCTGAACAGAAAGAAATGAACCAGTACACCGGCAGATGCAAAGCTCATGGCATAGCTGTTGAATTTCATTGCCCCCACTTTGGGTATCAATCTGCCGCTGCCTACAATGTAGCTGGCATACGTAAATGCGCACAACAGAATCAGCAACGATCCTTTAATAAAATCGGGGCCACCCTGTATGTGTGCTTCAGAGAAAAATGCAATTAACAACCCTATATAAGTTATGCCCACGGCTAGCCATTGGCGCGGATAAATTTTTTGCTTGAACCACACCGCAGAGAGCAGCAAAACAAAGGTGGGATAGATGAACAAGATGAGTCGTTCGATGCCGGCAGTGACAAATTGAAGCCCGAGGAAGTCGAGCAACGAGCTGACGTAATAACCGAGTAAACCAATCAGTGCCACATACATCCACTCCCGGTTGGTAAACCTCACGTTGTTTTCTTTGCTGGAGTACACCCACGCAGAAAAAACGAAGAAGGGAACTGAGAAAAGCATACGCAATGCCAGTAGCGTAACAGCATCAACGTCTGTATCGCGGTAAGCCAGCTTTACAAAAATGGCCTTGGTTGAAAAACAGATGGCGCCAACCAGGCTGATGATGATGCCTGCAATCCAAAATCCCTGCGAAGCGTTCTTCACTGTAAAAAAATTGTGAGAAGATAGTTATTTGAAAGTCGAGAAGAGCCCAAGCGAATCGCGAAGGGGCACATGTTCATTTTTATTCTTGGTCCAATAATCTGTGTTCATGGTTTTTAACAAGGTAGCAGTGGTTTGCTGAACCTGGCCACGCTCCACAAAAGTTTCTCTCCACCCAAGTATGTGGTGCGGAAATTCTTTGCCAAACCGGACGGCCAAGGTTCTCTCCGGATTTTTGAGGCTAATTTCGTAAAGCACATCATTTGCAGTTTCCGTTCGTGTGCCCAACGCTTGCTGAACGGATTGGCGCACATGCAACAGGCGTGAAAAAAACATGCCGGGGATAATCTCAAAAGAACCAACTGGCAATTTTGTGGGCGCCAGACGAATCAGGTTCCATAATTCATCTTCCAGCCACACTCGTGTTACGGAAAATTCTTCATCGCCTTCGCTTTCAAAATAAGAATGGCCTGTAACATGGTAGCGTCCTCCTTTCAGGTTCATCTGGCAGAAAATCTGGCCGCACCATTCTTGCACACTGGATGTAACTTTGAGCGTAGGCTGTAAGTGATGCTGCACCGGTGTGAATACGGAGAGCATCATTGAATAAGGATAAATACCCGTAACAAAGTTTTTGGTAAAATTCATCTTCAGCACACTTACCTTATCTTTTTCCGCCAAACCCGGGTTGTCTAGTTTCACGTGTTTGCTTTTCGAGAAGTCCTCTGTCACAAAAACGAGGACAGCTTCGCCTTCGCGCACTTCGCCATACCGCGATTGCTGCAAGCGGTAACTGCTAATTTCTGCCTTACCTGCATACCAATAATTTTTGAAAGCATCTGATTCATAAAGCCTTGCCTCGCTTACAATTGTTTGTTTTTGCCCACATGAAACCAGGTTAAACAAAAAGATGTTAACCGCTAAGAAGTTGAGGGTGCGAATCATCCTTTGGAGGTATTTGATGTAATAAACTTAACCGTTTTCTTTGGGCGAAGAAGCAAGGGTTACTTAAATTGTTTAATAGGGATAAAGATTCAGTTATAAGAAGCGATGAGAGTGCAGCACGAAGTATATAAAGGAATAGAATTTATCAGACTGGCGCAGTTGCCACCTGAAGAGCGCGAGAAGATTTTTCAAACGATTGAGCGCGAAAAAATCATTAAGATTTTGAAAGACAAAGAATTACTTTCGGATTGTATCCAGGTGGCCGACTACCAGTTGTGGCTGCAGAGCCAGGCTAAACAAGTGGCTGAAACAAAAGAAGTCGTTCAAACGGTGGCCGCAGAAAAATTGAAACTGGCATTTAAATAGGCTTCTTTACCATTGATTAATAATAAGAGGGCCGCCAGACAAAGTCTGACGGCCCTCTTTTTTTTACTACTCGTTTAATAGTTAGGGCATCAACAAAAATTCTTCGAAAGTCTTCAGCACCAGTGGTTCGATGCCGTCTTTGGAAAGTACGCCCGTTACTTTAGACAAGTGCTTGTCTTTTATTTTTTTAAACGCGGCCTTCCCATCAGTAAAGCGGCTTTCTATTGCTTCCAGATTATCGAGTTCTGCCTGGTTGGGCTTGTAGTAGCTCTGGGCCACTTTGCTGTAAAGCTCGGCCATCTTTTCGCGCAGTTGTGGTTCTGCCGCACCCACGTAGTTGTCGCCTTTGGTTACAACTAATTGTTCCTTCAACTTGGTTAACTCGTTAATAAATGGTGTGGCCACTTTGGCACCTTGTGCATTTTTCGCTTTGGCCGTTTCGGCAATCTTCAGGTATTCATCCAACGTGTACACCATGTAAGCCAACTCTTGCGACATGTCGTAGAGTTTTTTAGTCGTAGCCTCTTGCAACTTGCGATCTGCCAAGGGCACATCCGACTTGGGATTGTATTCAATCACAATGTCGTTGATGTAGGTTTCTTTTCCTTTTTGGATCACTGCCTTGTAGGTGCCGGCAGGCACACGGGGCGAAGTAAATCCACCGAAAGAAAAAGTTTTCGCGGCCGCAATTTTTGGCGGCTTGGTGTTGTAGTTCCACTCCACCACATTAATGCCTTTGGACTTGCCGGGACCCAACTCAGCAATTTTGTTACCGTTGGCATCTTGTATCTCTAAAGTCATTTTCCCCAACACATGCCGCTTGTTCAGGTGATAGATGATGCGCGCTGCGCTGGTAGGGTTGGCTCCCACAAATTGTGTTTCGGTGCTGGCACCACCAAAGCCATTAGCTTCTGCAATGTAGGTGGGCTTGGTCGTGAAGAAGTGCAAGTCTTTCTTCATGCTTTCTTCGTTCAACTGACGCAACAAGCTAATGTCATCCAAAATGATAATGCCGCGGCCGTGTGTGGCAACTACCAGGTCGTTGGTTTTTTTGTGCAACTCAATGTAATGCACATTAACAGATGGGAAGTTGTTGGTGAATTTGTACCAGCTTCCACCACCATTCAAGGTAATATACAAGCCAAACTCTGTACCGAGGAATAACAAATTCTCGTTTTCATAATCTTCCTGGATGTTGCGCGCAAAGCCCACAATGTCTGACGTAACGATCGATTTCCAGGTAGCGCCAAAATCGGTGGTCTTATAAACGTAGGTATTCATGTCGCCCGTGGTGTAGCCGGTAAACACGGCATAGGCGGTGCCTTTGCCAAACACACTTGCTTCAATGTGATAGGTCCACGTATTTTTTGGCAATCCCGGCACATTAGCCACCACGTTGGTCCATGTCTTTCCACCATCTTTCGTTAGTTGCAGATTACCATCATCCGTACCTACCCACACAATGTTCTCGTCAAGCGGAGATTCTGCAATGGTGAAGATGGTGCAGTGGTTCTCGGCACCGGAGTTATCGCGAGAGAGACCTCCGGAGTCTTCCTGGTTTTGTTTGGCAGGATCGTTGGTCGTTAAGTCGGGTGAAATTTTTACCCATGTTTCGCCCATGTCTTCCGAGCGATGCACAAACTGACTGCCGATGTACACGCGGTCGGGCTTGTTGGGGCTGGTGGTAAGCGAAGCGTTCCAGTTAAAACGCAACTTCGGGTCGCCTTTCTGCGCCAGCGGCTGAATGGTTTTGGCCTGGTCTTTTACAGGATCGTAACGCCATACATTTTCTGCGCCCTGCATTTCTGAATACACCAGTTTTTTGGTTGGATGGCGGTACACGCGGTAGCCATCGCCATAACCCACATAACGCCAGTCGCGTGCCTCTACGCCACCGGGCGAACGTGAAGGGCCATACCAACAGCCATTGTCTTGCAAGCCACCATATACATTGTAGGGCTCTTCATCGTCTACACTTACGTGATAGAATTGCGACAGAGGAAGATTCTCTACCATCTCCATGGTGGTGCCGCCATCCCAAGAACGGTACACGCCCCCATCGGTAGCCACATACATGCGGTCAGAGTTTTTGATATCGAAGGCAATGTCGTGAATGTCTGGGTGCATGGGGCCCAGGTTCTTGAACGTTTTGCCGCCATCGCGCGAGATCGATCCCACCAGGCCGGCTTTTACCACCACTTCTGGATTACGTGGGTCTACTACAATGCGCGAAAAGTAGAAAGGCCGCACCACAATTTCGAAATCGTTGTTCAACTGCTTCCATGAGGCGCCCGCATCATCGCTGCGGTAAAGACCTTTGTCTTTATCCTGTTCCGACTCGATCACTGCGTACAGAATACTTGCATTAGAAGGGGCCACGGCAATCGCCAAACGGCCTAGTTTGCCCTTAGGGAAACCGTTGTGAATCTTATTCCAGGTTTTTCCCCCATCGGTAGATTTATACAAGGCGCTGTTTACCCCACCCGATGAAAAAGACCAGGGTGTACGCCTTACTTCCCAAAATGCGGCATACACAATTTCAGGATTGTTGGGGTCTAGCAGCAAGTCGCTGCAGCCGGTGGTTTGGTTTACAAACAAAATTTTATTCCAGGTTTTGCCCCCATCGGTGGTTTTGTAAACACCGCGCTCTTCGCTGTCGCTCCAGAGGGCACCCAGCACGCCCACATAAACTTCGTTGGGGTCTTTAGGGTTTACCTGAATGCCGGCAATTCGCTCAGATTTTTCGAAGCCCATTTTTTGCCAGGTGGTGCCGCCATCGATGGTGCGGTAAAGTCCGTCACCAACGGATACGCTGTTGCGCGTCCACACTTCGCCCGTTCCCACCCACACCACATTGTCGGGGTTGGAAGGATCGATTTCCACCGCGCCAATCGATTGGCAATAGTCATCGAAAATAGAGTTGAAAGTGGCGCCACCATTTTGGCTTTTCCACACACCACCACCGGCAGTACCGGCATATATCACCCTATCGTTAATTGGGTGCACTTCTAAATCGGTAGTGCGGCCACTCATCAATGCGGGGCCTATGTGGCGCGCACGCAAATCGCCAAATAATTCTTTGCCGCGTGTAACGGCATCTTGCGCAAAGGCCGTACTGCTTAGCACCGCAAGGGTTAATACAGATAATAATTTCTTCATGCGAATAACGATTTGAAATTGTTAGAAAGGGGTAAAACAAAAGTGAGGTTAACTTTTGGCCGACCTCACTTCGTTTTTTGTTGTTGTAGTGTTAATTGCCTTCAGGGAAAGCAAACAGCTTTGCATCAACGGCAGGGTTCAAGGAAATGCTAACCACGGTAAGAGGGCTGCCGGGTTGGCCTTTGGCTCCTTGTTCCATAGCGAAAGGAAAAATCAAGCCATCTACTTCCTGGTAATCACTCATTTTTATTTGCGAAATCATTCCTTTAGCCGGGCCCGACTTAATTTCAGATTCCTGCATAAGGGGAACGAAGTTCTCGGCATCGAAGTAGTAGTAAGATACATTGTCAGTTTCTACACCATCTACCTTAATTGGTTTCTTGGTAAGTTTAATCTTAAAGGTTTCGGCACCATCGATGGTTTCTTTACCTAACAGCTCTACTTTATAACCCAGGCTTTTGTAGTTCAAGAACGGATCGGGGAATGAGCCCAATTCTATTTTAAAGTTTTCTGTCGTTTCTGCATCGCTTTTTTCCGCTTTCATGGTCATGAAGTTGTGGCTCCAGAGTGAAGTGCCATCAAAAACGCCTTGCATAATCTCTTTTCCCTGAAAGGAGATTACCTGTGCCTGACGTCCGTCCTTCAATTGAATTAGGTCGAAAGGGATTTCCATGCCGCCCTGGTTTATTTTGGCCGACATTTTTACACCATTCAATGCTGCCCACTTATCGCGGCCACCGGTATTTTCAAAATACTTGTCCAGAATTTCGTCTACAGTTTGGGCTTGTGCAAAAAAGCACACAAAGGCCATCAAAAAGAGGGTAAATTTTAACTTCATAAGATTGGGGTTATTTTAGTTTGGATTGGTAAATCGGTTTCAAATTAGTTTTTTCTACCGTGCCTTTCAAATTTGCTCCATCAGTCGCACCAAGGCACCCATAATTACTAACGTTTTGTTAAAATTCGCGGTTGCGGTTGCGTACCTCAACCATTTTTTGAGGAGGGGCGTTACCTTAGCGCATTGAGCATCTTTCACTATTACCAGAAAACAGCATGATCTACCGCTTTTTATTCGCTTTTGTTTTGTTGGCACAAGGGGCTTTCTCTCAAATTTTACAGCCAGCACGCCTGGTAGCTACTACCAAAACGCAACAGGTAGCCGTTGGCGATGAACTGGAATTGGTTTTTAATGCCTCGATAGATAAAAATTGGTACATCTACTCCCTTGGTTTCGATGAAGACTGTGGCCCCGTGCCCATTAGCATTGCGCTGGAACCGCACGCCAGTTTCGAGCTGGTGGGCCAGGTGGTGGCTGTAAACGATGTTCAAAAACACGACAAAATCTTTGACTGCGATGTGCGCATATTCGAGCTCACCGGGGTCTTCATTCAGAAGATAAAAATTCTGAACACCAATTTGCAGCTAAAGGGCACTTACGAAGGCCAGGTCTGCTCAGAAACCGAAGGTAAATGCATTCTCTTCGATGGTGATTTCAACATTCAGGGACTAACGGTGAAAGGAGGAGGCACCGCACTCACCCCTTCAGATAACAATAAACCTGTACCTGTTACAGACAACAATTCCCAAACATTAACCACCGCACTCGGTGATGTGAAGGGGCCCGTGTTGGATGTCTCCATTCTCGATGGCGAAGCCGCAGTAAACGAGGACTCTTTCTTCGGCTACCTGCTGGTGGCATTTCTGTTGGGTCTTACCTCGCTCATTACACCCTGCGTTTTCCCCATGATACCCATGACGGTAACTTTCTTTTTGCGCGACAACCAGTCGCGGGCGGAGGGCGTGCGCAAGGCAATCATTTTTGGTTTCTCCATTATTCTTATCTATACACTGGCTGGCACTTTGTTCGCGGTGGCACTGGGTGCAGAGGGCCTCAACGCATTGGCTACCCATTGGGCGCCCAACCTGTTTGTGTTTGCTATCTTCATTGTTTTTGCGCTTTCCTTTTTCGGACTTTTCGAAATCAACGCGCCTTACCAATTGGTGAATAAAGTTGACCGGCAGGCCGAAAAGGGTGGCCTGGTAGGTATTTTCTTCATGGCGGCTACACTGGTGCTGGTATCTTTCTCGTGCACCATTCCTATTGTGGGCAACGTGGTGGTAATGGCTGCGGGAGGTCAAATTCTAAAGCCAGTGTTGGCCATGTTTTTTTATTCTCTCGCTTTCGCGATACCGTTTACGTTGTTCGCCATTTTCCCCGAGTGGATTAAGAGCATGCCCAAGTCGGGCGGCTGGCTGAACTCTGTAAAAATAACGTTGGGCTTTTTGGAGCTTGCCCTTTGTTTGAAATTTTTCAGCATTGCCGACCAGGCTTACCATTGGGGCTTGCTAGACCGCGATTTGAACATTGGTATCTGGGTAGTGATTTTCGCGCTGATGGGTTTCTACTTTCTGGGCAAACTACCCATGAAAGGCGACAGCCCTTTAGAAAAAATTACCGTGCCACGCCTGATGTTGGCCACGCTTACTTTTTCTTTTGTTGTATACCTGGTGCCCGGTTTGTGGGGTGCGCCCTTAAAGGCATTGGCAGGTTACCTGCCCCCTATGTACACACACGATTTTAACCTGCTTGCTGCCAATAGCCAAAATGCAACAGAAGGTTGTGAAGAGCCCAAGTACGCAGATTTTCTCCACTTGCCCCATGGCCTCACCGGCTACTTCGACTACCAGCAGGCGTTGGCATGCGCGCGCCAGCAAGGGAAACCGTTGTTTATCGATTTCACCGGGCACGGGTGCACCAATTGCCGCGAAATGGAAGCCGTGGTGTGGAGCGACCCGCAGGTGTTGGAAAGATTGAAGAACGATTTTGTGGTAGTAGCTCTCTACGTAGACGACAAAACGGAATTGCCTGAATTGCAATGGTTCACCTCGAAATACGATGGCAAGGTGAAGAAAACCATCGGCAAGCAGAATGCAGACTTGCAGATTACCAACCTGGAGAACAATGCACAGCCTTTCTATGTATTGTTGGGTGCCGATGAACGTGTACTTGCCTGGCCTTATGCGTACAACAGAGATATAGATGCCTTTGTGCAGTTTCTGGAACAAGGCAAGAAGAAGTACAAAGAGTTGTATCAATAGCGGCAGATGCTTACTTTTGGATGGACACGGTCTCGATTTTTTTAACTTAAGCACGGCTTGGCCGTTATTTTTTGCCTATGACAACGAGCCAGTTTCGTAAACCATTATTATTTTTTTCGCTGTTGGCGTTGGCGGCAGTGGCCTATGTTTTAACCGACTCCTACACCAATTGGTTGTCGCAAAAGGCAGACTATGCCGAAGAGGCAGATACGGTAAAGGCGGTTGAGGTTGTTTGGCCGGAGCCAGAATTGTTTTACGGCATGGTAATTAACGATCACCACGTGATGGAAAATGTGGTGAAACGCAACCAACGTTTTACCGACCTTTTAAAAGGATATGAGGTAGATCCTAAAATTTACAGGCAGCTTTCTTTGGTGCCACGCGAAGTGTTTGACTTTCGTAAAATCGTGGCAAGCAAAAAATTCAGCGTGGTTTACCAGGGCGATTCTATTAAGCAACTGCGCGCCCTTGTTTACGAACCCAACCCCATTGATTATTACGTTTTTCATTTGCGCGATACGTTGCTGATTGAGGCATGCCAACGCGAGGTAATAACCGAAGAGAAACAATTGGCGGGCGTTATTGCTTCCTCATTGTCTGAAACGATTGAATCCATGGGCATCTCTCATGAACTCACCAACAAGTTTGTGGATATTTTCGCCTGGCAGATCGATTTTCAACGGCTGCAAAAAGGCGACAAATTTAAAATCGTCTATCATCAAAACAGGGTAGATGATAAAGTGATTGGCATCGCGGGCATTGAGGGTGTGTACTTTGAACATTTCAACAATGGTTATTATGCTTTTGCCTTCGACCAGGGCGAAGGTGTGGACTACTTCGATGAAGAAGGCAACAGCCTTCGCAAGGCCTTATTGAAATATCCCATCGAGTTTACGCGCATCAGTTCGCGCTATAACCCCAAACGGTTCCACCCGGTGGCCAAAGTTTTTCGTGCTCACCGTGGCACCGACTTTGCGGCTCCCGCAGGTACACCCATTCGCTCCGTGGGCGATGGTGTAGTGGAAGAAGCGCAATACAAAACCAACAACGGCAACTATGTCAAGATCAGGCACAACGCCACCTATACCACCGGCTACCTGCATATGTCTAAAATTGCAACGGGCATTAAGCCGGGCGTGCGGGTAAGGCAGGGGCAAACCATTGGTTACGTGGGGCACACCGGTTTGGCCACGGGCGATCACCTTTGCTACCGGTTCTGGAAAAATGGCGTACAGGTAGACGCTTTGAAAGTGCAATTGCCACCGGCCCAACCTGTAACGGAAGAAAAATTTCAAGCGTTTGAATCCGTTAGAAACACCATAACAGAGAAGCTAACGCGCATACCCATGCCTGCCGCTGATAATGAACTGGCCTACCATCACTAAGCCAAGATATTTTTTTCGGAAAATTTAGAATAGAACCGCGTTTCAAACGTATATATTCACAGGCATTCTAACCTGATGAATCGTATCACCCTGATTTTATTGGCTACTATCTGCCTGCAGTTTGGCTTTGTGCAAGCGCAAAAAGTGGGAGTGGTGTTGAGTGGTGGTGCCGCAAAAGGTATCGCTCACGTTGGGGTGTTGAAGGCACTGGAAGAAAACGAGATACCCATTGATTACATAGTGGGCACTTCCATGGGGGGAATTATTGGTGGCTGCTATGCTGCGGGCATGAGCCCCAACCAGATTGAAGAAATGGTACTGTCGCCCGACTTTCTGGGCTGGGTGAATGGCAAAATGGAAGACGGCTTTAACTATTATTTCAACAAGCCAGATGACAATAGCTCATTTCTAAAAATCAACCTCTCGCTGGACTCTACGCTCAGCGTAAGCTTGAACACCAGCATAGCCAACGATTTGTCGCTGAATTTTGCTTTGGCCGAAAAAATGGCGCAACCTTCGGCCATTGCGCGTAATAATTTTGATAGCCTGTTTGTGCCGCTACGTGTGGTGGCATCGGACATATTTACTCAGGAAGTAGTGGTACTTAAAGACGGTGCGTTGAGCAATGCCTTGCGGGCCACGCAAACGGTACCCTTCTTCTACAACCCCATTCGTGTGAATGGGCGCTACCTTTTTGATGGAGGTGTCTACAATAACTTTCCGGTAGATGTAGCGCAAGAAGCGTTCAATCCTGACGTGATCATTGGCTGTAACGTTTCCTCTAAAGTCTTTAACGATTACCCTTACGGCCAAGATGAAGACCTGATCTCCAAATCGTTGTTGTATATGCTCCTCGACAAATCCGATCCCGGCAAAATCCCGGCAACGGGCGTTTACATACAACCGAATATCGACAACTATACAGCTTTCGATTTTGGTAAGGCCCGCGCATTGATCGACAGTGGTTACGCACAGACGCTGAAGCAAATGGAAGAGATCAGGCAAAAGGTGTCTGCCAATGCCTTGCGCACCTGCGAGTATGTGGCCGCACGCAGAAATGCCTTTAATAATCGCAATGAGGCCATCAAAGTGGAACGCATTGAGTTTGATGGTTTCAACTCCAGGCAACAGAAATACATCAACCGTATTTTCAACCGAGGCCGCAGACCTCTTTATTTAAGCGATGTAAAAAAAGGTTACTACCGGCTGGTAACTGACAGCTATTTTCAAAACATCTATCCCTACTTCGAATACGACACCACCCAAAACAGTTTTGTGTTTCGTTTAAATAAGCGGCCGCAGAATAATTTCCAGGTAGATTTTGGAGGAGTTATTGCCACCAGGAACATCAGCAACATTTACCTGGGTCTTAATTACTATTATTTTAATAGCGCACTCACGCATGCCTTTGCCAATTTCTATGCAGGTAATTTTTACAAGTCGGCACAACTGAAAGCGCGCATAGATTTGCCCACATTCGGCAGATTCTACCTGGAACCGGATGCCACATTTAATACATGGGATTTCCTGGAGGGGCGAGAAATAGTTTTGAAAGACAATGCACCCACCATCCTAAGACGTATCGATAGAAAAGTGGGGGTGAACATGGGCGTTCCGTTAGGCAGGCGATTTAAGGCCAATCTCCATGCTCATTATGTTAATAACTCCGACCGCTATCTCAACTACCGTGTATTTGTATCAACCGATACGTTAGACGTTCTGCGTTTAAGTGGCGCAAGGCTGGGCTTATCGGTTTCATCGAACACGTTGAATAGAAAGCAATATGCCTCATTGGGGAAATTTTTCGAGATGAAACTGGATTGGTTCGGACTGCACGAGAGCTACGTACCCGGTAATACTTCCTCGATTGCTGTGGAGCAATCCGCATCGCGAAATTGGTTTCGCGGCCGCTTGTGGATGGAGCAGTATTTCAAAAAAAGCTTTTACAGCACCGGTTATCTGTTAGAGGGTGTACTTTCCAATCAACCTTTTTTGGCCAACTACCAGGGCACCATTATCAACGCACCGGGCTTCCTGCCTTTGCAAGACAGTCGCACGCTGTTGCTGCAGAATTTCAGAGCATACAATTATATAGCAGGTGGATTGCGAAACGTCTTCACGCTGCGCAAAAGTCTTGACTTCCGGCTGGAAGGTTATTTGTTTAAACCGCTGGAAGCGATCGTAGCCGGAGAAAACCAGGAGGCGCGGTTAGATGCGGATTTAACCAGACTTTACTTTACCGGCACAGCAGGTTTGGTTCTGCACTCCAGTCTGGGGCCCATAAGCCTGAGCGTAAACTATTACGATGACCCCGAAAACCAATTAGGGGTACTCTTGCATGTAGGTTTTTTGCTCTTCCATAAATCTTCGCTCGACTAATTTCCTGTTTTTCAATCGGTATCTGGGTGCTCGAGATTTCGCGCCAGGTATTTTACTATGTATTATTTTGGTCGGATTTTTAATTTTTTGCCTAAGTTTAGAGCCTTAAAGTAAACCTGTGCATGAAGCGATCTCTACTCCTCACCAGCTTCGTTATCTTTTCCCTTTCATTTTCTTACAGTCAGGAAGTGCAGTGGGCCTCGAAGGTGATAGAATTCTCAACAGAACTGACTCCCGTTCAATATTCGGCTCAGCAGGCGTTAGGCAAGCCTAACTCCATGTCTTCGCGCCCGGCATCGGGCGGGCAAAATCCCAATGCGTGGACGCCCGACAAGCCCAAGCGCAAAGAGTTCTTAAAGTTGGGCTATGAGCGCCCCATTCAAATACAACAAATTGCCATTGCAGAATCGCACAACCCTTCAGCGCTCTTTAAGCTGTATCTGTATGATGAGGGAGGAAACGAATACCTGGTGCGCACCTTCAGCCCTTCTGCCGTACCGCTGCAGGGTCGTTTGCTGAACGTCTTTGTGGAGAAGACCACTTACAAAGTAGCCGCGGTGAAATTAGAGTTTGACGGTGCGGCCGTGCCCGACTATTTCTCAATCGATGCGGTGGCCATCTCCGATTCAAATTATCCGATCATTGCGGCCATCGATACACCCGAACTGCTGGCTTCCGGTATTTTAGTGGAAAAGCTGGATGAAACCGTGAACAGCGAGTATGCCGAAATTAACCCGCTGCTTTCACCCGATGGCAAAACGTTGTACTTCAGCCGCAGAAACCATCCGCAAAATGTGGGTGGCGTAAACGATAAGGAAGACATTTGGTATTCGGAACTGGGTGCAGACGGCAAGTGGACGCTGGCACAAAACATGGGGCCCGATTTCAACAACGAATTCCCCAACTTCGTCAATGCGGTAAGCTCTGCCACGCCAGATGGCAAATCGGTATTGATGGTGTTGGGCAACCGCTACCTGCCCAATGGCAAAATGCTGGCCGGTGTTTCCATTAGCGACAATATTGGTGGGCAGTGGACTAAACCCCGCCCGTTGAGTATCGAAAACGATTATAATTTTAACGAGAAGGCCAACTACTTCCTCACCAACACGCGCAAGGCGTTATTAATGTCAGTCGAGCGCGAAGATTCGCGCGGTGGCCGCGATATTTATGTGAGCTTCGCCAAAAACGACACCACCTGGACAGAGCCGCTTAACCTGGGTGCTGTGCTGAATACGGCTGGCGATGAGTCCGCCCCCTTTCTGGCTTCCGATGATGAAACTTTGTATTTCTCATCAAACGGTTTCAGTGGTTACGGAGGCAGCGATGTGTACATGTCGAAGCGCCTGGACGACACATGGACCAACTGGAGTGAACCCAAAAACATGGGGCCTGACATCAACTCTAAAGGAGAAGACCTTTTCTTCAACATTCCAGCAGCCAGCGACTATGCCTACTACTCGCGCAGCCAGGAAGGCGACAATACAGACATTTATCGCGCCAAGCTTCCCTTTTACAAAAGCCCAACTCCTTACGTTATTGTGAAGGGTAAATTGGTGGATGCGAAAACAGGCCAGCCTATTGGCGCCAAAATTATTTACGAGCGCCTGCCCGATGGCAAAGAAGCCGGCATCGCTCATTCAGACCCGCGCACGGGCGAGTACGAAATTCGTTTGCCTGGCGGTTATCAATACGGGGTGCGCGCAGAAGCTGAAGGCCACATCTCCGAAAATCAAAATCTGGATTTGCGAAACTTCCTGAAAGATGGTGTGGTAGACAACAGCAATATTACACTGGCACCGATAGAAGTAGCGCGAATAGAGCCCGATGCCACCATTACACTTAATAATATCTTCTTCGATTTTGCCAAAGCGGTTCTGAAACCCGAGTCGTTCCCTGAGTTGAACCGGATTGTAGATTTGCTGAATCAGCGCACGACCATGCAGGTAGAAATTGCCGGCCATGCAGATGCCACGGGCCCGGAAGATTATAACCTGCTGTTGTCTAAATTCAGGGCCGATAAAGTGGCCGGGTATTTGATTGAGAAGGGAATAGCGAAAGAGCGTATAACCATTAGCTACTTTGGCGAAACTAAACCCATTGATAGCAACGAAACAAAAGAAGGTCGCACCAAAAACAGAAGGGTGGAATTCATTATTCTGAAGATGTAAACCATGCGAAAGCAAATTTTTATTCTGACAATAGTTGCCATAACCGGCTGGAGTGCCCACGCACAAACAGACACTTTGGTTTATGCGGCCGGAAACATTGTAAATGCGGCTACCAAAGAGCCGGTGTCTGCAACCATTTCTTATCAGAGCCTTCCATACGGCAGCATGGTGGGTTCGCTTAGCGGCAGCTCTTATCGTTTCCCACTCTACAACAAAGAAAAATACGAGATTACCGTTGCGGCTCCCGGCTTTGCAACAGCCAAATATATGTTGGACCCTGCCGAAGCAAACGCAGAGCGAACCGTAGTGCGCGACATAGAATTAGGCTTGCCCGCCAGCGCGGCCCAGGTGGCAGAAACCACCCACAGCGTAGGCAAAGTCATGCGTCTGGATAACCTCATTTTCGAGTTGGGGAAATCTAAAATCGCACCGGAGTCATATAGCGAACTTGATCGGGTGGTGGGAATGATGAATAACTATCCGAACATGGTTATCCAGTTGGAGGGGCACACCGATTTTCGTGGCGATGCCAAGCTGAACATGAAACTTTCGCAAGATCGTGTGAGCGCGGTGAAAGATTACCTGGTTTCGAAAGGGGTGAATAAAAACAAAGTAAAAACCAAAGCCTTTGGCGGCACGCAGCCACTCTCTCGCGAAAACACCGAAGAGGGCCACGCCATGAACAGGCGTGTAGAAGTTCGAATTTTGCAAAATTGATTTTAGCGCGAGGCTACCGGCACACCTAATTGGTTGACTGAGGCAAAGATCATTTTTCTGATCTGTTCTTTTTGCGCGGCTGTTAAATCCTTCTGGTGTGGAAGTGAGCCCAATAGTAAACTTCCCAATTCCAAGGTGCGCGGGGTTTCATAGTGCAAGCGCGAAAGCCGTAGCTTTTCTGCACACATACCTAAATCTCCTTTATTGAAAGCGTTCACTGCCTGGTTAAAATAGAGCAATCCCACCAACTGCTCAGGCAGAACCTTGTGGTATAATTGAAAGGAATAATCGTGGGCAATTTGGCCAGGCCCCGCTTGCGCCACTACTTTCTTATAACCTTCAATCCGGTTTTCAATCTCAATCGGGTTGGATACAAAGCCATTGAATCGATCGGTGGTTTCCAGCAATACATCTCCCCTGCTGGTACGCACTTTCAAAAAGATATGGTAGTTGGTTTCAATGATATCAAAATCAAATTGCTGACAGTTTAAAAGCGATGCAAAGAGTGCAGTAGCCGTCAGGCAATCGTAGTTACCACGCGCCAGTCGATCAATGGATGTGTAGGCAGAATAAGATCTAAGTATTTTCGATTGCGCGGCCCTGAAAAGTTGTTCGAGTTGTTCAAAATCATTGCCCGCCTCTTCGGCACTTGCCAAAACCTTGGCCATTTTCTTTTCGAGGACGGGTAGCGCGGTAGTGTTTTGGGTAGTCTGCCAATAAAGAGGTAAGAGTGGTTGCTGTGCCGAAACCGCCAACGCACTCAGTAATCCAACCCACAATAGCCCCCGCTTCAACATTAACTCAATGTTACGTTTGTTAACATAAACTTAACACAGCCGTAACACAATCACAAATACATGTGCTTTTTCTTGAAAATTTGCCTGTTTTATGTACTTTGAAGCTTATCCATTATGCAACAGACCATTGAAAACCAGTCTTTGACTCAGCTTTTTGAGCAGCAGCGGCAGAACAGCCTGGTGCTTCGCCAGGTGCCTTTGAAGCAGAGAAAGGCCCACTTGCGTAAGCTCAGGCATTGGCTCCTCGGCCACCGTGCAGAACTGGCAGTAGCCGTAAAAAAAGACCTGGGCAAATCAGAAACAGATGCGGAAATAGCCGAGCTGTTTCCCGTGTTGGTGGAGATAGACCATGTGCTGGAGCATGTAGAGGCGTGGGCGCGTCCTAAAAAGGTAGATGCTCCGCTTACTTACTTAGGCACCCGAAGCGAAATACGCTACGAGCCCAAGGGTGTTTGCCTGATTATTGGTCCGTGGAATTTTCCCTTCATGCTCTGCATCAGCCCGTTGGTTTCGTGCCTGGCAGCGGGCAACACTGCGGTATTAAAGCCTTCGGAAATTACACCGCATACCTCGCAGTTCATCAAACAGATGGTTACCGAACTCTTCGAACCCAACCTGGTGGCGGTGGTAGAGGGTGGCCCCGAGGTTTCTACTGAATTGCTCAAGTTGCCTTTCGATCATGTCTTTTTTACTGGTAGCCCTGCCGTTGGCAAGATTGTGATGCGTGCGGCCGCAGAAAATCTGAGCTCTGTAACACTGGAATTAGGTGGAAAGTCGCCAGCAATTATTGACAGTAGCGCTCGTCTGGCCGATGCCGCCAGGCGCATCGCCTTTGGTAAATTTTTAAACAACGGTCAGACTTGTATTGCACCTGATTACATCCTGATTGACGAGAAAGTAAAGGAGGAGTTCACGGCTTTGCTGAAGAAGGAGATTGCAGACCTCTTTGGCAGAGGCGGGGCGGTGGCAGAAAATTCTCCCGATTACTCCCGCATTGTGAGCAAACGCCATTTTCAGCGGCTTCATCAACTGGTAGAAGATGCGATTCAGCGAGGCGCACGGCCGTTGCTATCGGGCCAACCGAATGCCGAAACCCGGTTCTTTCCTCCCATGCTGCTCGACCGGGTGCCCATGGATGCGGCTTTAATGGAAGAAGAAATTTTTGGCCCAGTTCTGCCCATTATTGGGCTAACGGATATTAACCAGGCGATAGACCTGGTGAACAAAAAGCCAAAGCCCTTGAGCCTATATGTGTTTAGCAGCCGCAGTTCGTTTCGCGAACGGGTATTGCAGCAAACTTCGGCAGGTACGGTGGCCATCAACGATTGTGTACTTCAGTTTACACACCCCAACATTCCGTTTGGAGGGGTGAACAACAGTGGTATTGGCAAAGCGCACGGGCATTTTGGTTTCCTGGCTTTCTCCAACGAAAAACCTGTGGTAAAACAAAAGAGTGGCCCTACCAATGCTTATTTCTTTTACCCGCCTTACACCGTTAACAGCAAACGGTTGCTCAACTTCCTTTTCCGCTGGTTTGTGTAGTAAAATTTAACTCGGTTTTTTTAAAAATACCCTGGTGCATCGGGCTGGTATTGATTTTGTGTAATTTTACCGTCCCCGTTTCCGTTAGGGGTAGGGAACAGGCAGCCGGTTTTAATGATGCTCCAACGGAACCCGTTACGCTAAAGAGAAATTTGACTGGCATCTGAGGGCCATCTAAGAAAGTGGCAACAGGCAGATGCAAACCTGAACGCAATAAATTTCAATCGAAAAAATAACTGACTAACAAATACATTCAGCCATGAAAATTGTGAAACGCATTCTGCTAGGGGTTGGTATTCTGGTGATTTTGCTGGTAGCAGCCGCGATCATCATTCCGATCGTTTTCAAAGACGACATCAAGGCGGCCATCGATAAGGAAATTGCCAAAACGGTAAATGCCGATGTGGTTTTTGATGTGGACAACTTCAGCCTGACGGTGTTCAAAAATTTCCCGAACGTAACCGTAGAAATTAGAGAAATGGGCGTATTCAACCGCGCACCATTCGAAGGAGTGCCTCTTTTTGTGATGGAGGAATTGGATGTGGAAGTCAACATCAAAGATATTCTGTTTGGAGATCAGTTGAGGGTAAAGGGGATTTCGTTGATCCAACCACAAATCAATATACAGGTGCTGGCAGATGGACGCGCCAACTACGACATCACCTATGCTTCTACCGACACGGTAGAAACCACTACCACAGACGCCACTACTTTTTCTTTTGGCATCGATCATTGGGAGATTGTGAACGGCTCTGTGGTGTACAACGATTTGTCGATGCCCTACTTTCTGGAAATGAGAGGGCTGAACCACAACGGGAGCGGAGATTTTACCCAGGATGTTTTTGACTTGCGCACACAAACCGTTGTGGATACTGTTACCACTTCTTTCGATGGCATGGAATTGCTTACCAACAAAAAAGTATCGATAGATGCTGTGTTGGCGATAAGCGAACAGTACACGCGCTACACCTTCAAAGAGAACGTGGCCAAGGTGAATGATTTTGCCATGACGTTTGATGGTTGGTTTAAAATGAACGAGAACGACTTTGGTATGGACATCACCTACAAAACACCAGAAACGTCTTTCAAGAGTTTGCTGTCGTTGGTGCCGGGCATGTTTACCAAAGATTTTGGCGCTATCAAAACAGATGGTGAACTGGCCTTCAATGGTTTTGTGAAAGGAACCTTCAGCGACACGCAGATGCCCGCTTTCAACCTGGCGTTGCAAGTAAATGACGCCATGTTTCAATACCCCGATTTACCCACAGCGGTTAATAACATCAATGTAGACCTATTGGTAGATAACAAAACAGGCATTATCGAAAATACAGTGGTAGACCTCAAAAAGATGCACCTCGACTTTGGGTCGAACCCGGTAGATGCGCGTTTGCTGATTGCCAATCTGAAAGACTACCGCATGGACGCCAACGTGGCAGCCAAATTGAACCTGGCAGAGTTGAACCAGATGTTTCCTATGGAAGGATTGGAAATGAAAGGATCGTTTACGGTGAATGCAAAGGCCAACGGTGTGTACGACAGCATCAAAAAAACAATTCCAACCATAGATGTAGCCATGACCCTGGCCGATGGTTATGTGAAATCTGCAGAGTTTCCTATGCCGTTAGAGAATTTGAAGATGAATTCTACTGTTAAAAACACCAGTGGCAAAATGCAGGAAACCGTTATTGCAGTAGACAATTTTTCAATGATGCTGGATGGCGAAACTTTTGAGTCGAGTTTGGTGCTGCAAAACCTGGATGATTACACCTGGGACGTAAAGGCCAAAGGAGGCATTGACCTGGAGAAGATGACCAAGATATTCCCTCTGGAAGGGATGACGGTGGCCGGTAAAGTGAAAGCCGATATTCAAACCAAAGGAAAAATGTCTGACCTGGAGGCTGAACGTTACGATCGTCTACCTACCAGTGGCTCAGCTTCGCTGGCTGCATTTAAGTTCAACATGACCGATATGCCCGAAGTAACCATTGCCCAATCGGAAATGGTGTTCGACCCGCGCAAGATAGAGTTACGTAACACAAACGGTACCGTTGGCAAAAGTGATTTTGCGGTGAATGGAGCCGTTTCCAACTACATTGGTTATGTGTTTGGTAGCGAAACCATCAAAGGAAATGTGGATTTTAATTCTAACCTGTTCGATCTCAATGAATTTATGACCGAGACGGAAGAAACAGCCGAAACACCCACAGACTCCGCTTCGTTTGGCGTGATCCCTATTCCTGAAAACATAGATTTTGTTTTGCGATCGTCCATCAAAACCGTGAAGATGATGGAATACACGCTTACCAACGCCACAGGCGATGTAATTCTGAAAGACGGTGTAGCCAACCTCAGCGGAGTTCGGTTTAATATGCTGGGTGGAGCGTTTGCCGTAAACGGCTCGTACAATGCCAAAGATATTAACCACCCCAAGTACGACATGACGTTGAAGATCGAAGACCTCTCCATCAAACAGGCCGCCACCTCATTCTCGGTAGTACAGACCTACGCACCCGTTGCAGGGCTGGTGAATGGAAACTTCAATACCGATTTTAAAATAAGTGGTGAGTTGCAACAAGACATGATGCCTAACCTCGCAACAGTGAGTGGTGCGGGCCTTATCAAAGTGGCTCAGGCCGCGCTCACACAATCAAAATTGGTTTCTGGTGTAACTACGCTGACCAAACTTAGCGATACAGACGAAGTGTCGTTGAAAGATGTGGTGATGTCTGCCACCATTAAAGACGGTAAGCTAAGTGTACAACCTTTCGATGTGAAGTTTGGCCAATACACCACCAACGTAGCCGGCAGCACCAATCTGGATGGCACGATTGACTATACTTTGAAGATGAATGTGCCGCCCGGTAAGTTGGGTACCGAGTTTCAGGGCCTGGTAGGACAGTTCACCGGCTCGAATGCTGCTCCGAAAGAAATACCGGTTACGATTGGAGTAGGCGGTACCTACAACGATCCGAAAACGCGTTTGATTATGACTGAGCAAAAGCAGCAAGCCAAAGAAGCGGTGAAAGAAGAAGTGAAAGCGGTGACACAAGAAGTGAAGCAAGAGGTAACCGAGACTGCCAAGGAAAAAACGCAAGAAGCGTTGCAAGAAGTGGTAAAAGGCACCGACCCGAAAGATGTGGTGAATAACCTGCTGAAACCAAAAGCAGACTCTACCAAAAAGGACACCACCGCCACGCAAAAGGCTACAGAGCAGCTACAAAACAAACTCAACAACTTATTAAAAAAGAAAAAGAACTAGGCAGCTAATTAAAAATGAATGGGAGTATCTGCCACAAGTAAGGTACTCCCATTTTTATTTGTATGAGACCCCCCTATTTACAACCTGGTGACACCGTTGGCCTGCTTGCCCCAGGCAAGAAGGTAACAACCGATACGGTAGCTATTGCCAGGCAATGGTTGGAAAGCTGTGGTTGGAAAGTGCGCGTGGCCCATTCTGTTTACAGCGCAACGCATTCTTATCACTCCGGGCTTGGTGCCGAGCGGCTGGCTGATATGCAGTTGTTTTTGGACGACCCTGAAGTAAAGGCCATTATTTGTTTGCGTGGAGGCTACGGAGCCACCCCGCTTCTTGATCAGTTGAAATGGGAAGGCATGAAAGCGGCACCCAAGTGGATAGTTGGGTTTAGCGATGTCACCGCGCTGCACCTTCAGTTGCACAGACTGAATATCGAAAGCATACATGGCATCATGCCCATTCAGTTTAATGAAGACGGGCAGGCCGCTGCGATCCACCATTTACAGGGTTTGCTTTGTGGTAAGGAGACCCCGTTGAGTTGGAAGTCGGGGGACAATAGCAAAGAAGGTGACGTTGTTGGCGAAATAATAGGCGGCAATCTTTCTTTGATAGTCGATTCGCTGGCCACCAGCAGCGAACTGCATACATTCGGTAAAGTTTTATTTGTGGAAGAGGTGGATGAACCCCTTTACAAAATCGACAGAATGTTTACGCAGCTTAAGCGGGCAAAGAAATTAGAAAAAATTGCAGGTTTAGTGATAGGCCACTTCACTTCGGTGTCGGATGTTGCGCAGTTCGGAGAAACACTTGAACAAATTGTGTTGAGTAAACTTAATCCCAATATTCCTGTGGCATTTGGTTGCCCCTCAGGCCACGCACTGCCCAATTTTTCGTGGATACACGGAGCAAAGGTTTCTTTGATAGTATCGAAAGAGCGGAGCGAAATAATTTACCAGCACACTTAAGCCTTGCCCCAGCCGCCACCTCCGGGGGTTTCAATTACTAAACGGTCGCATTCATTTACCTGCACACTATCCATTCCATTTAAAATTTTTTTCGATCCATTTGCCCGCATAACGTATTGGTTACCGGTTTTGCCGGGTAATCCACCATTACAACCGAATGGCTTTTCTTTTCGATGTTGCGATAGGATGTTAATATCTAATGGGGCGAGAAAGTGAAAACAGCGCACAACGCCATCGCCTCCCTGCCATTTGCCTTTGCCTCCTGAATTTTTTCTTAGGCCAAAAGATTCTAACCGTACCGGGTAACGCAGCTCCAGCAGCTCAGGATCGGTAATGCGTGTGTTGGTCATATGTTGGTGTACACCCGAAGCACCGGCAAAGCCAGGCCCAGCGCCTGTTCCGCCACAAATGGTTTCGTAATAGCCAAAATGTGCATTGCCAAAGAGGAAATTGTTCATGGTGCCCTGGCTGCATGCAGCCAACCCAAGGGCTTTTATTAATGTATCTGTTAAACGCTGACTTACCTCGGTATTGCCACCCACCACTGCGGGTGCATTCAAATTTTTGAAAGATGGATTGAGCAATCCCACTGGTAAATTGATTTTCACCCGCTGCAGCAGACCCTCATTCATGGGTAGTGGTTTGCCAAGTAACAGTCGTAATACATAGAGCACCACACTTTGAACAATGGCGGGTGTTGCGTTCAGGTTACCGGCATGGGTGGTGGCCGATCCGTTAAAATCAATCAACAGCCCGCTACCTTTTTTAAGAATAGATACTTTCAAAGTAGAACCATCGTCAAGACGTTCTATCGCCCGGTAGGGTATACTTTTCAGCAAACCTATGCTCTTTTGCATTAACAAAGCTGCATGGTTGCGGAGGTGACGCATGTAAGCAGTTACTTCGCGCACACCAAATTGTTTGCACAGTTGCAGTAGCGCAGTTTCTCCATAGTTAACGGATGCAAGCGCTCCGTTCAAATCCGCTTGGTTTTCTTCCCACAGCCGCGTGGGGTAGCGGCCCGTTGTAAACAGGTGGTGAATGGCATCCCACTGAGGTTTTCCGCCTTTTACTAAATAAGCAGGTGCGATGATAACTCCCTCTTGCTCCAGTTGGGTGGCATTGGCAGGCATGGAGCCTGGCCGCATGCCGCCAATCTCAGCATGGTGCGCACGGTTAGCTACAAACCCGACCAGCTTGTTCTGAAAGTACACTGGCTTGATCAATGTAACATCTGGCAGATGCGAACCTCCAAAGGCGGGGTGGTTGGTGATGACCACATCTCCCTCGCGCATGGCTATTTGCTTGCGTACTTCGCGCACGCAAACGCCCAGGCTACCCAAATGCACCGGTATGTGTGGCGCATTTACCACCAGATATCCATCGCTATCCAACAGAGCACATGAAAAATCCAGGCGCTCTTTTACATTTACTGAAAAGGAAGTGCGTTGCAACAAGGCCCCCATTTCCTGGGCCACAGCGGTGAATCGGTTGGTGTACAATTCAAGCGCCCCTTCAAATGCAGTGTTCAAATTTGATTGGACCGCTCCATCCGCTGTCAGAAGGCCGTTGTTGTTTTCGTCAAGGTAAAAAGTCCAACCATGGTCTACGCATGTGGTGGAGTTATTGCTAACAATTAACGCAGGCCCTTTAATGAGTGCACCGTATTTCAGGTCTTCCCATTGGTAAACAGTCTGGCGCGGCAACTTATGCTTTTTCGCTTTGCGCGAAGTGCTCTTAGCCACATGACCGGCTACTGCGGCCACTACCCGTACCGACTCTAGTTCTATTTCCCGGTTGGCCAACCAGTGTCCGAAGATGGAAGTGTATTTCTTTCTGAAAAGACGAAGAAGACCTTGGACTGTCAGCAATTGGGGCGATACATTCAATTCTAGGGCGCTTTCTTGTCCGCGAAAGCGAACAAAAACCAGACATTGACTCAGTTGAATCTTACTTACCTCATATCCTTCGCGTTGCAATTGCGCGGAAGCGTCCGCATAAAGTTGTTTCACCTTTTCCGGGAGATTTGCTGCAGCGGAATGAAGGGGTTGTAAAATCAGCGCCTCGCGAAAGCGTTCGGTTTTTGCATGTCCAATTCCATAGGCACTCAGTAAACCGGCATCGTAGGGAATCAACACCTGGCGCATGCCCAACATGGAGGCTAATGCGCAGGCATGCTGCCCACCCGCTCCACCAAAAGAGAGCAACGTAAAATCAGCGGGATTGTGTCCGTGCTGCGTGGAGACTTTGCGAATGGCCTCTGACATTTTTTCGTTGGCTATCTGCAAATAGGTGCGCAATACTTGCTGTGGGGTATAGCGCTTGCGCGTGGCCTTTTGCACGTGTGAGATTAAATTGTGCAACGCCTCTTCTGCTTTTTCGACGGATAGCGGCATCGCAAAATGCGATGGGTCGATGCGACCCGCCAACAGGTTCACATCAGTTATGGTAAGCGGTCCGCCCGCGCCATAGCAAGCCGGGCCGGGCTGTGCGCCTGCACTTTCGGGGCCAACTGTGAAGCGATAGCCATCGAACGAGCAGACAGAACCTCCACCCGCAGCAATGGTTTCAATGGCCAGCGAAGGAGATAAAATTTTCAAATTTCCTACCTTCGATTCGTAGCGGTAGTCGTACCGTTGGTTGAAGAGCGACACATCGGTGCTGGTGCCACCCATATCGAAAGTAATCAGTTTATTGATGCCTGATAGTTGTGCGGTAGTAGCCGCACCTACCACACCACCAGCGGGGCCGCTCAACAGACTGTCTTTCGGAAAGAAATGATCTGCCTCTACCAATCCACCAGCGCTGGTCATCACGCGCAAGCGGGCGGATTCCAATCCGGTTTTTACTTTGTGAAGATATTGGTTGATGATGGGCGCCAGGTAGGCATTGGCCACCGCGGTTTCAGCGCGCTGCAGCAACTTAACCTGGCCCGACAGCTCGGACGAGGTAGAGACAAAATCAAAGCCATTCTGCCGTAGGAAATCGCCTAGTATTTTTTCATGGGCCTGGTTCTGGTAGCTGTTCATCAACGCAATAGCTACCGATTGAATTTTTTTCTTGCGTAGTTCTTTAACCAGCCGTTCGCATTCCTGACCTGTAAGGGGAAAAAGGGTTTGACCTTTCGCATCTACCCGTTCATTCACTTCCAGCACCGTGTGGTAAAGGGGCGCTTCGCGCACAATGTTGAGCGCGAATAGATCGGGGCGTTGTTGGTTGCCAATCAGCAGCAAGTCTCTAAAACCCCTGGTTACCAGAAATGCAGTGCGTGCTCCCTTTCGCTCCAGTATCGCATTGGTGCCGCGCGTGGAGCCTAACTTCATGTCAATAGGCGGAAAAGATGTACCCACCTCGGTTTGGGTAAGCAGGCGTGCGGCAAAAACAGGCACTTCTTCACCGGTATGCAACTCGATGGTAGCTCCTTCTATACTGCCTTTCAGCGGATGGTTTAGTTCCAACAGTCCGGCTTCTGGATCGGCATAGGCTACCGTGCTTTCCGAAATCTTATTACCAAAAATCCGAACCTTATATTGATGATAAATTTTTGCATGGGTTGGCCATACCAAAACAACTTTCAGTTTTTTTGACGATAGTTGCTTCGCTACGCGCCCTCGAATCGCCCCGTTACTCAATACCTTCAGGCGGTGAAGCTTTTGTAGTGGGTCAAGCGCGAGGCAGTCGGTAAAAGTTCCGCCTGTGTCTACCCAAATCTGCCAGGCGCGCATTTATTTATCGATGGATCGGATGATGTACTTCACCGGCATACGAATGCCAAGTGCTCTGGCGAATTCAAGAGTTCCATCGGGCAATTCACGCATCAGCGGTTTGGTGTAAAGCACCGAATCTGAGCCTAGCTTTTGAATATTGTCGGCCAACTCACTATTGCCCGCACCTGTATAGGCTTCAATAATCTGGTTCTCAATTTCGCGTAGTAGAGAGTCGCCTTCTGTTAGCGGCAGTATTACAACATGGTAAGTTGTTTCTAGCGAATCGAGCAAGATGCGATTGGAAAGAGAACGATCTTGTGCTTCTACCACGCTCGCAATCGCGCGGCCATAATTAAAAGAAGCTTCTGTTAGTTCGGCATCCGTTACTTTTCTTATCTCTCCCGCCTCCATATTCTCGCGCAGTTGCTTACGCTGATCTTCAGACAAAGAACCACCGCAACCAATCAACACCACCGCCAAGATTAAACAAAGGACTCTCATAGAAAGTATTTAATCCTAAAATTAACCGATTGAAGGTTATGCGGATTGCCTTATAAGGAAAAATTGTCTGCAAGCGCGCAGATAGTACCAATGGGGAATTCCGTTTCCTTACCTTTACCAACATTTTTATGGACAGCAACGAGGATTTTTTGGACGAACGCGATGATGAGCTCTTTGAGCACCACCGCATAGTGGCAGACCCAGGCCAAAGCCTGGTGCGTATAGACAAGTTTTTGATGGACCGCCTGCCCAACGTAACCCGTACCAAAATACAACAAGGCATTCACGATGGTTTTGTGCGCGTAAACGAAAAGCCGGTAAAACCTAATTACAAGATTCACCCCAACGATGTAATTGTGGTGGCCTTGCCCGAGCCCCCGCGCGATACCGATGTGAAGCCTGAAAACATTCCGCTGAACATTGTTTTCGAAGACGATTACCTGTTGGTTATCAACAAACCGGCCGGCATGGTGGTGCACCCTGCCTACCAGAATTGGTCGGGCACGGTTGTAAATGCACTGGCCTTTCACTTTCAAAACCTGCCACAAATGCCCGGCAACGATGGCAGACCGGGGCTGGTGCACCGCATCGACAAAGATACTTCCGGACTGTTGGTGATTGCGAAAACAGAGCAGGCCATTACGCACCTGGCCAAACAATTTTTCGATCACACCATTGAGCGAACTTATTGGGCGCTGGTATGGGGTGTTCCGAATGAAGAAAAGGGAACCATTAATGTAAACGTGGGCAGGAGTTTGAAAGACAGGAGGGTAACTGCTGCATTTCCAGAGGGCGATTTCGGTCGCACCGCTGTAACGCATTATGAAGTACTCAAGCCTATGCGTTATGTTTCTTTGGTGGCCTGCAAACTCGAAACGGGTCGCACGCACCAGATACGTGCCCATATGAAATACCTCGGCCATCCGCTGTTTAACGATGCCATGTATGGAGGTAGTGAAGTGGTAAAGGGCACCGTATTTTCCAAATACAAACAGTTTGTAGAGAATTGTTTTAAGATTTTACCCCGTCAGGCTCTGCACGCCAAAACACTGGGCTTCATTCATCCGGCTAACGGCCAGTATGTACAGTTCGATTCGGAATTACCTGATGATTTTAAGGCCGTGATTGAAAAGTGGGAGAGCTACGTGAAGAATCACTAGGTGCTTTCAAAACAATGAGCACTCAGGGCCTCGCAAAAATTTGATTTTAGACAAATTGTTTTTTTGTACAGAACCTTGCACCTCTTGGTGATTTCGCGTGTCATTTTTTTATGAATGACCGCTAAGCATCATCAGGTATTGAGCCATTTCATAAAGCGACCCCACCATGTTTTGGGGCGCTCTTCCATCTCAGGCAAAACATCTACCTGCTCGTCAATTAATTTTACTTTTTTGGTAGGTGCCTGAGGCTTTACTTTTTTATAGTAGTGCTGGGCTTTGCGCTCTTTTTGTTTCTTCAACTCTTCCTCGCGTTTTCTCCTGGCTTCCGCCTCTTCGCGTTCGCGCTGCAGCGCCACCGGGTTTTTGCGCGGCTTCTGCGGCCGTTGTGGCCTGCGTTCAAATGTTTGTCTTCTTCGCTCCTGTGGCCGAACGGTTTCGCTTTCGGTGGTTTCCTCAGGCGCCTCAGCGGTGGGTTCTTTTTTCTTCGGTTCCGGCAAATCAATTTTTCCCAGCACCTTCAATCCACTCAATTCCACTTTGGGTGCTTTGATTACTTCTGGCAGTTCAGTTGGTTCAGGCGTTGGTTCTACGGGCATGGCATGGGTCACCACGGGTTCGGGTGCTGGCTCAGCCGGTGCGGGTTCACTCTCTGGTTCTACCGGTGCTTCTGCCTCCACCGGCAACGGCTGTGACGGTACGGGTTCATCGGCAATGGCCAGAATTTCTTTCATGCGCTCAGGGGCAAAATGTGCAACTACCCGCGCCAGTTGGGCATCGGGTATGCGGGCGTTGGTATGATTTTCTACCTGTACCGAAATGGATGCGAAATAATCCAACACCTGCGAAGGTGTAACCGAGAGTTTTCTGGCTAGTTGGCCGAGGCGCATATCCTAAAAATAATTTTCAGGACGCAAATATAGGGGCATTTTTTTGGCTCCCACGCACACACACTATGGCCGGCCAAAGAGTAAATCTATTTGTAGGCCATAATGAAAGGGCGTAATTCCCAAATTGAATGGATATTGAACAAGCAGCTTTTTATAAACAGGGCCTACAACGAGAGAGGCATTTTCTGTCAATGGATGAATGAGCCGTACCGAAGCAGAATAACCCAGGTTCCACTGGTCTACATCGCCCAACAAATTGCGGTTGGCTGTGCCGGTGGTGGTTATGCTGTGGTGGCGGGCGTACACCAACCAACCCGCCAGCAGGCCTGCCTCTGCCACCAGCACTGTGTTGCCCAGGTTCACACGTCTTCCCACAGAGTAACTCCCTTCCAGGAAAACGAGTGGTCGCTTTCCAGAAATGTAATTAGCACCGTTGGGTTGGTTCCAGTCATCCACGTACATATAACGCGAAGCGCCCACACTTTTGGTTGCCTGCCATTTGCGCGAAAAGCGTTGTACCATGAATGACAAATGACCATTTAACGCCAGGGGCTCTGTGTATTCAAAACCCGAAGCAGGAAAGAACGGGTTGGTTCTGCCTCCACTCGCTCCGGGCGAAATGCCGATGCCCCAGCGTTTGTAAGGCAGCAGTTGGCCTGCCACCTCAGAAGACGCAAGTAGGGTCAAAGCTCCGACCCAACAAATCATTCGTATCGTCATACCAACCTCTGCGTTCTACCAGGTTGTAGCAGAAATATTTTTAGATGCCTTCAGAATATCTCTGCGGCTGATCTGCCCAATCAACACACCATTTTCCACTACGGGCAACCTGCGCACGGGCGTGTTCAGAAATTCGTTGGCAGCCTCCACCACATCGCTGTTCGATGAAATCGTTTTCACCTGTGCTGTCATGTAGTCGGATACTTTGCGCGTAGAACCCGGCATGTTGTGGTAAGCCTGGTCTACAATAATACGAAGGCAATCTTTCTCTGAAATAATTCCTACCAGCTTGCGGCTTTGGTCGAGCACGGGTGCGCCTGAAATACCTTTCGATATAATGGTGTCGATCACTTCTTCAATGCTTTGCTCGGGCTGGAATGTAATCAGCTTCGCCACCGGCACCATGTATTTGGTAATGGATTCGTAGCGGGGTTGCTCTGCAGCAATGTCCTCTTTCGATTTCATAGCGGGTTTAAAGTTCATAAGTGTTGACAGGGTTAGGTTTCACATGTGAAGAACTGCGTCAGTGCTTCCAGAAAGCCACCATTTGGGACGCGGGCAGTATAGGCGGGTGATGAATATACTGCAAAAATTCCGGTTTTCACAAAACAGCACTGCGGGCCGTTCCCCGAAAGGGCAGATTTATGTATTTTTAAAAAGAAACCAACCTGTATTAAAAATGCTCTACCTGCTGATTACCCTCCTCTCGATGGCTTACGTGGCTCCATCGCCCAAGCCAGTAAAACATATTGTGGTGTTTAAATATAAAGCCACGGCCACCGAGGCACAGATTGCTGAAGTAACCGCAGCCTTCCGCAATTTGCAAAACACCATTCCGGGTATTGTGAAGTTTGAGTATGGCGTGAATAACAGCCCGGAAAATCTGAACAAGGGCTTTACACACGTTTACCTGCTCACTTTCGTGGATGCGGCCGCCCGCGATGCGTACCTGCCCCACCCCGAGCACAAAAAGTTTGGCGCACTGTTGGGCAAGCTCAACATATTAGAAGAGCCGTTTGTGGTAGACTTTGAAGTGAGTGAGTAACGCGCAAGTTTACCGGGTGGGCATTACTATGGCCAACACCAGGTAAAGCAACAGGCCTGTGCCAAAGGCAAAGAACGCCACCAGAAAAATGATGCGCATCACGGTGGCGTCCATGTCGAAGTAATTCGCCAGGCCGCTGCACACACCAAATATTTTTTTGTCAGATCCTTTTACCAATCTCTTTGCCATAGCAGTGGGGTTTTACAACCAATTTACAGCAAACTTTTGGAATGGGCCAACATGCTTTTCGGGTTAACGAAGCAAAACCAAAAGGCTGAATTCATCTTCCCATAAAAATCACTGTTGCCCCCAACGTTTCAATACCGGGTAGTTGAACAATATCAGCGCCAGTGCTATCACGGCATAGCCAGCCATCTGCACACCCGTGGCCGTTTCTTTCACAATGAAAAAAGCCAACATAAAATTGATCAGCGGGTTGATGTACATCAGGATGCCAATGGTGGCGGCATTGATTTTATTGAGCGCATATAAATTCAGGAACAGGGGCAGCACGGTAAAGAACAACGCAATGCAGGTAACGATGGCGTAAAACCTCAGGTCAATTACCACGGTGCCCACCAATTGACCAAAGAAAAAATTCAGAATGATGAAAGCGAAAAGCACCTGAACGCCCAACACAATCAAGCGGTTGAACCCCTGATTTTTTCGCTGTGTAATCAGGTACAAGGCGTATGAAAAAGCAATGAGCAGGCTATAGCCCAACTCTGTAACGTTGCCAATGCCCATTAAGGCGCAACTTACGGTACACAAAAAAATGGCCAGCCACTGTAT
>CAZRQK010000003.1:0-30080 GCA_964602295.1 uncultured Ohtaekwangia sp.
GTACTGCTGGTCGATGACTTCGTCCATCGCTTCTGTTCCCCTGGCTTTGGCTAACTTCTTGTCGAATGTTCCACCGAAGCAAACATCCATCGTTAAAAATATATGTTCGCATTTTATGTTATCCAGACGTTCGCGCAATATATTGTGCGACAGGTAACTGGTCTTGCCCTTGTCGTTGAGCAGGGAATTGCTGGCCACTACATAACCCTCACCCAGCGTTTCATCAAAATAACCATGACCGGCAAAGAATACGAACAACTGATCTTGCGGTCGGAAATTCTTCGTGTTGTAATCGAATAATTTATCGTTGAGTTCTTCCAGCGTAGGATTTTCAAGAACCTCGGTAATGAATCCGTATTTTTCCTTCAAGATGCCTTCTATGGTTCGGGCATCATTAATCGGATTAGTCAAATCATCCCAATTGTCGTACTTGTCGGTGGCAATAATCAAAGCATAATCTTTTCGGTTTACGTCTACCGCATCTGCCAGTGCATCCTGGCCCATGAGTACGGATCGAGTGCTACTTACCTTTCCATCTTTCACGTTCGTTACTTCAAAACGAATCGTGTTATTACCCTCCATCAAAGAAATCTTTTGCTGAACGATTTTGCTGAACTCGTTTTCCTCGACTTTGATCATACGCTGGCGTGTATCACCACCGTTGATCAATATAAGTTTCACTTCCTTCAGCGGAAGGTCGGACTTGATGAGGGCGTCTATTACAATCGACTCATCGCTGCTGACAGAAGATTCTATTCTTGGCACCGTCCAACTGATTACCGGTAAGATAGATGCTTCCATTGTTGTGGTATAGTCCAATAATACTGCATTGGTCTTCGAGGCAAAATTCTGCGAATAACCATCCAGCTTCAAGACACAGACTATGACTACAAATACTATTCTTTTCATTTTGATATCGTTTTCAGGTCTATTACTCCACAATTAATTTTTACTTCCCGGTGGATCGAACGGGGACTCAATTTCATCGGGTGCCGGCTCTGGTATCAGCATGGGAATCAACGAACCAATCAAAACAATGGGCAACGCCTTTAAGAGCAGCGGATATTTTCTTCTCACCGCAAACTCGGGTGTAATCATCATCTGATCCCTGTTCTTGCTATCGGCCACAATAAAGTGGTAACCCTCTCCGGCTTTCACAAACGTGGGTAGTACCAGTTCATAGTTTCCTGAATTTGCAACGTTAGGAATTACCGTTATCAGCTCTTCGCCTTTATACAATTTAAAATTGAGTATGTTCTGCCGCGTTCCCCCGGCCCAGGTAAGGGCAGTAGGTCTTCCTCTTTTGAAAATTCTGCCTGTGTTGAAATCGTTAAATTTGATAAAGGGAATGTATACTTTGCCGCGAACCTCAAGTTCCATTTCGCCCTTGAATGTAGGGCCTAACTCTTCTTTTGCACTCCAAATAATTTTTCGGTTTACGCCTGGCTTTACTTCTAATCCCACATCGCCTTTCACTTTTTGCAGAGGGTTGAGAAAATTGTCTTTAGAACTGAAAACCATAATGGTGTAGACCCGTGCCCTTACCGTGTCAATCAAATCGTAATAAATAGTCAGGTTTTCAGAATTAACTTCCAATTTATTGATGGTGAACTCCTGGGCGCGCGCAGTGCAAAGACCCAGTATCAGCAAACATGGCAAGGCAAAATATTTCATCTTCATCTCTTAATTCACTTTAATCATTCTACGAACCTGCGTAGGTAGTCCATTCATCCGTATCCGATAAAACAACAGACCTGCCTCTATCCTATTGGTTTCGTCACCGGCCCTCCATTCGAAATCATAGATTCCCTTGGTAGCAAAATGTCTCTGCATTGTTTTTACCTTCTTGCCAACCAGATCAAAAACTTCTAACTCAACGGTTGTATCATCAGCTTCAACCATTACCGGCACAATCACATGATCTTTAAAGGGATTGGGATAGGCTTGACCAAGCAATGTAATTCCCGGATCCATTTCACCCTCTCTGCTATACATCATGGTTATTCTGTGGTTAGCATGCCTTTCAAATTTGTAGCTACCGGTTAACTTCATGTTGATGCCAACCTGATTGGTTATGTCGACCAGATATAACTCTGCCTGCTGACCGGCTAGGTTCAAATGATCCCAACTGAGCTCAGCATCTCCTTCCAGGTTCGATTCGATCTCAAAAGACCAGTGATGACTGTCAGTGGTTGGAATAACATCTGTGGAAAAATGAGGTGCAAAAAATTCAGGGTGGTAGGTTGTCATTTCCACAAAATCGAGAAACCGCGGAACGGCAATTTCGTCAAACCGATCCTTACTGGCCGAAGCTTCTGTATGCATGCCGATTGAACTGACGGTACGAATACTACCGATTTGAAGTGACAGCGGTAGTTGCCAGCTTTCCGCATCCATGTTGTTACCTAGCCTATTTTGCGTTCGCCCTGATGCGGGGGCTTTAGATGAAATGGGAAAAGTGACAGTGCCTCCGTTGTCGCTAAATACAAAGGCACCTTTCCATGGATCAAGCACGCCACTGGAAACATAACTACCCGACTCAAACAGCCACAAAGAATTAAGAGCTGCATCGCCATTGGCATCTTTGATCTGCTGCCAGTCGATTGAAAAAGGATAAGGATTGCCAATTTGATTCCATCCCGGCTCAAAAGTCATTTGAAAAGATGAGGACTGACTTACCTGACCTACGGTGGCCTGCGCTATTTTAATCTGGAAATCGGTTTCTATAGTGTTGAACCAAAAGCCTTGTCCCAATTCAATTTTTCTTAGCTGCTCCGGATATTCTGCATAAGCACCATTTTGGTACCGCAGCAGCTTCCAACGGGTGGGGTCTTGTCCGTTCAGGGCGGGGTCAAATAAATCGCTAATGTCCGAATCATCGAGCAAATAAGGTATGGAGAACATTTGATAGGTATCTGCCTTACCATTGAATGACTCTACTGCAAACGGAATAGCTTGATTGGATGTGGCATCGAGGGCGCGGTAGATGAAATAATGCGTCAAAGATTCCTTCACGGCACCCGTGGCATCACTGGCTTCAACGAAAAATTCTACCCCCAACTCATCGCTCATTTCTGGTGTTATTGTGCTTTGATAAATTCCGGTGGAGCCCGTGCGCAATGTCATGTCTATTGATTCGAAGTCGGTTGCGCCCAGGCTGCGGTATTTCATCTGGACTACCCTTGGCGCAATACCTCCGGCCACATCTACAGAAACATCGATGGGAGAGGCAACCATTCTTGGATTGAACACAGGTGTAGATACTTGCAGAGCAGCCACACCACCAGCCGGAAGCGTGGTTACCGTTAGGTCAGCAGAATTGGGAGATGTGCCGGTTGCATTGTGCGATCTCAATCGGACCTTGTACACCGTTGCAGGAGATAACCCGAGAAATTCGTAAAAGGTGGGCCCCGGAATAGATACGTTATTCAGCGTAAGCGTAACGAAATTATCGGGAGAGATGTCTACAAAAAAGTTATCGAATCCAGCTACTTCATCCCAACTCAATCGAAAACTGGTTGAGGTAATTATTGACGCCTCCAGGTTTACAGGTGTATCGGGTATGGTAAGCACTGACTGCGTCTCTGAGTTAATGGATTGACCGGCTTCGTTAACGGCACGCACTCTATAGTGATACGTGGTACCCCCCGACAAAGTGCTCGCTTCAAACGAAGTAGTATTCTCAACAACCAGGTTATTAAAGCCATCTACGAAGGTCGAGAAGTCGTCTGTAGATACGTCAATGGCGTAGCCCGTTGCCCCGGTAGCTGCCACCCAATTAATAGTAAATGAATTTTGGCCCATCGCGCTGGCCTGCATCAGCAAAGGTGCATCTGGCAAGGTAATCTGGCTAGACTCTATGGCTGAAGTTACCAGGTAGTTGGTAGTAGTGCCGTTGCCGTTGTAGGCATAAACCGCGTAAAAGTATGTGGTGCCTGCTGTCAGGTCCTGCTCCACAAAACTCAAGTCATTACCCACGTAGGCAATCGTTCCCTCGCCAACATTATTTCCTTTTGCGTAAGTGACTCCGTCTTGTGGAACATCTGTTGGCCGCGACCCAGCCTTCCTGATTACCAGGTAACCATCTACCGTTGCAGGCGGCAGTGTAACAGAAAGCGTAAGCGTAGTGGTGCCTACAGCCGAGAAATCCACTGTCAATACCGGCTCAACGGGTTCTGCCGACAGTGTAGTCACGGAAGCCACCGGTGTATTGGGCGAAATGCCGGAACTATTGGCGGATCGAACACGGTACTGATAAGCTGTGGCCGGGTTCAGTCCATTTACAACTGCGGCAAGTGCACCGCCAACCGACTTATTATTGTATCCCGCTATGAACGTCTGAAAATTATCGGAAGAGATATCTATAAAATAGTCGGTAGCATTGGCAGCCGCAACCCAGTTGGCAGTGAACGACCGATCAGTAATGTCACTGGCTTCACCAATAACGGGCGGAGCTGACACCGTTAGCGCTGTTGATGTATTGGAGTATCCAGAATTACCCGACTCATTTGAAGCACGCACCCTGTATTGATAACTTGTACCCTCACTGAGACCGGTTACCAATGCAGATGTGCCAGTTACCTGCAGTGCATTAAAGCCGGTTGCGAACGTAGAAAAATCATCCGATGAAACATCCAGCAGATAACCGGAAGCACCCACTACGGCTGACCAATTGGCCGTGAACCCGGTTGTTGTAAACGTATTGGCTGATGTTGCCACTGGGTCGGCCGGCAAGGTAATCACATTAACAGTATTTGAGTTAAGTGATGTACCCGAGGAGTTGGAGGCCCTCATCCGGTACTGGTACGTTGTGCCGCTCGCCAGTCCTGATACAGGGTAAGAATTTCCCGTTACATTGAAGTTATTGAAAACGCTTACAAACGTGACAAAGTTGTTGGTTGAAACATCGAGAAAATATCCTTCCGCGCCCGAGGTGGTTGCCCAGTTCACGGAGAAGCCCTCTGCGGTAATATCAGTGGCCGAAGAAACCAGCGGTGGCGGTGGAATGTTGGTTGAGCTAACCGTGTTGGAATTGTTACTTGTGCCTGATGCATTCACGGCACGTACCCTGTAGTAGTAAACCGTTCCGGGAACCAGGTCGGGTACATTTTGCGAAGTACCTGACACAGTCCGACCTTCGTATCCGGACACAAAAGTGCCCGCTGCAAAAAGGGGATCGGAGGAAACGTCCAAACGATAGTCAACAGCGCCAACGGTGGCCTGCCAATTCGCTGTAAAACTGGTAGGTGTAAAAGATGAGGCGTTCAATGCCACCGGGGCCGCACAAATGGTAATGGTTGAAATGGTCGATGAACTGTTAGATGAACCGGTGGCGTTGTAAGCACGAACACGGTATTGGTAGCTTACGCCAGGTGTGAGCCCGGTGATTTCCTTCGATACTCCCGATAAAAGAAAATTGTCGTAACCTGAAATAAAACTTGCAAAGTTGTTAGTCGAAACATCCAGGTAGTAACCCAGCGAACCCGGAACGGCTGACCAGTTTGCTATAAAACTTTCTGCAGACACAGACGATGCTGCTAATGCCGCAGGTGATGCCGGTTTCACCAGTGCAGTTATTGTATTCGAATTAGAAGAGATCCCTGATTGATTCACCGCGCGAACGCGGTAACGATACTCAAGTCCTGGAGTGGGGACAGTAACAACCGTAGAGGTACCGGTAAGACCAAAATTCTCATATCCACTCACAAAAACAGAAAAATCATCGCTTGCAGTAGAAACATCAATGAAATATCCTGTCGCAGTAGCCACGGAAGCCCAACTGGCAACAAACGTGTTGCTGGTGATAGACGTTCCCGAATTGGCAACGGGCGCCTCAGGTAACGTAAGGGTACCGATTATTGCCGAATTGGCCGAGCTTCCAGATGCATTACTGGCCCTTACCCGATAGTAATAAAATGTTCCTGGCGTTAAGCCCGTAACCGCTACAGAAGTGCCTGCTACCTGCAGGTTGAAGTAGCTACCAACGTACGATGAAAATGAATTATTAGTAGAAACATCTATGCGGTATTCGGATGCGCCAGCCACCGCTGACCAACTGGCTGTAAAGCCTGTTGCTGTGATAGAAGTAACGGCATTGGCAACGGGCGAAAGCGGGATGGTAGTTACCTCAATGGTATTTGAATTGGCCGACACACCTGAAACGTTGCCGGCCCTCACCCTGTATTTATAAGCGGTGCCCGCAGTTAATCCTGAAACAACTTGCGAGGTACCCGAAAGTTCGAGGTTGTTGTACCCAGCAAGAAAGGTAGCAAAGTTGTCCTGAGACACATCCAGGTAATAGGCGGTAACACCGGCATTGACCCAGGTAGCAGTAAAGCCAGTGGTGGTAACGGCTGTTGCGGGAGATGCTGTGGGGGGAGGAGGTACGGTGATGGTTGCTATGATGTTGGAATTGTCCGAAGCTCCGGAAGCGTTCACCGATCTTACACGGTATTTGTAAGTGGTTCCGGCTATCAGGCCCGTAATGGATTGCGCGGTTCCTGATACACTTAAATCAGTATAGGCAGGAAGCGTTGAAACAAAATCATTTAATGAAACATCTAATCTATAACCAGACACTCCTGCCATTGCGCTCCAATTGGCGGTAAAACCGGTGGTAGTAACAGCCGTTGCAGACACTGCCGTTGGGGCTGAAGGTTTTAATAAAGTTGAAACCGCAGCAGAGTTTGCGGAAGAACCCGATGCATTGCTGGCACGAACCCGATAGTAATACGTGGTGCCAGGCGTTAAACCGGTTATTGCAATCGAAGTGCCCCCAACCGTCTGATTATTGTAAGATCCCACAAACGAACCAAAGGAACCTGAGGTAGAAACATCTATGCGGTAGTCGCTGGCGCCTGCTACTGCAGACCAACTGGCTGTAAAACCATTGGATAAAATTGCCGTAGCAGCGTTGGCCGTTGGCGCAACGGGAAGTGTTGCTACTGAAGAAGTGGCTGAGTTTACAGACGTTCCAGAGCCATTCACAGCACGAACACGATACTGATAAATGGTGCCCGGAGACAAACCTGTTACAGTTGCCGAAGTACTTGCAACGCTCAGGTTATTGTAGCCAGACACAAAGCCGGTAAATCCATTAGTCGACACATCTAAGCGGTAGCTGGCTGCGCCTGCCGTGGCAGCCCAGTTGGCAGTGAAGCCCGTGGTAGAAACAGCTGAAGCACTGGCTATCGCGGGGGCAGGCGACACCAGCGTAACGATAATGGTATTCGAATAGGAAGAAATACCGGCCGCGTTCGTTGCGCGAATGCGGTATCGATAAGTAGTACCCGCTATCAGATCAGTGATGGATAACGAGGTGCCCGCCACCGTAAGGTTATCGTAACCGGCTATGTTAGAGGAAAAATTATCGGAAGAAACCTCAATGCTGTATTCATCGGCACCAGTAGCGACTCCCCAGGCAGCCAAAAAGCTGGTGGCGGTGACGGACGTAGCGGCTGTGGCTACCGGTGCTGCCGGCTTTAGCAAAGTGGCAATTATATTAGAGTTGGAGGATGTACCCGTGCCGTTTTGCGTTCTTACCCGATAATAATATGTTATCCCTGCCGTGGGAACCGTTACAACAAGTGAAGTTCCGGCTACACTTCGATTGTTATATCCTGCTACAAATGATGAAAAGTTGCTAACCGTTGAGACATCAATAAAATAACCTGTAGCGGAAGAAACAGGATACCAATTAGCGGTAAAGGTAGTACTTGCAACGGCCAATGCATCGTTGGCCAGTGGTGAGGCTGGCAATGTAAGCAGGCTAATCGGGCTCGAGTTAACAGAACTTCCAGAGGCGTTGCTTGCACGCACCCGGTAGTAGTAACTCGTTCCCGCGTTCAGGCCGGTTACCCCTAACGAAGTGCCGGCCACTGTCTGATTATTATAGCTTCCTACAATAAAACTAAAAGAAGGATCTGTAGACACATCAATCCTGTAATCGCTGGCTCCGGTCGCAGCTGTCCAGTTCGCCACAAAGCTGGACGATGTAATAGCGGTAGCCGCGTTAGCAACGGGTGGGGCACAAATGGTAATGGTTGAAACAGTTGATGAATTAACCGAAGTCCCAGACGCATTTAAGGCCCGAATGCGATATTGATAGCTTGTACCAGCCGTTAATCCGGTAACGGCAAAGTCGGTGTCCGTCAAGGCAAGTCCATTATAGCCACTTACAAAAGTGGAGAAGTTGGTAGTGGACACATCTAGTAAATAAGAGGATGCTCCTGCCGATGGAGACCAATTAGCAGTAAAACCGGTAGTAGTTACAAAGGTCGGGGTGAGGGCGGCCGGGGCAGCTGGCACGGTAAGTACAGACTGGGAACCGGAATTTTGCGATGGGCCCGAGGCGTTGACTGCCCGAACACGATAAGAATAGGTGGTGCCAGACAGGAGTCCGCTTACTACCGCAGATGTGCCTACTACCGTTAAGTTGTTATACCCCGACACCAGCGTAACAAAGCCATCAACCGAAACATCTAACTGATAACTGGTAGCCCCGGCCACACTGTTCCAATTGGCGGTAAACTGTGCGCTGGAGATGGCGCTGGCAGCCGCAACAACGGGTGGCGTAAGCGTAGTTAAGGTACTTCCAGCAAGGGGTGATGTAGTGAGATAATTTACTGATCCCGCCTGCCCGGTTGTATTATACGAAAATACCTTATAAGAATAACTGGTGCCAGGAGTAAGCGAGGTTTCGGCAAGTGAGAGATCACTACCGGCATAGGCAACCACGCCATCGCCAAGTGCTTCTCCCACTGTGTAGGCTACGCCATCAAGAGGGGTACCTGTAGGTGCACCGTTAACTCTGCGAACTACCAGATACCCATCGGGGTTGTCGGTAGCCGACTGAAAAGAAATGGTAAGTCCATTCTGAGAAATGGCAGAGAAGTTGATTACGCTAGGCTGACCCACAGGCTCAGGCACAGCCTGGTACTTGAAAATGCGCGTGCCTACTGCATAGCCGGTATAAGGAGTTGGGAAATAAACACCATAAAGATCGTTGTCGCTGGTTGTTTCAGTTGGATAACTGTACCAATCCGCGCCTCCGTTATTTGTTTTTAGAACAGTGCCCTCCATACCCACAACGTAGCCTGTAAGTGCATCCACAAAGTGAACCGCATTGAGATCGAGGGTAGTACCACTATTTTGCGGATTCCATGTAAGACCTTGATCGGTAGTTTTAATAATGGTTCCTCCATTTCCAACGGCAAACCCAACATCGTTCGTTGGAAAAAATACATCATTCAGGTCGTTGGCTATTCCGCTGGTAAGCAATCCCCAGGACGCACCACTGCTCGCTGTTTTGATGATGGTACCCACCTCTCCCACTGCATAGCCTGTGGTAGCACTGGGAAAATGTATGGCAGTTAAACCAGCCGAAGTTACTGACGTTAAGGGCGTCCAACTGGTGCCGTTAGATGTTTTCAGAATATTTCCACCATCGCCTACGGCATAGCCCGTAGTTGCGTTGGTGAACCAGACATCGCGCAAGCCGTAAGTAGACGTGGCTCTCACTTGGTCTACCCATGTGGCTCCTCCATTCACCGTTCTTCGAATGAGGCGCAAGTTACCGTTGGAGCCAACGGTATAACCAGTGGTCTGACTGGTGAAAAATATTCCGGAATAAACGTCTCCATTGCCCAGAAATCCATTTAAAAAACTTTGACCACCCGTACTGGTAGCTTGCAAAAAGTAGGTTCCTGCCATGCCGCCATTGTTGGCATCGTAGAAATGAACATCAGACGGAGAAAAGGATGAACTGGGTAGCTCCGTCCAGGGGGCGCCCGTAACGTAGGTGGCCTCACTGCCTGTCAAAGGCTGGTCTGCTTTGTAGTTGATAGCGTTGCCACTGCCATTGAAAGCGTAAATTTTATAGTGGTAGGTTACTCCAGCCGTCAGGGCGGTTTGGCTAAAAGAAGTTGAATTACCTTTAAACACTACGGTGCCATCGCCTAATGTTTGCCCTACCGTATATTCAATTCCATCCAGCGGATCGGTAGTGGGTGCGGAGGTTGCTTTGCGAATGGCAAGGTAACCAGTAGGTATATCGGGCGATGCGGTATAGCTCAGCCGCATGGAATTGGCATACACTTCATCAAACACCAGATCGCTGGCTTGGTACTCTGGTTCCAACTCCGATTGGTACTTCACAAAAGTACCAGACCCTCCCACCATGTAGCCAGTGCTGGCCGATGAAAAATGAATGCCGGTGATGGAGCCAGGTAACCCGCTTAAGTTATAGTCAATCCAGTTGGTGCCTCCATCAATAGTAATACGCGCGTATGAGTCGGACGATGCATAGCCGGTTAGGTCATCGGTAAAATAAACATTCACCAACTCTAACGAGAATCCTGTTCCCACGTTTTCCCAGATCAAACCGGCATCCTCGGTTTTCCATATTTCACCTCCCACGCCTACGGCATAGCCAATTTTGGAACTCGCAAAATGAATGTCGTTAAGGTTCTCACTTGTTGCTACCGTAAGCGCAGACCAGGTAACACCATTGTCAATGGTCTTGATGAGGGTGCCACCCACGCCAACCGCATACCCGATACTTCCGCTGGTAAAATGTACGGCACGCAAATCATTAGTCGTTCCGCTCGAAAGCGTAGTCCAGTTAGAACCACCGTCAGTAGTCTTGATGATGGTGCCTCCGGAGCCAACAATGTAACCCACGTTGGCTGTAAGGAAGTATGCATCAAAAAACGTAGTAGAACCTGTGCCGCTGGCAGACAAGCTAGACCAGGTAGTGCCGCCATTACTGGTTTTGCGAATGGTGCCGTTTGCACCTACCGCGTAGCCTGTATTGTTGTTGGCAAAATATATTTCGTGAAAGGTTTGCGATGTGTTGCTAGTTAGCGCGACCCACGTGAGCCCTCCATTTGTCGTTTTGTAGATAGCTCCGCTGCTTCCGGCAGCATAACCGGTTTGATCGCTGGTGAAATAAACACCATTAAAATCGATGCTTGGCGCTATCTGATCTTTTACACTCCAGTTTTGAGCCGCTGTATCTATCCCCGTGCAACACAGCAGTACAATAACAAGCGCACAACAACGGTTAGGTATCAAATTGATTTTCAGCATTACTGGGTAAGGTCAGGTAATAACTGTTTGAAGATCACAACCTGAGTAAGCCGAATCAATTCATTTTTAGTGAGTACCCCTTTGTTTTTAGGGAATCACCTCTGTGACCAAGGGAAAAGGGGCTTGCCTATTAAAAATTGAGAGGCTTTTACCAAAACTGGCGATAATCAGAGCAATGAAATGCTCTTTAAAAGCTCTTCGCGATACGAGTGCCCCAATGGTATTTTAATCAGTTCCAGACACACGTGCGACTCGTTGATAGAGGTTATTTTTCGAAAATTTACAAGGTAAGAGCGGTGCACACGTATGAAGGCATGGCCCGTCAACTTTTCGGACACGTGCTTCAAGGTATGGCTGATAATGTATTGGTCTTTCTCGGTAAAAACTTTCGTATAGTTATCGAAAGCTTCTGCATAAAGAATATCGGTAACAGAAATAGCAATCATTTCATTTTTCCGCTTCACAAAAAACTGATCGGTTGGGAGCAGTGCATTTCTATTTCTGGATTTGAAGAGGGCCATTTCTACATTAATAACCAGATCTTTTTCATCGAAAGGCTTTACCAGGTAGCCCTGGGGTTCTGTTAGCTTGGCGCGCTCTATTGTACCCTGATCATAAAAAGAAGTAAGAAAAATGAACGGCAGCTTAAACTGAGAACGTACTTCATGTGCCAGTTTTATACCATCTTTTGAGCCTTTAATCTGGATATCGAGCAAGACCAGATCGGTCGGCGAAGCGGACAATTTGGTGAGCGCATCGGTGGCATTATCAACCAACCCAGATATGCCATAACCATTCTCCGAAAGCGTGGCGGCAATGTCATCGGCTATCAAGGGCTCATCTTCAACGATTAATATGGAGTTTTGCCGGCTCATCAACTACAAATTTAACAAATTGACAGGGCAACAGGCATGCTCACTCGCATGATTTACGTTTGAACAGGTGTAGAAATTTTTCGAAAATCTCTGATGATCAGAGCTATTTGTGTTCCCTGATTCGAAATCAAATTCATTTCGGCTTTCAGCTTGCGCATAAGTGAGTGAACAAGACTTAAACCAAAAGATTGCGATTCGGTTTCGGGCTGTTGTTTCATTCCTACACCTGTATCAGCAATGGTCAGGTGCAGTTCATTTTCTTTTTCACGCAGGGTAATGGCAATGTTACCTCCTCGATTCTCAGGAAAAGCATACTTCATTGAATTGGAAACCAGTTCGTTAATGATTAACCCGAGTGGAATGGCCGAATCAACATCGAGTAAAAGTGAGGGAGCATCAATCTTTATCTCAACCCGTTCTGCATCCAAGCCATAAGCCCCTTGGAGACTACTCACCAAACGTTCAATATAAGACTTCATCTCCACGCCCGAAATTGTATTCTCCTCGTAAAGCTGTTCATGTATCAGCGACATAGACTTCACCCTGTTCCGGCTTTCGCTGATGGCCCCTTGTGCCTGAGCATTGTTGGTTTTTTTTGACTGAAGACTCAGCAGGCTTGAAATGATTTGCAAATTGTTCTTCACACGATGGTGAATCTCGCGCAGCAAAGTTTCTCTTTCCAACAGCGTTCTCTCAATAATTTGATTCTTATCAGACAACAACTGATTGGCATTACGCACCTGACGATACAGGCGAATAATGAGCAAGACCCCTACCAACAAAACAATCACCGCGGCAATGAAAAAATTACGTTGCCTCAAGGCCACCTCTTTCATATTCAAATCAAGTTGTGCCTGTATTTTGGCAAGGTTGGCCTCTTGCTCTGCTTTTTCCGTTTCGTAGATGGCCCTCATTCGGGAAATCTGCTCTGTCTTTTCCGAAGAGAAAAGGCTATCCTTGGCTTGCCCCATTTTTTTTTCGTAAGTAAGGGCTGCTTTAAAATTATTGCCCTTCTCATATATCATTGAAAGCATGCCGTAAGCATCTTTCAATTGCTCCTTTGCTCCGATTTGTTCCGCTATACGGAGGCTTCTCTCAATATTTTCCCTTGCGTTAACAAGGTCGTTTAACCCCAGGTAGGCCTCTGCGATATTCTTAAAGGAAACAGCCATGCCCCTTTGGTCATTCATCTTTTCTTTGGCCGCCAAACTCTTCTCATAAGAGTCGATGGCATTTTGATATTGCTTCAACTCTATGTAAACATTGCCAACATTGTTGCTTGCAATACCTATCCCTGTAAAATTGTTCACCTGCTCGAAATAGGCAAGAGACTTCAAATTTGCATCGAGGGCCTCTTTGGGCATTTTCAAACGGTTATAGGTTGCGCCTAGATTCACCAGGATTTTCGATGCAGCTGCCAGGTTATTTTGTTGGGTATATACCTCAAGGCTTTCGTTAAAATATGCAAGTGCTGCCTGGTAGTCGCCCTGCCGGAAATACACGATCCCGATGTTCTCGATAACGGATGCCAGCTCGGTTGTTTGATTAAGGGCGCGTCTGATTTTTGAGGCAGCTAAAAAATTCTCAAGTGCTAAGGCATATTCACCCCGCAAATTGTACACTGTTCCCGTTCTGTTGTACACATCGGCCATGCCCCCTTGGTCAGACAAACCCTCATAGAGCGCCAGCGCATTTTTACATAATTCGAGTGCCTGCCCAAATTGTCCTTCCTGCCCCAGAATAGAGCAAAGTATACACAGCGACCTTGCCTCGCCTGTCACAAAATTATGCTGCTTCGAAACAGCCAAGGCTTGCTCAGCATATTCTTTGCTCTTCGTTGCATCTCTAAACGAAAGCTGAAGTGCAAGGGTGTTGAGAACATTTACTTTTGCGGAGTCATCTAATTGCGGCAACAGCGCAATCAGGCTGTCTGTTTTGGACTGTCCACTGGTAGTGAAGAAAGCATAACTGAATGCCAGTGAAATAAAAATCAGACGGAAAAGAGAACTTACTCTAGTAGAGGGCATGTTCCAAATTACGAAACTCCCTTCAAGTTCTCAACGCTGTTAACCCGAGATTTGGCTTCTGTTTAAAAGAAAATGCCACGAACTTTTCCAGGCAATCTCAATGCCGCTTCCTATTTGTACATCCGCTCGTAATATTCTTGCGCCATTCTGCCAGAATCGAAGAAGGGTAGCACGTCCGTCATGCTGGCTTTCATAACTTTCTGCCACTGATCGGGCGCATCGTAATACATCGGTATGATTTCGTGCTCCAGCAAGTCGAGCAACGTTTTGGCTTCTTGTCGATCTTTTTCTTCCTGCGAAAGTGAATCTGCTGCAGGCTGAATAACGAATGCGTTTTGCTTGTGTTTGGCAAACTCAGGCACCCAACCATCGGGAATGGACAAGTTGATGGAGCCGTTCATGGCGGCCGTCATGCCCGAAGTACCCGATGCTTCGTGGTATAGTTTCGGGTTGTTTAGCCACACATCAGATCCCTTTTTCAAGTGACCTGAAATCCAAAGCTCGTAGCCGGTAACCACGGTGCAGTTGGGTAACTCTTTGGTCTTCCAATAGATTTCATTGAAGATGTTGATGGCGTTAAAATCTTCCGGGTAGGGTTTGCCGGCCCAGATAAACTGCACCGGGTGTTTCTTGTTTCGTGTTATTTTCAAAAACCGATCAAAATCAGACAACAGCAGGTTGGCTCGCTTGTAGGCAGCAAAACGCCTGGCCCACACAATGGTCAAAACATTCTCATCGAAGAGCTTGCCGGTTTGGTTGGCCACCACGCGAAACAGCTTGGCTTTTAGCTCTTTCTTCCTGCTCACCAAAGCCTGGTCGTTATTTTTCTCCAGCGCTTTATCCAGATCGGCATCGTGCCAGTACGTTCTGTTTTGTGCGTTGGTGATGGCTATGATGTTGCAAATATTTTTGTAACCACCCCACATTTTGCGCGCTACTTCGCCATGCAACTGCGATACACCATTGGCAATTTTGGCCATGCGTAAGGCGGTGAGCGTGTAGTTAAGCACACCATTTTCCGGATGAGCGGTGTCTTCAATTTGCTTCAACGTAAGGCCATTGAAGAAACTCATGCTATTGAGCAGCGGCATGCTGTGTTCTTCGTTGCCCGCTTTTTCTGGTGTGTGGGTGGTGAAGACCACACGCTTCTTTACCTCCTCCAGGTCTTTGTATTTATCCAACAGGTAAAAACACATAGGCAGGGCGTGGCCTTCGTTCATGTGGTATATTTCCGTTTCGCGCTCGATAATATCGAGCAGCTTGGCCCCACCCGCGCCTAACAAAATCGATTGAGCAATGCGGGTGGTTTCGTTGGGGTCGTACAACCGGTGGCTGATGGTTTGCGCCAGGTAGTCGTTTTCTGGAATATCGGTGGTGAGCAAAAACAGAGGGGCCGACTGAAACACCTCGGGCTTCAGCAAAAATGCTTTCACATAAACACGCGCTCCGTGAATGGTGATGGGAAAAAGAATTTTGGTATCGGTAAGAAACGAGTAGTCTTTATCGCGAAAGCTTACCCGCAGGGTCTGGTCCTGATTTCGTTCCTGGTCGTAGTAACCTTTCTTCCACAATATGCCAATGCCGATCATGTTTTGCTTCAGTTCGTAAGCACTTCGCATGTGCGAGCCGGCCAGAAAACCCAATCCGCCACTATAAATTTTCAGCGGCTGGTCAATGGCAAACTCCATCGAGAAGTAGGCAACCGGTTTGGAATATTTAGGATCGAAACTGTAGGGGAAAAGACTCTTCAAATCGAACATGCGGTATGGAATTTTTACTAAAAGACCGCCAAGCTAATAAACCCGCCCGACTTGGGTTTAAAAATCAAGTGGAATGTTGAACATTTAGAGCCGCAATCGTTTGAATTTCACATAAAAAATGAAGGCGAAAACAGTGTAGTCCTCGCCTTTATAATTTATGTCTACGGGTTAAAGATCGTCCTACATGTAGCGCATACTCACGGCCACCTGCTGCTCGCCAGCTTTGAGCGAAAAACTTGCCTTGGCAAAATCGGGGGGACCGAAGGTGCCCATGGCATCGTTGCTAAACCCGAAACCTTCTTTGGGTATGCCAAAGAAATTAGAGTCCAACTCTCCATTCTCATTTTCATCGTGTATAATACTAATGGCGTAAGTGCCAACGGGAATATTTTCGAACATAACCATTACCTCGCCTGTGGCGGCCTTTACTACTTCGCCTTTCCAGGCTTCCTTCAAAAAAGTTTTGTCGTCTTTAAAAAGGCCAACACGCACCTGCCCTTTAGTGTCTTTCACATTTTTTACCACCACGGCCAGCTTGCCCTGCGCGAAGGTTGCGCCTGCCAACATAAGCACCATTGCCAAAGCAGAAATAGTTGTTTTCATAGTTTGTTGCATTTGTTTCATGACTCAAACTTCGGGTTGCCTGCCCACCTGCAAAAATAAGTAACACCGAACTGTTGAAACGGTTGGATGAATTGTAACATTCTAACCACCGGTATCTTCCACAAATCGCAAAAAGTTTATGTCCGGCCGTTCGGGTCGTTCATCCCGGCTGGATATTCACTCATCCTTCCCCCTGCCTGCATCTGGTGCCCATAAATGGTTACTCGTCCTAAATACCCAACGAGGCGTCCTTTCTATTCGTAAATTAGACATTCAACAGATCTATATTTTTTGTTATGGCCACCTACACCTTAAACGTCAACGAAAAGAAAATCACCATCGAGGCCGATGCCAAAATGCCTTTGCTATGGGCTTTGCGCGACCTGGCCGGCTTAACGGGCACCAAATACGGCTGCGGCATTGCGCAGTGTGGTGCCTGCACGGTACACCTGAATGGCAACCCGGTTCGTTCCTGTTCCATACCCATTTCCGCAGTGGCCAACCAAAAAATTACCACCATAGAAGGTTTGTCTGACGACAACTCACACATTGTGCAGCAGGCCTGGATTGCCGAGCAGGTGCCTCAATGCGGCTACTGCCAGAGCGGGCAAATAATGGCGGCCGCAGCGTTGCTAAAACGCAACCCCAACCCTACCGATGCCGACATTGATACAGCCATGCAGGGGCATATTTGTCGTTGTGGCACCTATCCGCGCATTCGCAAAGCCATTAAAACGGCTGCGCAACTTAGTACTCAAAAAGCCAGCAAATAAAAATCCGTCACAAACCTAACACCATCCCATCATGACCACTCAGAAAAAAGCATTCTCTCGCAGGGATTTTATTAAACTTGGCGGACTCACCGGGGCTGCACTTTCGCTTGGGCTGCATTTTCCTGCAAACGCCAAAGAAGGCGAAGTAATATCAGTGGCCGAAGCCGATGCGAAAAGCATTGAACTGAACGCGTGGATCTCTATTGATACACAGGGCAAGGTTACCATCATTAACCACCGGGCAGAAATGGGTCAGGGGTCATACCAATCGGTGCCCCAGATTATTGCCGAAGAGCTGGAGGTTGATCTCAACCAGGTGAACATCGTTTTTGCCCAAGGCTTTCAGGGAAAATATGGCAGCCAGATAACGGGGGGCAGTTCTACCGTACGCGGCTCCTACAAAAGATTACTTCAACTGAGTGCTACGGCCCGCGAAATGCTGGTGGAAGCAGCCGCCAATCAATGGCGTGTGCCCAAAGGCGAATGCTATGCAGAGGCTGGATTTGTTATTCATAAAGGCAGCAACCAACGGTTGGGCTATGGTGCTTTGGTGGAGGCTGCTTCGCAGCTAAAGCCACCCGCACAAGTGGCGCTTAAAAACCCGAAAGACTATAAAATTCTTCGCAAGCCGCTACCACGGCAAGACACACCTCTAAAAACAAATGGCAAAGCCGTTTTTGGTTTGGATAAGAAGTTGCCGGGTATGCTTTATGCGGTGGTAGAACGTAACCCCCGCTTCCAGGGAAAAATAAAAAGCTATGACGACACCGCCACCAAAGTTGTGCCCGGTGTAAAACAGGTGCTGCCGGTAAAGATGAAAGTGTTTGCGTTGGATCGTGAAGGTGTAGCAGTAGTGGCAGATAGCTTGTGGGCAGCATTGGAAGGAAGAAAAGCATTGAGGGTGGAGTGGGACGACAGCGGCTTTGAACACCACAGCACCGAACAACTGTACATCGCCATGAACGATGCCGTGAAGAACAAACCAGTTTTGTCGTTCCGCACCAAAGGCAATTTTGCCGATGTGTTTGGCAAGGCTGAGAAAAAACTGGAAGCCACTTACGAAACACCCTACGAAGCACATGCCTGCATGGAGCCACTTAATTGCGTGGCGCATTACCAGGGAGATAAGTTAGAAATATGGGGCCCCATTCAGGCACCCGACTGGGTGCAAAGCGATGTGGCCGAGCTGATGGGGTTGAAGCCCGAAAACGTGGCTGTTAACATGACTTTCCTGGGCGGTGGCTTCGGCCGAAAAGCTTTCCTCGATTATCCGCACGAAGCCGCGGTGATCTCAAAAGCCATCAACGCACCTGTGCAAGTAGTGTGGACGCGCGAAGATGACATGACGCAAGGGCCCTTCCGCCCCGGCATGGTCTATCAATGTAAAGGAAGTCTTAACAAGGGTGGGCGCATCAACGCATTCGAAACGCGTATGGCCGGTCAGAACATGGGGCATCAAAACCCGGGTGCAGAAAAATCTTCGTACAACAGCAACATCACCGAAGGGTTGCCAGAAACTTATTTCGACAGCATTCCCCATTATAATTTTGGCGACATTCCTTTAGACTCGCCCATACCCGTAATGTGGTGGCGCTCGGTTTATTCCTCTACCAACACATTTGCTTTCGAAAGTTTTATTGATGAGCTGGCGCAGGCCGCAGCAAAAGATCCACTTGATTTTCGCAAGCAACACTTTTGGGACGAGCGCTATCACTTATTGGCCCAAAAATTGGAAGAAGTATCGGACTGGAAAAGCAGGGAGAAAAATGCGGGCTTTGGCGTAGCCATTACCGAATGTTTCTCCAGCATAGTGGGTGAAGTGGTGAAAGTGTCGAAGAAAGCAGATGGAAAAATTACAGTAGACAAAGTATGGGCGGTGATGGATTGCGGCTGGTATGTAAACCCGGACATTATCAAAGCACAGGTAGAAGGAAGTATTGTGATGGCACTGGGCGCGGCAACTATTCACGCCACAGAATTCAGAGATGGCAAAGCCGTGCAGCGCAACTTCGATACGTACCGCATGCCGCGCATCAAAGACATACCCGAAATAGAAGTATACATTATGGACAACGAAGAAAAAGCAGGTGGTGTGGGCGAGCCAGGGTTGCCACCCTTTACACCTGCCTTAACCAATGCCATCTTCGATTTAACCGGTAAGCGCATCAGGAAGTTGCCATTTAGTCTCGATCAGGTATAATTGCAGCTCAAAATATTAACTCAATGAAGAAATACTTTTTTTTAGGAGCCTTTGTATGTGGCTCAGTTGCTTTGCTTTCATTTCAGTCCAAATTCGATCTAAAGGCAAGTGTTGCACGCGGCAGGGAAGTATACGTGGCCTATTGTCTCTCTTGCCACATGGACGAAGGGCAGGGTATTGAAGGCGTTTATCCGCCTCTGGCAAAATCAGATTACCTGATGGCCGACAAAAAACGATCGATCGAGCAGGTGCTCAACGGTGTGTCGGGAGAGATCACCGTGAAGGGTGTAACCTATAATGGCATGATGACTGGCTTCGACCTGAGTGATGAAGAGGTGAGTGATGTGTTAAACTATATCCGCAACACCTGGGGCAACAAGGGCGAGGCGGTGAAGCCGGAAGAGGTGAAAGCAGTTCGTTGAGCAAAATCACCAATGAAGGGTGGTTTTTAAACAACAAAACTTTTCGTTCTTCCGATTTTATCAGACGTACCAATTCTTAAAATAGTTAAGCTGAAAAGTTATGCCCAACTACACACTCTCCATCAACAACAAGCAGGTCTCGGTAGAGGCCGATGCAGACACCCCATTGCTGTGGGTGCTGCGCGATGAATTACAACTCACCGGCACCAAGTACGGCTGCGGCATTGCACAATGCGGTGCCTGCACCGTGCACATGAATGGCAACGCAGTGCGTTCATGCAGTGTGCCTGTTTCTGCAGCCACCAAAGGTAAAATCACGACCATCGAAGGTATCTCCGAAGATGCCTCCCATCCGGTGCAAAAGGCCTGGATGGAGTTAGACGTGCCTCAATGCGGCTATTGCCAGGCGGGGCAAATCATGTCGGCCATAGCGTTGTTGGATAAAAAGCCTAAGCCCACCGATGCAGACATCGACACAGCCATGTCCGGCAATATCTGTCGCTGTGGCACCTACACACGCATTCGCAAAGCAGTTCATCGTGCAGCCGAACTAAAAGGAGGTAAGTCATGAAAGAAATAGAAAAACTCGGCATTGAGGTGGGCGATGGCATACCTGCAACAACTCGAAACGTATCGCGCAGAAGTTTTCTGAAGCAAAGCGGGTGGGCCGGTGCAGGCCTTGTTATCGGCATTCATTTCTTAAACAACACAATGGCCAAAGGGGCAACTGTAGAAGCCGGTGAAAAATATTTTGAACCCTCGGCCTACCTGAAAATTGACAGCGATGGATCGATCGTTATCAAAGCCAAAAATCCTGAAATAGGTCAGGGTGTAAAAACTTCCTTGCCACAAATTATTGCGGAAGAACTGGAGGTGGACTGGCAGCAAATAGTGGTGGAGCAAGGGCACCTCGATCCGCGTTTTGGGGCGCAGTTTGCAGGAGGCAGCACCGCTATTAAAACCAACTTTACAGCTTTGCGCAAGGCAGGCGCTGCCGCGCGCGAAATGCTGGTGGAAGCGGCTGCCAGAAAATGGAATGTACCACTCAATAAATGTTATGCACGTCAGGGGGTGGTTTACCAAACCGGTACCGACAAAAAATTCAGCTATGGTGAACTGGCCGAAGCAGCCGCCCGGTTAGAGGTGCGTGAAGACCCCCAGCTAAAAGATCCAAAAGATTTCAAAATTATAGGCCAACCGTTGGCAGGGGTAGACAACAAGCTGATCGTTACTGGTAAGGCAGAATTTGGCTTGGATGCTAAACCGAAGGGGATGCGTGTGGCGGTGATTGAGCGATGCCCCGTGTTTGGCGGAAAGGTTAAAAGTGTAGACGATAGCCTGGCTTTAAAAGTGCCAGGGGTAGAACAAGTAATAATTATCGATCCCACACCAGACCCCACACGCCTGGTAGCCGGTGTTGCAGTGGTGGCGCGAAATACATGGGCCGCCATCAAAGGTCGCAGGGCTTTGAAAGTAGAGTGGGATTTTCAGAATGGCGAGACCGAAAGTGATGATAACCTGAGTACGCAATTCGAAAAAAATATTTCGGGCGCTGGCGAGGTATTGCGCAATGATGGCAACGTGGAGGAAGCTTTTGCCCAAAGTGCCAAAGTGCAGGAAGCCATTTATGAAGCTCCGCTGCTTGCCCATGCATCGATGGAACCCATGAACTACATTGCCGATGTGCGCGATGATGGTGCCGACTTGTGGGGCCCTACGCAAGTGCCTGGCAGCGTATTGGGTCTTACCGCAGCCCTTACAGGGTTGGCTCGCGACAAAATAAAAGTACGCATGACACGCGTGGGTGGTGGCTTCGGCCGCAGATTGATGGCTGACTATGCCTGCGAAGCCATCTATGTTTCGAAAACGATTAAAAAACCTGTTCAAGTAGTGTGGACGCGCGAGGATGATATTCAACATGATTTTTATAGGCCCAACGGGCAATTTAAAATCAAGGCCAGCCTCGATGCGAATAACCGCCTCCATGCGTGGCATCTCAAGTCGTCCACAACGTCTCGCTACGGCTTCCGTGGCTCCAGCGACCCTGCTTTTCGCACCGAAGTGTTTCCTGATGGATTTCCTGCAGGGTTTGTTCCCAACTTTAAAATGGAATACCTGCCGGTGCAAAGCAAAGTGCCCCGTGGCGCATGGCGCGCACCCGGCCATAATATTACCGCCTGGCTCGATCAGTCTTTCGTTGACGAGATGGCGCACCTGGCAGGTAAAGACCCTGTTACCTTCCGACTTGAGTTGTTGGGCGAAGAAGACAAGGAGATGCCTTATGGCGACCATGGCGGCCCCGTGTACAGCACCAGGCGTTTGAAGAACGTAATACGCCTGGCCGCTGAAAAGTCGGGGTGGTTTCAGCCTGCGCCCAAAGGAATTTATCGGGGATTTGCAGCGCACTTCATGTTTGGTGCTTATGTGGCCGAGGTGGTGAACGTTTCTGTGGCCGACAACAATACCATCAAATTAGCAAAAGCATTGGCCGTGATAGATTGCGGGCTTGTGATAAATAAAAGTGGCGCTTTGAACCAATTGGAAGGTGGACTCATAGATGGACTCAGTGCCGCCATGGGGCAGGCCGTGCATATCGAAAACGGAAAAGTCAAAGAAAGCAACTTCGATAATTACCGGTTACTGCGTATGAAGGATGCGCCTGCCGTGGAGGTACACCTGGTAGAAAGTACGGAAAACCCGGAAGGCTTGGGAGAAATGACATTGCCACCTGTTGCGGCCGCTTTGTGCAACGCCATCTTCGCGGCTACCGGCAAAAGAATCAGAAAACTTCCTGTAAATTTAAATGACAAATCCTCTGCCTGAGGTTCAATGAAGAAAGGATTACCGTGAAAGAGTTTAAAACCATTCTGGCGGAATACCGCAAAATTGATTTCGTACATCGCAAAGCTGCACTGGCAACGGTGGTAAAGGTGCGCGGCTCGTCCTATCGCAGCCCCGGTGCACGCATGCTCATTACAGACGATGGCCGCTGGGTGGGTTCCATCAGTGGCGGTTGCCTGGAAGGTGATGCCTTGCGGAAGGCAAGAAAAGTGATGACCGACCAACAACCGATGACGGTAACGTACGACACCCGCGAAGAAAGCAACCAGAACCTGGGCATCGGGTTGGGATGCAACGGTGTAATAGATGTGCTGATTGAACCTTTGTTGAAAGATGATCCGAACAATCCCATTACTCTCTTCGAAAGTTTTATCGACACTACCGAGCCACTGGCTTTGGCCACCATTTTTGAAGGCAAAGGAAGAATAGCTGAGAAAATGCTGCTCACCGCAGAAGGCAAATTCAAAGCTTCTTTCTCCGACTCTCAACTTTCGGAAAAAGTGCTGCCTGAGCTGAAGCACGTTTTCGAAACAGGTAAATCGGGTGCCACACTATTCGATAGCACAGACGTGTTTATTGAATTGGTGCAGCCGTCTCTTTCATTGATCATTTTTGGTGGTGGTTTTGATGCGCGCCCGGTAAGTGAACTGGCCAAATCTTTGGGTTGGACTGTCTCTGTAACTGATGAGTGCGTGGCACACATTGCGCCTGTGTTCTTCCCTACGGCCGATAAACTTTCTCTTTGCCAACGTGAATTCGTTGACCGCGATTTCCCCATAACGCCTTACACCGCCTGTGTACTGATGTCGCATAACTATGAGTACGATCGCGATGTGCTGAAAAAATTGCTTCGCACTGCTACTCCTTACATCGGCATTTTGGGTCCACGCAAACGCTTCGATAAAATGCAGGAAGAGTTTGCGAGAGAAGGCATCGAACTAAAAGCCGAAGATTTCCATCGCATTCATTCGCCCATAGGCCTCGACATAGGTGCTGAAACGCCTGATGAAATTGCGGTCTCCATTGTGGCAGAAATTCAAGGCAAGTTTGCCAATCGTTCGGGCGGTTTCTTAAAGTACAGATCGGGGCCCATCCACCAGCGCGACCAACGCAGCGACCAGGTTTTTAAACAGGTGTACTTAAGCAACGAAGAACAACGTACGTCAATACAAGGCACGTAATGCTACGATTGCTGACTTGCCTCTCGATTGTGTTGCTCATCAAAACAGCGGCTGCACAAAACACCCAGACCGAAATAAATGAACAAATCTGGAAGCCGTTCTGCAAAGGACTCCTGAATTTGGATTCAATTCAATATCTGTCTGTTCATTCTAACGAACTGATTCGTGTCGAAAGAAGTAATCAAAAGATTTACAACTACCATGTATACAGCCAAAACACTGTACGCGGATTCGCGGTTGCCTCCACCAACAAAAATAAATTTCCAGACACACGCTTCAACGTAGAACTGAGATTTCTGCATCGTGTTGCCACTGGCGCACATGCCTATGAAATAGGTTACTTCAAAAGCACCCTTGCGTTTCCAGATGGCAGGCAACAAGTCTATTACTCCCGATTTCATGTTTCTTTGCGAAAAGAGGAGGGCGTCTGGAAAATATTCACCGACTCAAGCTTGCCATTGCCCGCACTGACAGAAGAAGAATTTTTGAAAGCTCAACCCCTATTACCATGAAAATTTTTGTTAGTGTTTTTTTAACGCTGTTGTCCGTCTCAACCTTTGCCCAAAATGATCAGGCTGAAATCAACAGTCAGGTGTGGAAGCCTTTCGAGCAAGCTATAATGAGCCAGGATGTAGCCGCGTTTGTGGTATTGCACTCCAAAGATCTGATTCGTGCGGAAATCAATCGCAAAAAGGTGATGGGGTTGGAAGAGTACCAAAAAGGCATGGAAGCAAACTGGCCGGCATGGAAGGAGTCCATGACAAAAAATAAAACACGCTACACCTTCGAACTGCGTTTTCTGGAGCGTCTCAGTAACGGATCGCAAGCCTACGAGGTGGGCTACTTCAAAAACGAAATGATTAATGCAGCGGGTGAGAAAAAACAAAGCTTTGGCAAGTTTCACGTGGTGCTAAGGAAAGAAAACGGGGTTTGGAAAATTCTGGTAGACTCAGACAGCAATGAGGGAGGAACCATCACAGAAGAAATGTTTCTGGCCGCTAAACCAATTGCGCCATGAGGTGCGCATGCACCCTGGTACTGGCGTGGGTGTTGGGTTCGGCTGCGGCTCAGGATTTTCAGCAAGAAATAAACAAACAGGTTTGGATACCCTTCTTAGAAGCAAGTAACCAATTCGATGGGCCGCGTTTTATGTCGGTGCAATCAAAAGAAGTGGTACAAGCTTCGTTGGAATCTGGGCGAGTGTTGACCTACACAGACTATTCTAATTCCATTCTACCCAACTTCGAACGCATTCAACGCGAGGGTAAGGTAAAACGCACTACAGAAATGCGGTTCACGGCACGCATTGCAAACGATCAAATGGCGCATGAGCGCGGCTATTTCAAGTCTACCGTGCTGCGCGCCAATGGCGAAACGAGAATCAGTTACAGTGAATTTTACATGACGTTAAGGAAAGAAAATGGAGTCTGGAAAATTCTGGTGGATGCCGACTCCAACCTGCAGGGAAGTATTACGGAAGAAATGTTTCTGGCTGCGAAGCCGATGAATTAAAAACCCGTCTTGGTTTCTTGTCTAAAAATTCGCAGCTTCAATTGATCAACCCAATGCCATGAAGCTGTTTTTTCTATCCGCTTTCGCACTTCTGTTATCATCTTGCAACAATTCCTTTGAACATACGGAGTGGCGCATCAAAAGCGGCACGGCCAGCGGTATTCAGTTTTCTTCGCTCACACAGATCAACAAAAAAAATGTATCACAACTCCAAGTCGCGTGGGTGTATCAATCGGGTGATGCCGATACCGTCAGCAACCGAACTCAAATTCAGTGCAATCCGATTATTGTTGATGGTATACTTTTCGGCACCACGCCTTCTCTGAGGGCTTTTGCGGCCGATGCCTCCACCGGCAAAGAAATCTGGCGTTTCGACCCCGGAGCGGCAAATTCAGGGCTAGGTGTAAACCGGGGGGTAACCTATTGGGCACAGGGCGATGACCAACGTATTCTCTACACCTTCGGTGAATATCTGTATTGCCTCGATGCTAAAACCGGGCAAAAAATAAAAGGTTTTGGCACAGAGGGGCGCGTGTGTTTGAAGGAGGGATTAGGTGAAAGGGCGGCCAACCTGATGGTGCTTTCCAACACACCAGGCGTCATTTTCCAGAACCTGATCATCATGGGGTCGCGCGTGCACGAAGGCCCTGTGGCTGCACCCGGATACATTCGTGCGTTCGATGTGCTTACCGGAAAATTAACTTGGACTTTTCACACCATTCCACAGCCGGAAGAAGAAGGCTACGAAACGTGGCCGCCAGATGCATGGAAGAAAATAGGGGGTGCTAACGCATGGGCTGGCATGAGCGTGGACGAGAAACGGGGTATGGTGTTCGCTTCCACCGGTTCCGCTTCATTCGATTTTTATGGAGGCAATCGTAAAGGACAAAATTTGTTTGCCAATTGTGTGCTGGCCTTAGATGCAAAAACGGGAACGCGCAAATGGCACTACCAGGTTGTGCACCACGACTTGTGGGACCGCGACATGCCCGCTTCGCCCATCCTGATCACGTTAACACACAAAGGAAAAAGAATAGATGCCGTGGCACAGGTAACTAAAACAGGTTATGTCTATGTTTTTAACCGCGACACGGGTGAACCGCTGTTTCCAATAGAAGAGGTACCCGTTGAAGCAAGTGATCTGGATGGAGAAGAGGCCTGGCCCACACAGCCGATACCCACACAACCCGCACCCTTTGCCCGGCAGGTATTTACAGCCGACATGATCAACACTGTTTCAGGCGAAGACAGTATCATCAGAGCAAGAATGAATGGACTGCGTACCGGTAAGCAATTTCTCCCACCCAGTCGCGAGGGCACCATTATTTTTCCGGGATTCGATGGCGGTGCCGAATGGGGCGGCCCTTCCTACGACCCAGACACAGAGACCTTGTATGTAAATGCCAATGAAATGCCGTGGATATTAACCATGGTAGATGTGCGCTTGAAGGAAGATGCGTGGGCTGGCATTTCACTCTACAGAACGCACTGTGCCACCTGCCACGGCATCGATCGCGGAGGCGATGGCCACGTATTTCCCTCGCTTAGAAATCTGCAAAACAAATACACAAAAGAATCGCTCAAAGCATTGATGGCCTCTGGTAAAGGTGTGATGCCTGCTTTCACCCACCTGGCCGACAATGACCGTGATGCCATTGCCCGCTATGTGCTCGACTTGCAGGAACGTACCGAAGATGAAAAGAAAGGAATTTTCGAACGCGATCCGGAAATTTTATTTTCCAACACAGGGTACAATCGTTTTTTAACGCCCAAGGGGTATCCTGCCGTTGAACCTCCGTGGGGAACGCTGAACGCCATCGATCTGAAAAATGGCACCCTTAAGTGGCAGAAACCTTTGGGTGAATTTGCGGAATTGAAAGCACAAGGCGTGCCACCCACTGGAACAGAAAATTATGGTGGCGGAATTGTAACGGCCGGTGGTCTGATTTTTATTGCTGCCAGTCGCGATGAAATGTTTCGCGCCTTCGATAAAGAAACAGGCGAAATACTTTTTGAGTATAAACTTCCTGCCGGGGGGTATGCCACTCCGGCCACCTACATGGTGCGCGGCAAACAATACGTGGTAATTGCCTGTGGCGGTGGCAAAATGGGAACCCCATCCGGAGATAGCTATGTAGCCTTTAGCTTGCCTACGCAATGAACGAAACGGCTATCCTAATACTGGCCGCAGGTTCTTCCTCGCGCATGGGGCAATCCAAACAATTATTACCCTGGCAGAACAAAACACTGCTTACCCATGCCGTTGCTACAGCGTTGCAGGCTTCACCTTTCCGTGTGGTGGTGGTGTTGGGCGCTGATGCCGAAACACATCAGAAAATCCTTTCAGAACAACCCGTTGAAACAATAGTCAATGAAGCGTGGCAAAAAGGAATGGGCGCTTCACTGAAAGCAGGACTTCGTTATGTGGAAGAAAAATATCACCACTTACGTGGCGTGGTAGTAATGGTGTGCGATCAGCCCTTTGTTACCAGCAGCCACTTGCAATCGCTCGTGCGAAAACACTTTGACACACACAAAGAGATGGTAGCCACGCGTTATGCCGGCATACTGGGCGTGCCTGCTTATTTTGAAAAGGCGGTGTGGTCCTCTATTTATCAATTAGGCGATGAGGAAGGCGCACGGAAGCTCCTGGCGGGAAATGCAAAAAAATCTGACTTTGTTGATTTCGAGAAGGCAAAAGTCGATATAGATACTCCGAACGATTATATTAACTTTACTTCTCAGAAATAAATCAACATGATCAAACTTGCAAAACCCCTACTGTCTGTGCTCATGCTGAGTGCAGTGGTATTCATCAGTTCGTGCGACAAAGACGACCCGAAACCGAAAACAAAAACTGAGTTGATCTCGGCACATGCGTGGAAAATAACGAAGTTCAAGGTGACGCAAGGTACTGCGTCTTTCGAAGATGCACCAGAAGCTTGCCAGGGTGACGATACGGAAACCTACGAAGCTGACGGTGATTATAAATTTGATGAAGGTGCCACCAAGTGCAATCCAGACGCCCCACAGACAGGCACGGGCACATGGACGTTCAATTCTGGCGAAACGGTTCTCATTGTTTCAGGGGGTGGTTTATCCGTTAACTACACCATTCTTGAATTAACTGAAACCACCATGCGTTTGAAGTGGGACTTCATTACTACCGAAACGGTGGAGGTAACGTACGAACCAGATTAATCCTATAATCGTCATATGCGTTTTTAAAAGGCTGGCTTACCCAAGTCAGCCTTTTATTTTTGGTTTATGTGTACCTTTGGCCTCCCATGAGAGAGGGGATCGCAGTTGTTTTATTCCTTTTCTGGCTGTGCCCGGCACATGCTGACGATTACCAGCTTTTCTACGAAAACGGTAAAGCCGGCCTGCGCAATGAACAGGGCGAGGTTATTTTACCCGCCTCTTTCGATGCGCTCGGATGGTCGGACGGCAATTTCTCCGTAATCAACCAGGTTACAGGCTACCGGCAAAACGGGCATTGGGGGCTTATCAACCTAAAGAAAGAATTTGTTACCCCCGCCCATTACGAAGTGCTTACCTCTGCCGGTGGCGACCGCGTGGTGGCAGCCCGCTGGATTAATCCCTACACCAAAAAATTCGGGTGCCTTGACCTGGAAGGAAAGGTAACAGTGCCATTTTATTACGATGGCATTTCTATACGCGGCCTGCGTGCCATTGTGTTGGTAAAAAACGGTGCGCGCTACGAATATGGCCTCATAGACCTGAACGACAAGCGCATTTTACCATTGCAATTTCGCGATATACGGCACCTGGGGCCCATGCGCTTGGCGGTGCAAAACTTCGAAAAGAAAACTGCACTTTACTCAGAAGATGGCATCCAACTTACGCCCTTCTCTATCGACAGTATTTCAGCGTTCAAAAAAGGTAAGGCCATTGTGTATCAGGATTTCAAACAAGGCATCATCAACCACGAAGGCGTTTTTGAAAAGGAGCCCACTTACCGCGAAATAAATATTGCCAACAACGGTACCATTACTGCGCGTTTGTTCGATGAATGGTTGGTGCTCAGTGCAGATAATCAAGTCAAAGCCAAAGCCAATGCAGACCATGTTGCACCCAGCGATACCGAATACATTGTGACGATGGCGGGCAAACAGGGAACGGTTACGGCCGTACTCGAACCAAAGATTGATTTGCAGTATGATTATATTGGGGATTGGCAAAACAAACTGGCCGTGGCCAGGGCGAACAAAAAATACGGAGTCATTCATACATCGGGCAAACAGGTTTTTCCTTTCAATTTCGACACATTGGTATTGGAGAAAAATTTTGTGCGCGGTGGTTCCAAAAAATTTGGTGAATGGCAATGGGCGCTCTACGATACATTTGGCATCCGGAAATCAGAAAAGTTTTATCAGCTCATTTTACCTTGGAACGGAAAATTTTTTCCCGTGGTGCAACGCGGCTACTTTGGGGCCATCAATCGGTATGGGCAAGAAATACTTCCATGCGTGTACGACTCCATCATCGATTTTAACCATACACTGGTACATGTAAAATTCAAAAACCAATATGGTATTATCGATTTTGAAGAAAAGTGGCGCGTGGCACCACAGGCAGCAGGCCTGCAACTGGTTACAGATAACCTGTATCTCGAAAAGGTCGATTCAATCACTTTTGTAAAAAATCTGGATGGCGAAACCATCTACTTTACCCACAACCAGCTATCGCACAAAGCAGAACATTTTGAAGAACGGTTGCCCGATGGCGAGTTGAAATTCATTTCGTTTTCAGGTTTGTTGGAGTCGGTAGCCAACGG
>CAZRQK010000003.1:30090-131996 GCA_964602295.1 uncultured Ohtaekwangia sp.
ACGGTGCGGTTGACTTACCGACAGAAAAGATTTTCGAAGAGAGTGAAGGTTTTCGCGGCATCTACCGCGATGGCCGCTACGGATTTATTGATGCACGCGGACGCCTGCGCGTGGCCAACCGCTACGAAGGCATTGGTAAATTCCAGAATGGCATGGCACCCGTGAAAATTTTGGGCCGGTGGGGTTTTGTTAACAAAGAAGATCAGATTGTCATCAACCCGAATTACGACTCGGTTAGCGATTTTGTAAATAGGGTAGCCATTGCCTATAGAAATGGCAAGGCTGGGTTGATTGATGCGGAAGGCAACACACTGCTACCCTTTCGCTACGACTCCATATTCAGCCAAGGCGATGCGTTGGTAATCGCATCGGCAGGAAAAAAGGGGTTAGCCGACAGGAATGGCCATGTGTTGATCGAACCACGTTTTGAAGAATTGCATTTGCTACCTAACCAGCAGGTATTGGCCAAAGATGAAAAGTATTGGGGCACACTTACACGCGATGGGTTGTCAATTATACCGATGAAGTACGACCACCTGGTTTACGATGAGCGAACAGGAAATTTCCTGGCACAGGTTCGGGCCCCGTGGCAAGTGCTCAGCGTAGATTAAAAAAAGAAGCTCAAAATACCCTCGTCATGTTGAGCGTTAGCGAAACATCTCCAATTTAAAATTCTAGAAGGAGATTCTTCGCTAACGCTCAGAAAAGCGTAAGCTTCTTTAGGGTTTTGAGTAATCTTTATTGCTTCGGCTGATTGCCTTTGCCTGAACCGGAAATTGATTGACGCATATCGGTATCGGCTTGCACGTTTTGCATTTTGTAGTAATCCATTACGCCCAAATTGCCGCTGATGAATGCCTGCGCGATGGCTTTTGGAATTTCGGCTTCCGCCTGTATAACGTTGGCCTTTGCTTCTTGCGCCTTGGCAATCATTTCTTGTTCTAACGCTACCGCCATGGCCCTGCGCTCTTCCGCACGTGCTTCTGCCACTTTCAAGTCGGCAGCGGCCTGATCGGTTTGCAGTTTGGCACCAATGTTGGCTCCCACATCTACGTCTGCAATGTCGATGGAGAGAATTTCAAAAGCCGTGCCTGCATCCAACCCGCGCGACAACACCAATTTCGAAATCTTATCGGGGTTGGCCAACACTTCTTTGTGCGACTGGGCCGAACCAATGGAGGTTACAATGCCTTCGCCCACGCGAGCCAAGATTGTATCTTCACCGGCACCACCTACCAACTGCTGGATGCTGGCCCGAACGGTAACGCGCGCCACAGCAATCAACTGTATACCATCGGCAGCAACGGCAGCCACTTTGGGTGTAGTAATCACTTTAGGGTTTACCGAGATCTGCACAGCTTCAAATACATCACGGCCAGCCAGGTCGATGGCGGTAGCCTGCTTAAAATCGAGGTTGATGTTCGCTTTCTCTGCTGAAATAAGCGCACGAATTACATTGGGTACATTGCCACCTGCCAGGTAGTGGGTTTCCAGTTCGTTGGTAGTAATGGGAATACCCGCTTTGTTGGCGGTAATCAAAGAGTTAACAATCACACTGGGTGGCACCTTGCGGATTCGCATACCGATGAGGGAACCTATGGTAACTTTTACTCCGGCAAAGATGGCAGTAATCCAAAGCCCTACCGGTACAAAATACATAAACAGGAAAAAGCCTATGACGCATAGGAAGACAATAAAAATAAATGCTAAACCTTCCATAATATTAGTTTATCGGTTCTACAATAATTTGGTTTGGTAATACTTTCACAATACGAACGCGGGTGCCCGGCTCCAGGTAGCCACCCAGTGTTTTCACCTCAACGGTCTGGTTACTTACTTCTGCCTTGCCTATTGGCCTTAATGCAGAAGTGGCAACACCTTCCTGTCCTATTTCAAAATGGCGCAGCGCACCTTCATTCACTTTACTTTCTATTGCTGATTTCAGCGCAAACTTCCCCCACACATTCGACTTGAACGAAAGATACAGCAGTAACCCAGAGGCCACCGTGGTACCTGCCAGCGTTGTCCACCCGGCTTCTCTTCCAAAATTCGAAAAGGCAAACCACACGCCCACCACCATGAAAACAAAACCTGCCAAGCCTACCAACGTGGTGCCCGGCACAAAAATGATTTCAACAATCACCAATACCAGTCCGAAAAAAATCAGGGTTAAAATTGTGGCCCATTCCATATTTCCAAAGCTAACTATTTATTCGGTGCCGTTTAGTACGCACGCGCAAACAACACTCTTTTGTTAGAGGGTTTCCCGGAATAAATGCATTTGCCCTGTTCTTCGGGTGCATCCAATGGAATGCAGCGAATGGTGGCCTTTGTTTCTTCTTTAATTTTCGCCTCGGTTTCGGCCGTGCCATCCCAATGGGCCAATACAAAGCCCCCCTTGTCGTCCAGCACTTTTTTGAATTCATCGTAAGTATCCACCCGCGTGGTCATTTCCTGTCTGAATTTCAGCGCACGCTGGTATATGTTCTGCTGAATTTCTTCCAACAATGCGGGAATAACATTCACTACGTCATCCAGCGCCACCACTTTCTTTTCCTTGGTGTCTCTGCGTGCCATCTCAACGGTTCCGTTTTCCAGGTCGCGAGGCCCGATGGCCAGGCGCACCGGCACCCCACGCATTTCATATTCTGCAAACTTATAGCCGGGCTTGTAGTTATCGCGGTTATCGAACTTCACACTCAAACCAAGCTTGCGCAGCGCTGTGGCAATGGCGTTTACTTTTTCCGAAATACGATTGAGTTCTTCATCTGTTTTAAAGATGGGTACAATCACCACGTGGATAGGCGCCAACTTTGGCGGAATGATGAGTCCATCGTCATCGGAGTGGGCCATGATCAAGGCGCCCATCAACCGGGTACTTACCCCCCACGAGGTGCCCCATACCGATTCGAGCTTGCCTTCTTTGTTGGTAAACTGCACATCGAAAGCTTTAGCAAAATTCTGACCTAGAAAATGCGAAGTACCCGCCTGCAAAGCCTTGCCATCTTGCATCATGGCTTCAATACAATACGTGTCAATCGCCCCCGGAAAACGCTCGCCTTCACTTTTTCTTCCTTTGATCACCGGCAGTGCCATAAAATTTTCGGCAAAGTCTGCATAGACATTCAGCATCTGTTCTGTTTCCTGAATGGCTTCCTTTTCAGTGGCGTGGGCAGTGTGCCCTTCTTGCCACAAAAATTCGGCAGTTCGCAAAAACAAACGCGTGCGCATTTCCCAGCGCACCACGTTGGCCCATTGGTTTACCAAAATGGGCAGATCGCGGTAAGATTGTATCCACCGTTTGTAGGTGCTCCAAATAATCGCTTCGCTGGTAGGGCGCACCACCAGTTCTTCTTCCAGTTTGGCATCGGGGTCTACCATCAATTTTCCCTTCTGCGAAGGGTCGTTCTTCAACCGGTAATGGGTTACAATGGCGCACTCTTTGGCAAAGCCCTCCGCATTCTTCTCTTCCGCCTCGAACATACTCTTCGGCACAAACAATGGAAAGTAGGCATTCACGTGGCCGGTGTCTTTAAACATTTTGTCGAGCCCTTGCTGCATTTTTTCCCAAATGCTGTAGCCATAAGGTTTAATCACCATGCAGCCCCGCACATCAGAGTTCTCGGCCAGGTCGGCCTTCTTAACAATATCCAGGTACCATTGCGAGTAATCTTCTTTGCGCGAGGTAATTTCCTTTCCCATCGGTATAAATTATTTACAAAAGCGTTAAACGAACGGCAAATATAATCGCCTTTTGCAGCATAACAGGGTATTTCATGCCCTTTCGGGCAGATATAATGGCCAAACTACCACCCCTTTTTCAATGGCCTCGGAATCGATTTAATCGTAAACTTGTTATAGTAATTGGGTATCTTTAAAGGAGTAAAAACAGGCTTTGATTTTTTGTTGGAACTAAACCTGGAATGCGATGAAAAAAAGTTTGATGATCGGTGTGTTGCTGGCGGGTGCATGGGTTGCACAAGCACAGCAGGTAGAGGTGGATGACATGTATTTCAACCGCAAAGACCGGATGAAGGCGCGCGAATTAACGGCCCGCGAAACGGCCAAAAGGGAAGAGCAGCTTAATGAAGAGAGCCGTAAGGCGCTGGGTATTAACCCCACCGATTCTTATTCTTCCAGAAATGTAAATCCGGAGTATGTATCGCGCCTGAAAACCAACCCCAGCAGCCAGGATGAGGAACCCAACTACTTCTTGTCAGGCTATCAGCCGATGGGTGTTAATTCACAATTCAGAAATAACAACTACTATGCTCCAGGAGCATTCAGCAGTCCTTTTTATGGCAATGGTTGGGTAAATCCCGGTTTTGCCTACACAAGCGGCTTCGGTAGCCCCTTCGCAGGTGGCTTTAACCCCTATTGGGGAGATCCATTTATGAACCCCTACTTTGGCGGATCGCGCTGGTCGATGTCTATGTCGATGGGTTACGGATGGAACAATGGTTCGCCTTGGGGATGGAATTCATGGGGAAGTCCTTCCAGCTTTTTTTGGGACAATTACTACTACAATTCGTGGGCGTGGGGCCCTTCGTGGAACTGGGGATGGAATAACTGGGGCTGGAACGCGTGGGGAAGCCCTTATTGCTACTACAACCGGTATCCCAACCAGGTCATCATCATCGATGGCGACAACGGAAACAGACCTCGTGTAGTATATGGTAAAAGGAGCGACCGGAGCAGCTCGCTCAATAACGATGTAGACACTTCTCGTCCGATTAACTCGCTCACCCGCAGTGGCCGTGAGATCTCGACAGGTCGCACCCGTGCTGATGTAACCGATCAGCAAAGTTATTACGACCGCAGTTGGAGGCGCAACCCCGAAGTTGCGCAGACACGTCCACGTATCTACTGGGGTAATGAATCGAACAATAACGGGCAGAGCAACTTCAGCAACAACGAAGGTACTCGTCAGGGCGCCAGCACTTGGGGCAACGATTTTGGAAACAACAACTCGCGTAGTTGGTCGAACAACAATAATTCTAATTCAGGGTTTAATTTCAATAACTCGAATTCCAACAGTCGTTCGTCCAACTTCAATAGCGGGGGCAACTCCAGGAGTTTTTCTGCGCCCAGCAATTCCGGTTCGTCTGGTGGGGGTAGTAGGTCAAGAGGCAGAGACTAAAAACTAAAAACGTATGAAAACAACGAAGGGGCTTATGCTCGCAGTTATTACTATGTTCAGCGGGCAGGTATGGGCACAAAGTTTTGCTGAAACAGCGCTGTTGTTTAGCCGCACACAGCCGGGTGGCAGCGCGCGCATTCAGGCGCTGGGTGGCGCACAGGTTAGTTTAGGTGGCGATTTTAGTTCTGCCGCAACCAACCCTGCGGGCCTGGGCATGTACAACAAGTCTGAGTTTACGTTCAGCCCCGGCCAGTTTACCACTGCAGTGAATGGGGACTATTTTCGGGGTGACACACCTATTTCAGAAAATAATAACGATACACGGGCAGGCATCAACATATCGGGATTGGGTCTGGCTATCTCGACTGACGATGGCGCACGCGGCTCTTTTGTTCGCGGTACCTTTGCGGTGACTTTTACGCGGGTAAACCACTTCAACAGGTCGCTACGGTATGAAGGACTTAATTCTGCCACCTCGCTGATCGATTACTTTTTGGAAGAAGCTACCGGACGGACGCCATCGCAGTTCGATGAAAATGGCTATTCGTTTAATACCGTAACCGAGTTGGCCTACAACAATTACCTGATAGGCGAAAGCACCGTATTAGATCCGAATAACGATCCAAAAGAATATTTCACTGACGTGGATGGACAACCCTACCAGTCTGAAACGGTAGGCACGAAGGGAGCGCAAAACCAATGGTCGTTTTCTTATGGAGCCAACTTTGATGATCGCTTCTTTGCGGGTGCCGGGTTGAACATTACTTCCTTACGCTACAACTCAGAAAAAAATTACCGCGAAGAATTTGACGGTGGACCCCTCTCAGATTTTACGCTGGATGAAGAACTGAGCATCCGCGGGTCTGGCGTAAATCTAACCGTAGGTGGAATTGCCCGACCAGTAGATTTTATACAGCTAGGTGTGTCCGCGTCTACACCCACCTTCTACAACCTAACCGACAATTATTCGGCTAACCTTCGCAGCAGCTGGAACGATTACGATTATTATGGCGATGGGTCTGAAATACTTGCAAACCAAAGCTCAAGCACTGACATCGTAACCTCAGAATACAACCTGACCACACCCTGGCGACTCAACGTAGGCGCTACCGTGTTTCTTCAAAAGCATGGCTTCCTTACAGCAGATATCGAGCAGGTAAACTATGCACAGGCGCGCTACAGTTCAGAAATTACAGGAGTGGAATACAATAACGACAATGACCGCATCAAGTCGCTGTATAAACCCGCTACCAACATCAGGTTGGGTGCAGAGTTTCGCCTGGAAGCGTGGCGCATGCGCGGAGGTTACCAAATACTGGCCGATCCTTTTTTGAACGAGCAGAACGACATCAATAGAAAGATGCGTGCAGTGTCGGGGGGTGTAGGTTACCGCACAGCCGATTTCTTCATCGACTTTGCCATTGTGCACGCGTTTGGAAAAAACTCTTACCGCCCCTATAGCGTTAACACCAACCAAAGTCCGTTGTTTTCTTTCGAGCAAAGCACTACCAACGTAATGGCTACGCTTGGACTTATTTTTTAAGTAAAGGATTGATGGCTCTGAGCACCTCTTGAACAGAGATGGCTTCGCCTTGAAAGGTAAACTGCGCCTGGCGATATGTGCTGATACGACTGGAACGAAGAAATTCAATTTGGTCTTTTAAACCATCTTTGCCGCTGGCGGCCAATAGCGGACGGTTCTCCAATTTAGAGGCCAGCATCCTTCGCATAATTTCGCGCGCGGGCACATCCAGAAAAACTGAAATACCCGCGCGGTTAATTTTTTCCATGTTATCAAAAAAACATGGTGCGCCCCCGCCAGTGGCCATCACAAATTTCTTTTCAGAGTTACACGCTTTTTCAAGCAAGTCCGATTCGAGCTTTCTGAAGTAGGGCTCACCTTTTTCTTTGAATATTTCCTTTACCAATTTCTGTTCATGTCGCTCAATTTCTTTGTCCAGGTCGAAAAATGGTAAGGCCAATGCTGTGGCCAAGTCGCGCCCCAGCGAAGTTTTGCCCGAACCGGGCAGACCAACGAGGAAGATTTTCATTGCACCAGTTGAAGTACGTCTTCAGCAGTGGGTAGATCGTTGTGATGCCAGTTGCCTAAAACAGTTCCGTTCTTCCACAACGCAACGCCAGGGTTAGAACGAATAATGGTTTTCAATACCGTAGCATCGGCAAAGTAGTACGGCACCGCCAATTGGTTCTCGTGACGAAACGCTTCCATCTGTTCGGAAGACGATGAGGTTAGTACAAAACAATCTACCTTGCCCTCTAATTGTTTTGTCAACTCCCGGAGGCCTGCCATGTTCTTAACAGATGCTTTGCTTACATCGTACATCACAATCAGCAAACGGTTTCCCTCGAACGTATAAGGCGTTTTGTCTTCTCCTTCGGGGCTGGATACATAATAATCTGTAATCTTAGGCTTGGTCGCTTCTTCGTTCAACACACGTGAAGAAACATATTGATAACCCGGCTCTGTGAGAAACGTGGTGGATGCTACCTCTTTCCCGTCTTTTGTGAATACATACTCTACAATGGGCTGTTCAGCCGGAATCATTTGTTGAGGAATGTTATTGCCAATTTTATAGGCGCGAAAATCGATGAACGGCAAGTGATTGATCGCATAAATCCCTACAAAGGTGCACAATAACGCCACGGCTATCACTACCGCGTGGCCTTCTCGGGTGCGCAACATGGGTTCATAACTTCTGCGGTACCAAAACAGGTGCAGCACAAACACCATTAATATAATGTCTTTCCAGAAAGATTCCCACGGAGTAAGTTTGATGGCATCGCCAAAACATCCACAATCTGTTACTTTGTTAAAATAGGCCGAGTAAAAGGTTAAGAAGGTAAAGAATACCATCAGCCCCAACAACACCCACGTGGTTTGCGCCATTCGGTAGTGAATAAGTATGGCCACGCCCAGAGCGAGTTCGAGCACAATCATGATCATGCCAATTTCCAATGCCCATGGAATAAAGGCATGGAAGAACGATCCGAAATCCTGAGCAAATACCTCAAAGTATTCCTCCATTTTTATCTGCGTGCCAACGGGGTCGTTTAGCTTGATAAGCCCGGAGAAAATAAAAAGCGCCCCTACAAAAACCCGCGAAAACAAATCGATAAATTTTTTCATATTTAAGGTCGACAGTCCTACATTAACTTAATCAAACAAAACACCGCATAGTTAATCATGTCCTGGTAGTTGGCTTTTACACCTTCACTCACCAGGGTTTTACCTGCGTTGTCTTCAATTTGTTTCACTCTTAACAACTTCATAAGAATTATGTCGGTCATGGAGCTCACACGCATGTCGCGCCAGGCCTCTCCGTAGTCATGATTCTTGTTTTGCAACAACTCGAAAGTTTCAGTGGCTAGCTGATCGTACAGTGGTTCCAGCTCTTCAAAAGTCATCTCCATTTTTTCGGAGGTAGCCAGTTGCATTTGTATCAGCGCTATGATGCAATAATTGATGATGCCTACAAATTCATCTTTTATTGGGTCATCTACTTTCTGTGTGCCCTTCTCCTGAATGCTTCGGATGCGTTGCGCCTTAATAAAAATCTGGTCGGTAATAGAAGGCAGGCGCAACACCCGCCAGGCGGTTCCATAATCGTGTGTTTTCTTTGCAAACAGTGCTTTGCACGTGGCTATTACCTCTTTATATTCGGTGGCGGTTTTCTCCATCATAAGCGCTGCAAAATAAAGCAAATATTCCTTTAATCATGACAGAGCCTGTGGCACGCACATTGAACATCAAGGGGCAGATACTCAACCTATCTACACCCCGTGTGATGGGCATTTTAAACGTTACCCCCGACAGCTTTTACGATGGCAACCAGCACCTTTCAGCCGATGCCGCATTGAAGCATACAGAGAAGATGCTGACCGAAGGAGCAGACATCATCGATGTGGGCGGCTACTCTTCCCGACCCGGTGCGACAGATATCACTGAAGAGGAAGAAACGTGGCGCGTGTTGCCGGTAATCGAAAAAGTGGTGAGCGCTTTCCCGAAGGTGGTGATCAGCATCGACACGTTTAGAAGTAATGTGGCGAGAAGAGCTTTAGAGGCAGGCGCTTCCATGATCAACGACATCAGCGGTGGAGATTTAGACAGCAGCATGTTCGCATTGGTGGCACAACAGCAGGTACCTTATGTGATGATGCACATGCGCGGCACGCCCCAAACCATGAAGACGCTTACCCAGTACAATCACCTGGTGAAGGATGTATTGGATGAGTTTCACCCCAAGCTCAACCGACTAAAAGAAATGGGTGTGAAAGATATAGTGCTCGACCCCGGCTTCGGGTTCGCCAAAACCACCGATCAGAATTTTGAATTACTAAACCAACTCAATCAATTGTTGGTGGCGGGCAAGCCGTTATTAGTGGGCCTGTCGCGCAAATCAATGATCTGGCGCACACTGGAGTTGACTGCCGATGAGGCCTTGAACGGTACCACTGCACTCAACACCATCGCCCTGCTGAAGGGTGCTTCCATTTTGCGTGTACACGATGTGAAGGAAGCCCGGCAATGCATCACGTTGGTAAGGAAATTACAGGCAGGAATCGCTAACTTTACCGGGTGATATTGGCTTTCAAAATAGGTTTTCTGGATATCAGTTGGGTCGATTTTGTTGACGTAACGCTGGTGGCCATCTTGCTATACCAGGTATACAAACTGATAAGGGGAAGTCTTGCCGTAAACATTTTTTTGGGGATACTGGCACTCTACCTCATTTACCTGATAGTAAAGGCGGCTGAGATGGAATTGCTGGCCACCATTTTAGGTCAATTCATGGGCGTAGGTGTTTTAGCTATGATCATACTGTTTCAGCCAGAGCTAAGAAAATTTTTGCTGGTGATTGGTCGCAGTACAGAGTTTAACCGCGATACCTGGTTTCGTTCCATTTCCAATTGGCGGCACGACAGCCACGAAGAGTTTGACGTTAACCAGTTGATCGAAGCCATTAAAACATTGAAGGCCACCAAAACAGGTGCGCTGATTGTTTTCTCGCGCGATATAGAATTAAAGTTCTATGCCGAGACAGGCGACCCGCTGGATGCAGCCGTGAACAAACGTCTGCTGCTCTCTATTTTCAATAAAAACAGTCCACTGCACGATGGCGCAGTAATTATCTACAAAGGTCGCATTAAAGCAGCCCGTTGCGTTTTGCCCGTTAGCGAGAACGACCATCTGCCTGCGCAGTTCGGCTTGCGGCACCGCTCGGCCATTGGCATGAGCGAAAACAGCGACACCCTGGTAATGGCCATATCCGAAGAAACCGGCCGATTAATTTTGGCGCGCAACGGCAAGTACCTGCGCGGACTCAAACTGAAGCAAGTGGAACAAAAAATTCTGGAATACCTGCACAACGAAGAACCCGAAAAGTGGGACGAAGTGCCCGTTGAACCAGAACCCGAAAATCAGGCTGCCTCCTGAGATGCCGCCACGGTTACCTTATCCTCATTTTACCCATCTAAGTTTCATTGTTAATAAATTGTTACTAATTTCGTATAACAGTTCATTGATAACCAACTATTTATAAAATGAAAGAAGCCAGTCTGGTGAAATACTATTTCGCTAAGTACTTTTTTCTGGCCTTTGGTCTGCTGCAGTGGCTCATCTCGGGGGTGTTCCTTCTCAAGCAAGGAGAAACCTTTAAGGGGCAATATGCAGCCTTCATCATCTTTACCCTCGGCCTTGTGTTTGTGTCGCTCTACTGGTTGTTCTCGTCCAGGCTGAGGCGCGTGGCCATTGGCAAAAAGAAGGTGGCAGTAATCGGGAACAGAAAAGTGCAACGTTTTGAACAATCGGAAATCAAAGACATCCGGTTTATACCCATGTTCAATCTGTACAGCATGAAAATAAAAGGCAAGAAAGACAAGGTCTACTTTTTGCCATGCGAAGAGCAGGAAGTGATTTTTGGATTGTTTCCTTCGGTAGCCGGTCTTAGCAAAAAATTAAGGTAGCCCACGGGTGCGCTACCTTAACTTCTGTATTTAATCCTACTACTTCAATACACCCAGTTCTTTACCTACTTCGGTAAATGCCTGGATGGCTTTGTCTAAGTGGTGCTGTTCGTGTGCTGCCGAAATTTGTACGCGAATGCGCGCCTGGCCCTTAGCAACTACAGGGTAAAAGAAACCAATTACATAAATACCTTTGTCGAGTAGCTTCTCGGCAAACTGTTGAGCCAGCGGTGCTTCGTATAGCATAATGGGCACAATCGGGTGTTCGCCAGGCTTGATGTCAAAACCCGCGGCCGTCATCTGCTTGCGGAAGTATTGGGTGTTCTTCTCCAACTTATCGCGCAAAGCTGTTGTTTCTGAAAGCATGTTGAACACCTCGATAGACGCGCCTGTGATGGAGGGCGCCAATGTGTTAGAGAACAAATATGGACGCGAACGCTGGCGCAGCATTTCGATAATTTCTTTCCGGCCGGAAGTAAATCCGCCCGAAGCACCACCCAGGGCTTTGCCTAGTGTACCCGTAATGATATCTACGCGCCCCATCACGCCCCGGTATTCGGGAACGCCTCGACCTGTCTTACCAATGAAGCCTGAGCTATGACACTCATCTGTCATCACCAGCGCTTCGTATTGATCTGCCAGATCACAGATTTTATCGAGTTGGGCAATGGTGCCGTCCATAGAGAAAGCGCCATCGGTAACAATCATAATCTGCCTGGCACCAGCTGCTTTGGCATCGTCTAATTGCTTTTTCAGATCGCCCATGTCGTTGTGTTTATAACGATAACGCATGGCTTTGCAGAGACGTACACCATCAATAATGGAAGCGTGGTTCAACTCATCAGAGATAATGGCATCTTCTGCACCGAGCAAAGGTTCGAACACCCCACCGTTGGCATCGAAAGCGGCAGCGTAAAGAATCGTATCCTCCGTTCCCAGAAATTCAGAAATCTTTTTTTCCAGCTCTTTGTGAATATCCTGTGTGCCACAGATAAACCTCACCGATGACATACCGAAGCCGTGCGTATCGATGGCTCTTTTGGCGGCTGCAATTACTCGCGGGTGAGATGATAGCCCCAAATAATTGTTAGCACAAAAGTTTATGACTTCGCGACCATCGCTGGTTTTGATATCGGCCCCCTGCGGAGTAGTAATGATTCTTTCTTTCTTGAATAACCCGGCCTGACGGATAGACTCTAGTTCTTTTTGAAGAACAGGCTGAAGCTTGGTATACATGGTTTAGTTGATTTTCGGTTTAAATACAGGACGCGCAGGTTTAGGCACAGCCGGTGCCCCTTCTGCCGGAGTTTCTGCCGCCACTTTCAACGGATATTTTCTGCGCGTGGGATTAATGAGGTAAAGTTTCTGTGCAGTAAAACTTGCGGGGCTCACCTGCAGAAAAAGCTGGTTCCATTCCTGCCAGCGGTCGGGTTCGGCTGCGCGAAAAGCGGCCGAGTCGATTTTTTTTGATGACAGAAACTCCTCGAAAAGCATGGCGCAAAACTAAAACAAATCCGTCCAGCCCGCACGTGTTGTGGCCATATTCCATTTCATTAACTTCGCCCCCGCATTCGTTTTAAGCATGAAAAAAACCAAGGTTTTATTGATTGGCGCTGGGGGCCAGCTGGGGTCTGAACTCACCCAGGGGCTGTGGAATATTTACGGTCAGGACAATGTGATCGCCAGCGACATCAAAGACCCGCAGGGCATCTTGAAAGAGGGGCGGTACGAAAAATTTGACGTTATGCAGCGCGACAAACTTTTTGAGATTCTGCGCAAAAACGAAATCACCCAAATTTACCACCTGGCTGCCCTGCTTTCTGCCACGGGCGAAAAAGATCCTCGTTGGGCCTGGAAGCTGAACATGGAAAGCTTGCTTTTCGTATTAGAAGCCGCGCAGGAATTAAAACTTCATAAAATTTATTGGCCCAGCTCCATTGCAGCCTTTGGCCCTACTACACCTAAGCACGATACCCCGCAGCACACCATCATGGACCCCACTACAGTATATGGTATAACGAAACTGGCGGGCGAACTGTGGTGCGAATATTATTTCAGACGATATGGGGTGGATGTTCGCAGCCTGCGCTACCCCGGCCTGATTGGTTGGAAGACACCTCCTGGTGGTGGCACCACAGACTATGCAGTGGATATTTATTTCAAGGCGTTGAAGGAAAAAAGTTACGAATGCTTTCTTGCTGCCGACACCTACTTGCCCATGATGTACATGGACGATGCCGTGAAAGCCACACTCGATTTAATGGAAGCACCGGCAGAAAAAGTGAAAGTGCGCACCAGCTACAATGTATCGGCCATGAGTTTCTGCCCTGCTCAAATTGCAGCTACCATCAAAAAACACATTCCCGATTTCGAGATCAGGTACAAACCAGACTTTCGCCAGGCCATTGCCGATTCATGGCCGAAAGCCATAGACGATGCTACGGCCCGCAAAGACTGGGGCTGGCAACATCAATTTGGCCTGGAAGAGATGACGGCAGATATATTGAAAAATCTGAAGGCTAACCCGCAAATGCTCGGTTAGCGCACCACCACCCGCTCTATTTTGTTAAAGGTTCCGGTTGCCACCCGCACCAGATAGGTACCGGGGTCGAGAGCAATGGAAAAGGAGGCGAACTGTCCATCTGTTTTGTAACGCGCCTTCTCCACACCACTAAGATCAGTTACCACCAACGTAACTGCATCTGTTGGAGTGAACGAAAGCTCCAGGTTCATTTTACCGTCAACGGAAGGGTTAGGGAACAAACGTGCCGATTGAATACCGGAATAGCTTACAGCCACTACATCGAATGTCTCCGTATAGCCATCGAAATCAACTGAGGTAAGTCGGTAATAAGACTTCCCCATAAGCGGGAATCTGTCTTCGAAGGAATAGTCGTGACGCTCATTGGTAGTTCCGTGGCCAGGAATCTGGGCAATTTCTATAAAGTCTTTGCCATTGGCAGAGCGCTCTAAAGAAAAGTAATCGAAGTTGAGTTCTGAGGCGGTAGCCCAGGAAAGTGAAATTTGAGTCGAGTTTTCTGACAGCCAAAAACCAATCAAAGTAACTGGTAAAGTACAGTTGGCTGGGCAGCCTTCGCTACAGAGCCCGCCACCGGTACAACTTCCAGCGGAAACAGAGGGGCAATCGCCTTCTGATGCACAGGTTACATTTCCAGCATCCGTAATTGATCCTGCCGTCAGCGACCCTCCACCATCCATATCAATATTTTCCCCATTGAAGTCCAGATTCTGTGTGATTTCAAAGGTTCCGTCAATATCTAACACTTTAGCAGGATTGCTATTGTTGATTATTACGTTAGTGGCAAGCAGCTTAAACCCACTGGAAATTCTCAGAAAAGCATCATTTCCAGTAAAATTAATGGTAAGGGTACCGTTAATCGTTACATTTCCATTGATCGTAATGGATCCGCCTTGACCAATATTCATTTCGTAATCACCAGTATAAGTGTAGGATGTACCCGACTGGCAAAAAGTAAAAAAATTGCGATCGTTAGTGCCCGCAGAACAAGGCCCTTGTGCAGACACATCCACAATCGGAAATATCATGGCCAACAGGATTACCGAGAGTAATATTGAGTTCTTCTTCTTCATTTTAAGGCTTAAAAGTTGTAAAGGTAGTGAGTAACATAATACTTCTTACTTCAATGCGGATTAACTAAGCGAAAATCGTTCCTGTCACGGCAGGGCAATATTGACGCTAAAAACCAATGCTGATATCAATAACTAATATGGAATTGCCCCAAAAGGAGAAGTTCTTATCCAAATATGGGAAAATCACTTCATATGAACCTTGAATGACCCATAGAACCGGATGCAACTTTTACTGTTTCTAATCATGCCTTTAGTGCATTGAATTATTGTTACGTGGCGCAGACTCGCTGAATAGACCGTACAACCATTCATCTGCAGAATAACCCAAGAAGTTTTGCGGGGTTAAAATTCAACTTCACCGATAAGGGTTCTCCGAAAGCGCCTTGGATTGGAAATCGAAAATCCTTCAGGGATCATCTGCATAACGCTTATTCCCTCAAAGTGCTCCGCGATACCCATCATAGTCTACCGACAAGCCGTGCCCGCCAAAGGATTTTTATCCTGAAAATCGTATTCAGGTTTCGGACGCAAGGTAAAAAGTCTGTGAATTGATGAACCCTTAAGAAGAACGCAGTTGCGCGAAAGTAACTTTTTCCGCTGTATTTATACTCGTTAGAGCATCGTCCGTGAACGTTCCTTCTGTAACGTTCGCAGTTTATATAAATTTGACGTTTGGTAATCAATGTCCAAACTCCAACAACTCGCTTCCGAATCCGTGCTCTATGGCCTGGGCAACATGGTGCCTCGGTTTCTCAACTTTCTGTTGTTCCCGCTCCACACTAAGATATTCCCAGTAGAACAATACGGGATCTTTACTTACTTGATGTCGGCTGTGGGTGTACTGAATGTGGTGTATACTTTTGGCATGGAGACAGCCTACTTTCGCTTTGCCACTAAGCCTGGCGCTGACGAAAAGAAGGTCTTCAACCTGGCATTAACGGCTGTTGCTCTCATTAGCGGAACTTTGTCTGCGCTCTTTCTTGCGGGCGCCTCTTCGTTGGCCACTTGGGCCGATGTGCCCGACAAACCTCAGTATATCGTTTGGCTCAGCCTGATTCTCTTCATCGACAACATTGTGGCCATTCCGTTCGCACGCTTGCGACTGGAAAAAAAAGCCAAACAGTTTGCCCTTTTCCGCATTACCAATGTGGCGGTGTTAGCAGGACTCAGCTACTACTTTCTTTTTGTTGATCATGACCCAGCCATTGGCATAGAGTATATTTTCTGGGCCAACCTGGTAGCCAACAGTTTATACCTTCTATTTTTCGCCTCCACTCTGGTGCGTTGGCGGCCAACTTTCGATCGCGAAATTTTTCCCCACATGCTGCGCTATGCTTACCCCATTATGCTTACCGGCCTGGCCGGCATGATGAACGAATTTTTTTCGCGGCTGGCCTTAAAGGCCTGGCTGCCTGAAAATTTTTACCCCGGCAAAGAAACCGATTATGCAACGGGGGTATTTGGCGCTGCCTATAAGTTTGCTGTTTTAATGCAACTAACAGTGCAAGCCTTCCGAATGGCGGGCGAGCCCTTTTTCTTCAGCCATGCGCACCACAAAGATTCTCCTCAATTGTTTGCGCGCGTCAATCATTTTTTTGTGATCTTTTGCTGCTTCATCCTGCTCAGTGTCAGCATCCATACCGATGTATTGAAATACATATTTCTTCGTCAAAGAGAATATTGGGAAGCGTTGGAGGTGGTGCCTCCGCTTTTACTCGGCTACCTTTTTTTGGGTGTCTATTACAATATTTCAGTATGGTTTAAAATTACCGACAAAACCCATTACGGCACTATTATAACCGTGGGTGGCGCGCTCTTAACCATTGTGCTCAACATCGTACTGATTCCTCAATTTGGTTACGTTGGCAGTAGCTGGGCAACGGTAGCCGTTTATGGCGCCATGATGGTAAGCTGTTACCTTCTGGGTAAGCAGCACCACCCTATACCTTACACTGTACTAACAGACCTGACTTACATAGTTGTAACGCTTGCTCTTGTGTATGCCGTATTAGCAATTCCGTTCAACAATCCCTGGACTGCTTTTTTTGTTCATACTGCCATCATGATAGCATATGTTGTCATCGTTATCATTGTTGAACGTAAAAACTGGCGCGAGGCAATCGGGTAAATTGTTAAATTGCCATTGGTTCTACTAGCCAAGTTTTAGCTTATGAATATCATCATACCGATGGCCGGGTTGGGCAAGCGCCTTCGCCCGCACACGCTTACCACTGCCAAACCTTTGTTGCCCATTGCAGGTAAGCCCATTGTACACAGATTGGTGGAGGACATCGCCAAAGTGTGCCCGGAAAAAATTGAAAACATAGGCTTCATTATTCACCCCTCTTTCGGCACGCAGGTAGAGGAAGATTTAAAGAAAGTGGCACAGGCAGTAGGCGCCACTGGCAAAATTTATTACCAGGAACAAGCGCTCGGTATTTCTCATGCGCTTCTCTTTGCCAAAGAATTGTTTACCGGTAAGGTCATCGTTGCTTTCGCTGATACACTTTTCAAAGCGAACTTCAAGGTAGATACCAACCAAGACGGCATTATCTGGGTCCAGAAAGTGGCCGATCCATCGCAATTTGGTGTAGTGAAATTAAACCAGGCGGGTGAAATCATTGAATTGGTGGAGAAGCCTTCCACTTTCGTATCCGATCTGGCCATCATCGGCATCTACTATTTTAAAGATGGCGTCGCGCTCCGAAACGAAATGCAAAACCTGATCGACAACGACATCAAAGAGAAAGGAGAATACCAGTTTACCTCTGCTTTGGTGGCACTACAAAAGAAAGGTGCCCGGTTCTGTCCGGGGCAGGTGGAAGAGTGGTTGGATTGCGGAAACAAAGATGTGCTGGTACAAACCAACACACGCTATCTTGAGTTTATCAAAGATCAGCAACTGATTTCGCCTAAAGCAAAAGTCATCAACTCGGTTATTTTACCTCCTTGTTACGTAGCCGATGGTGTAGTGATAGAAAACAGCGTAGTAGGGCCGCATGTGTCTGTGGGCGAGTCCACCACCTTGCGGGATTCGCGTATTTCACAATCCATTATTCAGCGCCATACAACCGTTTCGAAGGCCCTGCTACACAACAGTGTGTTGGGAAATTTCGTTACTTTTGAAGGTGAATCCGAAGACGTAAACCTCGGAGATTACAGCAGCCATTGTTAGTGAGGAAATTTCAAAAAACTTCGATTCTGCTCATCGCCCTTCTTGCGATGAGTTTTTTTTCTGTTGCCCAGCGCGATAAAAAGAAGAAACCCGATGATGGCCGCAGCGCTGCGGCCCGCCTTCGCGAAGCAGAATTCTTTTTTACTGAAGGGCAGAAATATTTTATTCTTGAAGACTACGCCAAGGCGCTTACCTATTTTCAGCGTACACTCGAACTCAATCCACAAAACGCCACCGTTCACTATAAGATAGCAGAAATTCTTTCTAAGGGCAACAAAGAAGAAGACTTGCGCAATGCGCTGAACGCGATTGAAACGGCACTGAGCCTTGAGAAGAAAAACAAATATTTCTATCTGCTGGCCGCCAACATCTATGGAAGTTTGCTTCAGTTTGCGAAAGCGGAAGAAACCATGGAAACAATGCTGCGCGAAGTGCGTGGCACTGAGGAATATCTGTACGAACTGGCCGCCTTTTATTTGTACGACAATAAGCCCAACGAGGCGTTAGAGGTTTATAACAGGGCCGAAACTATTCTCGGCATCAATGAAGTTTCGTCTTTGCAAAAACAAAGAATCTATTTCGAACAAGGCAAAACCGAAGAAGCCATTCGCGAAGGAGAAAAATTAATTGAGGCCTATCCCGATGAAGAACGATATGTGTTGGGCTTGGCAGAAACCCTTTCTCAAAACAAGCAAGGCGCCAGGGCTATCAGCTACATAGAAAATTACCTGACCGACCACCCGGAGGCAGGCAGTGCGCGGCTGCTGTTGGCCAGCCTGTATCGCGAAAATGGACCAGAGAACAAAGCACGCGAATTGTTGCTGGTGGTATTTGATGACGCCACGGTAGAGGCCGGAAGCAAGATACTGGTGGTGGGCACTTACAACGCCTTGCTCAATCAACTTGCTTCTTCCCCGCAAGTAGATCCGGACCTGGGCAACTTCATACGCCAATTGGTAGGTAAGTTAAAAACCAACTATCCCGACAATCCCAATGTATACATTGTAAGTGGCGACTTGCAAATGGCACTTAAAGACCTGCGAGGAGCGCAAACCGAGTACCTGCAAGCCGTGCGCAAAGGGTCTTCCAGCTTCGATGCCTGGCAAAACTTGCTCTACCTCGAATCGCAATTGAACCAGTTCGACAACCTGATAGAACATACAGAAGAGGCGTTGGAGCTATTTCCCAACCAGGCATTGTTGTATTACTTCAATGGTTATGCCCATTTGCGCAAACGCCATTACCGCGAAGCCACCTATGCGCTGGAGCAGGCAAAGAAAATGGCAGCCTCGAATACTGCGCTATTGGCCGACATTAACGGCCTTTTAGGCGATGCCTACAATGGCGCGCACGACTATGCCAAGTCGGACAAAGCCTACGATGAGGCGCTGGCCTTAAACCCCAACAACGATCTGATTCTGAATAACTACAGTTACTACCTGGCGCTTCGCAACGAAAACCTCGAGAAAGCCGAAAAGATGTCTACCCAGCTGATTAGGAACAATCCCAACAATGCAGCCTTTCTGGATACTCATGCGTGGGTTTTGTTCATGCGCGAAAAATACAAAGAGGCCCGCAAGTTCATGGAGCGCGCCATTGCCACTGGCGATACTTCAGCCACCCATTTCGAGCACTATGGCGATATTCTGTTTAAGATGGGCGAGGTGGATGAGGCCGTTGTTCAGTGGCAAAAAGCCAAGCAAATGGATGGCGACAACGTGGCCTTAGACAAAAAAATAGCCACCAGAAAATTGTATTGATTATTTTAGCGGTCAGTTCGCGACTGAAATCCACGCTATATTGGCTATTCATTTGGCTTCGTACATGCACCGATTTGTTCTGCCCCTTGCGCTTGTGGCCATTTCACTTATATCTGGCTGCAGCAAAAAAATAACATCTACGCTTCCGGAGCCCTCGAGTTCGTTGGCCATTGAAGAAATAGATTTTGAATACATGCACGGCAAAGCACGTATCAACTTCAAAGACGAAAAAAAGGAGCGCGAGGTAAAGGCCAACATCCGCATCCGCAAAGACAGTGTTATCTGGATGGACATTTCGGTGGTAGGTGTTTCGGGCGCTCGTGCACTCATCAACAAAGATTCTATCACCATTCGCAGCAATATCGACAAGGAATATTTCGTTTTTGAATTCACCGAGCTCTCCAAGCGGTTCAATTTTCCCATCAACTACGAAATTGTGCAGGCCGCCATGTTGGGTAACCTGATTCAAGACCGCGATGAAGGCGATAAGCTTACACGCGATGGCAGCTTTAACATATTGGAGCAAACCGAAGGCAGCGTGCAAATCAAAAATTTCATCAACCAGGCCACCAGCAAACTGGAACGCGTGGAGCTAAAAGAGAACAACAGCAACAATTCGCTCACTATCAACTACAGCAATTTTCAGGTAGTGGGCCCGAAAGTTTTTCCTTATAATGGCGCAATTAATATTGTGTACAAAACCATGGCAGGCGTAATTAACAACAGCATTGTCTTTGAATACAGTAAGGCAGAAGTAGGCGACCGCGAGTTAAGGTTTCCTTTCAACATTCCTAAAAAATATGTGCGCAGGTAGATACATGGTACTGGCTATCAGTTTTTTTCTTGCTGTTAGCCCTCTAGCCGCACAAAAACAGCAAAAAAATAAAAGCCAACTCCAGAAAGAAAAGCAGCAGAACCTTGAAAAGATCAAGGAGACTGAACGCATTCTGGAAGAAACTTCACAACAACGCAAAAATTCTTTGGGCGAGTTGGCCGCTTTGAACCAACGCATCTTTCAGCAAGAAGCACTCATTACCTCTATACAAAGCGAAATAAGTTTGCTGAATGAAGACATCAACGAAAACAATGACATCATAACCGCCTTGGAGGAGGACCTGGCCAAATTAAAAGAGGAATATGCTGCCATGCTCTTCTCAGCCCAAAAGGCCAACGGAAAAATCGATCAATTAACATTCTTATTTTCTGCCAGCTCCTTCGATCAGTTACTCCTTCGCTTAAGGTACATGGAACAATATGGCAAAGCCCGCCAGGAACAGGCCGATGCCATTACCAAAGTGCAGTCAGTTTTGTCTGACCAGGTGAAGCAGACGGAAGCCATCCGCGAAAACAAAAGCACGCTGCTGGCAGAAGAACTGGCCGAAAGCAAAAACCTGGAGAAGCTGAAAGGCAAACAAAACGCGGTGGTGAAATCGCTGCAGCGCGAAGAGAAGAAATTGAAGAAAGATTTGGAAGATACGCGCAAGGCAGTAGCCCAATTGGACAGGTTGATTGAAGAACTGGTGCGCGAGGAGATTGCCAGGGCCGAACGCGAAGCGCGGGAAGCACGTGCAAGAGCCAACGCCACCACAGCAAAAACCAATGCCGATGCCAAGGTAGCGCTGTCGGCCTCGTTCGAAGAAAACAAAGCCAAGTTCGGCTGGCCCGCAACCGGTTTTGTTTCGCAGAAGTTCGGCAAACAAAACCACCCGGTGTTGAAGGGCATCGTAATACAAAACGATGGCATCAACATACAAACCAAACAAGACGAAAAAGTGAAATGCATCTTTAATGGCGAAGTGCGAAGAGTAGCCCAGATGTCTATTTTAGGTACCACTGTAATTGTGAGCCATGGCGATTATTTTTCGGTATATGCTGGCTTGAAGGAAGTGTTTGTAAAGCCGGGACAAAAGGTGAAAACCAATGAAGAGCTGGGCCAACTGATGGTAAATGCTGATGGCATTTCTGAACTGCGTTTCCAGATTCGTAAAAATACCCAGGCCCTCGACCCTCAAACCTGGCTCAGAAACTAGGCATTTTGGCCGCCTGCGTAGTTGCCCGGCCCCGAATGGCTCTTTTTTTCGTTAACAGAATAAAAACCTATCTTTACAGGCTTATAAAACTACAGCTATGACAGGCATACTTTTGTTTTTGGGGGGAGTGGGCTTTCAGGAGATCTTACTCATCGGCTTATTTGTTTTGGTATTTTTTGGCGCCAAGAAAATACCTGAATTCATGAAGGGTTTGGGCAAAGGCGTGCGCGAATTTAAAGACGCCATGAGCGATGTTAAGAAAGACATAGAAAGCTCATCCAAAGAAGCTACCAAGATTGAAGACGGAAAATAAGTGCTGACCGGAACTTCCGACTACCTTTCTCTCCGCACTCAACTTTTTCAAGGCACGCTCTCCTGCAAGGAGGTGGTTCAATTCCACCTTTCTCACATAGAAGAAAAAAATAGTTCTCTCAATGCTTTCCTCGGTGTTTATGCCGGGGAAGCATTGAGCCGCGCTACCCAAATAGACCAGAAGATAAAAGCTGGCAAGGTCGGCAAGCTGGCAGGTTTGGTGATAGGCATCAAAGATGTACTCGCGCACGATGGCCACCCGCTGCAAGCAGGCAGCAAAATTCTGAGTGGTTTCGAGTCGCAATACAATGCAACGGCCGTGCAGCGGCTGCTGGATGAGGATGCAATCATTATTGGCAGGCAAAACTGCGATGAGTTTGCCATGGGTTCTTCGAATGAAAACTCTGCGTTTGGACCAGCCCGCAACCCAGTCGATCCTTCGCGTGTGCCAGGCGGCTCTTCTGGCGGCTCGGCCGTGGCAGTAGCTGCCGACATGTGCCAGGTAAGCCTCGGTTCAGACACGGGCGGTTCTGTTCGTCAGCCGGCTGCTTTTTGTGGGGTGATTGGGTTAAAACCAACTTACTCGCGCATTTCAAGGCATGGCCTGGTGGCCTATGGTTCTTCTTTCGATTGCATTGGCATTTTCTCCAAACACTTGAGCGATGTGGCACTGGTATTAGAAGTATTGGCTGGTGCCGATGAACACGATAGCACTGTTTCCCGGTTGCCGGTACCAGGCTATACAAACCAACTGGCCAACAATTCTTTCAAGCATTACAAAGTGGCTTACCTGCGCGAAACGATTGAGTCGCCCGCGTTGCAGCCCGAAATCCGCGAAAGCGTACAAAAAAAAATTGCGCAGCTTCAGCAAGCCGGACATTCGGTGGAAAGTATTGACTTTCCGTTGCTGGATTACATTCTGCCCACCTACTATATTTTAGCCACGGCCGAAGCCAGCTCTAATCTCTCGCGCTACGATGGTGTTCGCTACGGCTATAGAAGTCCGAAAACAACCGATCTGCTTTCGCTTTATAAAAAAACACGTGCCGAAGGCTTTGGCGCGGAAGTACAACGCAGAATTTTGCTGGGCACTTTTGTTTTAAGCGCGAGCTATTACGATGCCTACTACACCAAGGCACAAAAAGTAAGAAGATTGATTAGAGAGAAAACGAAAGAAATATTTAAGTCTTACGATTTCATCGTTATGCCCACTACGCCCACCACGGCTTTTCCGTTGGGTGCGCTCACCAACAATCCTTTAGAAATGTACCTGGCTGATTTGTTCTCTGTTCAAGCCAACGTTGCTGGTGTGCCCGCTATCTCAATACCCAATGGGTTAGATAAAAATGGCCTACCCATTGGCTTGCAGGTGATGGCCGATGACTTCAATGAGGGTGGATTATTTCAGTTTTCGAGCGTACTTTTGAATTTGGATTGACGTTTGCTGGAAGCAGGGGAGACATTTTTTAAACGATGAACAGATTTTTACTTTGGCTGGCTTTGTCTTTACCTCTTTGTGCTGTGGCACAGGTGGAGGAACTGGTTTTGGATTCGCTGGAAATAACCCAGCCGCCAGATGAAGTGATTGCCTTGGCAGATACAGTAACACCTAACCTGGTTGCCTTGCCCAGCGACTTTGATTTTGTGCCGGCCGATGAAACACCTGAATTATTAGAAGACCGCCTGAGTTGCTTGCAGAAAACGGTACCCCTTACTTACAACGACAAGGTGCATTCGTTCATCAACTACTTTCTGGTGCGCGACCGCGAGTACACGCGCATGGTGTTGCGCAAAAAAGATTTGTACTTCCCGCTTTTCGAGAAACACCTGAAAGAACACAACCTGCCTGATGAATTAAAATACCTGGCCATCATTGAATCAGGTTTACATCCACGCGCGGTGTCGCGCGCACGGGCCGTGGGCTTATGGCAATTCATGGCGCCTACGGGCCGCTACCTCGGTCTTAAAATCGATTGGTACATAGACGAAAGAATGGACCCCGAAAAGTCTACCATTGCCGCCTGCAAGTACCTGGCACAATTGTATTCGATTTTTAAAGATTGGGAGTTGGCACTGGCTGCCTACAACTCAGGGCCCGGCACAGTGAAGCGTGCCATTCGCAGATCGGGTTATAAAAAATCTTTCTGGGAAATTTACAGATACCTGCCCCGCGAAACGCGTGCTTACGTGCCTCAATATGTGGCCATCATCTATGCAGTAAATCATGCCGAGCAGCACAACTTGTTCGAACCTGCGACCGAGGAGATGATACCCTACGATACGTTGCACACCCGAAAGTTTTTGCATTTCGAAACTTTTGCCAATCTCACGGCCACTTGCGTAGACGATTTGCAAAGACTGAATCCTTCGGTACTGCACGGGGCCATTCCGGAAAACGGTAAACTGCACGTTGTAAAAATCCCTGCCTGGTCGAAAGAAATTCTGGCACACAACCGTAGAGCCATTCTAGACTCGGCAGCAAAAACCGGCCGACCGCAAATTGAAGCTTTGGCAAAAAATGCAGTTGGCAACACAACGGGTAGGGAGTTGGTGGTGTACCGCGTGCAGTCGGGCGATGCCATTAGTAAGATTGCCGAACGCTACCGTGTTAGAACAACCGACATTCGCGAGTGGAACAGACTGGCATCCAACACCATTCGTATCGGTCAAAGATTAAACATTTGGGTATTGCCTTCGCAGGTGACCCAGGCTTCGCGCACAGCGCAACCCACACAAGAGCCACTGGCCATAGGGCCCGATAACAAGACTTACACGGTGCAACCAGGCGATACCTTGTGGGACATCTCAAGAAAATTCCAGGGTCTCACCATCGAAAAAATCAAAGCCCTGAACAACCTCAAATCGAACGAGATCAAGCCCGGTCAGAAATTGATATTGGGTTAAACCACGCGTGACTTATTTCAACGGTTTGAATTACAGAAGAGAAAAGTATAACCTTGTTGAATGAAAAATCTGGCTTTTGCCCTGTCGGTTAGTGTGCTGTTTCTCTCTGCCTGTTCACCAGAAAAGGGCGGTGAAAATCTGCCACCTGCTTCAGGCCTTACGGGCGATATGTACCTGGTGATGGACTCCACGCAGTGGCGCGGCCCGCTGGGCGATTTGCTCGATTCGATCTTTAATGCCGAAATGCAAGGTCTTCCTCGTGAAGATGGAATTTTCAAGATGCGGTGGATTGATCCGCGTAAGCTCAATTTTGTTTTGAAGCAACGCAGGAATTTGATTTTTGCAGTAACACTCGATCAGCGCGAAACCGGTGCGGCCACCATTAAACGCCTTTTCAGCCCGGGGTCTTTAGAGAAGATAAAATCAGATACTTCCATTTTTGTACAGACAACTTCTAATGTCTTTGCGAAAGCGCAGGAGGTGATGTATTTGTTCAGCGATACGGAAGAGAACCTGATGAAAAAGATCAGGAAGAACAAGACCAGGCTGGTTGAACACTTTAATAAAGCTGAACGTGATAGATTGACGCAGAGCTTGTTTAAGGCCGGTCGGTTGAAGGGCGCCACCGATTGGTTGAATAAAAATTTCCAGGTAGACCTGCAAATTCCGTTTGGGTATAAGCTGGTTCAGAATGAAAACGATTTTATCTGGGTTCGGCAGATCAACCCGCGAGATGATAAAGATGTTTTTGTTGCCCGAACAGCTTACACATCGCCCGATCAATTCAAAAGAGAAAACCTGATTGACTGGCGCAATGAAGTTTGTAAACAATATTTATTCGAAGACCCGGACCTGCCCGATTCTTACCTGGTAACAGAAACCGAAATTCCTTTTATACCCGTACAAACCCGCGAGGTTAATTTTAATGGCCTTTATGCCGTAGAGATGCGAGGGCTGTGGCGTACCAACAACAAATCGATGGGCGGGCCATTCGTTAGCTATGCGTTGGCCGATGAGGGCACGGGGCAGTTTTACTACATAGAAGGTTTTACTTTCAGTCCCTCGCGCGACCAGCGGGAAATCATGCGCGAGTTGGAGACCATTCTCTTTACTTTCAAGCCAAGCACCCAATTGCCCATGGCTGGAAAATAGCGGCCCCGCGTTCGCTTTTTTGTTTCCCCATTATTCACTCCGCAGTTACGGTTTGGCCGCTTTCGGCTGAATACTTTTTTGTACCTTTCAAGCTTCAATAACAAAGTATGTCTATCAAAATCCGAAAGCAGGATGCCTTGAATTACCACATGCAAGGGCAGCCTGGAAAAATTGAAGTGGTGCCCACCAAAGTGTTGAGTTCGCAGCTTGATCTGGCGTTGGCCTACTCACCGGGAGTGGCAGAACCTTGTAAAGAAATTGCTGCCAATAAAGAAGACGTTTACAAATACACCTCGAAGGGAAACCTCGTGGCGGTTATCTCCAACGGCACTGCGGTGTTGGGTCTCGGCAACATAGGTCCGGAAGCATCCAAGCCGGTGATGGAGGGCAAAGCCGTTCTCTTTAAGAAATATGCAGGCATAGATAGTTTCGATATAGAAATTGCAGAAGAAGATCCGGATGAGTTTATCAAAATAGTGAAGTCGCTGGAGCCAACGTTTGGCGGTATTAACCTGGAAGACATCAAAGCGCCAGAGTGCTTCAAAATTGAAACTGTGCTGCGCGAAAAGATGAACATACCCATTATGCACGATGATCAGCACGGCACAGCCATTATTTCCAGTGCGGCCTTGCTGAATGCGCTCGAGCTGGTGGGCAAAAAAATCGGTGAAGTAGTGATTGTAATTAACGGTGCAGGCGCTGCGGCCGTTTCGTGTACCAAACTATACATGGCCCTGGGGGTAAAGCGCGAGAACGTAATCATGTGCGACAGCAAAGGCGTGATACGAAAAGACCGTGCCGGCCTCGATGCCATCAAAGCAGAATTTGCTACCGACCGTAAACTCACCACGTTGCAGGAAGCCATGAAAGGAGCCGATGTATTTGTAGGCCTTTCGGTAGCTGATGCCATTACGCCAGACGATTTGTTGGTGATGGCCAAAGACCCTATTGTATTTGCCCTGGCCAACCCTAATCCTGAAATTGCCTACGACCTGGCCATGAAAACACGTAAGGACGTGGTGATGGGTACCGGCCGTTCAGACCACCCCAACCAGATCAACAACGTGTTAGGCTTCCCCTATATTTTCAGAGGCGCTTTGGATGTGCGGGCTACCGAAATCAATGAAGCCATGAAGCTGGCCGCTGTGCACGCTTTGGCGGAACTGGCAAAAGAGCCCGTGCCCGACATTGTGAACAAAGCCTACGGGTTGGAGAAGATTCAGTTTGGCAAAGACTACCTGATTCCCAAGCCGCTCGACCCTCGCCTCATTACTACCATTTCGCCCGCAGTGGCCAAGGCGGCCATGGACTCTGACCAGGCCACTAACCCCATTAACGACTGGGGTGCTTACCACCTGGAATTGCAGAAGCGCATTGGCATCGATCAGAAATTCATGAACCGGATTATCGATCGCGCCAAGCAAAACCCAAAACGTGTAGTATTTGCCGAAGCTACCCACCACAAAATTCTGAAGGCCGCACAAGTGCTGATAGATGAAGGCATAGCACAACCCATTTTTCTGGGTGATAAAAAAGAAATCGCTCGCCTGATTGAAGAGCATAAACTGGAATTGGACAATTGCCCCATTATTTATCCGCGCGAAGAGGACGAAATGGTAGAGCGCTACGCCAAAGTGTTGTATGAAAAGAGACAACGCAAAGGCTTAACCTACCGAGACTGCCTCAAGCTGATGCGCGATCGCAATTATTTCGCTGCCATGATGGTGGAGATGGGCGATGCAGATGCACTGGTATCGGGGCTTACCAAAGATTACCCGAAAACCATTTTACCTTCGCTGCAGATCATTGGCACGGCACCGGGTGTGAACCGGGTGGCTGGCATGTACATCATCATGAACAAGAAAGGAAATTTCTTTTTTGCCGACTGTACAGTAAACGTAGACCCCAACGTAAACGAACTGGTAGAAATCATCGGGCTAACCGAAAGAGGTGCCCGCTTCTTCGACATGGAGCCGCGCATTGCCGTGCTCAGCTACTCCAACTTTGGCTCCAGCAAAGGAGACATTCCGGAGAAAACCCGTGAAGCCGTTCGTCTGGCCAAACAGAAATACCCTAACCTGGTCATTGATGGCGACATTCAGGCGAATGTGGCGTTCAATACGGAGATACAACAAGAGATGTATCCTTTCAGCGCATTGGCAAACGAAGGAGCCAACACGCTGATTTTTCCCAACCTTGCTGCCGCCAACATTTCGTATAAACTACTGATGGAAATCGGAGGCGCGGAAGCCATCGGACCGATTTTGCTGGGCATGAACAAACCCGTTCATGTACTGCAATTGGGAAGTTCCATTCGCGAGATTGTAAGTATCGCTGCTATTGCAGTAGTAGATGCGCAACTGCACGAGCAGAATAAACATCTTTAATTGCTAATTTGAAGATGGCTCAATTTGAAAATTTCCTTGATAATCAAATTGAGCCATTTTTAAATCCTCAAATTATCTTATGATCGCTTTTTTGAAAGGTAAGCTGGTTCACAAAGAACCCACCCATGTTGTTATTGAGGTAAACGGTGTTGGCTACCAGGTAAGCATTTCATTGAATACTTTCTCCGAAATCAAAGACCGCGAAGACATTCAATTATCTACCTACCTGCATGTGCGCGAAGACGCCCAGATTCTGTACGGCTTTTCAGCTGCCGCTGAAAGGAGCATGTTCCAGCACCTTATCTCTGTCAATGGTATTGGGCCCAACACGGCCATGGTAGTACTATCCTACATGCCGCCTGCCGATCTGAAAGCAGCCATTGTTCGCGAAGATGCCGCCACGCTGCAGTCGATTAAAGGCATTGGCGGCAAAACAGCCCAGCGCCTGATATTGGAACTGAAAGACAAGCTTCGGAAGGATGTACCCGAAGAAGTGACAACAGGTTTGGCGCCCTCTTATAATAAAACGAAGCAAGAAGCGTTAACAGCACTAATGACGCTTGGCATACCCCGTGCCGCGGCCGAAAAAAGCATCGATATGGTCCTGAAAAAATCGGGAAATAGCCTTACTTTGGAGGATTTGGTGAAGCAAGCGCTCAAAAACGCCTGAGATACGATTGAACCTAAGCCAACGGAATTTTCAGTTCGCCATAGGGCTGATGGTGTGGTGCATCACCCACCTGGTAGTAACTGCCGCACATGCGCAGCAGGCGGATTCTACGCGTACCGACAGCGTTCGTTATCGGTCGCCTTACCGGCCTACCTTCCGCCCTACCGATCGTTTTGGTGATCCTTTTTCGAGCACGCCTTCTTCTTCGCCTCTCTTTTTAAAAGACCCCAAAAATCTGACGGTGGATGTAGAGATCGACACCAGCATGAACTATACCATCTACGAAAAGGTGGGTGACAATTATTACCGCCCTTTGAATTCGATGAGCTTCAGCGAATTCAGCCAACAGCAAAATCGCCAGATGATGAAAAGCTACTGGCAGGGGCGAAGCAAGGCGTTGGATGGCGAAAGCGCGGTGAGCGGTCGCAACCTCATTCCTAAAATTTATGTAAGCCCCGTGCTCGATCGCATCTTCGGGGGCAGCTATGTGGAGATTGTTCCTCGCGGTTTTGTAACACTTGATTTTGGCGGATCGTGGCAAAAAATTGAGAACCCGCAAATTAACATTCGCCAGCAACGCAATGGCGGCTTCGAGTTCGACCAACAAATTAACCTGAGCGTAGTGGGTAAGATTGGCGAGAAACTAAACGTAACCACCAACTTCGATAACAACAATTCGTTCGATTTTCAAAACAACATGAAGGTGGAATACACCGGTTTTAAAGAAGACATTCTGAAAAAGCTGGAGTTAGGAAACGTAAGCCTTCCGTTGAACAACAGTCTGATTACCGGAGCCCAAAATCTTTTTGGTATCAAAACGCAGATGCAGTTTGGTAAGCTGTTTGTAACCTCCATCGCCACTACCCAACGCGGCAAACAAAACTCCATCGAAATTCAAGGAAGTACCAACGGTACATCGCAGGGCAGACCTTTTGAAATTGTCGGATCCAATTATGATGAAAACCGTCACTTCTTCCTGTCGCAGTTCTTTCGCGACAACTTTGAAGGCTGGCTGAGTACGCTGCCGCAAATTACTTCGGGTGTTAACATCACACGGGTAGAGGTGTACCTGGTAAATCGCCAGAACGACACACAAACACTACGCAACTATGTAGGGTTTATGGATATGGGCGAAACAGACAAGATCTATCGTAGCGACCTGCTTACCGCCTCTGCACCCGACCGAGCGCCCACTGCCAACGCCAACAATAACTTGTTTCAAAACTTTCTAAATGGCATTGATAGGCGTGCTGACACCATCAGCTTTACACTGGAGAAAAATTTTGGTTTCAAGGCGGGCACTGATTTCGAAAAAATTACCAGCGCAAGAAAATTATCCCCCACAGAATATTCATTCCACAAAGAGTTGGGATACATCACTCTTCAGCGCAAACTACAAAATGATGAAGCGCTGGCCGTAGCTTTTGAATACACATACAATGGCCGCAACTACAAGGTGGGCGAATTGTCTGAAGACTATGGCAATCTACGCGATGATGAAGTGATCTTCCTTAAGATGCTTAGACCGCGCAAGATCAACATCAAAGACACACAAGGGCGCATTATTCCTACCTGGAATTTGATGATGAAGAACATCTACAGCCTGAACGTGCAGCAGCTTACACGCGAAAACTTTCAGCTGCGGGTAATTTACCGCGATGACCGTACTGGTATTGACAACCCCCAATTGCAAGAAGGGGACATTGCACGTACACGACAGTTGGTAGAAGTATTGGGCTTGGACCGACTCAACCCTTACAACGATCCACAGCCCGATGGCAACTTCGACTTTGTAGAACGCATTACTGTAAATACAGAAACCGGGCTTATCATTTTTCCCTACCTGGAGCCATTCAATACTGCCTTGCGCAGGCTTTTCAATCTGGAAACAAATGCCGCCACGAAAGATTTCCTGATCAACAAATATGTATACGATACGCTTTACCGCACTACCAAAGCCGAGGCAGAATTGGTGGCCACCAAAAATAAATTCTGGCTGGTGGGTTCATTCAAGGCAGGCTCAGGTAAAGAAATCATCATCCAGGGTTTTAACATTGCGCAAGGCTCGGTAAAAGTGTATGCGGGCGGCACGCCTTTGCGGGAAGGAACAGATTATACGGTGGATTACACCTTCGGAAAGGTGACGATTCTGAATGAAGGCATTCTCAGCTCCGGAAAAAACATCAGCGTTACCTACGAACAACAAGACCCATTTGCCTTTCAAACACGGTCGCTACTAGGTACACGCTTCGATTATAAGTTGAATGACGACATCAACCTGGGCTCTACCCTGCTTTATTACAACGAAAGGCCTCTGGTTAGTCGTAACCTGATTGGTACGGAACCCGCGCGCAACCTGCAATATGGGGTAGACCTCAACCTGCGCAAAGACTCTCGCATTCTCACCAAAATGGTAGATGCGCTTCCTTTTCTGCAAACCAAAGAAACTTCTACCATCAATGTAAACGCAGAGTTTGCCCAGCTTTTACCGGGCACATCTAACATCGTGCAGGGAGAAGGCACCTCATTTATTGATGACTTTGAGAACAGCGCGCAACCGTACAGCCTGCAAACTCCGGTATCGTGGCGACTCTCCACCGTTCCGCAAACAGAAGACAACCGTTTCGACCTGGCCGCTGGCGAAATTAACGATTTACGTGCCGGCTATAAGCGCGCCAAACTTTCATGGTACATGATCGACAATGTGTTTTACCGCAGCACCGCTGGTCGGTTAAAGCCAGAAAATATCACCGATGAGGATCTAAAAAATCACTACGTGCGTCCCATTGCCCCTCAGGAAATTTTTCCCAATAAAGATGCCTTGCTCGGAAATTTCTTCGAGCCGATTATGGACGTGGCTTATTACCCTTCCGAACGTGGGCCATACAATTTCAATCCCGATCTGAATAACGATGGCACCTTGAAAGACCCCACCAGCAATTGGGCCGGTATTACAACCGCCATACGCACGGAGGTAGACTTCGATAAAGCCAATGTGGAGTACGTAGAATTTTGGCTGATGGACCCATTCATCGATGTGCCCAGTGGCAATGGCAACATTAATGACGGCCGCGGCAGCAACAGGCCTAACCGCACAGGTGGCAAGTTGGTGTTTCATTTAGGTAGCATTTCTGAAGACCTGATGCGCGATGGGAAACACGCGTTTGAAAATGGGCTTCCGCCCGATGGCAACACGGCTGGTACCACTACTAAAAATGAGTGGGGGTTTGTAACCAACCAACAATACTTAAACAATGCATTCGATAACAACCCAGGTGCGCGACCAAATCAAGATGTGGGGCTCGATGGCGCCTCTAACGATGCAGAGCGCACCATCTATAACAACTTTCTATCGCAAATACCGGCCGCAGCCCGCAGTGTAGTGGAGCGAGATCCCTCTGGTGATGATTTTCGGTATTTTTTGAATAGCGATTACGATGAGCGCGATGCCAAAATTCTGGAGCGCTACAAAGATTTTGCAGGCATGGAGAACAACTCACCCGTTAACACGAACAGCCTGGTGCCACAGTCTTCTACCACCATTCCCGACAACGAAGATTTGAACCAGGACAATACACTAAGCGATCTTGAAGAATATTATTCTTATAGCATCGATCTGCGCCCCGGGCAATTGCGGGTAGGCAATAAATACATCGTGGATGCCATCCGCCCCTCCAATGATGAAGCGGCTGGCGAAGTAACGTGGTATTTGTTTCGCATTCCCGTAAGGCAGTTTGAAGAAAAAGTGGGTGAGATCAACGATTTCAAATCCATCCGCTATGCGCGCATGTACCTTACCGGCTTTGCCGAACCTGTTGTACTTCGCTTTGCCTACTTCCGCGCTGTGGGTAACCGCTGGAGGCGCTACACCAACAACCTGGCCGAATCGCAACTGAGCGAACCACTGGAACCCAACCTGGATAATTTTTCAGTATCGGTGGTAAATGTGGAAGAAAACGGATCGCCCAAACCCGAGAAGCCCGCCTACGTGCCTCCGCTGAACCGCGACCGCGATATTACCTCAGTGCAGCAGCGCAGGCTAAACGAACAAGCCGTACAGTTGTGTGTAACCGAACTACCCGATGGAGACGCCCGCGCCATCTTCAAAAACGTTTCGCTCGACTTCTTTAACTACGGTCGAATCAAGATGTTTATGAGTGCCCATGGCGACAACTGGCAGAGTGGCGAGCTTACCGGCTTTCTGCGTCTGGGTACCGACTTCGATGAAAACTACTATGAGATTGAACTGCCACTCCAAAGAACAGAAGGCGGCTCCATTTCACTCGAAGACATCTGGCCCGAAGTGAACCAAATAGACCTCGACTTGAATGAACTGTATGCATTGAAGGCCAGGCGCGACCGTGAAAGTTTTCCGCTTTCCGAACTATACCCACGTGGCGCACCAGCACAATCCGGTAAACACGGCATACGCATCTTGGGAAGGCCAGACCTCAGCCAGGTAAAGATGATGATGATTGGCGTACGCAACCCACGATCGGGCGATGGCCGTTCGCGCAACGTGTGCCTTTGGGCCAATGAACTGCGCCTTACCGAATTCGACCGTACCGCAGGCTGGGCCGCGAACGTAGTGCTGAATACCAAGTTGGCCGACCTGGGCACCATTACAGGTTCCCTTCGCCACATCACTTACGGATATGGTGGCGTGCAATCAAAAATTTATGAACGTGCCCGTGGCGAAACCACTGCCTACGATGTGTCCGCCAACATGAACCTCGATAAGCTGCTTCCGCAAAAGGCGGGTTTAAGAATTCCGGTATTCGCCAGTTACGAGAGCACCCTCATCAGTCCTAACTTCGATCCGGCTAATCCCGATCTGCGTTTGGCCGCTGCACTGGCATCATTCAATACGGAAGAAGAGCGGACTAATTACCGAAGACTGATACAAGACCGTTCGGTGAGGCGAAGCCTTAACTTTACCAACGTGCGCAAAGTGAAAGTGAACAAAGATGCGGCCACCCACATTTACGACATCGAGAATTTTGCGTTTACCTACGCCTTTAGTGAGGCCACGCAAACCAATTTTAACCTGCGCGAAAATACACGTAGAAGTGTGCGCGGTGGGGTGGCCTGGCAATACAACAGCAAGTTTAAAGGCTTCGAGCCTTTCAAGGAATCGAAGGGCATGAAGTCGCCTTACCTGCAATTGGTAAAGGATTTCAACTTCAACCCGGTGCCCACTAATCTCACCGTGCGTGGCGACTTAGACCGATCGTTCAACAAAATGATCTATCGCAACTCTGTGAGCGATGCACAAAGTGCGTTGCCCAACTTTCAGAAGTTCTTTATTTTTAACCGTACCTATAATGCGCGGTGGAGTTTAACCCGGGCGCTCACGGTGGATTACAATGCACGCACCAACGCCATTATAGACGAGCCCACTGGCGATATTGATACGCGCGAAAAGTACGACTCGGTGGTGAGCAACCTGAAGCGCCTGGGCCGCATGAAGAGCTTTGAACAAACCGTTACCGCCAACTACACCCTGCCGCTGGACAAGTTACCTATCACCAACTGGCTAGGCGCTGATTACCGGCATAACGTGGGGTACAACTGGAAGGCCGGGCCGGTGGAGACAACCCAGGCGCTGCAGTTAGGTAACATCATTCAAAACTCACAAGACCAGGCGTTGAGTGGCCGCATCGATATGGTGAAGCTCTACAACAAGATTGGTTATCTGAAGAATATCAATACACCCAAACGCCCGCTTACACCGTTAGAAAAAGCCAAGTTGGCCAAGGCCCAACCCGACACGGTGCGCAAGCCGCCAGAGCTGGCAGGTGTAAAAGGTATTCTGCGGCTCATCATGTCGTTGCGAAACATTACGGGTACCTACAATGTAACACAGGGCACCATTCTGCCCGGCTTTAATCCCAGTCCGCACTTGCTGGGTATGGATAAAATGTGGAGTGCGCCCGGCTGGGGATTTGTGTTGGGTCAGCAAGATCCAAACATTCGATTCAAAGCGGCAGACAAAGGCTGGCTCACCACCAACGGCCGGTTAACCAGTCCGTTTACACAGCAGCAGCAAAAAGACATCAGTGCACGCGCCAATGTAGAGCCCTTTGCAGATTTTAAACTGCAGCTCGATGTAAAGAAAACCACCAACTCTTCCTTCCAGGAAATTTTCCGGTTCGACACCATCACCTCGGTTTACAATTCGTTGAGCCCCAGCCGACAGGGATCGTACAAAATTTCTACCATGACGATCAAAACGGCCTTCCGCGACAATGGAAAAGTGAGTTCGTCTGTCTTTCAACAGTTCGAGCAAAACATCGAAACCATACAGCAAAGATTTTCGAGTACACAAGGCAATGGCTATGAGCGGCAATCGCAAGATGTACTGATACCCGCATTCCTCGCTGCGTATAGCGATAAGGATGCGAGTGCCGTGTCGCTCAGTCCGTTCCCCCAGATACCCATTCCGAACTGGCGTATGGACTATAACGGGTTAAACAAACTCAATATCTTCAAAGATGTCTTTCAGTCGATTACGCTGAGTCACGCTTATAACTCCTCGTACCAGGTAATGAATTTTTCCAATTCGCTGGAGTACTCCAATGTGGGTATAGACATTCCGTTGGAAGACTACAACAACACCCAATTCCCCAACCAATTTAACGAGAATGGTCAGTTGATACCGGTGTATGTCATTAGCCAGGTGATGATCTCCGAACAGTTTGCTCCATTGGTCGGTGTAAACGTTCGCACCAAAAAGAAAATGACAGCCCGTTTCGAGTATAAAACCAAACGCGATTTGTCGCTTAATATCTCGAACGCACAAATCACAGAATTGAATGCCAAGGATTGGTCGTTTGAATTGGGCTACACCAAGAGCAATCTGAAACTGCCCTTCAAAGATCAAGGCCGGGTTATCACCTTAAAGAACGATGTTACATTCAGATTGAACGTAAGCGTTACCAACAGCCAAACCATTCAGCGCAAAATTGCCGAGACGAACACCGTTACCAATGGCAACATCAACTTCCAGTTGCGGCCCAACATCAGCTATGTGGTCAATCAAAAACTGAACATTCAGTTGTATTTAGATCGAAACGTGAACGAGCCGCTGGTGTCGAATTCTTACCCCCGTGCTACTACCCGCTTTGGCACTAAAATTCAGTTCAACCTGGCCCAATAGACCTACCTTCGGCAGTCGAAAAAAACGGGTTTTAGAAGCTGAAACTTTCCTATTTTTGGGGCCTAAATCAATCACTGCAATGAATATTCCTGAAGGACTTCAGTACACCAAAGACCACGAATGGGTTAAAATCGAAGGCAACACCGCCACCGTAGGCATTACCGACTTTGCGCAAGGCGAGTTGGGCGATATTGTTTATGTGGATATTACTACAGTTGGCCAGCAAGTGGCCCAGCACGATGTTTTCGGCACCGTAGAAGCTGTAAAAACAGTTTCGGATTTGTACATGCCCATTGCAGGTAAAGTGTTGGAAGTAAATCCGTTGCTGGAGGCTAATCCCGAAAAAGTAAATGAAGACCCTTACGGGGATGGATGGATGGTGAAAGTAGAAATAGCTGGCACCCCTTCAGACTTGCTGACGGCCGCGCAATACAAGGAACTTATCGGCAAATAATTGTTGTTAACTGTTGGTGATTAGATGCTCAGTTATCTAACCACTGGCAAAAAGCAACTAACAGCTTCATGATCGAACTGCCCACCATATCTCCCGAACAAAAAAAACGCAAACCCGACTGGCTACGCGTGAAGTTGCCTGTGGGGCCGGAGTATGCCAAAGTGCGCAAGCTGGTCGACACGCATAAACTGCATACCATTTGCGAAAGCGGTAATTGCCCCAACATGGGCGAATGCTGGGGCGCAGGCACGGCTACTTTCATGATCTTAGGAAATGTATGCACACGCAGTTGCACCTTCTGCGCAGTGGCAACTGGCCGCCCCAACGAGTACGATGTGGATGAACCCCGCAGAGTGGCCGAGGCCATTCAACTGATGGGTGTGAAGCACGCAGTGATTACTTCCGTGAACCGAGACGAGTTGAAAGACCGCGGTGCAGAAATCTGGTACCAGACCGTGGTGCAAACCAAAGCACTGAGCCCATCTACCACCATAGAAACACTGATACCCGACACCAAAGGAAACTGGGATGCCCTGTATCGAATGATTGAAGGCGGGCAAGAAGTGGTATCGCACAACATGGAAACCGTGGGGCGCTTATACAGAATAGTTAGACCCCAAGCCAAATACGAGCGCAGCCTCGAGCAGATCAAGCGCATACGCGAGGCAGGCAAGCGCACCAAGAGCGGCATTATGCTGGGCGTTGGCGAAACGAAAGAAGAAGTTTTTAAAGCCATGGACGACCTGGCTGAGAATGGTCTGATGATCTTAACGCTCGGCCAATACCTGCAGCCTACCAAAATGCATTTGGAAGTGGCCGAGTTCATCCACCCCGATACGTTCGAAATGTACAAAGAAGAAGGCCTGAAGCGCGGACTGAAATACGTGGAATCGGGTCCGTTGGTGCGCTCATCGTACCATGCAGAAAGGCATGTGAATGTGCCGTTGGATTAACGAAAAATTTCAAGTCACCTCTACCCCACCGTTACTTCTCTCAGCGAATCAACGGCAAAGTGGGTATTTCCAATTTGAACTAAATCTGCCGGAGTAATGCCGCGCAACATTTCGAACAGTTGTTGGTAATAATCTGCCGGGAGCTGGTTGAGGTACAGGTTCTTGATTTTATCTGTAACGGAAAACGGGTTGGCTACTTCGCTCTGTAGGGAACCCAAAAAGTGGTTGCGCGCTACAGTCAATTCATCGGTGGGTACCGGCTGCTGGCATAGCTGTTGCAATTCCGATCGGATTTCGCGCAGAGCCAGGTCGCGGTTTTCTTTGTTCACATCGGCACCTATCACCCACATGCTGTCGTTGGCAAAAGGTTGCAGCGAAGAATAGATGCCATAAGTAAGTCCTTTCTCTTCGCGGATGTTCTTCATCAGGCGCGAGCCGAAATAACCTCCCAAAATATGGTTGAAGAGCAAAGCGCCTGCATAGTCTTTGTGCTGGCGCATGAGCGAGCGTTTACCCAAACGCAAGGCCGTCTGTATGCTGTCGGTTTTTTCTATTCTCTCGGCTGCTGCGTCAGCGGGCTTTACCTCGTGCGTAAGGGTACCTGCATTAACCTTTTCAAACGCGTTCAGTTCGCTAACCAATGACTGATGCTGAAAGCGCGGGTTCACGGTAAGAAAAACCGCGAAAGGCTGATAAGTCTTCTTGTGAAATGCCTTCAGTTCTTCGCTACGCAACGGAATCACTTGCTCTTCTTCTACCGAAGCACCATAAGGATGTGCCACTCCAAAAATATTCTTCCTGATCGCCTGCGAAGCCACGAAGCTGTTCTTTTCCAGATTTACTTTTAGGTTTTGCAAAAAGATGCTCTTCTGCAAATCCAACTCTTCAGCCGGAAAAGAAGGCTGCGACACGATTTCCATCAGCAATGCAAATGCCTGCTGCCAGTTTTTCGCCAGTCCATATAAACTAACCGAGGCATAATCATGACCGGGCGTAACCTCCACATGTGCCCCTAACCGGTCGAATACTTCGGCAATGGCAGCAGAAGAATGACGTGCAGTGCCCTTCTCCAGCATCTGGGCGGTAAAATGCGAAACAGAGGGGCGTGGTTCGTACCACTTGCCTGCACGGAACATAATTTCAATCTTCAGCACTTCCTGCTGCACATCGCGCACCAGAAACAAGTCTATGCCATTGGCAAGTTTTTCTTTTTCGTAAGACGGTAATTGAAATTGATCCGCTTCAACAAACGGAGGGGCAACAGTGCGGTCGAGCATGGATTTAATTATCGATAACGGAAGCGTCTTGCTCGGAGGCACGCTTTTCAAACAACATCATAATGGTGAAACGCAGTGTTTCTGCGAGCGCGTTTTCTCTGCCGTTGGTGGGCACCAGATAGGCTACATCGAGGCCGAACTTCTGGTAGCGCAGGCCTAAGCCAGCCGTTAAGTATTTGCGATTGCCCTTGTCGCGTGCTTCCAGAAAATAACCAGCACGTGCGGCAAATGTGTGATTGTACCAGTATTCCGTACCCAACGATACCATGAACTCGCGGATTTCTTCGCTGAAGCCACCGCGCGCATCTGAGAACGACCCGAACACACCGCTGAGCAGAGGCGCATCGCCACTGCCAGGGCTGGGCACCAGCAACTTATTCAGATCGGCTGCGAAGGCAATACTGTTGTAAGCGTCTAACTCCATTTGGTAAGCCGCACCCATACGCAGGTTGATCGGAATAAAATCGTTGAAGTCTTCGTTAGAGTAGGAAATTTTTGAGCCCAGGTTGGTGATCGAAGCGCCCAAAGAAAGATTGGAGTTGCTCGCTTCCATTGGCTTGGTGTAAAACACACCCATGTCAACCGCTACAGAGTTACCCGGTTTGGTATCTACCGTGCCCGCCAAGCCCGAGCCTGTGAGGTTAGAATGTATGTAGCGAATGGCACCGCCTATGCTGAAATGTTCTGTAAGTAGTCTTGAATAAGTAACATCGAAAGCAAACTCACGCGGATTGTAACGGCCCAATTGATCGTCAGGATTGGGGCCCTTGTTGAATTGTATTTCGCCCAGGTCAAAATATTTCATAGAAGCCGCTACCGTTTGTTCGCGGGTGATCTTATAGAAACCAGACAAGTAAAATATCGACATGTCGTTAATGATCTTGCCGAGCCAGGGTGTATAAGAACCCGACACCCCGTATCCATTTTCTATGAAAGCCAACTTGGCGGCATTCCAATAGGCTGAGTTGGCATCGGCAGAGGTAGCAGCACCGGTTTCGCCCATGGCCGCTGCACGCGAATCGGGCGTAATGCCGAGGAATGGTACCGCAGTCGTGATCACACGGTTGGTGGTATCCTGGCCAATCAATACACCCGTATTCTGCGAAAGGGCCTGAAAATTAATTCCTACCGCCAGGGTAAGAACAAACGCTGCGCTCAACTTATTCATACTCAACATCTAAGGGGTAAATGTAATCAATTAACCAGAATTAACTTTGCAATTTTCTCTTTTTTGGCCCCGTCCTGTAGGGAACGAACGGAGAGTTTCATCAGGTATATGCCGGTGCTCATTTTTGTTCCAGCAAGGCCTGTACCATCCCATTCGAATAGTCGCACTTTGTAGGTACTGGCGGGAACATGAAACTCGTGACTGCCCGCCAACTGCCCCATTACATCGTAGATAACCACCTGTGCCTTCAAATCTTCGCCCGAACGGCTGTGGCTGAATTCCACCAGCGTACTTTCACTAAACGGGTTGGGGTAATTGTTTAACGCTTCTATCAGCAGTTCGTTTTCCTTGCCTACCTCGAATTCGATGGTGGCCACGGCTTCATTGTTGTGATTATCAGAAGCCGTAAACCGGATGGTGTGGCGCCCCGGGCTGAGATCGAAAAGCGGGTAAGAAAAAGTGCCCGATGTGTAGTCGTCCTGATCGGCCACGTAGTAATCATTCACCACAAAAGTTTTTTCACCGTCCAACACGGCAATAAGGTTGCCTGGCTCGTAGCCCGACAAATTGATGCCGCTTTCATCGGTCAACACACCAACCAAACGTGTATTGGCGTTGGTATAGCCGCCATTCACAAAGGTGGTGTCGCTCATAAACAATTGAATTGCGGGGCCCCGGTTGTCGCCAGGTGGCGAGGGCTCCGCCTCACCAATTTTCAGATCTGTGAAAGTGCCGAGGGCTTCGCGTTTTTTATCAGTGGTATGCGCATACAATGCCAACTTACCCTGCCCTACCTCCTGCACCAGATTTACTGGCAACATCATTTCCAGGTAAAACTCCCCCTGCTGAACAGAAGCCTTGCCACGGAACAGCGCATGCGGCCAAACCGAATAGCTGAAAGGCGGGTTCTCATCGCCTTTGGTGAGGCTGGTAACACGTTTGTCGAAAAGGGTTGCTTCAAGGGTACCGTTAAAAGTTGTGCTGATTTCTCCGTTGCGTGCCACATAACCTTCCAACACCACTTTCGATAACGCTTTTAAAGTATCTGAACCGGTAGCCGTTTGCATGCGCGTAACCACCAGTTTTTCTTCGGGTGGGCCAAAACGCATAGATGGGTCGCCCAACAGAGAAAAGTTTCTGTTGGCTACGCCACTCTGGCTTCTGTTTTTGGTTTCCTTAAAAAGGGTACCCAGATCTTGATTGGGGCCTCCCTCAAACAGCGCGGCATAGAATGCCTTGTTCAAAGAAAAGTTGGTGCCCGAATTAACTGGCCGTGCTGTGGTAACCAAGGCGATGGCGCCCCCATTTTTTCGCAGCAGTAATAACTCGGCTGTAGAGATCAGCAAAGGGTTATCGTGGCGACCAAACTCACAAGTGGCTGTTACGAACAGTGGCAAGCGCGGTTGGTTGGTAAGCTGCGAAGGTGTATTTACATCGAGAATGCGTTCCTGCATCCACACTTGTTCTGACCCATGGCCCGTAAAATTCACAATGGAAAACCCTTTGTTCAACTTCAGGTTCAACGCTTCTGCCGCCTGGGGCGAAACCTGGCCACTGGGGCGACTCTCCTGTTCGTAAGCATCGAGGTACACCTTGTCGGTGGAGAATCCTCCACCGGCCTCCACCAACTCTGCCAACTCATCGGCCTGCGATTGGTGAATATTGAAATCGCCATCATCGGCCACAAACAAAACTTCCTGGCGCCAGCCCGCATAACGGTTGGGGTTTGTATCGTAGGCTATCAATTTATCCACTACAATGGCTGCTTCTGCTGCCGTTCTAATCGGCAACCTGCCCACACCAATGTCGAGTGTGTGGTTGCGTGCCGGGCTCTCGCTCCAATCGCCCTCATTGTCTTCCAGAAATCCGAAATAGTCGTCAGAAGAATAAGTTTCCAAAGGACTGAGCGAATTACGCGACTCGTAAGTGGGTACAAAGTTGGAGTTATTGAACACGCGGCTTTTATAATCATAAGAGCCGCGCCCAAAGAGCAGCAGGTTTTTCAGCTGCCCTGGCGTACTGTTATAGAGGTGCCTCACAAAATTCCGGATGGCTGAAACATCCTGGCGGCCCCCAGAAAACTCGTTGTAAATCTGCTGGGTGGTGACTACCGCTACCGAAAGTTCGTTGTGGCTGGTGCGGTGGTTAGCCAAACGTTGCGCCTGCTCCAAAAAGTCCGGATGGGTTACAATTAATAATTCTGGAACGGCCATGCCATACAGCACCTGGTTCGGCATTTTTTCTTCGAACAAAGGTAGCTCTGCCTGGTTGGGTATAAAGGCAACAAAACTCTTCGCGGAGCTGGTTTCAACATCGAACCGTGCGTAAGTCTCCACGGTAATTTTTTGAGCAACGGGTGAAAAAGGATCGGTGATGTCCCAAACCTCCAGGCCAGCCGGTGGCGATGACAACGTTAAGGTAGACACTGCATCACCCGCAGACGGAATGGTGAAGAAGGTAGGATGCCCATACCAGGCGAGTTGACGTGTGACCTGAAACAATAAGTAGTTAAGATATCCTTGCGAGTAGCCAGGGGCTTTGATGTATTGATAGCGCACATCCTGATTGGCAGTTGCATTCGCACCCACATTATTCGCATTGAATACAACGGTATCGGTATTTACTCTTCCCTTTACACCATACTGTGTTTCGGGAATGACGGACATGGGGCGATCTAGTATTTGGTTGCCATTCCAAAAGAGGCGGAAAGACGATTCCTGGTAAGTCTGCGCCATTACGCTGGACACCACTTTGATTTCTGAACCAGCTACAATACCCGAAAGGCTGAACCGGATAGTGAGTTCGGGGTTGGCAGCAAAAGATTCTCCAAACCATTCCCTTCCCGACTTTTCAGAATTATAACTGTCGGTTTCGTAGTAGGCCACATCCAGGTATTGCGAAATAATTCCTGTTGCTCCCTGCACGGAAGAAGTGCTGATAGAACGGCCCCCGTCATCCACCGAAAGGAAATAAAAATTTTTATCGGAATACAGGTTGTTCTGGTAGGCAAAAACATGGCGTTGCGCATGGTACTCCAGCCTGTCTGGCCCTTGGCCATAAAAAATAAGGTAATCGTTGGCGTTGAATTGGCCGTCCTCACCGCCCACTACTTTTATGGCCACGTCTATTGGGTTAGTGGGTACCGGCACACTGTTCGCCTGGGGCAGCATGCCTGTGGGGTAGGCAAGTAAACGGATATTATTTGGGTTGATGGCATCGGGGTTGAAGCCCGCTTTCTTCATCAACTCGTAGTCTATCTTGTAAACACCATTTTTTTCTACGCTGAATTTGGCCCACTGCCCTTGCGAAAAGAGAGGATGTTGTGCCCGCACGGAACACAGTGGTATGGCAACCAGCCAGCAAGCAATTATGGTAGCGTAAATTCTCAATTCACAAAAAAGGTTAACCCCGCGGTGCTGACTCAGGTAAAGGCGCGGCTTGTTAACGAAAGCAACAGGTAGATTATTATTACCGGTACCGGGGCCGCAGCACCCCACACCACTATCAACACCCCCGACAGTAGAACAAAGATATAGCGCACCTGGTTACCCTGCCACCCGAAATGCTTGAATTTGAGCGCGAAAAGTGGAAGGGGCGCCACCAGCAGCAGCGAAAAAATGACCGCAATGGCTGTCAATGTCCACGCATTAGAGACAAACAACGAAACGCCTTCGGGTAAGAAAGGTAAAGCAGTAAGGAACAAGGCGTTGGCGGGTGTAGGCAGCCCAATGAAGGAATCGCTTTGGCGTTCGTCTACATTAAACTTAGCCAGGCGCAACGCAGAAAAAACAGCCACCATTAATGCGGCATAAGGCAGCAGATCGTGGCTACCATTGCCAGCTATCAATTGAAACAACATGAGTGCAGGCAACACTCCAAAACTCACCATATCGGCCAGGGAATCGAGCTCTTTGCCAATGGGCGAGCTTACTTTCAACATCCGTGCGGCAAAGCCATCGAAAAAATCGAACACACACGCGGCCCAAACGAAATATGCCACGGGCACCGGTATGTTTTGCACAATGGCTACAATACCCAAACAGCCGCACAGTAAATTGGCTGCTGTTAACGAGTTGGGAAGGTGACGCTGCAGAAACATTTAGTTCAATGATAGTGCACAGAAGGGATTTTCAACCTTTTCTTCGCCCACAGTAGTGGTGGGGCCGTGGCCGGGATAAACCACCACCTCATCGGGAAGGGTAAAAACTTTTTGATGAATGCTTTGTATCAGCACATCGAAGTTGCCACCTGGTAGATCGGTGCGACCAATACTGCGGTGAAACAAAACATCGCCCGCCAACAACTGAGCGCTGGGTGCATGATAAAACCCAATGTGGCCAGGCGCATGCCCGGGCAAGAACAAAACCTTCAGGCTTTCGTTACCAATTTTTACGAACTGGCCTTCTTCCAGAAACTGGTCTGGCAGCGCTTCTGTATAGCCACCAATACCATACATGGGTGCATAAATTTTTACTGCACGCAGGGTGGGTTCATCGGCTTTGTGCATCAACAGCGGCACTTTGAAGTAGTCTTTCACAAATGCATTACCCAGCACATGGTCTACATGGCAGTGGGTGTTGAGTAAATACACCACCCGAAGGTTGTTCGCCTGAATGAATTTCTTCAACACCTCTTCTTCCGCGCGGTTGCTGCACCCCGGATCTACGATGGCTGCCTCACCCGTCTCGTCATATATCACATAGGTGTTCTCCTCGAAAGCGTTGAAAGTAAAAGTCTGCACCTGTAACATGCCGACAAAGGTACGCTACCCCGCTCTACTAAAGAAATTTCTAACTTGCCCGCTGCACATGAAGGTCGATTGCATTATTGTGGGTGGCGGATTGGCAGGCAGTTGTCTGGCGGTGCGCCTGTGGCAACAACAAAAAACGGTAGCCCTGTTCGACACACCTTCTGCCAACAGAGCCACGGCCGTTGCAGCCGGCTTGTTTAACCCCGTAACCAGCCAGGTGATGAAACGCACATGGCGCGCCCCCGAATTATTTGCTTCGCTGCATACCTTTTATGCCGAGGCAGAAAAGATGCTGCAAGCTGCTTTCTACCACCCTACCCCTTTGTATCGCCCGTTTGTTTCCGTGGGCGAACAAAATGAGTGGATGGCCCAAAGTGCCGAGCCTGAAATGCAACCTTTCATCAAAGAAATTTACACGTTACCAAAGTACGGGCACCAGGCTCACGATCCATACGGGGGCCTGCTGTTGAACCACTGCGGCTATGTGGATACACATGCGTTCATGGAGGCTGTACGAAAAAAGTTGGGTGAAAACGGCTGTTATTTCTCTGAGGCATTTCAATATCAAAAACTGAGTGCTGACGAAAACGGTATTGCCTATCAAAATCTGCAAGCAGACAACATTGTATTTTGTGAAGGAATGGCAGCAAAAAGCAACCCCTGGTTTCATTGGCTGCCATTGCACCCGCTGAAGGGAGAAACGCTGAACATCGATTTGGAAGAAACACCCGAACTAATCTACAACCGGGGCGTTTATGTGGTGCCCGACCACGTGAAAGGCGGGTTTAAGGTGGGGGCCACTTACCAGCGCCAGGCGGAACCAGGCGTAACCGAAGTGGGCAAAGCTACACTGGTTGAAAAGTTGAATGAACTGATTATTTTGTCTTACCAGGTGAAAGATCAGGATTGGGGCATCCGGCCTACTGTGCCCGACAGGCGGCCCATTTTGGGCCCACATCCGCAGCAAAAAAAGGTGTGGGTTTTCAACGGGCTGGGAACCAAAGGTGTAAGCCTCGCCCCCCATTTTTCGGGAGTGTTGGCCAACCAGCTAATGGGCCTGGGCCAGATGGAAAAAGATGTAAATATTAGTCGGTTTTATGCGTTATATTCGAAGTTCTGAGGATGATTTCATGCGCGGTATGATCCGATTTTTATTTGTATTGCTTTTCAGTGTCGTTTTTTCAAACGCGGTTGCCCAGCAAACCCGCGAAGTATTTGGCAAAAACAGGATTCAGTATAAAAAATTTGAGTGGCAGTACCTGTCGTCAGAAAACTTTGACGTGTACTACTACGACAACCGCAGAAAGGTGGCCACCGAAGCCATTCAATACCTGGAGTCGGAGTTCGACCGCATCACCGATCTGATTGGCTACCCGCCCTATCTGAAAACAAAAGTCTTTCTCTATAACTCAGTATCCGATAAGCAGCAGAGCAACATCGGGCTCAGCAGCACGCAATTCAGTTCAGGTGGTGAAACGGAGTTCATTCAACCCTACGTGGAAGTAGCGCACCCGGGCCATTTGGATGAATTTAAGGAAGAACTGGTGCTGAAGATGACTGACCTCATGGTGAACGAGATGATGTTTGGCGGCAGTTTGAAAGACATGTTTCAGAACGCGGTGCTGCTGAATTTGCCAGAGTGGTTTATCGATGGCGCTTCGCGCTATGCGGCCAAAGGCTGGAGCACCGATATGGACGATTTTATCCGCCAATTGGTGGTGAATAAAAAAGTAAACCGCGCACTCAGGTTGAAAGATGAAGAGGCCGCGTTGGTAGGTCAATCCATTTGGAACTATATAGTCGAGAAATACGGCAAGAGCAGCGTATCGAACATTCTGAATTATACGCGCGTAATCCGCAACGAACAAAAAAGCATACTCATTACGCTGGGGGTACCTTTCCGCCAGCTGATGTCTGACTGGAAAAAATTCTATAGTGAGCAGGAGCAACGTGTGCAGCAGAGCTATGTGGCCCCGTCCGATAGCACCCGCTTTTCTCCGCGCCACAATAAAACCACTTCCTTCCCCACGGTAAAAATCAGTCCCGATGGAAAAAAGATTGCCTACGCTGAAAACGACCGTGGAAAATTCACCATCAAGGTAAAATCGTTGGAGAACGGCAAGGAAAGCACCATTTTACAGGGAGGCAACAAAGTAATACGGCAAGATGTAGACTACCGCATTCCGCTTATCAGTTGGGCCGATGCCAATACGTTGGGTGTAATTGGTGTAAAGCAAGGCAACTATGTTTTCTGGCTGTACGATTTGAATACCAAGAGCAAGCTGCCGCGCGAACTCGATCGTTTCAGCAACGTGCGCAGCTTCGATTTTTCGGGCAACGGTCGATTAGTTGTATTGAGTGCCGACTTTGAAGGACAAAATGATTTGTTTTTGCTTAGCAGCCGCAGAGATCGCACACGCAGGCTCACCAACGATATTTATGACGACCTCGACCCGTCATTTATTCCCAACACCAACCGCATTGTATTCAGCTCTAACCGCACTACAGATACGGTAAACACCGCTACCAAAGGTTACAAGGGCCTGTCGAACCAGTACAACCTGTTTTTATACGACTTAGACTCTACCAGCAACATGGTAACCCGCATTACCAACACATTGAGTCGCGATATCAGTCCGTTGGCATTAGATGAAAACAACATCTACTACCTGAGCGATCAGCGTGGCATTTATAATTTATTTCTGTTCAACCGGACAACAGGCATTTACTCGCAAATCACCAACTACAACGCGAGTATAAAGGAATACGACCTAGATTTTTATAATCGTAAACTTGCGCTCGTACTCGATAAAAATCTCTCTGAAGATATTTTCCTGCAAAACCAGTTTAACTACACCCGACAAATTTTTACGCCCACCACGCGCAGAAAAGAAGTGCAGCAGGCCAAGGCCATTACCGAACGCAGGAAGGCAGAAGAAACACCGGGCATGTCCATTAAAGAATTGTTGAACGCCCGCTTGCGCGCCAAGTCAGACACTATTCAGATCAACACCCAACCTGCAGCCAAAGCAGACAGCATTCCGCCCGTTGCTCGCCCGTCCGATTCGCTCGCTATCGATACAGAGAACTACACCTTTGAAGCGGACACGTTGAAACCAACCCTACCCAAGGTGGAAGAAAAGAAGATCAACACAGACGACTATGTGTTTGAAGACGAAGTGGTGAAAAGTAAACAGCCAAGCGAAACATTTTTAACGCGCTATATGAAGGCGCGTGAAACAAATCGCATCATGGGCCCCTTTCCGTACGAACCTAAATTCAGCTACGACAACCTGGTAACCAACATGGTGATTGACCCTATCAGGAGCTACAGTCTGCGCATTGAAACGCAGATGAACGACATGTTGGAAAACTTCCGCTTTTTTGGCGGCATTCAAACCGCGTTCGATTGGAAAAGTGGCGATGTGTTTGGCGAAATTCAATACCTCCCTCACCGGGTAGATTACAGCGCGCGCATCGACCGCAAGGTAATTTTCTGGCGGCAGAACGATTTGGGCGACCCTAACGATCCTCCGCGTTTCGAGCAAAAATATTCTCTCCAAAAATTAGAAGTGGGTGCCTCTTTGCCTTTGAGCGTACGCACGCGCATTGCATTGAAACCTTTTGTGGGATACACCCGGTTTGTTGACCGGGGACCGGAAGATGCACTACCGCTTAGTCCACCGGTATTTCTTCCCTCTCAACAGCAACTCTATACTGGTTCGCGCGCAGAAGTGGTTTACGACAACAGCATTACCACCGGCATGAACATCATAGAAGGTACGCGCGGAAAAATAAACTTTGTGCACTACGAGGCCATGGGTGCCAAGCAACTCAGCTTCACCAATCTCTCTATAGATGTGCGGCACTACCAAAAGATTTATAAGGAAATAGTGCTGGCCGTACGTGGTTTTGGTGGCACCTTCTTTGGCAACTCGCCCCAACAATATGTATTGGGTGGTATGGACAATTGGTTTGGTGAACACATTAACTACACCGGGCTTAACAACCCGTTGGCTTCCACTTCGGGCCGGTTTAATCCCAATCTGCTCTTTACCGAGTTTGCCACCAACCTGCGCGGCTTCGATTATGCCACACTTTACGGCAACAGTGTAGTACTATCGAATATAGAACTGCGTGTGCCGCTGATACGCGCGCTGGCAGGAGGCCCCATTACCTCGAACTTCTTCCGCAACATGCAAATCATCGGCTTCTACGACATTGGCACCAGTTGGTCGGGCGATCCGCCATTTAATTCATCGGGCAGTGTGCGCAAGCGCGAAGTAATAAGCGGCCCTTTTGAAGTTGAGTTGAATGAATACCTCAACCCCTGGATTTACAGCTACGGACTCGGCCTTCGTTCGGTCATGTTGGGCTACTACATGAAGTTTGATGTGGCCTGGCCTGTTGAGAACTACCAGGTGATGAAACCGCGTCTGATGGTTACCCTCGGCTTCGACTTCTAAAATTCTCAACACCTCATCCCTTCAAAGGTGGGCTTAGTTAGACGCCCAACTCCATTTCCTTTTCGTAATTTGCAGCACTTTAATTTTTTTGTGCATGATCAAATCGATGACCGGCTTTGGGCAGGTAACAGTAAACAATGGCGAAGCAAACATTACCATAGAGGTAAAAACGCTGAACTCAAAATTCATGGATCTGAGTTTGCGCCTGCCGCGCCAGTTTTCAGAGAAAGAACCGGAGCTGCGCAACCTCATTTCCGATAAACTGGAACGCGGAAAAGTATCGCTATCGATCGATTATCAAAAAACAGGAAGGCAGGAGATCAGGCAATCTTACAACGAAGCTCTCTTTGTTGCCTATTACAACGAATTGAAAAAACTGGCCGACAAAGTGGTGGCGCCCTCTTACGACTACATCTTTCAGTTGGCACTTACCTCGCCCGATGTTATTCAGGGCAATGGCAAAGAAGAGTTGGATCCTGCCGAATGGGAAAAAGTGAACAAACTGGTGCAGGAGGCCTTACAGAAGTGCGATCAGTTCAGGGTTACCGAAGGCAAGGCGCTGGAAGGAAAACTAGCGAGCTACATACAAGCCATAGCAGAGTCGTTAACCGAAGTGGAAAAGCTGGACCCCAGGCGCATTGAAAAAATTCGCAGCAAGATGAAGGGCAGCATTACCGAATTTTTCGGTAGCGAAGGCTTCGACCCCAATCGGCTGGAACAGGAGATCATATTTTATATCGAAAAGCTCGACATCCATGAAGAACGAGTGCGCCTGAAAACTCACCTTGATTATTTCGTGAAATTGTTGGGCGAAAAGCAATCGAACGGAAAAAAGCTGGGCTTCCTGGCACAGGAAATCGGCCGCGAAATCAATACTATTGGCAGCAAAGCCAACGATGCCGACATTCAAAAACAGGTGGTGATGATGAAAGAAGAGCTGGAGAAAATAAAAGAACAGCTCAATAATGTATTGTAATAAATGGCGGTGTGCACAGCCGAACACTGCACTGTACATTCCTGAACCAGGCGTATAAAACGCAGGCCTTTTCTGTGCAATAATAAGCCATCTTTGATTTGGCCATATTTTTGATGATGGCAAGCCGCTATGAAGACATTGATCGCCTTACTACTCTGGGTTATACTTTTTGTGCTGTGCTGGCCGTTGGCACTGCTATTTATCTTTTTGTTTCCACTGGTTTGGCTGTTGTTGCTTCCCTTCAGAATCATAGGCTTCACGATCGAAGCTGTTTTTAAATTAATTGGGGCCATATTAATGTTTCCCTTCAAGGTGGTGAAGGCACTATAGACGTCTGCCACAAATTGCTACCGGAATTTCTGCATAGCCACGGCAACCGCCCTGATAATCTATGCCAAGGGCTGCACATTTGTTTTTACCTTAGAGTTTTAACAAATGAGGCGCAACACATTTACAAGTGTCATTCTTTGGTCTGTCATTTCAGCCGCTTTCATTGGGCCTGGCACGGTTACCACTGCTGTAAGTGCCGGCTCACAACACGGGCTACAACTGTTGTGGACGGTGGTGCTTGCCACCCTGGGCTGCATTGCCTTACAGGAAATTTCAGCAAGAATTACCATTGCAAGTGGCTTAACTCTGGGCCAGGCGCTGGTAAAGAAATTTGGCGAACACAAGGGGGCTTTATTGCAATGGCTGATTGGTGGCAGTGTAGCATTAGGTTGCGCGGCTTACGAAGCGGGTAATATTTTAGGCGCCATGTCGGGCCTGCAACTGATCACCGGCCTTCGGTCAGAATTGCTTACGTGTGGAATAACGCTGGTAGCTGCTGTCATTTTATGGACAGGTGGAAGAACATGGATATCCACGCTTATGATGTTGCTGGTGGCACTGATGGGTGTAGCTTTTGCTGCGCTCGCTTTTTCTCAACCCCTTACTCTCAGCACTATTCTAAGTGCCTCGGTTACACCCGTTATTCCAGCTGGTGCAGAATTATTAGTTCTCGGACTGGTGGGCACTACCATTGTGCCCTACAATATTTTTATTGGCTCTGGCATTAGCAAGGGCGAAACCATTCCTTTAATGCGCATAGGCCTGATTGTTTCAGTAACCATTGGCGGTTTGATAACGGCTGCCATACTGATTGCAGGAACCTCCGTAAAAAGTTTTGCTTCTTTTAGTGAATTGAGTCATGCATTGGGCAGCCTGGTTGGCCCCTGGGGAAGCCGCGCATTGGCCTGGGGACTTTTTGCCGCAGGGTTTTCTTCGGCCATCACTTCGCCCTATGCCACCACATTGATCGCTAAATCTGTTTTTGGTGTATCCGATGGTCGCAAAGGTCGATTGGCAGGAATTACTGTTTTAATCATTGGCTTCGCAGTAGCCATCAGCGGATTACAGCCCATTCCCGTGATATTGACGGTTCAGGCCATCAACGGGTTGATTTTGCCTTTGCTCACGCTTTTTCTTCTGTTGATTGTAAATGATTTAGATATCGTTCCCGCTCCACACCGGCATAGCAAAATCTACAACCTGCTGTTACTGCTGATCTTCTTTGCCGTATTACTGATTGGGCTCAACAACCTGGATAAGTCTGTCAGCACTTTACTGCATCTTGCGCAGAAGAGTCATCTATACACCGTTGCCATTTTCTCCGCACTCATAACCATTTACACGGGATGGCATCTCTTTAAGAGATAAGGATGTTACTTCACTTCAACGTTTTCGAGTTCGATGCGACTCAATTCCTTCAACGAACCGTTGCGAAAAAGTTCCTCCATCTCACCGAGTGAAGCCTTCTTCGTGGGAGGTTCGTAATTAATGTAATCCTGCAACAGGATGCCATTGACTATGCGCGGGTTGAAGGCTTCCCTGAATCTAATGCCTCCGCCATCGGTATGGTACAGATAGGCTAAGTAATCGACAGTAAATTTTTCTTTATGAATCCAGTAATGAAACACATCGGTATGGTCTTCGCCTCCACCCTCTTGCGCAAAGGTTACTTCAATTTTGTGATAGGGCTGGTCTCTTATAATCGTTTCACCCAGCCATTTTTTACGCACGGCTGCATCGTTAAGGCCATAAGGCAGTAAAGCAAAATAAATTACTGAATTAACGCTGCGCGAATATTTAGCCGCCATGGTATCGGCCACTTGCACTTTTTGGCCATTGACTTCGCGATAGAAACCATCGTTGTTTAGCGCATCGCGGTAGTTGCCGGTACTGTCGCTCCAGATGCGTTCATATTGATAGGTTCCTCCATTTCTATAAGACACATAATGCCTGCCGCGAAAGTCGAACTCAAGGGTGTTATTCAGAAACCGTTCACCTCCATGTACTTCTATGGCTTTGTCAACTATTTTCTGTGGATCGTTGCCCACGCCACAACCCGTTAAAAAAACAAGGAGCAAAAGAGAAATATTTTTTGTCATAACCGATCTTAAATAAGTTTTGCCAGCGTATTGATGTAGCGCTCGGGTACTTCGCCTTTGGTGGCAGTTTGGTAATCATTATAACTACAAGGCACAATGCTGTTGCGTGTGTACCGGTTGCGGGTCTGTGGCGTTACTTCCATCCACCACTTTTCAGTGAATTTGCTTTTGTAAAACGTAATGGCTTCCGGCTCTGTGGGCATAGCCACTGTGTATTTCATAAAATCATTACTGCGGAAGTTGTTTTCGTTTTTGCGATGGTAAAATCCTTCAATAAAATACCAGATCATAGTAGCCACCACCGCTGCGGTTTTCTGGTGCACGTCATCGTAATCAGGATTGTATTCATAAAAACCTACCGAGCTCAACTTTTCGTTTTGCCCCGCATACCAGCACAGCTGGCAGGCTTCCTCTCCGGTTAGTCCAAAAGGTTGGGCGTTGGCATTACCGGGTGCATCGGCCGATTTAAGGGCGGTAATGTCGAACGACATCATGTCTGCATTGCGCACCGCGGGCTCCATTTCTGCCAGGTTGGTGCGCATGTGGCCCAGGCGGTAGGCTTCGAAATACAATTTCTCCAGAATGGAGGCCGCCATGGGGTCGATGAGGTAGAGCTGGTGTGCCAGGTGCGTGTAGCTAAAAAGGTAGTTGGGTTCGTGTAAAAGAATTTTGTGAATGTGTTGTTTGGATTCTTTCGCCTCGCCCTTCTCTTCCAAATCCAGAAAAGCATCGATGTTGAGCAAACTCACCAGTTTGTTCATCTCTTCGTAGCCACGGTATTGTCCAAGGTCCAGGTCGTGTGTGCCCCCGAGTAAAATTGGCAGCACATTGTTTTCTAACAGAATGCGCACCACCTCGCTGATGCGCACATACGTTTCGTCCAGATCGATGCCGGGGTTTAGGTTACCCAGGTCTACAATATTCCAGGTGCCTGTGCCTTTACGTAGCGAGTAAAGTTTTTTTCTGATTTGGTCGGGGCCTTCGCTGGCGCCCTGGTTGTTGCTAGAACCCCGCGACTCTTTTACACCAAAAATAGCGATGTGCGCACCCCGGTAGTCGGGCATTTTTTCGCCATATACCCGAATGCTTTTGTAGAAGGAATGCACATGCGTGGCATCCTGGTATACCGATTCATCGAGGGGCGAAAAAAGGATGGTTAAATCCATGGCAAGGTTTTTTGTAAAGCTACTAAAAAACAAAAAGAGGCTGCCTTTAATGACAGCCTCTTCATAATGACTTTGGCGCTGGCGGAACTATCCTCCAAAGTCGTCAAAGCGTACGTTTTCTTTCGGAATACCCATGTCGTCCAGCATCTTGAGCACGGCTGCGTTCATCAAGGGCGGGCCACAGAGGTAGAACTCCACATCTTCTGGTGCGGGGTGGTTGCCCAGGTAGTTATCGTATAAACATTTGTGGATGAAGCCCACGTAACCATCGGCTTCGCGGTCGTCCAAGCTCTTCTTCACTTTCCAGTTATCTTCAGGCAAGGGTTCCGACAAACCGATGTGGAACTGGAAGTTGGGGAACTCTTTCTCGATTTTGCGGAAGTGTTCCACATAGAACAATTCTTTCTTCGAGCGGCCACCGTACCAGTAGCTTACCTTGCGGTTGGTTTTTTCTGTATGGAACAGGTGGAATATCTGCGCGCGCAACGGAGCCATACCAGCACCACCGCCAATGTAGATCATTTCGCGCTGGGTTTTGTTGATGTGGAATTCCCCGTAAGGGCCTGAGATAGTTACTTTATCGCCAGGCTTGCGCGAGAATACGTATGAAGAACAAATACCCGGATTCACATCCATCCATTTGTTATTAGCACGATCCCAGGGTGGCGTAGCAATACGTATGTTCAACATCACAATGTTACCCTCGGCCGGGTGGTTGGCCATGGAATAGGCACGGAAGATGGGTTCATCATTTTTCATTTTCAGATCCCACAACTTGAACTTATCCCAGTCGCCTTTAAATACATCTTTGCTGCTGTGGCCCAGTTCGGGGTGAGGCGTGATGTCCATGGTTTTGAAATCAACCGTAAGGGACGGCACGTCAATCTGAATATAACCACCGGCCTCAAACTTCAGCGTTTCGCCCGGAGGCAACTTCACCACAAATTCTTTAATGAAGGTGGATACGTTGTAGTTGCTCACCACTTCGCACTCCCACTTCTTGATACCGAAAATTTCTTCGGGAATGCGGATGTTCAGATCCTGCTTTACTTTTACCTGGCAGCCGAGTCGAACGTGCTCCTTGCGTTCCTGGCGGCTCAGGTGCCCCAGTTCAGTAGGCAACACATCGCCACCGCCCGATTCCACCACGCACTTGCACATGGCGCAGGTACCGCCACCACCGCAGGCCGATGGCAGAAATATTTTTTCGTTAGAAAGCGTAGTGAGCAACGAGCTGCCTGCCGAAACCGTAATGGTCTTCTCTCCATTAATAACAATTTTCACCGGCCCCGACTGCACCAAACGCTTCTGGGCAAAAATCAGCAGCGCCACCAGCAACAGAATAATGGCGGTAAACGCTACGATGGAAGATAAAATGAGCATGATCTGAAATTTTAAAGCTCACAAATATAATAGCCCGCCCGTACTTTTTCCGGCTTTGTGAAAGGGGAAATTTGTGAACTATAAGGATTTGTTTATCAGTATCTTACACGGTTTCCGTCACTCATTTTTGCTTACACCAAATTTGGATACCCAATATTGTTAACCATTATGCCAATGCTTCCGCTTTCGCGGATATTTTTTCTACGGTAAACCGGGCATTGGGCGCCAGTATTACCCCTACGCCATCGCGGGCTGACCATTCCTTCAACTTGTTAAGCGACACGTGCCCAACAATAAACTGTTTGCCATTGGCCACGTAGCCAGAGGCTACCTGGTTAAAGTCTGCCCGCGACAATGCCCCATCAGAAAAGCTGACAAATGCCTCCACCAGTAAATCGTTGGAAAACGTGTCGCCCTCTTGAAAACGTTTTTTGTACTCGTAGGCATAATCGTACGTAAGGGCCGAAATGTCTGACAGCACTGCAGAACCTGTGGGGTAGCCACCCGCACCTTTGCCAATAAACAATTGCTTTTCGGAAAAGGCACCCTCTACAATTACCGCATTGTATTCGTTGCGCACCGTGCTTAGCAGATTGGTATTTTCGATAAACTGTGGCGCTACAAAACCGTATACTTTTCCATTTCTTTTAAAAGCACGGGCCACCAATTTGATGGTGTAGTTGTTTTCGCGGGCAAATTTCAAATCAAGGTCTGAAATTTTGTCGATGCCGATATTGATCACCTCTTCTGGTTTCACGAACACACCAAACGTATGGGCTATGGCAATCACCAGTTTGTATTTGGGGTCAAAACCCTGCACATCCAAACGCGGGTCCGACTCGGCAAAGCCTAATTCCTGCGCGCGCGCCAATGCCTCTGCGTAACTTTTCTTTTCCTCAAAAACCTTGGTGAGAATGAAATTGGTTGAGCCATTGAAAATCCCTTCAATGCTGCTGATCAGATCGTTGTCGTAATACTCTTCCAGGTTGCGAATGATGGGTATGGCCCCACACACCGATGCTTCGTAGAGCAGTGGCTTACCATACTTTTTCTGCAAGTCGTACAATTCCTGCAGGTGCTCTGCCACCATTTTTTTATTGGCCGTTACTACCGCCTTTCCATTCTGCAAGGCGGTCTTTACAATGTCGAAAGCGGCATTGGCATCGTCAATCAATTCCACCACCACATCAATCTCGGGGTCGTTCAATACTTCCTCTTTTGTAAAAGAAAAAAAGTGATCGGGTATGGGGCGTTGTTTATCCCTGTTCTTCACCACAATCTTTTTTATTTCTGCTTTGATGCCGTGGGTTTCGTGCAAAACATGGTAGAGCCCTTGCCCTACACAACCAAAACCAAACAATCCTAATTTCAAATTCTTTCTCATAATGATGCTTCTGCTTTTTGTATTTCTGATCGCGAAAAACCGCGAATAATATTTTTTAATGTTTCAAGTTCTGCCAAAAAACCATCGTGGCCGTAGTCTGACTCAATGGCTCGCAGCGTTGCCTGGGGAATATGTTTCGCCAGAAACTGCTGTTCGTGGAAAGGGAACAACAAATCGCTGTTCACGCCAATCACCAACGCTTCGGCTTTAATTTTAGATAAAGCCACTTCTATCGATATGCTTCCGCGACCTACGTTATGGCTGTCCATGGCTTTGGTAAGGATGTAGTAAGAAAACGCGTTGAACCGGTTGGCCAGCTTTTGCCCCTGGTAGCGTTGGTACGATGACGCCCTGAAATGATCGAGGGTATCATTTGTCTTTTCAGACTGGGTATGTCCGTAAATGGTATTGGTTCTAAAAGAAATCATGCCCATGGCGCGCGCTGCCTTCATGCCTTCCACACCGGCACGTGGCTCGCGCAATTTCCAGGTGGCATCCGCTTCAATGGCCATGCGTTGCGCTTCGTTAAAAGCAATACCCCAGGGCGAATGTTGTGCGTTGCAAGCAATGGGAATAATCAGATCAAAAACCTCTGGCCTGCTAATGGCCCATTCCAGCACATGTTGTCCGCCCAACGATCCGCCAATGAGTGTGCCTACCTTGGCAATGCCCAGGTTCTCGCGCAATAAATCGAAAGCTTGTACGATATCGCGGTTGGTCATCAGCGGAAAATCGTGGTAGTAAGGTTGTTGCGTGTGCGGGTTGATGCTGAGCGGACCTGTAGAGCCGTAACATCCTCCCAACGCGTTGGCGCAGATGATGAAATATTGCCGAGGATCGAACGGACCACCTTCGGCAAACAAGCCCGACCACCAGTCGGTAAAGTCTGAACTGCCGGTAAGTGCATGGCACACCCACACCACGTTGTTTCGTTCGCGGTTCAATTGCCCCAGGGTAGTGTACTTCAGTTGAAAGCCGGGTAGTTTACCTCCCGCTTCCAACTGAAATTCCACCGGATAATGAAATACATGATCTTGCTTCAACATACAATTTGTCAGCCAACTAATTCTTTTTCAAAAACCTTTGCGAAGGCTTGTTCGAAATCTGCTTTGATGTCGTCAATATGTTCCAGACCGGCAGAGATGCGCAACAGGTTGGGCAGCACACCCGTGGTAATCTGCTCTTCATCGCTTAATTGCTGGTGTGTAGTAGCGGCAGGTTGTATGATGAGTGTTTTGGCATCGCCCACGTTGGCCAGGTGGCTCACCAATTTCAGGCTATCTACCAGCGCAGTGGTTTTTTCTTTCGAGCCTTTCACGGTAAAAGACAGTACGCCACCAAAACCATTGCGCAGGTATTTCTTAGCCAACTGATGGTAGGTGCTCGATGCCAGGCCCGGGTAGTTCACACTTTCCACCTGCGGATGTTTTTCCAGCCACTGCGCCAACGCCAGGGCATTGTCTACCGACCGTTGCACACGCAATGAAAGGGTTTCAATGCCCTGCAAAAACAAGAATGAATTGAAGGGACTCAGGGCCGGCCCGAAATCGCGTAAGCCTTCTACGCGGGCACGAATAATGAAGGCAATGTTAGGTAAGCCTAACGGGTTGCCTTCGCCAAACACTTCCCAAAATTTCAAGCCGTGATAACCTTCGGAGGGCTCGGTAAACTGCGGAAATTTGCCATTGCCCCAGTTGTAGTTGCCGCCATCTACAATTACACCACCTATGGAAGTGCCATGGCCGCCAATCCACTTGGTGGCAGACTCCACCACTACGTTGGCGCCATGATCGATGGGTCTGAACAAATAACCCGCTGCACCAAAAGTGTTGTCAACGATCAGCGGTATGTCGTGCTTGCGTGCCAATGCAGCAAATGCCTGGAAATCGGGAATGTTGAAACCTGGATTGCCAATGGTTTCCAGGTAAAGAGCTTTGGTTTTTTTGTCGATCAACTTCTCGAAGGCTTCTACTGAATCGCCCTCGGCAAACCGGGCTTCTATGCCCAATCTTTTGAACGCTACCTTAAACTGGTTGTAGGTGCCGCCATATACGAAAGTGGTCGATACAAAATTATCGCCTGCCTGCAGTATGTTGTTGAGTGCAATGAATTGGGCAGCCTGGCCTGAACTTACCGCCAATGCAGCCACGCCTCCCTCTAAAGCGGCAATACGTTTTTCCACCACATCGGTGGTGGGGTTCATAATGCGCGTGTAGATGTTGCCAAATTCTTTCAATGCGAAGAGATTGGCTCCATGTTCAGAATTCTTGAACGTGTACGAAGTGGTTTGGTAGATAGGCACCGCACGCGAACGGGTGGTGGGGTCTACTTCCTGGCCAGCATGCAGCTGTAATGTTTCGAAACGAAATGTTGACATAACGGATGGTGTTTAATGTTTTAAAAATGAAATAAGACACAGGAATCAGCGCACGCGGAAATCGCTGCACTTCAGTGTTGTCAGGCTTTGTTAAGGCGCTTTAACAACAAGGGCTACAACACATACAACACTGCATGCGCTGGCTCAAGCCACAAATAAGGAATTGGAACATATCTTCGATGGAAGACACAAAGCCCTGACGGACTTCGGAAAGAAAAACGATTACCTGATTTTTCATGGTTTAATCGGTTTATTGATCCACACGACCCTCGTGCGGCAGGCTTTAGCACCTGTCCCGACACTATCGGGAGGGTTGCTAGCGCTTCATCGAGCCTGATCTCTCTGCGCTTCTTTATAAATCGATTATGCGTGGTGCTTCATCGATCTGATGGCACAAACGTATAGTGGATTAGTAGAGTTTCCAAACGTGGCGTAAAAAAAATTTTTTAGCGCCAGCCAAACGTACAAGTGTTTGGTTACCGTAACCGTTTGATTTTACCAGCTTAGGCTTCAGGATTTGTACACATCCAAACCTTCTTCCAACGTATTGTTAATGGATTTCACCACCTCATCCAACGTTTCGGCTGTTCTCTTCAGGTGGACAATCAGTTCTTTGTTTGCTTCCGCTGATTCATCGCGCAGAATCAAATCCACCAGGCCCAGAATACTTGCCACGGGTGCGCGTAGCTTGTGGGCATTGAAGTGGGCATACTCCGCCAGGCGGTGGTTTTGCTGCTCCAGCAAGCGCGTGCGTTGTTCCACCATGCTTTCTAGGTTATTGTTTATCTCGAGTATACGCTCGCGGTGGGCAGCTATCTCTTTCTTCTGTTCTTCTATTTCGCGGTTTTTCTCTTCCAGCAGCCGGCTCTTGGTTTTTTCGCGTTGGTAGTTACGCACGGCCAACACCAGAAACAACAATGCAGTTACCACCACCACCGAGGCAAGCGTAAGCTGGTTGGTTTTGTATTCTACTTCGGCCGCCTGCAACTCCGCTTCCTTTTTCAAAACCTGTATCTCCATCATTCGCTTGTCGGTTTCGAAGCGAAAACGCTGGGCGTTGGCCTCGGATAATGTTTTGAGGTTCTGCACGCTGTCTTTGTAGGCCACGTAGCTTTTGAAATAGGAAAATGCCTGCGACTGGTGGCCTTTTGCTTCACTGATTTTTGCCAGCAGTTCGTACGTATCGCGAATGAAGGCCTTTAAGTTGCCGCGCAACGCTGCCTGCAAGGCCACCTGCGCGTGGGCTTCCGCCCGATCGTATTTTTTTAATTTATAATACACCGATGCTACCGACCGATGCGAGAGAATGGTGCCCCGGTTATCGTTTGTTTGTGCCGACAGGTCTATACACTTGTTGTATTTACTCAGGGCTGAATCGTACAGGCCTTGCTGCTCCAGCACGTTGCCTATGTTTCTTTGATTGGTGCTGATGCCCAACAAGTAATTTTGTTCTTCACTTTTGCTTAAGGCAAACGAGTAAGCTACGATGGCAGAGTCGTATTTGCGAAGCGCGAGGTAGGCATCGCCCATGTTGTTCAACACAGCCGCCTCGCGCCATTCGTTCTTCAACCGTTGCTGCATGGCCCTGGACCGTTTCAGGAAAGACAACGCTTCCTGATGGACTCCCAACCCATTGTAGGTGGTACCAATGTTGGCGGTGAGGTCTGCCTCTACTTGTTTCAGATTTTTTTCTTCGGCAATCCTTAATCCCGTAAGGAAATAATTCAAGGCCGTTGCCATATCCGACTGTGCCCAGTAGGCCAAACCAATCTGCCGGTACGATTCTGCCTCCCCGCCCGGATAGCTCAAGCTATCTGAAAGATTTCTGGCTTCAAACGCACATTGCAACGAACGCAACGGCTTCGAATAATAATTGGCAAAAGCTATTTGGTTGAGTAGCTGCACACGCACGGTATCTCGCTGCGGGTGGGCCGCGAGCCTCTCCTCCAGCTTTTCGGGTGTGGGGTTGGGTTGCCCGCTGCTTTGCAGGAAAGCCAAGAGCAGCATCGCGATGAGCGAACAGCCAAACGTGCGCATAAAGAACTGGGGTAGATTTCTAAGTTAGCTAAAAAAATGTTTCTGCCGCAGGCAAAAAACAGAAAGAGACGGTATGTTTAACCGTCCCCTTCGAAATAGGCTGACTCCAGGCTGGTTTACTCTCCTAATTCTATGCGAATGCCGCCTACCCAGCGAGCCACCACATTGTAAAGAAAGCCACCAATGATACCAGCCAGTAGCCCGAAAAAACCATACATCAACGGAAACAGAATCAAACCTCCAATACCGAACATGGCACCAAAGGGGCCCACCTCTTCTGGAGCAAATTGCTGCATCATTGAACCAACGGCAGCGAATATCAAGCCTGCAATAAGACCGATGCCCGCATATAGCACGCCCCATACTTTCGCCAGCGAAAAGGGATCTACCTGTTTAATTTCTTTCATAGCTCAATAGGTTTAGGTTAAGCGTTTAGGTTTTGATAAAGTACCCATCAGGTAAGCATGCCGCCATCCACCTGCAACACCTGACCCGTTACATAGGTCGACATGTCGGAGGCAAGAAACACGCAGGCATCGGCCACATCTTCGGGTTTGCCTCCACGCTTCAGCGGTATGGCATCGCGCCAGCTCTGCACCGTTTTCTCATCGAGCTTGCCCGTCATTTCTGTTTCAATAAAACCAGGAGCGATGGCGTTGGAACGGATACCGCGCGAACCCAACTCCAGTGCCACCGATTTGGTGAACCCGATGATACCCGCCTTAGAGGCCGCGTAGTTGGCCTGGCCTGCATTGCCCTTCAACCCTACAACTGAAGTCATATTAATAATAGAGCCACCCTTCTGTTTCATCATGGGCTTGGTAGCGGCCTTCACTGTGTTGAAACAAGATTTCAGGTTTACATTCATAATCTTATCCCACGATTCTTCCGTCATGCGCAGCAACAGGTTGTCCATGGTAATGCCGGCATTGTTCACCAGTATATCTAATGAGCCAAAGTCGGCCACTACATCGTTGATGAGTTTTTCTGCCTGCGCAAAATCCGATGCATCCGACCGGTAGCCTTTGGCCTTCACACCTTTGGCGGCCAACTCAGCCTCTAGCGCCTGGCCTTGTTCCACACTAGAGAGGTAAGTAAAAGCTACATTGGCACCTTGTTCGGCAAATCGCAAGGCAATGGAACGGCCTATACCTTTAGAGGCACCTGTAACCAAAGCGGTTTTGTTTTGAAGCAACTTCATGAGAATAGTTGTTGGTTTGGTTAAGTTCAGTTTTTCAAGTGCGCTAAATTAATGGTTATTTTATTCTTCTCAGATTCATGCCCGGCCGTATCACGCAACATCAACTAATCATTACAGCGGTTTTGCTGATAGTGGGGTGTGCTTTATTACTGGTTGGATGGGCGCACCCGTGTGGCCTTCTCCTCACCCACGACTCGCGCCAGTACCTGGCTGCAGCCACAAGCTTCAGAGAATGTTTTCAATGGCTGGGTACCGATGGCCAGCCCATTACGTATTGGCCTCCCCTGTTTCCTGTGCTGTTGTCGGTGTTTCGCAACCCCGTATCAGCGGTGGGTTTGTTTCATTACGCACTGATGCTCACGCTGGGCTTGCAACTCTGGCACCTCTGCAAGTGGTGTTTAAATAATCAGTGGCTTGTCACTGCCTTTTTCATCTTCATCTTTTTGGGCGTGCACCTGGTGTTGATCTCCGTCTTTCTTTGGTCGGAGTTGTTGTTTGTAGTTCTTGCGCTGGCGTTCATAACTTTTTTATTTCAATACACACGGCCGTACCATTTATGGTATGCTGCTGGCTTTGGATTTCTAATGTGTTTGCAACGCCATGCAGGCGTGTTTGTGGTAGCCGGGGCAGTAACATGGTTCTTCTTCAGGCAACCCTCGTGGCCGCAAGCCTTGCGATGCCTTCTTTTCTTTGTAGTCGCCACAGCAGGTACCTGGCTGTGGAATATCTATGTGTCTTTTTTTGTGGCTACCGATTTTCGCTTTTACCAACATGAATTTGGCCAACATATGCTGCATAATCTGCAGTTTATGTTGCACGCACTGTTCCGCGCATTTGCACCCTTGCCATACACACTCACGTGGATGGTTTTGGCATTTGCCGGAGGCCTGCTGTTTTTTGCGAGGCAAAAACAGAAACACACGCTCATTCAACTATTGCTATTAATTATTACTGCCTATATGGCTGGCATGGTACTGCAGTTTAAACTAGATGTGTACGATGGCGACCGCTATGTAGCGGTGATACTACCGCTGGTTGGTCTTGTATTTTTTTATCTGGCCGACCAATGGTTTGAAACAGCCCACAGAAGAGGCCGCCTCTTGTTGGTGATCATCCTTGCGATGGTGTTGAGTTACAACGGCTTCAGAACCATGAAGAATGCCCGCCTTTGGCGCACCATGAGCTGCCAGGCAGAAACAACCAAATAATTTTTCCATGCAAAGGATTGGTTTATTTTTGCACATTCAAAATCAGCAAATACCCTAAGTATGTCTAAATACGATGTGATAGTTATCGGCTCCGGGCCTGGCGGCTACGTGGCGGCCATTCGTGCCTCGCAACTCGGCATGAAAGTAGGTGTGGTGGAAAAAGCGGAATTGGGTGGCGTGTGCCTTAACTGGGGCTGTATTCCAACCAAAGCGTTATTAAAAAGCGCGCAAGTTTTCGAATACGTTAAACACGCTGCGGATTACGGCATTACGGTGAAAGATGCCGAAGCGGATGTGAAAGGTATGGTGAAGCGCAGCCGCGAAGTGGCAGCCAGCAACAGCAAGGGCATTCAGTTTCTCTTCAAGAAAAATAAGATCGATCACATTGTAGGCCACGGCAAGGTGAAGAAAGGCGGTAAAGTGGAAGTAACCGATGACCAGGGAAAGAAAACCGACTACGAAGCCAAGCACATCATATTAGCTACAGGCGGGCGTTCGCGCGAATTGCCCGCATTGCCCATTGATGGCAAGAAAATTATTGGCTACCGCGAAGCCATGGTGTTGGAGCAGCGTCCTAAAAAAATGCTCATTGTAGGGTCGGGTGCCATTGGGGTAGAGTTTGCTTACTATTACAATGCTATTGGTACTGAAGTTACCATTGTAGAATTTTTGCCGCGCATTGTGCCAGTGGAAGATGAAGAAGTTTCCAAAACATTGGAGAAGTCTTTCAAGAAGTCGGGCATGACGATTCACACCAATTCGGAAGTAACCAAAGTGGACACGTCAGGTAAAACCTGTGTAGCCACTGTAAAAACACCGGGTGGCGAAATCAAAATTGAAGCAGACATTGTGCTCTCGGCTGTGGGTGTTACCACCAACCTGGAAAACCTTGGCCTGGAAGAAACGGGCGTTAAGACCGACAAAGGGAAAGTAGTGGTGGATGATTTTTACAAAACCAATGTGCCCGGTGTGTACGCCATTGGCGACATTGTGAAGGGCCCTGCGCTGGCACACGTTGCCTCCGCTGAAGGCATTATCTGTGTGGAAGCCATTGCCGGTATGAAGCCTCACGCCCTGAACTACAACAACGTGCCCGGTTGCACATATTGTTCGCCAGAAATTGCTTCGGTGGGTTACACCGAAGAAGGTGCGAAAAAAGCGGGCTACGAAATTAAAGTAGGAAAGTTTCCATTCAGCGCATCGGGCAAGGCCAAGGCAGCAGGTGCCACCGATGGCTTTGTGAAAGTAATTTTCGATGCCAAGTATGGAGAGTGGTTAGGCGCTCATTTTATCGGGGCCAACGTGACGGAAATGATTGCCGAGGTAGTGGCAGCACGTAACCTGGAAACCACCGGCCATGAAATTATTAAGTCGGTGCACCCGCACCCTACCATGAGTGAAGCAATCATGGAAGCCGCGGCCGCTGCGTATGGCGAAGTAATTCACTTGTAAAAGTGGCTTGAAGTCTTTGGAAGGCTTGCCCGCAACGGCAAGCCTTTTTATTTATTTATCTACCTTCAGTCGGTCTTCCCGGTTGGCGATTTCCCATGCCGTATAAAAAACCAACTGCGTACGTTTTGCGAGAAGGGCGAAATCTATTTTAGAAACCTCATCCGAGGGTCGGTGATAATCTTCATGGATACCATCGAAGTAAAAAATAATGGGCACCCGGTTGCGCGCAAAGTTCCAATGGTCGGAACGTTGGTACAGTTGTGTGGGGTGGTTTTCATCGTTGTAGGTATAATCAAAAAGAAGGCGCGTCTGTGCTGCATTGTTGCGCTCGTTAATCTCGTGCAACTCGCTCGAAAGTTTATCCGACCCGATCACGTACACATAATCATCGGTGGTTTTATGCGGGCCATCTCTTCGGCCAATCATATCCATATTCAAGTTTACAACGGTGGCGCTAAGCGGAAAAACCGGGTGGTCGGTGTAATATTCCGACCCAAATAATCCCCATTCCTCACCCGACACCGTCATGAATAAAATACTTCTGCGAGGCCCGGCTCCTTGTTTTTTCGCTTCCGCGAAAGCGGTAGCCAGTTGCATAACAGCCACCGTGCCCGAGCCATCGTCATCGGCACCATTGTTAATCAAATCGCTACCTGTTTTGTTTTTGCCAATGTGGTCGAAATGGGCAGTAATAACCAGTACCTCGTCTTTCTTATCGGTGCCTTCCAGGTAACCCAATACGTTTTCAGTATGAAGGGTTTTCAACGTTGTTTCTCCACGAAAAACAAAAGGGACATGCTTCACTCTGGCCGGTGTCTCGCGCTGGTTTTTTAACTTACGCACATCACCAAAACAGGCTTGCACCACCTGCTCGCTCACAAATACAGGCGTTGTTAATTTTTCATCTGCCTGCGGTGGGGTTAGGTAGTAGGTTGGGTCGTCCATTAACTGCAGATTTTGCTGGGCAAACGCACTAAAGTCGGAAGGTTTCTCATCCACATACAACAACACAAGTTGTGCGCCCGCCTCGTAGAGGCGCTTGGTTACGTTGCGCGCTTCACCAAAAGAAAATCCTTGCCACCACGCCAGCACCGTTTTGTTGGCAACATCCATTTTTTTCAACTCTTTATCGGTGGCGTTGCCCACAAACACCAATTCGCCTTGCACGGTGCCGTTCCATGTTCCGGTAAAAACAAAATCTGTAAAGTTTTCGAACGTCATTTTATTTGCGGTTAGCTGTGCCTGATGCTGCTGAAGGGTAAACAATTCGTAGGGTTGATAATAATTACCCGCTACAGGTCCAGCAAGCCCTGCTGTTTCGAAATGATGACGAATGAATGCAGCGGCCATTTTCTGCCCCCGCGAACCGGTAGCTCTTCCTTCCATGGCATCGGAGGCGATGATGGCCAGGTTGTCTTTCATTTCTTCGGGACGAATGTAACTGGCAAAGCGATCTGCCGCAGGAGGTTGCGCAACTGCGCGAAGCGCGATGAAAAGAAATGAGAAGCAGACGAAGCGGGAGACACGGAAATTCACAAACATGATGTTAGCCATTTGACAACTGGAAATTTAGCTAAATAAACCTATCGACCCGAACCTGACACAAATTGTCTGCAACCAGGAAAAAACCTTACATCTGTCAGCGAATGGTTGTTTTACTCGGCAAGCCGTCAATCAGTATCGAGATATTTGACGTTGAATAGTGCAGATTTGAAGAATATGAAAATAACCGTTCTTACATCTTGTCTTTGGTTGGCTGGCTTAGTGACTTTTGCTGAAGAGTTGAAAGGCAAGGTGGTAGCCGTGTTGGATGGCAACACCATAGAAATTCTGGCCGATGACAATGACACCTACAAGATAATGCTCTATGGCATAGACTGCCCCGAATTAGAACAAAGCTTTGGTGAAGCGGCACGCGAAAAAGCTGAAAAGATTTTTATGAACAAAGAAGTAAGCGTAACGCTGATGGGCAAAGACCGTTGGGGCACACGCTTAGGAATTGTTTGGGTGAAAGGAACTGACCCGCGCCTGCAAATACTTAGTGAAGGGCTGGCATGGACGGCCGAAAGAAATCCCGAAACTGAATTGGAACGAGTAAAAGAACAGGCGCGCGAAAAAAAATTGGGTCTGTGGAGTGAAGAGGAGCCTTTGGCCCCGTGGGTATTTCGCAGGCAGCAAACCATGCTGGTACCCAAATCAAGCTGACAACAAAATAAATAGCAGCCCCGGTCGTTTTACCGGGGCTATGCATTTCGTACGAATTTTCCTTTGTCTATTGGTGGCAAGCACTGCGTGGGCGCAAAATGCCGTGCCTAATTCGTTGCACCCGGGTTCTTCAGCAACCACTTCACCTTCCATTAAAAAAACTTCTTCAAAGAAGAAAAGTAAATTCTTCTCACCGCGCCACAGTCAAACGTATGTGTATAAAAAGCCGAATGTAAAACATACGGCACGTTACGAGTTTTACGATCGAGTGGAAAAGGCAGCGAAGGAAAAAAAGAAAATTTTGAAAAAGCTTTCGAAGCCAGCCTATTCAGATCCGCGGTACTTTGGGCACAAACGCAAACCAAAGAAACGACCACCGCACAAAATGCGCTACTGCGATGAGTGCAGCATCAGACACTAAATTTCCATAGCACGCCATTAAATTTTTATCTTTGCACCATGCTGTGGCGAAGTATTGCTGTTTTGATGCTGGTGTGCAGCGCCCATTTACTTTGGGCACAAAATCAGAATGCGCCCAGCTCATTGCAGCCCAACCTCCCTAAAAAGGTGTACGCACCCAAAGTTGCGAAAAAGAAAAAGAGTGGTGTTACCTATGATGCGCGCGACAAGTTTTACGACCGCATGGAAAAGCTGGAGAAGGACCGCAGAAAAAATGAAAAAAATTCCAGCAATCCTCAATATTCCGACTTTCAATACTTCGGCCACAAGAAGCCACCCAAGCGAAGGCCGCCTGAAAAAATGAAGTATTGCAAGATTTGTGGCATTCGCCACTAAATAATTTCTCTTTTCTTTTGAGCTGCAACCGTGTGCAGCTCACCTCTTTTCTTCCGGCCGTTGTTAATTGCCAGCAACACAAGTATTTTCGTTGTTGCATAAAATTGGAATGAACCTGGCAAGTCACATTGAACACACGCTGTTATCGCCTAACACCACCCAGCCACAAATAGACCAACTGGTGGCAGAGGCGCGGCAACATCAATTTTTTGGTGTGTGTGTGCCTCCATTCTGGGTGAAGAGAGCTAAGCGAGAAGTAGGATCTGATAACCTGGCTGTTGTTACAGTTGTTGGGTTTCCACTTGGCTATTCACTCACCGAAACAAAAGTAGACGAGATTAACCGAGTGATAGACCAGGGCGCTGATGAAGTGGATATGGTGTGGAATATTTCTGCATTCAAAACCGGCATGCCGTGGGCAAAAATTGACGTAGCCAAATGCGCCAAAGCAGCGCACGACAAGCAGAAGCTGATTAAGGTCATCATAGAAACCGCGTACCTAAGCCTTGAAGAAATAACGGAGGCGTGTAAAATGTGTGCCGATGCCGGTGTAGATTTTGTAAAGACCTCCACTGGATTTGCCGGTGCGGGGGCTCAAACAGAACACATACAACTGATGCGCTCAATGCTGCCCGGCAGCGTAAGTATCAAAGCATCGGGGGGCATTAAAACACGGGCGCAGGCCGAAGCGCTCCTTGCTGCTGGCGCAGAACGTCTAGGCACCTCCTCTTCCATTCAAATTATTACCGACTAACCCTTACCAACCCAACATGACAAATCTTTTAGAAAAAATCTTTCCTGCTGAAACCGACATTCCGGAAGCACACCGCATTACTGAGACGATCGATCAACGCGAATACCTGATCGATGGGCAATTGCGAACCTGGAAGGGCAACCTGAGCCCGGTACTCAGCCCGGTGTTTGTGCGCGAGGGTGGAAAATTAACACAGAAAATTATTGGTAGCACCCCGCTACTCACTTCCGTTGAGGCCCTGGATGCATTGAACGCTGCCGTGAAGGCTTACGACCTGGGGCATGGCATGTGGCCCACTTTAAGCGTTACCGATCGTATTGTGCATATTGAAAAATTTCTGGCTGCCATGCGCCAAAAACGCGCAGAGGTTGTGAAGTTGTTGATGTGGGAAATCGGGAAGACGTTGAAAGACTCCGAAAAAGAATTCGATCGTACCTGCGATTACATTGCCGACACCGTTAAAGCTTTGAAAGACCTCGACCGCAATTCTGCCAAGCTGGTAGAAGAGCAAGGCTTTATGGCCCAAATTAGAAGGGTTCCGTTGGGTGTGGCCCTTTGTATGGGGCCTTACAATTACCCGCTCAACGAAACATTCACTACGTTGATACCGGCTCTCATTATGGGTAACACGGTTATTTTCAAGCCGGCCAAATATGGCGTGTTGTTAGTTAGACCTTTGCTGGAAGCATTCCGAGATTGTTTCCCTCCCGGTGTCATCAACATTATCTACGGGCGTGGACGCGAAACCGTAGGCGCGCTGATGGAGACCGGCAAGATCGATGTGTTTGCATTTATTGGAACCAACAAAGGCGCCAACGATCTGAAAAAGCTACACCCCAAGCCGCATCGGCTTAAAGCCATTTTAGGTCTCGATGCAAAAAATCCGGCCATTGTGCTACCCGATGCCGATGTAGACAACGCAGTAGCAGAGTGCCTGGCGGGATCGCTCTCATTCAACGGTCAGCGTTGCACGGCTTTAAAAATTCTTTTTGTGCACAAAGACATTTATCCTGCATTTATCGAGAAATTCAAAGAGGGACTCAAGAAGTTGAAACCCGGCATGCCCTGGCAAGACGGTGTAAGCTTAACGCCTCTGCCTGAGCCTGGCAAGACTGAATACTTGTTGGACTTAGTAGCTGACGCAAAAAATCATGGTGCATCGGTACTGAATGAAAATGGTGGCGAATACCTGCATACTTTTTTCTACCCTGCCGTACTCTTCCCTGTTAACGCCAAAATGAGGGTGTACTCCGAAGAGCAATTCGGACCAATTGTGCCCATTACAACCTTTAGCGATGACAACGAGGCCATCGAGTATGTTTTGAACAGCAACTTCGGGCAGCAGGTGAGCATCTTTGGAAAAGATTCGCAGCGTGTAGCCAAACTAATGGATGCCTTTGTGAACCAGGTGGGGCGCATCAATCTGAATACGCAATGCCAGCGCGGGCCCGATTCGTTCCCTTTCAATGGACGTAAAGATTCTGCGGAAGGAACACTGTCGGTAGCGGATGCCCTCCGGGTATTTTCCATTCGCACGTTGGTGGCAGCCAAAAGTACCGATGCCAATAAACAAATTATCAGCAACATTATCCGAAACCGGGAGTCGGCCTTCTTAAGTACGGATTATATTTTCTAAAGCAGCTTCATGAAGGTGCACCTGAACATACTGGTGACAGGAAAAGTGCAAGGTGTTTTTTACCGCGCGTCTACACACGAGGTAGCGCAGCAGTTGGGCGTTACCGGATTTGTACAGAACCTGCCCGATGGAAATGTGTATGTAGAAGCCGAAGGTGAGGAAGAGGTGTTGCTTCAGTTGGTAACGTGGTGCAGGCAGGGGCCGCCTCTGGCCGGGGTTACCAACGTAACGGTTACGCCCGGGCCGGTGCAGCACTTTCACAATTTTTCTATCAAGCGATGAGAACAGTCCATTTAATACTTTTTGCTTTTCTCGTGCTGGCCGGCTGCCAAACCAAAGAACCAACGCACGCGTTGGTATTTCTTACCGATTTTGGGTTAAAGGATGGCGCTGTGGCTGCCATGAAAGGAGTGGCGTTTTCTGTTTCGCCTGATTTGAGGCAGTTTGATCTCACACACGAGATTACGCCATTTAGTATTGATGAAGCGGCCCATCGGCTTCAGCAAGCCGCACCTTATTGGCCGGCTGGAACCGTATTTGTTTCGGTGGTAGACCCAGGCGTTGGTTCAGAAAGAAAATCGATTGTATTGAAAACAAAATCCGGCCATTACTTTGTTACACCTGATAATGGAACGGTTACGTTGGTGGCCACACAATTGGGTGTGGAAGAGGTGCGCGAAATCGATGAAGCGGTGAACCGCCTGCAAAACTCAGAACAATCTTACACCTTCCACGGGCGCGATGTATATGCGTACACCGGTGCGAGGCTGGCTGCTCATATCATTTCTTTCGAAGAAGTGGGGCCAGTTCTGTCTCAGGAAATTGAAAAGCTAGAGATGCCTGCGGTCACGATTACGCCAAACGGAATCGCGGGCCACGTCACTGTGTTGGATGTGCAATACGGCAACGTGTGGACCAACATCGACACTGAGGCATTGAAGAAGGGAGGCATCCGTGTTGGCGATTCTGTAACGGTAAGGCTTTACCGCAACGATTCCATTTTTTATCAAAAAAAGCTATTGTTGGGGCGCACCTTTGCCGATGTGGCTCCTGGTGAGGAAATTGCCTACCTCAACAGCTTGTTGAATTTTTCACTGGCCGTGCGCGAAGGAAATTTCGCTTCCCGCCACAGCATTGGTACTGGAAAAGCGTGGCGTACCGTGGTGGCTAAGCCGTAGGTTTGCTCCGCTCGAAACATATTGGCTACATCTTTCGAATCTTAACCGCGTAAGATACAGCCGAGGTGTGGTTGCCACCACCATTCTTTACGCCACTTCAAAACTTTCTGCCGAGGCGCGTTTCATATAATCTTCGTAATCGAAAGGTATGTCGCCTCCATCCAGCAGGCACCCATCAGGAATAACCGGATAGATTTCTGCGTAGGTCTTCACCAAATTCATAAACACCCTGCGGTACACATGGGTGCGGTTGATCTTGCTTGGGTGATCGATGCCTGCCGCTGCCATCAACTCCACAAAACTCTCCACTGTGTTTTTGTGGTAATTGGCTACGCGTACTTTTTTATCTTCCACCACCAGGCCTTTCATGAAATAAGGATCTTGCGTGGCTACACCCGTAGGGCAAGTATTCTTGTTGCACTCCAATGCTTGTATGCAGCCCAAAGCCATCATCATAGCGCGTGCACTGTTGCACGTATCGGCACCCAGTGCCATGGCGCGCAGAATGTGGAAGCCTGTTAAAATTTTTCCGGAAGCCATCAGGCGCATCTCTTTGCGAATGCCGAACCCGCGCAAAGAATTATCGGCAAAAGAAAGTGCATCGAGCAAAGGCATGCCCACAAAGTTGGTAAACTCAGGAGGTGCTGCACCCGTTCCTCCTTCACCACCATCTATTGTAATAAAGTCAGGGTAGATGTTTAACTGCACCATCGCTTTGCAGATGGAGAGGAATTCGCTCTTGCGGCCAATGCACAGTTTAAAGCCTACCGGTTTGCCTCCCGATAAATCGCGCAGGCGCTTCACAAACTGCATGAGCTCAATCGGGTTGCTAAACGCGCTGTGGAAAGGAGGAGAGAATACAGTGGTACCCGGCTTTACCAGACGAATAGCGGCAATTTCTGGTGTGTTTTTCTTGGCTGGCAAAATGCCCCCGTGCCCTGGCTTGGCACCTTGCGAGAGCTTGATCTCAATCATCTTAACGTTGGGCTTTATGGCGTTGGCCGTAAAAGCGGCATCATTAAAATTGCCCTGCTCATCGCGGGCACCAAAGTAGCCGGTGCCTATCTGCCACACAATGTCGCCACCGGGCTCTAAGTGGTAGGGACTCAGGCCACCCTCGCCTGTGTTGTGGGCAAATTTGCCTATCTGTGCGCCTCCGTTTAAAGCGAGCACTGCATTCTTGCTCAAAGAGCCAAAACTCATGGCCGATACATTCAGCACACTCATGTCGTAAGGTTGTTTGCAATCTTTGCCACCAAAGCGAACGCGAGGATTGTGATCAAGCTTATGGAAATCGATGGGTGAGATAGAGTGCGTCATCCACTCATAGCCTTCGGCATACACATCTAACTGCGTGCCGAACGGGATGGTGTCTATTTGTTTTTTGGCACGTTGGTAAATAACAGAGCGCTCGTTGCGGTTAATAGGCGCACCATCTGTATCCGACTCCACAAAATATTGCTGGATCTTGGGGCGCAAATCTTCGAACACATACCGAAGTCGGCCAAGCACCGGGAAATTTCGCTTCAGCGACTGCCGGGTTTGAATCATATCGGCAACGCCCATGTAAATCACCGGGCCTACTATCAGAAACAAAAAAAGTACGTCAATCCAATAGTATGACCAGACCAGAAGAAGTGCAGTTACCAGGATGCTGCTGATCACAAAAATTTTGCGCATAGGGTGTAGGGTTAGTAACCAAATATAGACTTTTCAGGTAGGATTTGGAACAACTTCGATGACTACCGAAGCTTCAGGCCACTTTGTTGCGCATAAGGCCCCTCTGCTTGTGCATCTTTAAACCGAACCGCTGAAGGATGAAATGGCTCATGCGGTTTTCGGCCATCTGCGCGTGCGGTGTGTCGTTATGGAAAACGGTCAGATCAAGAACGGCCCTAATAAAAAGTTCGTGGTTACAGAATTCATCTGTCCAGTTTTGGAAAGCTTCCTCCCAATCAGAGCGGTATTTATCGCGGTGGTCGATACCATCCCACAAAAAGGTAAGCTGGTTCTCGCCAAACTTAAACCGGTAGACAGCGGCCAGCGTTTGGTAGAATGAGTAGAGGGTGTCTACATTTTTGGATTTGTAAGCCTTTACGCGTGCACTGATGGCATCGTCTATTCCCAGCGGGTTAAAGAGTCGTACGTAGGCGGCTTTCACTTTGCCCACCATTTCCTGTAGCAGTTGGTGCTGCTGTGCCAGTTGGGCTTCTTCCAGCAGGTAGTTTTTGTCGAGCGGAAAGAATTTTCTTACCACGATGGGCTGAGGGTTTGGCAAAGGTAAAAATTTATCGGCAAATCCAGATGGCTTGAGATACTTTCCGGATGTCAAGTAACCAGCACCGATGATGTAGTGGCGCGAACACCATGGGCAAGCCAGCGTAACAAGAAGTAATATGATGCGATACCGATGAAGAAATACGTGTTGTTTCTATTGATGTTGCTATTGACGATCATCCAATGGTTTCCTCCTGACCAGAACGTACCACCCGCCATGCCTAACCATGCATTGACATCCATCTATGCTGTGCCTGCTGATGTAGAGGGCCTGCTGCAACGTGCCTGTTACGATTGCCACAGTAATGAAACCCGCTATCCGTGGTATAGCCACGTTCAACCTGTGGGCTGGTGGCTGCAAAAGCACGTGGACGAAGGGCGGCACGAATTAAACTTTTCGGTTTTCGGAACTTACCAGTTGGAAGACCACGACCCCATATTTGGCGCCATTGCAGAACTGGTGCACGAAGGAAGAATGCCATTGGGAAGTTACCTGTGGGCACATCCGGAAGCCCGACTCACACAGCATGAGCTAGATAAGATTGTTACCTGGGCGCAGGAAATGTCTGATTCTCTTTCGGCAGTAGAGTGAGTGTGCTTCTTTAAAATAAATGTGCCTCTGTGAAAAATATTCACAGAGGCACACAAGTATTACATTAGATGCTGAAGGTCGCTACCTCGCTGCTTCGCTGCTGATGAATCCACCATAGAAAATGGCATTGGCCACTAACTTATTAGTACCAAACCAAAAGGCGCGAAACGCGTGGTCTTCGGTAAACGCGATTACCCGACCACGACCTAAAGAAGAAACACCCAGGCACGAGGAGTTCTTCAAGCGGTTGTAGTTAGGTGTCGAAATATAACCACTCACCAGCGGACTGCTGCCGAAGGTAAGCGGGTTGGCGTACGTGTTCTTGGCTTTTTCCATAAAGATATTGTTGCCTTTAAACAACGGCATCTTGGCTGACGAATAGCCATACAGCAACGGATGGGTTAGGTCTGCATCGGCCATGAAGATGGCTCCACTGGTTTGCTGCGCACCGCGGTTTTCATCAATGCTGGCGTAGGGCTGCGATGCTCCGTTCTTTTCCTCGTCTTTCTTGGTTTCGAATTTGCCCAGACCTGCTGCATTAAACCAGTTTACCGCGCGCTCGAAGCCAATCAAAACACCACCGGCCTGCACCCATGCTTTCAGTTTTTCTTTGCCATTATCCGAAATGCCCATGTACGATCCTTCCGGGAAAATGATGGTGGTATACTTCTCCAGGCTCTGCATATTGAAAACATTCATTGGCATTAACGTAACCGGAATATGGTAGCGTGTATCCAACAAGTGCCATAGTTCGCCCACATCGGTAGGCGATACACCTGCATCTACCAACATGGCGATGGAGGGCTTTTTCAAAACCTGGAAGGAACTGCTACCCAAACTCACACCGCTGTAATCCAGACCCGTGCTCAGTGCATAAACATCCATGGCATCTTTCTCGGTTATCTCCTTCATCAGCACACGCAACTGGTCGGGTGTAACCTTTTGGTTATCGACCGGCACCATGAGTGTGCCGCGTTCGAAACGTTTGCCCGATGCGTTGAAAATTTCTGTGGAAACTTTTACACGCACACCCAGATTCAATAAACGATAGATGGCACGTGGCGCATAATAATGATGGCCCTCAAACACGTACGCATAGTCGCCTGTGCCTAATATTTTACCCACCGGCATGGCGGGGTTCGTCAGCTTTTCGCCCAGCGAAGGAGGCGTTTTCATCTCTTCATACTCCAGGCCAAAAGCGAGTGGCAGCGTCCAGCTTGAAATATCGTAGAACAGGCTGTCTTGAAATTTCAATTGCTTGTAAAACATGCCCTGAATGAGTTTGTATTGCGGCTGGTTGAGCGGAATGATGTAGCTAGACTCTGCCTCGAAAGTTTTGCCAGCCACCGACACATTACCTGCTGGCTTATACACATCTACTTGTTGGCGCAGCGCCATCTCCACAAAGTGGTGCGCGCGTGCCTTGTCTTTCGAGCCGAACACATAGGCCTTAACGGGATCTTTGGCTGCTTCAGAAGCAGACGTCTTGTAAAAATCGCGCTGGTAGGTAAGTAACTCTTCGCGCATTTCATTCACCGCCTTCAAACTGCTGAGCATGGTGGTAAAATGATTACGAATGGTGAAGGGAAATGTGAGCACTCCGTTTACACTCTCCTGCGCATGGCCGCGCGAGCTGGCCTGCTCGAACAAAATGCCGATACAGCCTTGCGCATCGGGATAGGTAGAGCCCTTGCCATAATAAAAATCATCGTAGCCTTCTTGTGTAAAATAAAGCGAGCCAATTTCATCGAGCGCTTTCGCGTGGTACTCGCCCATTTTTTTGGTGAGCTCCTGATTTTTGGCGGGCGTTAGCGGATTAACGCGCGAAGGTACTCCAGGCATGAAGAAGAAGGTGGCGTTGGTGCCCTGTTCGTGGTGGTCGGTCAGCACATTGGGGCGCCACTGCTGAAATTTTTTAACACGCGCCTGCGACTCAGGGTGTTGGGCCACGAGCCAGTCGCGGTTCAGGTCGAACCAGTAATGGTTAAAGCGACCCCCGGGCCAGGCCTCGTTGTGCTCGGTGTCGTTCGGGTCATCAGAAATTTGCACGCTCTTGCGCGAGTTCACCCACCCCGAAAAACGCTGCAGGCCATCGGGGTTAAAGCTGGGGTCGAAAAGAATAACCGTGTTCTCTAAATATTTTTCGATCTCCGGCCCTTGAGCGGCCGCGAGGTAATAAGCGCCCACCAGGCCCGCATTGGCGCCACTGGCTTCGTTGCCGTGAATGCTACAGCCTAAATAAAAAACGGCAGGCATGTTTTTTACATCGAGTGAGCCGGAGCGTGCCGGATCGGACAATTGCAAATGCTGTGTGCGAATGGCCTCAATATTCTGATGATTTTTGGGGGACGTGATGGTGAGCAAAAGCAAAGGGCGTTTTTCATGGGTATAGCCTGTAACCTCCAATGTGATTCTGTCCGAAGCACGGTCGAGGGCGTACATGTAGTTCACCAGCTTGTCGTGTGTTACGTGCCACTCGCCTACTTCATGACCAATGATGGAAGCGGGTGTAGGAATAGCGCTGTTATACTGCACTTTATCGGGCAGGTAATACGACAAATCCACCTGACCGAAAGCATGCATAGAAAGAACGAAAACCGATAAGAAAACCTTCGCAAAACGCATATAGATATTACATTTAAGTTTCATATTTGTCAACGAATTTTAGCTGCCATAAAGAAGGGTTTTTCAATCGGTTGCTCAAAAGGCTCATTAAGTAATTGTTAAAAAACCCTGATAAATGGTCTAAAAAGATTAAACCAAAAACCAAATCTTACACGGCACCCGCTTCTATTTTTGCGGGTCTGAACAAAAAAACAAAATCCAATCCTATGCGAAAAATTCTACAATTAACAGTGCTGCTGCTTACGGCCTCGGTGGGCGCGTGGGCGCAGGGCGTAACCACCTCCGGTTTGAACGGGCGAGTGGCTGACGCGAAAGGCGAGAGCTTACCGGGCGCAACCGTTCAGGCGGTGCACGTTCCGTCAGGCACCACGTATGGAACTGTAACCGATGCCAGCGGTTATTACCGATTGCCCAACACACGGGTTGGCGGTCCCTACAAAATAACAATATCCTTTGTTGGTTATTCCAACTTTGAACAGCAGAACATATTCTTGACACTAGGGCAGAACTTCACTTTAGATGCAACGCTCGCAGAAACGGCTACGCAATTGAATGAAATTACGGTGAGCGCTTCTGGTATGTTTGGTGGAGATCGCGATGGTCAAAAAACAATTGTAAATCAAGAAACAATTAACAGCCTGCCAACCATATCGCGCTCTATCGCTGACTTCGCTCGGTTCAACCCCCTGGCTAATATCCAGCAAAATGCTGACGGGTTCTCAATATCACTTGCGGGGCAGAATAACCGATACAATGCAATATATATTGACGGTGCAATAAACAATGACGTATTTGGACTTGCCGGTTCAGGAACCAATGGTGGTCAAACGGGTGTTCAACCCATCAGCTTGGATGCGATTGAGCAATTCCAAGTATCAGTTTCTCCCTTCGACATTCGGCAAGGGGGTTTTTCTGGAGGAGCTATCAATGCGGTAACCCGCAGCGGCACCAACAGTGTAGAGGGCTCCGCGTACTATCTGTTCAGAAATGAAAACTTTGCTGGCAAAACTCCGTTGGATCGCGAAGATGATCCTAACACCGCTAATGACGATCCTAAAAAACTTAATCCTTTTACTGCAAAGACCTATGGTTTCCGGTTAGGAGGCCCGGTTATCAAAGACAAATTGTTCTACTTCGTTAACGCAGAATTGCAGCGTGACGAAACACCGCAGCCCTTCAACTTCGCTACCTACGTAGGTGACGACAACCTCGACTCGCTCAACGCCCTTCGCAATAAATTGGCAACCTTTGGCTACGACCCAGGAGTTTTCGATGCCAATACTGAATTCCTAAACAGTGATAAGTTTCTTGCTAAGTTGGACTGGAACATTAACGATGTTCACACACTTTCTCTTCGTCATTCGTATGTATCTGCTGAAAACCTTGAAGCACGTAGTTCGTCAACCACGTTTCTAGGTTTTACAAACGGTTCTGAGTACTTTCTTTCAAAGACAAATTCAACATCATTGGAATTGAAGAGCCGGCTATCAAATACGTTGTCTAACAAATTTGTGCTTGGCGTTACCTTGGTACGCGATGACCGCGACCCGTTCGGAGACCCTTTCCCAACTGTATTTATCGATGATGGACCTGGCGGATACGAATTTGGTGCCGAGAGATTTTCGACTGCCAACCTTCTGAATCAGGATGTGATCACGCTTACTAATGATTTGGATATCTATAAGGGTAAGCACACCATCACTGTAGGCACTCACAACGAATATTACAATGTGGGCAACCTTTTCATTCGGGAAAACTTTGGCGCCTATTCCTACGATCGTCTGGGTGAATTTCTGAATGACATCAATACAGATACCTATACAAGGAGCTTCTCGCAGGTGGACCTAGTTACAGGAGATGAATCTAATGCAATCGCAGCATTTAAAGGGTTTCAATTTGGACTGTATGGTCAGGACGAAATCCAGGTTACTAATCAACTTCGAATAACTGCCGGTTTGCGATTTGACCTGCCCGTTTTCCCAGATTCTCCGGCAGAAAACGCTGACTTCGATCAAAATGCGATACCTGCCATTGAAGCAGCAGGTTACGACCTGAAGGGCGCAAGGCCAGGTAATTTCATCAAACCTCAACTACTCGTTTCGCCCCGCGTTGGCTTTAACTGGAAATCAAAAGCAGACCAAACATTACAGCTCCGTGGCGGAATCGGGATTTTCACTTCCCGTTTGCCACTGGTTTGGCCAGGTGGAGCATTTAACAACTACGGTTTTAATATCGGAGGTGTGCGTGTTACCAACCGATCTGTGCCGTTCAATCCGAACGTAAATCAGCAGTTTCCCACTGTAGATATTTCGAATCCTGCGCCATCAGGTCAGATTGACTTGTTTGCTGAAGATTTTAAACTGCCGCAAGTATTTAAGCTGAACGCTGCAGTCGACAAGCAACTGCCGCTTGGATTCATTGGTACGTTTGAAGCCATCTACACCAAAACTCTTAATAACGTATTCTATCAGAACCTGAACTTACGCCCCTCAACGGAACAGTTCTCTGGTACACCAGATAACCGCCCCATCTTCAATGCAAATGCTTCTAATCTGCTAGATCCCACCTACACTGGTATCTTTTTAGCTACCAATACAAACAAGGGTTATTCTTATAACCTGGTTGCATCCGTATCCAAATCATTTGACTTTGGGCTTACCGCCAATGTGGGATACACGTATGGTGATTCTTATTCTTTGAATGATGGAAACTCTTCGCAGAATAACTCTCAGTTTGCTGGATATCAGAATGTGCTGGGTAGAAACCTGGAAGGAGATGCACAGCGCTCTAACTATTCGATCGGCAACCGTTTCTTGGCTCAGTTGAGCTATCGAAAAGAGTACCTTGGATTCCTTGCATCGCAGATTTCATTGTTCTATAATGGTCAATCTGGTAACCCTTTCTCTTATGTTGTAAATGCAAACAACAATCAGTTTGTGAATGACGGAGGCTTTAACAATTCAGAACTTATTTATGTACCTGCCAACCAGAGCGACATTATTTTTCAAAATGTAACCGTTGACGGTGTAACGTATACGCCTGCACAGCAGTGGAACATTCTTAACTCTTATATAGAAGACGACAAGTACCTGAGTAACAATCGTGGTCAATACGCAGAACGTAATACGGGCAGAACACCTTTCGAGAGTATTCTAGACCTGCGCTTTACGCAAGATGTATTTCTCAAGACTTCGGGTGGTAAGAGAAATACCCTGCAGTTCTCTCTCGACATATTTAACTTTGGTAACATGGTTAATGCTGATTGGGGCAGAAGATACTTCATTTCCAACGGTAACTTTGGTATCCTGAACTTCCGCCAATTTCAACCAGGAACCAGAACCCCAGAGTATACATTGAATGCTAATATCATTCGTGGCGAGAAACCGTGGGAAAACAACATCATCGATTCTGGCTTCCGCAGTTCTCGTTGGCAGATGCAAATCGGCTTACGCTATATCTTCGGCAGCTAAAAGTTCCGTTACAATTCTCCAAGAGGCCCCTCGGGGCCTCTTTTGTTTTAATGCAGTTTTCACTATTTTCCATGCATGACCCGTGCTATGAAAGCAGCAAAAATGCTGGCAGCATTTCTTTTTATTTTGCTTTCCTGCAATCGTACCGAACAGCCCACCTTTACCAAAAAGCCTCAGGTAACCATTGACCTGACAGAAATACGCGAACGCGGTGTGTTAAACGCATTGGTAGACAACAATTCGGTGAGTTATTTCATTTACCGGGGCCAGCCCATGGGCTATGAATACGAGTTGCTGAAACGCTTCTGCCAATACTTAAAAGTACAGTTGAAAATAACGGTGATCTCAGGTGTAGAAGAAGCTATAGATAGGTTGAACAAAGGCGAAGGCGACTTAATTGCCTTCCCGCTTACCATTACCCGCGAAAGAAAAAAATACATCGACTTTACCGATGCGCACTTTACCACCAGCCAGGTGTTGGTACAACGCAAGCCCGACAACTGGCGAGATAACCCTGCGCTGGCCGAACGCCAAATGGTTAGAAACCCGGTAGAACTGATTGGCAAAGAAGTGCATGTCATGCGCCAGTCGGCATTCAAAGAGCGACTCGAAAACCTTTCGAACGAAATAGGTGGCGAAATAAATATTGTGGAAGACAGCGCCACAGCCGAAACCGAATCGTTGATTCGCAGGGTGGCCATGGGAGAAATTGACTACACAGTAACCGATCAAACGCTCGCGATGGTAAACGCTACCTACTACCCCAATCTAGATGTAACCATGGTGCTAAGTCTACCACAGCAGATTGCCTGGGCAGCCAGAAAAAATGCGCCCCAGTTGCTGGCTGCCGCCAACATATGGCTAACGCAAGTGAAGAAGAATGGCATCTTGCGCATCATACACGAAAAATACTTTAACAGCCCGCGCACATCGCTGGCTCGCATGAGCAGCGACTATTCATCGCTGAGTGGCGGAAAGTTGAGTCAATATGATGACTTAATTAAAGCGGGTGCAGACACTTTGGGTTGGGATTGGCGACTGCTGGCAGCCATCATCAGCCGCGAATCGAATTTTAACCCGCGGGCGGAATCGTGGGCAGGCGCTATCGGGCTGATGCAGTTAATGCCCGGCACAGGCGATCAGTTTGATGTGGACAATCTCTATAGCCCTGCACAGAACATCAAAGCCGGTGTGTTGTTTTTAAAGCACCTGGACGAGTTGTGGGCCAAGACAATAACGGACCCACACGAACGTCTGAAATTTATGTTGGCATCTTACAACGTAGGGCTGTCTCACGTAATAGATGCCCGCAATCTTGCTCGTAAATACGGTGCCGACCCCACTCTGTGGGACGACAATGTGGAGTTTTACCTTTTACAGAAATCAAAACCCCAATTCTACCGCGACCCAGAAGTAGCTGCCGGGTATTGTCGCTGCGAGGGGCCTGTAAACTATGTAAAAGCCGTGCTGGCGCGCTACGAAGAATACAAAATTCACATCAGGTAGTTGCCAACTGGCTAACGATGTCGGCAAAGTTCAACTGCGGCCAGCCTGTTTCGATACCTGGTTGCTTCATCACCTTATCCATAATGGCTTTTTGTCTTTGCCCGGTGCGGTAGGCATCGGAATAGCGCATGTCTTCATGAAATGTCACCATGGAGTACAGGGGAATCCACCGGTCGGGGTAAAGCTCATGCAGCTTTGCCTCAATTTTCTTTCGAAGCAGAAAGTCGGCATCGGCCACCAGGTCGCGCATCTCCACAAAATTATCAAGTGCCAGCTGCGCAATGGCATCCGCATCCGGTTTGCGTAATTCCTGGAAGCGGGGCAACATGCTTTCCCAATCATCATTGTATTCGTTGAGCAGTTGGTTGAAGATGCGGCAATCTTCAAACCCAGCATTCATGCCTTGCCCAAAGAAAGGAACAATGGCATGGGCAGCATCGCCTAACACCACAGCCTTCCCTCTATACCAGGGAAGGCACTTTACTGTTACCAATGAAGAGGCCGGATTGTTGTGCCAGTCTTCCAGAAAAGTGGGCATCAGCTTCAAAGCATCGGGAAAAACTTGCTGAAAAAAACGTTGGGCCTCTTCTTTCTTTTGTAACGATGCGAAAGAAATGTTACCCTCGTGCGGAAAAAACAAGGTGCAAGTAAATGTGCCGTCTGGGTTAGGCAAAGCAATCAGCATATAGCTCTCCCGTGGCCAGATGTGCAAAGCGTTTTTCTCCAGCTGAAACGAACCATCGGGACCTGCGGGTATCGTCAGCTCTTTATAGCCATGCTCGATATACTCCTGCGAGTAATTGAATCGGTAAGATTTCATCAATTCATTGCGCACAACAGAGAACGCGCCATCGCCACCCATTATCCAATCGAACTGCTGCTGTGCTTCGCTGCCTGAGGGTGTGGCGTGCCACAGCGTGCCGGTTTGCCAATCGATTTTAGTTACACCACATTGGAAGTTAATCTTTACACCCGCCTCTTCCGCAGCCGTCATCAGTACCATGTTCAACCCACTGCGCGAAATGGAGTTGATAAATTGCCCTTGCTTTCCATAAGGAAGAAAAGAAAGGTTGCCTTGCAGATCGTGCATGGTACGGCCGTGCATAGGTATGGCTACTTTGCGAAGTTCTTCTGCCAGCCCGACTTCTTCCAATGCTTTGATGCCCCTGTTGCTCAATGCCAGGTTGATAGAGCGGCCCGCCTCCACACTCGAGGTGCGCATGTCGCCCCTGCGTTCAAAAACGGTAACGCGATATCCGCGTTTGGCCAGGTAGATGGAAAGCAGGGAACCTACCAGTCCTGCACCTGCAATGGCGATGTTTTTTGTTGATGTCATTTTTTAAAAACTGAATCGATAGATTTCTCAAAAATCTCGGAAAACGTAAACACTTCTTCAAACGTGTTGTACAACGGAACGGGTGCCACGCGTATAACACCCGGCTCGCGCCAGTCGGCAATTACCCCTGCGCGCGTTAACCGATCGAATACTTTCTTACCATTCTTTTTTATAAACAATGAAAGCTGGCATCCGCGCTGTTTAGGGTCGGAAGGGGTAAAAATTTCAAACTTCTCCCGGTCAGGATCCATCTGGTTTAACAGATAGGCAAGATATCCTGTAAGGTCTAAACTCTTTTTGCGTAAATTTTTGATGCCCGCCTCCTCAAACAATTGCAGTGAGGCCAGGTGTGCCGCCCCCGACAAAACCGGAAAATTGGAGAGCTGCCAGCCGTCTACACCCGGCATCGGTATAAAACCTTTCTTCATGAGAAAGCGCTCTTTTTCCTGATGGCCCCACCACCCGGCCAACCGGGGCAGGTCCTTGCTGGTGGCATGTTTCTGATGAACAAAAGCACCGCCCAAACCACCAGGCCCGGAGTTGAGGTATTTGTAACTGCACCACACGGCAAAATCAACCCCGTCTGCGTGAAGAGAAAGGGGTACGTTGCCCACGGCATGGGCCAGGTCGAATCCAGCGTAAGCACCTGCCGCATGAGCCGCCTTTGTAATCTTGCCTATCTCAAAAAACTGGCCTGTATAATATTGAACTCCTCCCATCATCACCAGCGCCAGTTCATGGGCGTGTTCGCGGATAACCTGAAGAATATCTTCCGTTCGCAAGGTGCGCTCACCAGAACGGGGTGCTAACTCAATCAACGCCTTGTCTGGATCGAGGCCATGCAGGCGTATCTGCGATTCAAACGCATATTGATCGGAAGGAAAGGCCCCCTTTTCGGTAATGATTTTATGACGCTGCTGCGTAGGCCGATAAAAAGACACCATCAGCAAATGCAAATTTACCGTTAGCTGATGCATGGCCACTACTTCATCAGGGCTGGCTCCCACTAACCGCGCCAACGCCTTCTTGGCAAACTTATGGTAATACAGCCAGGGGCGCCCGGCATGCACGTGGCCTTCCACACCTAATGTAGCCCAATCTTTCAGCTCCTCATCCAAAAACTTTTTTGCCGACTTGGGTTGCAGACCCAGCGAGTTGCCGGTGAAATAAATGGCCGTTTTACCATTTGCCTTTGGTAGCAAAAAACGACTTCTGAATTTTTTTAGGGTGTCGGCACGATCAAGTTTTTTGGCGAAGGCCAGCGAGTTCTCAAAAATCATAATCTGGCAAGGAAGATCTTATACAAATCTTTTGTCCGCCTCCATTACCGTTCCGCACTTCTTACAGGTGCGAAGGGATTCCGATCCGTAAAATTCGCGGAACCGTGGCAGAAAATCTTTCTCAATGTTGTCGAGGTGAAAGCGGTACTCGTGCAGGGGGTTGTTACATTTTTCGCAAAACCACATCAATCCATCCAACACTTCTTGCTTGGGGCGTTTACATTCTATTACCAAACCCACGGTGTTGGCAGGCCTCTCGGGGCGATGAGGTACACGTGCCGGCAATAAGAACATCTCTCCTTCCCTGATCGGAATATCTACCGGCTTGCCATCTTCCTGAATGCGTACATTGATATCGCCCTCCAGTTGGTAAAACAACTCTTCTGTTTCGTTGAAGTGATAGTCTTTGCGCGCATTGGGGCCACCCACAATCATCACAATATAATCGCCTGCATCGGCATATAAATTTTTATTGCCTACCGGTGGCTTCAGCAAATCGCGATTATCTGTTATCCATTGTTTAAGGTTAAAGGGTCTTTTGATCGCCATAGCGTACGGTTATTAATTGAAAAATGATGGTTGATTCACCTATTAATTGATTAAAATTACAAATATTTAAATGAACCGATATGGATCTTAATCTGAGCGGAAAACATGCGGTGGTTTGCGGAAGCACGCAGGGAATTGGCAAAGCTTCGGCTATTGAGTTGGCCCTGTTGGGCGCTTCGCTAACGCTGGTTTCGCGTGAAGAAAGTAAACTGAAATCGGCATTGAAAGACATGCCCAAACCCAACGGGCAAAAGCACGATTACCTGGTTGCCGACTTTAACCTGCCCGAACAATTAGAGTCTGGCCTCGACAAACATTTCAGTAAAGAGGTGGTACATATTCTGGTAAACAATACGGGCGGGCCCGCGCCAGGCAATGTACTGGATGCCAAACTTGATGAGTTCAACAAAGCCTTTACCAACCACCTGATATGCAACCAAATTCTGGTTCAGGCACTGGTGCCGGGTATGAAGAAGGCTAACTATGGTCGTATCATCAACATCATATCAACGTCAGTAAAAGTTCCGCTGCGCGGACTGGGTGTTTCCAATACCATTCGCGGAGCCGTGGCCAATTGGGCCAAAACATTGTCGGTAGAGGTAGCCCCTTTTGGCATTACCGTTAATAACGTTTTGCCCGGTGCCTCTATGACGGGCCGTCTGGAAGCCCTGATAAAAAACAAGGCGAAAAAAAGCGGCAAAACCATTGACGAAGTAAAGCGCGAAATGATTGCCGAAATACCTGCCGGAAGAATTTCAGACCCACACGAAGTAGCTGCTGCTGTGGCTTTTCTGGCTACGCCTGCTGCGGGTTACATTAATGGAATCAACGTGCCGGTAGATGGCGGCCGCACCGGCTCGCTCTAACTACGCCAGGTAAATTCCTTTGATAAGTATGCTGGTGCCGTGTGCGGCATCGCTGCTGATTTCCAGCGAGCCTTGCAAAGAGGCAACCCTGGCCTGCATGTTTTTTAGCCCAATGCCTTTATGTGCATCTGAAACATCGAACCCCTTTCCATTGTCATCAATAGTTAACACCAATTCGTTTTGATGTTTAAAAAACTGCAGATCTATTTCGGTGGCCTGTGCATATTTGGCGGCATTGCTCACTGCCTCTTGCACGATGCGATACAGGTGGTGGGCCACTTCTTCAGGAATCTCTGCAGGCCAATCGTAGAACTGAACATCCACCGCGATGCCTGTGATCCTTTTTGTTTCATCAGCCAGCTCTGAAATAAGGTGACGCAATCCGGCAATTTTGAGCGATGCAGGTGAAAGTTGGTGCGACATGTTGCGCACATCGGTGCAAAGTGCATCTATCTTTTCCTGAAGCACACTCGCCTGGGCAGAGGCGTGTCGTTTCAGGGTACTCAATCGGCTGCCAATGTCATCGTGCAGCTCGCGCGAAACACGCTCTCTTTCTTTCTCCACGCCCTCCACATAAGCTTTCAGTAACTCCTTCTGCTGCTGCGCCATCTTAACCGATAAGGTATTGCGCTCGTCATACACTTTCTTCATCTGTAAAGTGAGCGCCAACGAAAGAATCAGTAACTCGAATGTGGTGCCAATCATCAACAGGTTCAATTCAGCGCCTGTAAAAACGGCTATATCGTAAGCGCGCAATACCTGAAGTGACCCAAAAGAAAAAAGAATAAAAATGGAGATAAGGTAGAGGGTAGCATCTTGCCGGTGTTTTCTCACTAAATAAACGGCTCCCATCACCACCAAGACATGCCCCACCAGCATAATACCATAGTTAACAGGCAGCCAATAGACAGAAATTTGTTTAACAGCTGGGTACGTTGCTGCGCCAATAAAAATGGAGGCAAGAAAGTAATACGAGATCCCATTCAGAGTGGCGTTTACACGTGGCAGGCTCTCCCTGTAGGGCAGAAACGCCTGGCTGAACTTAAAGAAGAAAATAAAAATGATGACCGAAAGGCTTACGTGAATAATACTGTTTAGGTCAGTAGTTTGGGGGTACAGCCATTGGAACGCGAGACCGAGATTTGCTAAAACATATAAGAAAACAGACAGCACATACAGCGTATACCACAAATGCAAAACTCTCTTTAGAATAATGTAAGCAATGGCCGATGCCAGAAAACAAATGGCAATGAAGCCGAAGAACGCACCATACCCCAGGTTGTATATGTAATCGCGGTAACCAAAAGCCGCTGGCGACCATAGGTACACAGGGATTTCTATGGATGAACCCGGCTTGTAAAAAACCATGAGCAACTCTTTCTCCTCGCCCGGGGAAAAATGCAAAGGGTAAACAAAGTTGCGATGAGGCAAAGGCCGTTGGGGGAACGGAAAAATATCGCCTGTTTTACCTTGCGAAACAATTTCTCCATCAACCACTTCAAACAACTCCATATAATCCATGTGTGGATTGCTCAATTCGAGGTAGATTTGCGCTTTTTCTTGGTGCCGGTAACTTATGGTAACATGCATCCACACGTATTGATCGATGTAGCCCAGCACAGATCGGCTTGTGCTTTCACCATCTCCATTTAAGAATTGTGTACGAGCCTGTTGAGGCGCTATCAAAGAATCAACCTTTAGAATTTTTGCATGAGGTATTACAGATGCTTTAGTTACTGTTTCTGAAATAACCCATTGGCTTTGTGCAACCGTGCCGCTTATCGTCAACAGCAGGCCAAAGCTAAGCAATGCCATTCTCATGTGCGAAGCGAACCAGGTCGGCAATGTTGTTGATTTCTAACTTACGGAAAATATTTTTTCGATGGGTTTCCACAGTATGTGGGCTGAGAAAAAGCTGCTCTGCTATTTCCTGCGAAGATTCGCCACGTGCCAATTTTTCTATGATCTCCAATTCTCTGCGTGTAAGCTTCATTTTCTGTACAAACCGGTCGCGATACATTTTTTTTCGGTCCATCTCATGCTGAATGGCTCCGGTCACATAAAAATCGGTTTCATTGCTTTGGGCCAGTGCCGCCAATATTTCTTCATTGCTGGCATTTTTCAACAGATAGGCATTCGCTTTTTCTTCGCGCGCCTTTTCGATCAAAAACGAATCGTTGTACATGGTAAGGATAATGATTCTGATTTTTTCGTTGCTGCTTCTGATGTCGCGCAGCAAGGTAAATCCATCGCTGTCGGGCAGGTTCAAATCCAGAATAAGTATATCCGGGTCGGTATTTTTCAGCAGCGTTTTTAAGGTCTTTCCATCACCCGCATAGCCAGTAATGCTGTACTCCTTGTTTCCGGCCAATAACAACTCCAAACCGTCATAAACAATGCGGTGGTCTTCGCAGATTACAATCTTTTTCAAATCTTTGCTCCTCTCTCAGGTCGGTTAAAAATACCCAAATTCCGGTATTGACAAAGAGGTAATATCAGATTAAAAGCTAAACAAACTGCTTGTGGAAAGGATTAAAAATTTTATTGGGGGGCAATGGCCAGAGCCTGTTTCACGTCAATACATCAACAACATCGATCCATCGCTGGGCATACCTTACAGCCTCATTGCCGATTCGGACGAAAGAGATGTAGCGACTGCCGTGCAGGCAGCGCAGCAGGCCTTTCCCCTATGGTCCACTTTGCAGACAGAAAAAAGAGCCGCCATACTTCTTCGCATTGCCGATTTGATCGATCGCGACCTCGATCAACTGGCATTGGCCGAAAGCATTGACAACGGGAAACCGGTGAAGCTGGCCAAAGCAGTAGATATTCCCCGCGCCTCGGCCAACATGCGCTTTTATGCAACCGCCTCCATTCATTTTGCCAGCGAAGCGCACATGACGGGTAATGAGGCCATCAATTATACAGTGCGCGAACCAGCGGGCATTGCCGGCTGCATTTCGCCTTGGAACTTACCGCTCTACTTATTCACCTGGAAAATTGCACCCGCGCTGGCAGCAGGGTGCACCGTGGTGGCCAAGCCTTCGGAACTTACACCCATGACAGCGTTTCTGTTTTCGCAGTTGTGCGCAGAAGCAGGTCTGCCGCCCGGTGTACTTAACATAGTGCATGGCCTGGGCCCGAAGGCCGGTCAAGCCATCATCGAGCATCCTGAAATACCGGCCATCTCTTTTACGGGTGGAACTGTTACAGGCAAACGCATTGCCGCCACGGCAGCACCCATGTTTAAAAAGCTTTCCTTAGAATTAGGTGGAAAGAACCCCAACATCATTTTTGCCGACTGCGATTTTGAGCAGGCTGTGGCAACGTCCGTTCAATCCTCATTTTCAAACCAGGGCGAAATTTGCCTCTGTGGCTCGCGTATTCTGGTGGAGCGTCCACTTTACCAAAAATTTGTGGATGAATTTGTGAAGCGTGTTCAGGCATTGCCTGTAGGCGACCCGCTTGAAGAAAAAACGCGCGTAGGTGCTTTGGTATCCGAAGGGCACATGAATAAAGTATTATCGTACATACAGTTGGCTAAAGAAGAAGGTGGAACCATCGTTTGTGGTGGCCAACGTGTAGCACCTGAAGGCAGGTGCAAAGACGGATACTTCGTTACCCCTACCGTAATTACCGGGTTGCCTCAAACGTGCCGCACGAACCAGGAAGAAATTTTTGGCCCGGTAGTAACGATTATGCCTTTCGATACAGAAGGGGAAGTAATACAATATGCCAATAGCAACGCTTACGGTTTGTCTGCCACCATCTGGACAGAGAACTTAAAACGTGCGCACCGCGTGGCTGCTAGAGTTAAGAGCGGCATCATTTGGGTAAATTGTTGGTTGCTGCGCGACTTGCGTACACCCTTTGGTGGCATGAAGCAATCGGGTGTGGGCCGCGAAGGCGGTTGGGATGCACTGCGATTTTTTACGGAAGCAAAAAATGTGTGTATCAAGCTGTGATTTCTATCCTCCAGCTCTATCTCCCAACTTTCAAGACCTATTGACATATAAATCACTTCATGACATTTTTCGACATTGAAAGTACTTTTTTCACAATTTGGGGGTACCCCGTAAGCTTTCTCGAATTTTTTGGGTGGCTGAGTGGTGTCATTGCCGTGGGCCTCTCTGCGAAAGCCAATATTTGGAGCTGGCCGGTAGGTATCATCAATGTGGTGCTCTCCTTTTTTCTTTTCTACCAGGTACAATTGTATCCAGACATGTTTCTGCAAGTATTTTTTTCTATTACCAATCTGTTGGGTTGGTGGCGGTGGGCTAATCCTCGCCCAGGCGAAGAAGACAAAAAGAAGGAGTTGCGTATCAGCTACATGAAACCAATTGAATTGGCATTGGCTTTTGGTGGAGGATTGTTAGGGACATGGCTGATGGGGCAGTTTGCCTCTAATTTGCATGAGTGGTTGCCAAACATTTTTAGTCAACCAAGTGCTTCACCATATTTAGATTCATTCATTACCGTTATGAGTATCATCACCACCTTCTACATGATTCAGAAAAAAGTAGAATGTTGGATCATCTGGATATTGGTAGACCTGGTGGCTACTTACCTGTATTTTGTGCGCGACATCAAATTCTACAGTTTACTATACCTGATTTTTACCGGTATCGCTACGTTTGCATTGTTCAATTGGATGAAAGAATACAGAAGCTACAAAAGCCAGGCTTTATGAGCCGCGGACTGGTGATCGGCAAGTTTATGCCGCTTCACAACGGCCACGTAGCACTAATCAATTTTGCTGCCGGGCAGTGCGATGAGTTGATCGTTTCGATGAGCTACACCCCGAGCGATCCTATTGCGGCAGCCATCCGCTTGAGGTGGTTAAAGGAAACGTTCCAGGGAAATCCAAAATTAACTATTCAAAAAATAGAAGATAATTTTGATCAACCTGAGTTGCCGCTAACCGAACGCACTGCTATTTGGGCCAGCGTCATAAAAAAACACTATGGCCCGATTGACATTGTTTTTTCATCAGAAGATTACGGAGAGCCCTTCGCACACCAATTGGGTGCAAGCCATGTTTCGTTCGACAGTGAAAGAAAACTTATTCCCATTTCGGCCACTCAGATCAGGCAACACCCGCTGCGTAACTGGGAGTATATCCCAGCCACTGTTCGACCCTACTTTGTAAAGAAAATTTGTTTCTATGGCCCCGAAAGCACAGGCAAATCTACCCTCGCACAAAAAATGGCCGCTCACTATCACACCCACTTTGTGCCCGAGGTAGCCCGCGAAATGATTACTTCGAATGACTTCACGGTGAACGATATCCTGAAAATAGGACAAGCGCAAACCGAAAGAGTACTTGCGAAACAAGCCACTGCTAATAAACTGTTGTTCTGCGATACTGATCTGATCACTACACAAATCTATTCTCACTATTACCTGGGCGTAGTACCCCCAGCTTTAATCGAATGGGAAACAATCGTCAAATACGATCTGTATTTTCTTTTCGACATTGACGTGCCTTGGGTAAGTGATGGCCTACGTGACCTGGGACATAAACGAGAAGAAATGTTCAGCTTATTCAAAACAGAACTCGAAAAAAGGAATATCCCTTATGTTCTTGTTCACGGCAGTTATGCGCTACGCGAAGAGTTGGTTATAGGCCAACTGGATAAACTACTTATTTCTTAAATCTTTTACCGGCAAACTCCGATCTGAAAACCTCCATGCCCTTGCGGTCTTGCAGCGTAACATAAACGGTTTTTCCATCGCGCCCACCAAACACCAGGTTGCTAGGCTTTTCGCCTTTCAACTCAACTTCTCGTATCAACTGCCCACGTGGACTTAAAATAGCAACGGTACCCTTACCGTACCGCGTTACGTAAAGGTTGCCCTTTTCATCGCACTTCATGCCATCTAAACCAAAATCATCGAACTCGTGAAAAAGGCGCTGGTTGCTAATGTTGCCCTTGTCGTCCACATCAAAAGCCCATACCTTCAGTTGCACACTCTCATTTACATAGAGTATTTTTTCATCCGGGCTTAGTTCAATTCCATTGGTAGTGCCCATGTCATCGCGCAGCAAAATGGCTTCGCCATCAGGCTCTATCCGCCACAGTTTCCCAGTTCCATCTTTCCAGTTGGGGTCGCTGGCAAACAGTTGATCTTTGGTATTGATGGTGAGGTCATTCGGTTGGTTGAATGCCTTGTGACATACAACACCTACCGCTTTCTTCTTCATATTCACACGAAGAATATTATGCCCCTTCCAATCGGCCAGCAACATGGTGCCCTCCGAATTGAATACAATGGCGTTGGCCACGCTGTTGTATGGCAAGGTTACAAACAGCGATGCATTGCCATGCGCATCTACTTTGCCAATGGTGCCGTCTTTCTGAAAATTGACAACATAAAGGTGCCCCTTCGAATCGAAGTTGGGGCCCTCTATGTTCTCAGTAAAAATGTTCTCAGCCGTAAAATCGCGGGCCTTGTAATATTCGCTTTGCGCAAAAGAAGAAGCGCTGATAAAAAAAGAGAATAGTATTACTGAGTATCTGATCATGATGCTGTTTTACCGGCTTTATAGCCACGTTGCGCATAGAAGAGTATATATAAATAGCAGGGCAACATCAACGCAAAAAACACGATTTGAAAATTATAGTCTTCTTTCAGGCTGGCAAATATTTTTGGGATAATAGCACCACCCGCTATGCCCATTATCAAAATAGCCGAACCCTTTTCAGTAAACTTTCCAAGTCCATCAATAGCCAACGGAAAAATGGCGGGCCACATCAACGCATTTGCCAAACCCAAAGCAGCTACAAAACCTACCGATACATAACCTTGTGTAAACAACGCAGCCACTGTAAATAAAATACCTAACAGTGCAGAAATTTTTAAGGCACCTTGTTGCGATACAAACCGGGGTATGGTGGCCAACCCGATTACATAACCTACCAGCATGGCTACCAGCGTGAACGAAGTAAAATATTTGGTTTCGTCCAAAGGCAAATTAAACCCGTTACCATAGGTGCCTATCGCATCACCTGCCATTACTTCAGCTCCTACATAAACAAAAATGCAAAGGGCACCCAACATCAGGTGCGGAAACTGTAGCACGCTGGTCTTTGTCTTGGAGAGCACACTGTCTGCGGGGGTCTCGTTTACTTCAGAGGCTTTGATCTCAGGTAAAGCAGAACGCATGATCCAGAAACCCAAAGCCACAAGAACAACGGCCATCACCATATAGGGCGCGTAAATCTTAGCAGCAAAATCATTTAGTATCGCATCTTTGCTGGCTACATCAGCCGCCTTTGCCACACTTTCTTCCAGCTTATCAATGCCTTGCAGCACAAATGCACTGAGAATAATCGGGCTCAGAATGCCTGCAATCTTGTTACAAATACCCATGATACTAATGCGTCTTGCAGCACTTTCAATAGGGCCCAAAATACTTATGTAAGGGTTAGAGGCAGTTTGCAACAACGAAAGCCCCGAGCCAATTACAAACAAGCCCACCAGCGAAATGGTGTAGTTGCGTTGTGTGGCAAAGGTGCCAAACAAAAAAGTACCTACCGCCATCACAAACAATCCCAGGGCCATACCTTTTTTCATGCCTGTCTTTTCCAGAATCCAAGATGAAGGCAGCGCCAGGAAAAAATAAGCGAGGTAAAACGCAGTGGTTACTAAAAATGCCTTCGAGTCTGTATCCAACGAAAACGCAAGCTTCACAAAGGATATCAGCGGGCCGTTAATCCATGTTACAAAGCCAAATATGAAAAACAACACGCCAATGATGATCATCGGCCCTGTGTTAGACTTCTGTTGGTCAAGGGTGGGGGTAGTCATAGAAATAAGGTGAATACTATTATTTTTGCGGGATAATTTTTTCGAGTATACAGCAATTTTGAGCAAAACACAATGAGCACAAAACCAAATATGACTTTAATGGTGTTGGCGGCCGGCATTGGCAGTCGGTACGGTGGCATTAAGCAGATAGACGGCTTCGGGCCCAATGGCGAGACCATTATGGACTATTCGCTGTTCGATGCATACCGCAGCGGGTTTACCAAAGTAGTGTTTATTGTGCGCGATGAAATTGTAGAGACCATGAAGGAAAAATTCCTGCCTAAGCTGCAAGGTAAAATGGAGGTGGAGTTTGTCATTCAGGCGCTCGATAAAAAAATTCCTGCTCCTTACCAAAATGCAGAGCGCACCAAGCCATGGGGCACGGGCCACGCCATGCTTTGTGCTGAAGAAGTTATCCGCGAGCCATTTGCGGTTATTAATGCTGATGATTTTTACGGGCAGCAGGCATTTCGTTCGCTGGCAGATTTTTTTGAAAAAGAAAACACGGGTGCCCATGCCATGGTGGGCTATACATTGAAAAATGTTTTGTCAGAACATGGCAGCGTTTCGCGCGGCTGTGGCGAAACCGACAACCAGGGCTATCTGACTTCGGTGGTGGAACGCACCACTATTGTGAAAGAGAATGGCAAGATAGTTTCTAAGGAAAAAGAGGGCGACAGAGAACTGAGTCCCGAAACACCTACCTCTATGAACTTCTGGGGGTTTTACCCTTCCATCTTTCCTCTGGCGGGGCAATTGTTCCTGGATTTTTTGAAGGCCAATCACCAAAACATTAAATCAGAATTTTATATTCCTCTTATTGTGAATGATATGATTGCGCGCAACCTGGGCAAGGTAAAAGTGATTTCGGGTGGAAGCACATGGTTTGGTGTTACTTATAAAGAAGACAAAGACGCAGTATCATCGCGCATTGCTGAGTTAATAGCCAAAGGCGAATATCCTGCGAAGTTGTGGTAGAAAAAATTTCTGCCAGCGAGCTGTCTTCCATTACCTTGTTGTTGCCACAATTTGGTTTAGAGGCTTCACATTTTTCTGTTGAAAGAATAGGGGCTGGCCACATCAACCGCACCTATCAATTGCGCGGCAAACCAGGCTATGTTCTTCAGTGCGTCAACAAAAATGTGTTTCAAAATCCTGAGGCGGTGGCCACCAACATCAGGCAAGCTGCTGACTACTTAAAGGAAAAACACCCTTATTACCTTTTTCTAACGCCCGTCTCTACTGTAAGCGGAACGGATTACGCCTATGATGAAGAACTTAATCCATGGAGGCTCTTTCCCTACTTCGAGAATTCCTACACCATCAACGAAGCAAAGCGGCCCCAACAAGCGTACGATGCAGCCCAGGCATTTGGGCAACTAGCTTCACATCTTTGTGGATGTCAAAGTACGGCTTTTCAACCCACCATTCCCGAATTTCATAATCTTGGCCTTCGTTACAAACAATTTGAAGAAGCGCGGCTTCATGCATCTGCTGAACGTAGAGCAGCAGCAAGCTCATTGATAGATCAGGCTACTCAATTTCATTTTTTGGTGGAGCGCTATCATCATCTGATTTCGTCCGGAGAGCTTATGCCGAGAATTTTTCATAACGACACTAAAATCAACAATGTATTGTTTGATGCTACCACAGACAAACCTTTGGCCGTTATTGATTTGGATACGTTGATGCCCGGCTATTTTATTTATGATTTGGGTGATTTGATTCGGACATTGGTAAGCCCGGTGAGCGAAGAAGAGAAAGATGTTTCTACGATTCGCTATCGCGATGAATTCTATGATGCCGTTATAAGTGGATATCTTTCAGCAATGGAAAAGCAACTTACGAAAGAAGAACTGCATCACACAACTTTTGCTGGCCCTATGATGACCTACATCATGGCCTTGCGGTTTCTGGCCGATTTTCTAAGAGGCGACACTTACTATCACATCCATTACCCCACGCAAAACTTTGTTCGGGCAGCCAATCAACTCCGCTTACTGGAGCTGTTACTGGTTAATAGACCCCTGAGCTAGTCTAATCAGTCAATTTCTTCAACTATATCATTACTTCTCATTGCAGTGCTGATCGATGGAAAACCGTGCCTTGGCATCGCCATACTCCACCGACTTGCGCCAATCGAAACATGCCTTTTCCTTCTCGCCCAACTGGTAGTAAAAGTTTCCGCGCTGCTTAAAAAAGGAAGCATTCTTTGGCTCCAGATTGATAGCTTCGTCCATATCCGACACTGCTGCTCCATAGTCGTCTAATGCTGCTTTGCAATTCGACCGGCCATAGTAGGCAGCTGCGTCTTTCGGGTTTAACTGTATGGCTTTGTTGTAGTCTAACACCGCAGGTTCATATTCTTCATTCTCTTCTTTTATCAAGGCGCTGTTATAGTAAATATCAGAATTGTTGGGGTCTGCTTCTATGGCCTTTGCCAATGCTTGTAAGGCGCCTTTCCTGTTTTCTAAACCTATGTACGCGCGGGCTTTGGCCAAATGCACATCCACACCGCTCTCACCTGCCTTAATAGCTTCATCCATATCTTTAATCGAGAGTTCGTACTCTTTCTCTTCCAGCAAACAAATGCCTCTTTTATAAAGGATCGTTTTATCTTTTACGCCACCCTTCACGGTCTTATCAAAATATTCAAGCGCAGCGGTATAGTTCTTAAGTTCATAAAATCCGGTGGCCAATGTTTGAAATAAACTTACTTCGGGCTTCTCCGTAAGTTTTTCAACCGAACGAAAGTCTTTCACTCCTTGCTCGAACTTGCCTTGCTTGTAAAAAGCTTCGCCCCTGTTTTCATAGGCTTTGGCATAGTCTTCTTTTAGATCTATTGCCTTACCGAAATCGGAAATTGCCTCGTTTACCTTGTCAAGCAAAAACTGCGCTTTACCCCTGTTGTTAAAAAGAATCGGATCTTTCAATCCCAAATCGATGGCTTGGGTATAGTCAGCAACTGCCCCCGCAATATTATTACTGCGGAATTTGGCATCGCCTCTGTGAAAAAATGCTTTGCTGAATTTGGCATCCTTCTCTATCGCAACAGAAAAATCAGCAATGGCATCGTCCAGTTCTTTGCTTTCCATCTTTGTAAATCCCCTCATATCGAAAGCTACAGCCTCAGCATAACCTCCGGTAATAGCCTTGTCGAGATCGGCTCGTGCTTGCTGGTAACTACCCAATTGAAAATGGGTAGCACCCCGAACAAAGAAGATCTCTGCGGTGGTCTCTCCCAACTCAATGGCTTTGCTCAGATCAGGTAAGGCTTTTTCAAACTCTTTTTGTTCAAAGAAAGAGCGGCCCCGCGCAGCGTAAACTTCCTTCACTGTTGTGCCGCTTTCAATGGCTTTGCCTCCATCTTCTACAGACCCCTTATAGTCCTTCGTTTTAAAGCGTGCCACAGCAGAAAACCCAAACTCTTCTACCCCTGCCTGACCTTTAGATTTAAGAATAGCCACATCGGCTATCACTTTCGGCCAATCAGCTAATTGATAGAAAGCTGCGGCACGGTTTTTTATTGCCTGGCTGTATTCATTTTTTATTTGCAAGGCCCTGTTAAAATCTTCGATGGATTCTTTCGCCAAACCTTCATTTAAACGGGCCTTGCCTCGGTTGTTATAAACCACTTCATCGGCAGCCCCCAACGCAATGGCCTGATCGTAGGCAACAATGGCCGTTTTGAAATTCGAATCGCGGAAACGCGCGTTACCCAGTTGAAAGAATACCTCCTTGTCTTTACTACCCAAAGTAGCAGCCTTTTCAAGATAAGGCTGGGCCTCTTTGTTTTTTTGACTCTGTATGTAGCTAAGCGCCAGGTTTTCTACGGCTGTTAAATCGTTTTGCCCACCTGCTTGAACAAATTTTTCAAGATCGGTAACGGCTGTTGCATAATCTTTCACCTGATAAGCCGCCTTGCCTCGTTTCTCATAAATCCCCGGTTCCTTTTCTCCAGCCGCCTCTGCTTGTGCCAGCATCTCTACTGCGGGCTTAAATTCTTTCTTATCGTAACGCAGGTAGCCGGTGTACAACAATACTTTAGGGTCTTTGATGTTCCCCTTCACAGCATTTTCGAGATACTCTTTGGCAAGGTCGATCTCTTTAAGATGATACTTACTCAATCCAAGCATGCGCGAAAGCTCCGCATTCTCCCCTTCGGCTGCTTTCACTTTTTCAAGATCGGCAACCGCAGCATTATAATTGCCCGCTTCGAACTTGATGGTTCCGCGATTGAGCAGGGCCTTACTGTAATCTGGCTTTATCGAAATTGCTTTATCAAAATCCAACAGGCTTCCGGGTACATCGCCCAAACTTAGTTTTGCTTTACCCCGATTGTTAAAAACAATGGCGTCTGTTGCTTGAAGGGCAATCGCCTTGTCGTAGTATTTTACCGCAGAAGCAAAATCATTTTTTAAAAAAGATATGTCGCCCATGTTTTTAAAGGCATCATAGTCTGAAACCCCCGCTGCCAATGCTTTCTCCAAATCTGTTTTGGCTTTGTCATAGTCTTTCTGGAAAAAATAGGCATTTCCTCTGTACAGAAATAGCGAGCCATCAGTTGCACCAGCGCTAACCGCCCGGCTTACCGATTCTATGGTTGCCGGGTAGTCCTTTGCTTTGTATTGTCCGGTGCCCAATTGTTCAAATACATCTTTATCACTCACGCCCATTCCAACGGCAGCCATTAGCGCAGTTACAGCCTCAGGATATTTGTCTTGTTTTGCTAAACTTAAACCCAGCATCCTAAATACATCTTTGTCTTTCACTCCCTTGCTTACCACCTTTGCAAGGTTATCGGATGCCGCAGGCCAATCACCTAGCGCAAATAATGCTGTTCCGTTTTTTTGATGTAGCTCTGTATCACTACGGCCTGTGGAAATTATCTTTGTGAAATCGCTGGCTGTATTTTTCCAGTCTTTCAACGCATAATAAGTCTCGGCACGGTTTTCCAGGGCTTTGTCGTAGTCGGCCTTCAATTCCAATGCTTTATCAAAATCGGGCAAGGCGCCCTTGAAATCTTGCAGGTTGAATTTTGCTTTTCCCCGGTTATTGAACAACAATGCATCCGGTTCTAACGCAATGGCTTTGTCGTAGTTGATGATCGCCTCTTTGTAATTCTCCATTCTGAATTTGGCATTACCAAGATTCGACCATACTTCAAGCGATTGCGCCCCCAAACTCACTGCCTTTTCCAAATCAGCAGCAGCGCCTTGAACATCATCCAGTTTATACCTGGCGTTGCCCCGGTATTCGAATAGTTCTTGAGTGTTTACGCGTGCCTTTAATGCCTCATCAAAATCGGCTTTGGCTTTCACAAAATCATTCTGGTGATACAGTACCACCCCACGCTTCACCAGTACTTCTTTATTGGAAAAACCCGAGTTGATCAGTTGGGTTAATTGAAGCGAAGCGCCTTGCCAATCCTGGGCTTCAATTTTTTTCAGGGCCTGTTGGTAGGCCACTTGCTGTAGCGAATCCTGATCTTGTGCACTTGCGGCAATAGAAAGCAATAGGGCCACAACGAAGCTTGGAAGGCGTAAGCTCATGGTCTGATGGGATTTTAGAATGCAAAAGTACCAAAAACGAGGCGGCAGAAAGATTGAAAATCGCCTCAAAACTGACAGGATGCCAGATATTAATTCTGAAAGAATTGGTACAGAAGATAGAGGGCGGTAACGATAATAATCAGATACAAAAAGACTTTGGCCCGGGTGTAGTACCCTTTAATGGGCATAATCGATTTTTTCCGAAGGCTCATCGATTAAGGTCTGTAAACAAAGTCAGCAGGAAATAAATAGCCAAACAGCCTGCAATCATATACAGTAAGTGGCGTGCCCGCTGAAAGTGGAGTTTGGTTGCTTTGGACTTCATAACTATATGATTTTCAGCAATAATAACATCAATATAGAGAAAAAGGTTGAATTACCCTCCCTTTGCCGACAAATAGCCGATTTAGGGGTACAAACAGACTTAAAAGTGTTACCGATGGTGGAGGATATCAGGTAATACGATTACCCGGCATGGCCGAATCAATAGACATTAGAATGCTCTCACTTCGATAGGATTTATGAACGAGGCACCGAGCCAATGACCTGCATGGTGCCTAATGTTGGGCTGGATTGCCCACCGCGCGGTTCGATGGTAACGGCAAACGCAGCAGCCCCTTTAATCATTTTCATCTTTACCAACCCATTGTTCACTTGATCGAAAACGCCAGCGTCAACGGGTTGCCCATCCACAATGGCCCATAGTTGAAACTGCTGCTCGGCCGCCAAAGATTGCAGGTTTTGAATGCTCAGAAATACTTCCTCCGTTGAAGCATTCCAGTAGACTGTGGCAAGGGCTGATGGGTCATTAGCCGTTCCTTTCATAACTACCTTTTGGAACGCTACACTTTCAATAACCGCTAAGTCTTGTTGTAGTTTGGTTAAGCGATCATTTACCACATTGTAATTAGCGGCAAATTGCTGGTTTTGAGCAATCAGGTTATCCAGGCTCAACTTGGTTTCCACCCAACGGGTTCGGTAAGTATAGGCCAATACAGAAGCAACCATCGCAAAAATAATGGAGGCCGCTGCGGCCCATCGCCAATAGCTCATAGCCGGGTTTAGTAGCTGAACTTCTTTTTCAGGAATTGCTGGTGATGCCAATTCTAAAATCTGTTTTCTAAGTGCTTGCCGTGGAGCAACTGCCGCACTAAATGCCAATTGTTGTAATGTGCGCTCAGTTAGACGAAGCTCATCTCGCAGTTCCGGGTATTGCGTGAGATTTTGCTCAAACAAGACCTTTTCTGAATGAGTGAGCTCACCCAGCACATATGCCTCAACAACACCGCTCGCTATGTAATCTTTTACGTTCAATCGACCTTTAATAGTTGTCTTAATTCAAACATGGCAGCTCTTACTCTGGTTTTCACTGTGCCAAGGGGTATGCCATAATCATCCGAAACCTCTTTATGAGTGAGCCCTCCGAGATAAATCTTCTCAATAACAAATCGCTGCTCTTCTGGCAACTTTTTCAAAACCTCCTTTATTTCAATCGCATCAACGGCTTGTTCGGCACTATTAGTTTGATCCATTCTACTTACGAAGTTATCTATATCATCGGTTTTTCTGCTTTGGCTAAACTCTTTCGAACGGGTTTTGTCGATGGCCAGATTGCGAACAAGGTTTAGCATCCAGGTGAAAAGCCTGCCCTTGTTCGGATCATAGCTTTGAATTTTCTCCCAGATTTTAAGAAATCCGTCTTGCAGTACTTCTTCCGCCATATCTTCATTGGGAATAATCCGGGTAATTATGCCGTAAAGCGCGGAGGCATAATTATCATAGAGGTATTCTAATGCAAACTGCCGCCTGGCGCGCAGCCCTTCAATTAATTCAGCTTCTGATATGGTAACTCTTCGCGAGATAAGTTCAAATAATTAAAGACAATATACCCTAAAGTTAACAGAGCGAATAAGGTAAAGTAAGCTAGAATATAAGGGATTTGGAAGTAAGAATAGGTGTGCAGGCCTTTGCAACTCCTCCAAAAACAAAGAAGCCCTTGTATTGTAATACGAAGGGCTTCAATTGATAAAAAAAGGCAACGACTTACTCTCCCACGTTTTACCGTAGTACCATCAGCGCTGGTGGGCTTAACTGCTCTGTTCGGAATGGGAAGAGGTGATCCCCACCGCTATAGTCACCTTAAGACTTGCCCTGACATTTATCGTCAAGGTCTTAATGTTCTATAATCGATAGTCGATTATTCAATATCGTTGACACATCTGGTGGAAGAGTAGTTTACAGTAAAGAAAAAGCGAGCACATAGATTCTCATTTGAACCAGCTCTTGCTCTGGTTCTGAAGCGTTCGGGTAATTAGTACTGCTCGGCTTTGCCATCTCTGACTTTACACCTGCAGCCTATCAACGTCATAGTCTCTGACGTCCCTGTATGGAAGTCTCATCTCGAGGTGGATTTCGCGCTTAGATGCTTTCAGCGCTTATTCGCTCCCAACGTAGCTACCCGGCAGTGCCGCTGACACGACAACCGGTACACCAGCGGTTGGTCCAA
>CAZRQK010000004.1:0-810 GCA_964602295.1 uncultured Ohtaekwangia sp.
GATCGTACAATGAGGGCTGGAAAAAGAATGTGTATCAAGACGACATAACCAAGGCATTTCAAAAAATGCAGATGCCCGCGCCCAAAGGAGTAGAACTGAAAACAGGGTGGCGCTGGGTACCTGGACCTGAGGATGATCAGTTGGTGGTAACTAAAGTTCTGGCTGGAGAAACACCCATCGAATTGCCGCACCGCATACTGCTGCCCAACCAGGCCATCTGGTATTCACAAACGTTTACTTCAAAAGAGCAGGTTTATTTTTTTATCACCGCAGACGATGGTGCTCAACTGTTTGTGAATGGACAGCAGGTAACATGTCTGGAGAACAACATTTATAAACTACCGAAAGTAAATTCGCCTTTGGTCTCAATTCGGGTATTGAATAACGCGATGGAAGGCGGCTTGCGCAGCGTGAAGGTAGTGACTGAAAGAGATTTTAATGCCTGGAAAGATTCCCTGGCGATATATCATCGCCTGAACAGATTGGTGAAGAAACAAGTCTTGTTGGGAAACGACCGAACACAGTCAGCGGTTACAAAAGCTTTGGCTCATCCGGAAGCCGGAAACGTAACAACTGCAGAAGAACAGTTCAAAGACTATCCTTTGTTGGTGGGGCCGTGGATCACGCAACACGCCAAGGGCAGTCGGGTAAGCATATGGGCAGAGCCTGCCAATCCAGTTACTTTGTGGGTGGGTGCTGATTCATTGCATCTACAAGCAAAAGCCACACAACAAGGAGAAGTAATTCATTTTGAAGTAGAGAATGCAGACGATTTTTTGTACAGGTTAGAATCTGGGCGCTTGGTAACAC
>CAZRQK010000004.1:820-35494 GCA_964602295.1 uncultured Ohtaekwangia sp.
TGGTAACACCACTGTATCACTTCCAGCGATCGAATAGTGATACCCTTCAATTCAGTGTGTGGGCAGATAGTCAATCGGGTTGGGGTGTATTCTCTCAGCTTCTGTGCGCACCGCAGTGGCAGCAAGATGCATTTACCATCGGGGTAGGCGATCTGGTTGGGCATGGCTCCGACCGTTTGGCATGGGAACATTTTTTTGGCTTGCTGAGTACACAGACGGCTCAGCGGCCGGCATACCTGGTGCCGGGTAACCACGACTATGACGGCTATGCAGATGATTTGAAACCCGCTTGGTTCAATAAGCTGGTGCCTCGCAAGCCAGCGCATTACTTTAGTTGGTATGCACATAACTGTGGATTCATAGCCATTGATCCAAATGAGAATTTTCCTATCGATGTGAAAGCGGGATCAGATCAATACAAATGGCTTCAAAAAGAATTAGAGAGCACAGCCTGGCTGAATGCAGATTGGCGTTTTATTTTTGTGCACCAGACTTTGTACTCGCAAGGTTGGGAAGGTTACCAGGGCGATGAAGTATTGCGCCACTTGCTGGAGCCCTTATTAGAGAAATCGGAAGTTGATTTTGTGGTAAGTGGTCATACTCATGATTATGAAAGGCTGACACGTCAATACGGAAATCAACGAGTAACATTCTTAATAGTGGGTGGGGCAGGGGGAAGCCTGGAACCTGAGGCATCTTCCGAGAGCCCGGTAATGGATCGTCTGGAGAAAACGCATCATATGGCGCGTGTGTTCGTTACCGGCACGCATTTGCGCTGGGAAGTGCGTAATTTGAATGGCGGAATAATCGATGAATTTGAATTGAGAAAATAATTTAGGTTATATGATCAAAGAAAATAACTGCGATCACCCTTACGATGACGTATGTGCGCTCTGCAATATTTGAAAATGGAAAAGGAATTTAAAATCAAAAAAATGAAAAAAATATCTTTCGTTCTCTTACTTGTTCTGCTATCGTCCATTTCATCGCGGGCGCAGCGAACAGAAAATGTGATTCTGATTACGTTCGATGGGCTTCGGTGGCAAGAGCTTTTTAATGGAGCCGAGAAAAGGCTGATTAGCAAAGAGTTTGTCAGCGATTCTGCCCGCATCATGCAGACGTTCTGGAATGATGACCCCCTGAAAAGAAGAGAAATGTTGTTTCCTTTTTTCTGGTCTACCATTGTCAAAGAGGGCCAGATTTATGGAAACCGCACCCATGGCAATTTTGTGAATGTAACTAATCAGCAATGGTTCTCTTATCCAGGCTATAACGAGATTTTGTGTGGCTTTGCAGACGATGCGCGTATTCATAGCAATGATAAGATCCACAATCCCAATACCAATGTGCTGGAGTTCATTCAGCAGCAGCCCACTTATAAAGGAAAGGTGGCAGCGTTCACTTCGTGGGATGTATTTCCATACATCATCAACACGCAACGCAGTGGAGTACCTGTGAATGCAGGTATCGTAAGTAAGGAAAACCCCAACGAGCGGGAAAAACTGGTGAATGAACTGATGTACCTCGTGCCCAATCCACTGGGTGATATTCGTTTGGATGCTTTCACCTTTCATTATGCATTCGAACACTTGAAGGCCAATAAGCCCCGGGTTTTATTCATCGGCTTCGATGAAACAGACGACTTTGCACACGGTGGCAAGTACGATTTGTACCTGCATTCAGCACGAAATACGGATAAGATGATTGAACAACTTTGGAACTGGTGCCAGCAAGATCCGCAGTATAAAGGCAAGACCACGTTTATTTTCACAACGGACCATGGAAGGGGAGATGTAAACATTTCTGACTGGCGCCACCACGGCATTAAGATGCCCCATGCAGACGAAATCTGGATGGCCTTCCTGGGCCCTGATACGCCAGCCCTTGGCGAGGTGAAAACAAAAGGGCAATTATATCAAAGCCAGGTAGCCCAAACGTTGGCTGCATTTTTGAAGCTGGATTACAAGAGCAATCAACCTGTAGGAGATATTGTTAAGTCGGCCAAAAAATAGAAGAACTGTTTTGGTTTAGTTTGTTTAGTTTGGGTGAGGGGCCTGTAGTAGGGCCCCTACTTTTTTTATTGCGATACTACGATCGGAACAAATTGAGTGTTCACCGACTTTTCTCTTTCGTATTGCCGCTGCAGGTAGCTGAAAACCAACGCACCTTGAGTGAGCAGGGAAGAAGCCTCCCTACCGGCATTGGCCGTTATTAGTCCATCCTCTATTTTAACGGTACCTTCTTGCCAGCGGTAAACGTAATTGTCGCGCTTACCCGTACGTACAATCCCGTATGATTTGCCATCAGAAAAAGATACGGTTCCTGCGGTTTGTCCTAGTCGTTTTGCCAAGGCTACCTCACCGCGGTTGTCCGCGCGCGTAATAACACATCGGTAACCGGCTGCGCGAAGTTTCAGATGGTAAACGGTAGAACAAATCAACAAATCAGCAGCATTGGCTGAGAAGCGGGGCTTTAGGACAGCCAAAGTATCGCGTCCATTGGTTAAAGGAATTGCGATTTGAGGCAGCACCCAGGTGGCTTCCATCTGGGCGTTGGCCTGGCTAAATGTTAGCAGTGCGAAGAGCGTGTAAGCGAGGATTAAACGATTTTTTTTCATGGCATTTTCTGGCTTTGGTGATGAAGTAAAAACGTCAACCTTAATCGGGCTGTTTCCAAATGAGTAGCACGAAGGGAGAGGTAATTACGCCACTTTCGAATGGCAACACTATTTATTATTTGTCAGAGGCGTTTGTAATAAATGAAGGCCATCTGTTACAGCAATTGTTTTTGTGCTTTCATAGGTAATTTTTCCATGGAGGAAACTTCTACCATGAACACCCCAAAGTCTTCCACCACTTTGCCTTTGATGCGATAGAAGCCCCTGCCCCTGAAAGGATATTTTTGGGCGCAGTCTGGAAAGTGTACCGTGTCGAACACGTGGCCTTCAGAGTCGTAGAAAGTGCCAAAGTGCATGAGTTGTCCCTGGCGTGTGCGCGTATCTTTTGTGGTAACCACATAGCCCACCAGGTGAACGATGTTTCCCATTTTGCCGGGTAAGGCAAGGGCGCGCGTGTCACCTAAGTCGTGAGTGTCTACCAACAAAAATGGCGAACACAAGGGAAAGCCTAGCAACTCCATTTCATCAAAGGCATCGTCAAGCGGGTTACGCTCCAGGGGTGGTAGCGGATAATTTTTTGGATCTGTGTCGAAAAGCTTTTGCGCACGAGGTTGGTTTCTCTGCGACTGACTCAGATACAACATGGCCTCCCATAACAATGCTTGCTTGGTTTTGCCGGTAAACCGGAAAGCGCCAAGCCGTATCAACAAGCGAATTTGCTCAAGCCCGATGTGGGGAATGCGATCGAGAAACTGGTTCAGACTTTGGTAGGGGCCATTTTTCTTGCGCTCCGGGGCAATGCGCGAAGCCACCTTTTCCTCGAGGCTTTTTACGTGAACAAATCCTACATAAATCGTTTTGCCATCAATGCGGGTAAGGTGCTCGCTGTGGTTTACGCAGGGCGCTTCAATAACGGCACCACTCATGCGGGCCTCGTGAAAGTAAAATTCTGTTTTGTAAAAACCTCCAAAGTTGTTGATTACACCCACCATAAACTCCAGCGGGAAGTGGGCCTTTAGGAAAAGGCTCTGGTAACTTTCAACTGCATAGCTGGCCGAGTGGCCTTTCGCGAACGAATAGCCTGCAAAACTTTCAATCTCTTCCCACACACGGTTAACCACGTGGGGCTCGTATCCTTCGCGGTAGCAGTTGAAAAAGAACTGATCGCGTACGCGCTGAAACTCTTCGCGCGACCGGTATTTGCCCGACATGCCTCTGCGCAGCACGTCTGCTTCGGTAAGGGTGAGTTTGGCAAAGTGGTGGGCTACTTTGATAACATCTTCCTGGTACACCATCACTCCATAGGTATCGGCCATCAACTCATCCATCTTTGGGTGAATCGACTCGTACGTGTGCCCGTTGCGTACAGCATGAAAGCGTTCAATGTATGCTTTCATCATGCCAGAGCTGGCGACACCTGGGCGAATGATGGAGCTGGCTGCCACCAAAGTGAGGTAGTCGTCACACCGCAGCTTTCCCAACAACATGCGCATGGCAGGCGATTCCACGTAGAAGCAACCCATGGTCTGGCTGGCGCGGATCAGTTGTTTTATTTTTTCATCTTTTTTGAATTGCTTGAATTGATACACGTCTATATCGATGCCTCGATTGTGCTTTACATGTAAGACCGTTTCTTTAATATGCCCGAGTCCCCTCTGACTTAAAATGTCGAATTTATGAATGCCGAAATCTTCGGCTCCGTACATATCGAAATGCGATACGGGCAAGCCCCTGGGAGGCAGATCGGTAGCCGTGTAATGATAAATCGGTTTTTCTGTGATCAATACGCCCCCAGCATGGATGGAGAGGTGCGCGGGAAGTTCCTTATCCATAATGTACTGCGCGTAGGCCTGAATTTTTTCTGTGATGTGATCGCGACTTTGGCGTGCGTTTCTGTTCTCTACCAGGTTGTCAATTTCATCCTTGGGGAGACCGAATACTTTTCCAAGTTCGCGCAGAATGGATTTGGCCTGGTAAGAAACGTGGGTTCCTAACAGGCAAACATGGTCGGGGCCGTGCCGGTCGAATAAATATTGGTATATGGCATCGCGGTTGTCCCACGAGAAGTCAATATCGAAATCGGGAGGAGACACGCGTTCTTCATTCAGGAAGCGCTCGAAGTAAAGGTCGAGCTCAATAGGGTCTACGTTAGTAATACCCAGGCAATAGGCCACCGTGCTGTTGGCGCCACTTCCACGACCCACATAATCATAGCCTTGTTGCCGGGCAAAACAAATCAGGTCGTAAGCAATGAGGTAATACGAGACAAAACCTTTTTTTTGAATGATACGCAACTCCTTTTCTATGTGGTTGTTCCACACCTGCCGGTCCGTGCCGTATCGAAGCAAATAACCTTTTTCTGTTTCTGCGCGCAGGTAGTCAGTGTCGCTCTGTACAGACCCGGATATTGATTTTTTGTTTTTGTCTTCGTCCATCTCGCAGTAAAAGGAACACTGGCTTAGAAGAATGTCTGCGTTAGATATCAGTTCGGGGAATGCTGCACACTTTTTTTCAACCTCCTGCCGGGGCTGCATGAATTCTTCCTTGCGTGCCTGAAAGTGCTCGGGTAGTTTGCTCAGCAACATGTTGTTGGCAATACAACGCAACAGTCGGTGTGTGTTAAAACCGCGGTACACTGTTTTTACTTTGCCTGAAATTTTTTCTTTTACTGTTTCGGGGGGTAGAAAAGTAACGGGATGAAGTAACACAAATTTATCGGGTAGCGTTTCGCGCAACGGGTGCCGCGCATAGGTGTTCAATTCATGCGGGCCTATGCCCACATACTCGTGCGCTCGCAGTTGGTCGGCTTCGATTTTACCGAGAGGATAGATGACGAAAATATGCTCCCAGTCGGGTGCGCGTAAAGGTATTTTTCGACCCTCGCGGTGGCAAGCCGACAAAAAGCGGTTCATCGTCTCGAACCCCTGGTTGTTTTTTGCCAGGGCTATGAAACAGACTTCATTTTCATTTCTGAACTCAATGCCTACAGCCAGGTGTAAGTCGTGGGGTACTTTTCCGTATTTGGTCAATCCATTGCTGAGGGACTTATTTTCTTCAATCAGGCGCAACATCTCCAGGTAGGAGGCGGTGTTGTTTATTTCGGTTAATGCCAGCGTATGAATGCCACATCGCCTGGCTTCTTCAAATAGGGCCTTGGGCGATAAAGTGCCGTATTGAAAGCTGAAGCCTGTGTGGCAGTTGATGTACATTGCTGCGAAACTTGTTTCAAAATCTTTTGATGTATTCTCTTGGTTTGTGTCCCCACAAACCAACCTAACACAATCTTCTCATCCCTTGGCTTGTGTCCGCACAAACCATCACCTAACAAATCTTCTGGTTTCCGTGGTTTATGTCGGACTGTGGAGACACAGTCCGAGGATGTTTATTTCGCAGACCAACTCGCTAAATTCCAATCGCCCTCTCTCCTTGGTTTGTGTCCGCACAAACCAACCTAACACATCTTCTCATCCCCTTGGCTTGTGTCTGCACAAACCAACACATCCTAACAAATCTTCTCCTTGCTTGAGCAACTGAGCATTGAATGGTTTCCCTTTATTTCGGACTGTGAAGACACAGTCCGAGGGGCAAACCAGATATCGTTTTCAGAACCGTTCACGATAATGGGTAACAATACCAAAATCATCTATACCCCTCTCGTAGTACTCTGCCGAAGACCATTTATATTCTTCTGGCCTCTCTACCAGGCTCCATTTTTCCTGCAAAGGGTTCAGGTGAATGTATTCCAGCTTCTGTTCTAATTTCACACGGCTATCCATTTTAACAGCCAGCGCATCGCGTTGCCAGAATCGATGGCTTCTTTCGTCCGTTCTTTCCTCGTAGAATTTTATTTCCTCTGGTTGATTTTCGCGCAAATGACCAAGAAATTGGTGGCTGGTAAATTTATTAAAGCTGGCGTGTGGCATTTCTTTTCCGTTGTTATCCAACATTTCCCAGATCACATGCAAATGATTCGGCATGATTACGAAACCATAGATCAGTATTTTTTTACGCTTTTTAAGTTCCTTCCAACTTTCAAGAATCATATTCTTAAAGATATCTTCTTTCAAAAGGTGCCTCCATTCTTTAATGGTACTTGTCCAGAAGTATACCTCATTTAAAAACATTTTTGATTTCCTTATGCCATATTTCATTTCTTGCGATGTCATTGTGATTTCCATGTTTTCTTAATCTCATTTGCTATTTGGACTGTGAGGATAAATTATGTTGGACTGTGAAGACAAAGTCCGAGGTATGGGTTTAGCCTGCCGCTGGCCGCTTTATTTCCATTCTCAATTCATCAGGTTCTTCGATATTTTTCCATTGAACATATTCATCTCCATCCGCAGGCGTTTGTTCACGTCCACGGTGGTGGCCCGCACCAGTTTGTCTACCCCATGTTTGTGTTTGATGTAGTCCATGGCTTCATACAGTTGTATGTCTTCCACGGTGTCATCGAATAAACTGATTTGATAGCTGCCGTGCACCAGGTTACTCAGTCGCACACCCACGAGTCTGATGAGCATTCTGCGATTGTAGAGTTTGTCGAATAATTCACGCACGGTACGCAGTATTACCTGGTCGGAAGAGGTGTAAGGCACATGCACCTGTTTGGTTTCGGTATCGAAGTTGGAGTAACGTATCTTTACGGTGATGCACGAAGTGAGTTTCTTCTGCTCGCGCAACTGAAAGGCTACCTTTTCTACCATGGCCACCAGTATGGATCTCAGTTTCTTCACATCGGTGGTATCCGCATCGAAAGTGCTTTCTGTGGAGATGGACTTTTGCTCATGGTAAGGAACCACGGGCGATTCGTCAATGCCATGTGCGCGGTTCCAGAGGCTGATACCATTTTTCCCCAGTGCACTTACCAGAAAAGGCAGGGGCATGTTGCGCAAAGTGGCCACCGTGCGCACACCCATGTCGTACAAAAAGGCTGCGGTCTGTTTGCCCACCATTGGAATTTTCTCTACCGCCAGTGGGGCTAAGAAGTCTTTCTCTTCTCCAGGGGCAATGTGTTTGCGTGCGTTGGGTTTGAATTCGGCCGTAGCCACTTTAGACACCAGCTTGTTGACCGACATGCCGAGCGAAATAGGCAAGCCACTTTCGTGCACGATGAAATCTTGTAGTTCTGCTGCCCATTTGTAAGCGCCAAAAAAGCGATCCAAACCTGTGGCGTCCACATAAAACTCATCGATAGAGGCCTTTTCAAAAACCGGTGCGCGACTTGCAATGATTTCGGTGACCAGGTGCGAATGTTGGCTGTAAGCCTCCACATCGCCCGATATTACTTTGGCATCGGGGCATAGCTGTAGGGCCAGGTAGATGGGCATGGCCGAATGTACTCCGAATTTTCGCGTTTCGTAGCTACAGGCCGCGACTACCCCGCGTCTGCCAGAGCCACCTATGATGAGGGGCTTCCCAATCAGTTGCGGGTTGTTTTTCCGTTCCACGGCCACAAAAAAAGCATCCAAATCCAGGTGTAGCACGTTCCGATCCATGCTCAATAATACTAAATAAATTAGTAAATATACTAATTTGAGTAGCTAAAATTAAAAACCCCGCTGGCATGCGGGGTTTTAGGGGTTTGTTTACAAGTTCGTCCCACCACTTCGAGTGGTGGGACGACTTTCAAGGCTAATTCCGGTGCACCACCATCGCTCGCTTAAAGGTCACCACACCGTTCTCTTCCAGTTTGATCAAGTAGATGCTGGCTGGCAAATCTTTCACGTTCAGCGTCTTTTCGCGGTCGCCTTTCGGGATTTTTGACTGCTGTAATGCGCGGCCGGCCTGGTCGAACAATTGCACGTTTACATCGGCCACGGCTGCGCGAGGCAGTACAATGGTTACCTCTTCATCGGCCGGGTTGGGGTAAAGCGTTACATCTGAGATGGTGAGGCCGGGTTCGAGGCCGGTCACTTCATCCGGATCGTTACCCACATCTACAATTTCTGCCTGGTACACTTCCCTGGTCAATTCATCTTGCAGGAAAACCACTACGGCCAGGTTATCCTCCGTGTACAGACGTGAGCGTTCTGGTGTCCAGGAGAATTGGAATTCAGTGGCTGTGTAGGTTTGCTGCTGACCATCCGTGAGTGTTTGTGTGAGGCGTGTTCCCCTTGCAGAAGGTAACATTTTCTTGAGCACATACTCGAATTCGCTCTCATTGGTACGCACCAGGTCGCGCATGGCTTGAGGCAGGTTGTTGCGCGGCACCAATTTTTCCACCAAGGCTACGTGCAATAGGGTGGCGTTGACCGGCAACGTACGACCTACCGCTTGCACCGTTACATCAACGTTAATACTACCATCATTGGCTACATCGACAGTCGGAATCAGCAGCGCGTTCGATAGCTTCAGCGTCTGCTCATCGTAATAGCGGCTGCCCCAGGCGCTGAAGAGTCCATCTTCACCATCGCCATCCATCCGCACAATGGGTGTGGCTTTGATATTGTAGTACAATGCACGAGAGCTTGGATCTTGCGGGTTGTCGAGGTTGAACGGATCGCGTTCCGGGAAACCTACGTGGTAGTTCAGTTTAACCAGGCGTGTCCCGACTGCCCCGTTTTTGAACGTGCGCAGGTTGGTGCTTTCGGTCTCTTCTACTGCGGCATTGCCACCCAGGTTACGGAAGTTTTCTACCAACACGGTGCGGGTTCTGTTACCAATGCGCACATTGTCGATGGCAAAGCCATCTAAGGTGGGAGATGAGGTAAGCGTAGCCAACGCGAAGCGGAACACCACCTGCGGTGAATTCAGCACGGCATCCAACACGTGCTTCGATTCGTCCCACTCGGTATCAAGACCCGTCCAGCCCCAGCCCTGCAGGTTGGCAAAGCCCGGCTGCGAAGACAAACCGTTGGCATCGTACCAGTCTACACCGGAGTTCACTTCGCCCAACACGGCCCATACTTTCGTAGGGTCGGCCAGGTTCTTGTTGTCGGTAGAGAATTCAATCACCACGCCTTCACCAGCTGCCAGGCGCGTGAAGTGATCGAACGAGATCATGGGGCGATCTAATTCGCTCAGGTCAAAACTGGGTGAATACAGGGCCGATCGTTCGAGCGGGCTATAAGTACCCGTCAGGTTGGTGGTCCAAATGCCATTGCCAGTTTTTTCAGTAAGCACAATGGTGGCCTTAGAGGGTGCTCCTGCTGCCCAGGTACTAGCGCTGCCATCCAGGCTGCTGGTCTGCCAGCCACCGTCAGTAGATTCAAAGCCTTGATTATAAGCCGCAGCCTCGGTAGGCGTTACGCGTGGTACAACGATGATCGTCTTGTCGATATCTTCTGTACATCCGATTACCGAAGTGGCACGCAGGGTCACGGTGTAGATACCGGCCGTTGCATAGTTGTTGGTTACCGCGTTAGCAAAATTAGAGGTCACGCTTTGGCTGTTCCCGTTGCCATAAGTCCAGTTCAGCGTAGCGAAATTGTCGTTCACTGCTCCCGCACTGTTCAAAACAGATTCGCTTTCGAATGAAATAAGGTCTGCTGTGGAAACACCTTCAAAGGTAAAGTCAACCACCGGTATGCTACCCACATTCAGCGGTTCGCTGGCAGGGGCAGAATTGCAGCCATAGATCGATCTTGCTGTGAGTGTGGGTGCATAGACCGCGCTGGTGCCATAAATATGACTGGCGGTCGCGCCTATAGCTTCGTTGGGGTTGCTACCTGAGGAGCCTGTGGCGTCACCAAAATTCCAGCGGTATTCTGCAATGGTACCCTGCGCAATAGCCGAACCAGCACCATCGAAGTTGAGGCGAATCCCTTCGCAAGCTTCCGTGCCCAGAGGCGTATTTTCTGTAATCTCGCTGGTAACCGTAAAAGCAGCCACCGGGTTCGGTGCTACGCGCAGATAGGCACGTGCTGTACCACTACAAGGCGAATTGTTTTCCCGGAAGGTGTACTCTACCAGTATTGTTCTGTATCCTCTGTTTGCCTGAAGCGCATTTAATGTTGCTGCCACTGTGGATGGCGTGAGGTTGGCAGTGCCATTACTATTATCTCGGAAGCCCGCCAATGGCGTAGTCGAGTTGAAGATTACTGCGTTGGAGGCAGAGTCCCTGAGTACAAAGAACCCGGTAGATACCCCTGCTGTAGCCAGCGGGAAGCCGTTAATGATCACGTCACCACTACCAGATTCGCAATAAATTGGGGTGGTGCCTGCTAACGCAGACGATTGACTCACCTCAATCACGGGTATAGGAGGTACAAATAGTCTTACCTCTTGCCGGAAAGGCACCTCCACGCTCAGGTCGGCCGAGTTTCTATAGCGGCCGGTGAATTCTACGACACCGAGAGACCCTCCGCGCCAGTAGGGCCGGTTATTGAGCGTGGTGTCGGCAAAAACATCGTTGTTATAAGGGTTCACGCTAATGGCTCCGCTGGACTCTGTTACCGCATTCAGTATTACAGAATAGTCCCACTTATAGTTCTTGTAAACGCTGCTGGTGCTTTCCACGTAAGGAATCTGACTCACCAGATCTTGCCAATCTGGTCCAAACATGATTTGAGATTGAGCGGTAGCACTCGATGGTATATTGGCAAACAATTCTACCAGGAAATAACCTGCCTTGGCATTGAAGCTCAGGATCGGAGAATCCAGTGGCGGTGAATCTCCCGTAGGGAAATTAATATTAGTGATACATGCTTCCGTACCGATGATCGGGATGGCCGCCTGGTGATCATACACCAGGTATTGCTCCGTGGTGGTAGATATACAGCCGTTCAAATCGGTGTGAGTCATGGTGATATCGAAGGCGGTATTCAAAGCCACACCCGTCAGATTCAGGATGTCGTTTGTTACACCGGGGCCGCTGAAGAAGCTAGGTCCATAATCAGTTTCCGGTATGATCGTGGGTAGTAGTCGCACTTCGGCCGATGGCAGATTGAAGTTATCGGGGATTACGTTAATCACCCTATTGCCCAGCCCCACCCCACTGAAGTCGTTGCTCGTTGTGTAGGTGTTTGAAAAGTCTTGGGTCTCTACCGGCTTGGCAAAAAGGGTAGCTACTGTAGTTCCGTCAGGTACTGATCCCAAACCCACGCCTGCAAACCGCGTAATCGATGAAATAGCCCCGGGCTGCGATGCCAGAATCGTAAAATCTGAAATGATGAAATTATCAAGGCTGGCGGCACCCGTGTTGTTGAAGGCAATGTTTAGAATGGTTGCATTCACAAAAGAAACGGTGGGGGCAGACGTAAAATCAGAGCCAGACAAAACCACAGACGGAAGGTCGCTGATATCAAACTGGAACCCCGTAGGTAACAACAAATTGAAATTCTGTGCGCCACCGCTGAAATCACCTGGAGCGGATTCTCCAATCACAATGGCATCCGTTACAATAGCCTCGCTGTTGGGGCACACCTGAATAATGGGTCTATTAGAGTTGGAGGTGATCGTTGCCGGAACGTTCAACGTGATCGTAGGACCTGCCCCACCGGGCGTGTGAGGTGACAGCTTACCATAAGGCGCGCTCACTGCAATCGGGGTGGGCTGCGCGTCATTCTGGGCATAAACCCAAATATCATATACTCCGCCTGGGGTCAGGCTTGCACTAAATGCCACCGACTGCAGGTTGGGCGATAGTTGCTCGATATTGAAGGTGCCATGGGTAACATAGGCGGGATTGAGCAGGTTAGGAGCAGCAATCTCCGCATTGGTCGGTGCAGTATAGGTGCCGGCAATCCCCTTGTCAATGACGAGGTAGAACCCGGTGCCAAATTGATCGAAGGCAGCGTTAAACACAGCAGCCGAGTTCGATACGAAATATTTGTTCTCATCGGTACGTACCATGTTGGGCGGATTCGGGCTGGAAATCTTGAAATAGAGGGTTCCATTGTAAGAAATTCCTCCATAGAAGTTCTGACCTTCATCCGAAATACCCGTACCCTCTCCTGCAACCGGATCGTACGAGCCTGGGGCAATACGCAGGTAGTACAGGCTGTCGGGTTTCAACACCACACCTGCAGGAATATCGAAGCTAAGGGGTGTTACCGTCTGCGAAGCGAGGTCGTTGATGTCTCCATTGAACACACCATTGAGTGCTGGAAGCGTGGCGATCAACTTGTTGTACTTACGATCGTACAGTTCCGCAACTCCATCAAAAGTTAATACATCAACATCGAAGTACAAATCAATTTGCCCCAGCGCAGGATCTACGTTTAGCTGGCCGTTGAAAGGACTGGAAGTAATCAATTGAGGTGGACGGGTCGAGGCAAAAGAATAGGTCTGACCAATCGCTTCGGCCGTGGCACTTCCTTCCGAAGTGAGGATGTGATTGTTGGTGGGATCACCAAACCCGCGGTCGATGAGCCTGGCCGTCATGGCCGGAGTGCTGATGTTAGCAGTTACATCTACATCCGCAACCAGGAAGTACGAGCGTGTTACACCCGCCTGATAAAGTGTTCGCGGTGTTCCGAACGTAATATTTAGTTTATCGAAGTTTCCAGACGATGCAACGGATTCCACCGTAGCAATGGCGCCCGTCAATGCGGCAATGTCAGTCGACCCGGCAAACGTGCCGTTGGTAGACTCGAACACTTTGAAATTTTTCAGAACTTCAGACCCACCTACTTTATAGGGGTTATCGAAGGTGATCGAAAATCCATTCAACGTGGGTTCTGAGGCAGTCACATGATTGGCCTCAAATGTGAAGCCAAAGATAACGGCACCGATGCTTCCCCCTTTGATGTTGGGCGTACCCAGCACACCACCCGAGCCGGCTGGTATCAGGTTAGCAGTTACGTGGATTACATCTACGGGTGTACAGGCCGTGGAGCCACCCGCATTGCTGGCGATGGCGTTGCCCAGACTGTTGATTGACGAAACGGTAAGCGTTCCAATACCCGGGGAGGTGTACTGTAGTCCCGTCATCGTCATTACGCCATTCACGAATACAATGGAAGTAGCAGACAAGCCAGCAGCACTCGATAAAGTTCCGAAGTTATTCTGATCCAAATCCACCACCGCATTGGCATCACGCGCTTGAACTATCGGTGTGGTAACGAGCGGCTGGTTGATGCCTTCAAAGGCCTCGGGTTGTGTGGTGAAGTCGAGGCGCGTGGCCAACACTTCTATTTGCACATTCGATGCCGAAATCGCGCCATTGGTAATACCGCCAATTGGGTTGGCAACGATGTTGTTGAATTGCGAACCTCCGCTTTGTGTTACGTTCACCACCTGTACCTGAATCGCTTCGTTATCGGTAATCTCGGCAGCTGTGTTGAAGAAGCTGGCCCGTAGCGTAAACACCTGGTTGCCATTATCCGGAGCAAAGATGCTTGCAGACAGATTTTCAAATGTAACAGTAGTAGGCGAGCCAGGCACAAACTGCGCATTCGTTCTGGACTGCACCAGCGTGGGGCCCAGGTAGATACCCAAAGCCCGCACGTTATCCGGATTGGTGATGGATAAGGTAAGGTCATCGATGTTCGTGGGTGCACCGTCCAGATCGGGTGTTGTTCCATTTCCGTCATTCAAACGGAAACGCGTTAGCTCAAAGCTGGTGCCCTGGTTGTTGATGTCCTGGTTGCTGATGTAGGGGATATCCAACACAGGCGTAAAGAGTGGATCAATGACCAACACCGACTCGAATGAGGAAGTGAGCGTGATGGTAGGGGTGATGCCGGTCGCACTCGTGACGGAGGGAAGGCTATTCAGGCCTGCGACAATCGTCAGCGTTACGTTATCGTTATTATTACCTGATGTAAATTGAAAATCTGCCGGGAAGTTGAAGATACCATTAGTGAAGTTACTTCCCAAAACAGGTGGTGTACTCGACATTGTGGCACCAACCACATTGGATAGACCTGTTATTTCAGAGTCTGTCCCGGTGAAATCCAAATCCAGGTTGCCGTTGGCATCGCGGGCGTGCACGGTTACTGCAAAAGGGCTGTTCAGACTGGCAGTGGTGTTGCCTGGAGGAGTAGGAGGGTTGATGAAATCGATGCGGGTAGCCGTTACGTCTATTTCATTCGCAATACCAGAATTTTCTACTTCGTTCGTAATTAAGGAGGATCCGTTCCCATTGGTAAATACATTACCCTCGACCACTTCAAATTGGAAACGCAAACCATCTATTTCAATAGGAAGTGGGCTTCCCAGAATTTGTTTTAACCAGATGTTAAGTTTAAAAGTCTTGTTACCATCGTCCGGGATATTTCCGAGCAGAATGCCCTGGGCTGACGCAAAACTGAAGCCCAGATATGAAGTCCCAATCACGTCAACCGAAACGGTGTTTGTTCCGTCTGTTAAGGTAGCACCATCAATAGCGTTTGCCCAATCATACGTTCCTAGCTGGTCGCCAATTCCTCCAATAAGATAGAGGTAGTCTAATTGCATATCTGCACCATCATCTTCTGTGCTAGCATCGTCGGTGATGGTAAAGTCAAATACCTGAACACCGGGTGTATTGTTAACAATAGACGAAAGGGTGGCTGGCTCCGGGTCGGGCCCGGCTGTAATGGTTCCCGATTCGGCACCTCTGATGGTAATTCCTGTGCTGCTAACAGGCAGCGGGGCGGCAGAGCCATTAGGAGGTACTGTGCTTGAACTCACTGTCAGAGTTCCATTTCCTGCGGTTGTATACCTGAAATTACTTGGGAACGACAGTACCCCGGCAACAAATGCGGTAGGCAAGTTGACCATGGTCAAACCACCAGCATTGTTAATAGTGATTCCCGTGCCTGGTTCATAGTCGAGATCGAGCGCACCGTTGGCATCTTGCGCCACTACTTCCGGACTAGCCGACAGATCAGTGTTGAGAAAGCCCAACGCGGGCGGCTGCGTGGTGAACACGAGTTGAGTAGCAACTACTTCAATACGGTTTTCAGTAAGCACTTGCGAACTGGTGGCCCCTCCTGCGTTCGTGGCCGCAAATTCGGAACTACTGTTTGATGTGAGTGCATTGGTTATTTGGAATTCAATGCGCTCGTTATCCGTAATAACGGTGGGGGAATTTTGAAAACTTACGCGTACTGTGAAGTTTCGTGTACCGTTGTCAACGGTAGAGTAGTTGAGCCCAGTAAAAGTCACCGTGGGTCCCGCGGGCTGCTCGCCAAGTTCTACTCCCAAATTGTCATAGAGGGCAATCCGCCTCAGAGCCTCCCAATTGGAAACACCGAAGGTAATCTCCGTTAGGGTGGTGCCTGCTGCATCAGCATCAGCTGCACCACCTCCGTCTCGAAGGACAAACCGGGCCACCTGAACACCGAGGTTAGGTGCAATGGTGCCAATGTTGTTGGTTTGGAATTGTGTATACAATATATCTGTTGGTTCCGGGAAACTGTTATCTAGAATGATGTCTGATTGATTTGAAGCCGTAATGTCGAAAGTGTTGCTATTGGGTGTGCTGGTAAGTCCCGCGAAGCTACCCGAGATGGTTCGGTTGGTTGCCTTGGCTGTATGAACAACGCTCGCTATACCAATACCGCTTGCCAGGTTAGCATTGGCAGCCGTCATTGTGCCAGTGGAAGCAATGGGCACGCTGCCAGAAAAATTTAAATCACGGTTGCCATGCACATCCGTTGCCTCTGCCGAAACAGATGGAGACATATTTACTCCCAATAGTGCATTCGAGGGTTGTTGAACAAAATTGAGATGGGTGGCTATTACAGAGACTCTGTTATTCGCGTTTAAATCACTAAGATCGGAGGTTGCAATCGTTGCCGCGATTTGAGAAGAACCTGTTCCATACGTAAAAGCCGTAGCAGCGTTAATCTCAAATTCAAATCGCCTTCCATCTATGATGGACCTGACGCCATTCGAGTTGTCCAAAGGGGCTTTTAGCCTAATCCTCAACTCATAAAATTTCGTTTCATTGTCATCCAGTTCCCCAATTTGGTTATCACCAGTGGGGAGAACAAAAGTTATTGAATTAGAAGTTATGTTTGTGGTTGTTACGTACGCAATTTCGCCACTCCACGGGGAAAATGAATTTGCGGATCCTAATCGCGCCTCTTCAATTACTTCACTCCAGTCGGGCACAGTATTACCCGCTCCCGCAGTAATAATCAATTGAGAAAATCTCGTTGGAGCATTATCACTGCCTGACGAACTGCCGTCATCCACCAAAGCAATAAACAGACTTCTGCCTGGGTCGCTTGAACTGCCATCGCCAACTATGTAGGTATTTTGAAGCGAAGAAATATCTGTCAAAATGAAGCTATTCGGAGCAGTGTCCATGCGCCCCGTTGTTGCTGTCGGAGTGGTAGCAATTTCGATATCAGGCGTATTTACTCTGTAGTCAATTCTTGCACCGCTATTCGTATAAGGATAAATTCTAAAGGTATAACCAACACCAGAGAGGAGCGTGAACGTGGCTGATTGCGTACCTGCAGGCACCAGTTGATAACCTGTTGTATTATTAAAAATGTCTGTTTGATTTACACCTGGCTGAGTGCCGTCTACCGGAGCGGGTGCAGTATCGCCACTTCTTTCTGCTGTTACATAGTAACCATGCGGTACTGGATAAGTGGCAACATCCGTCCACGTCAGCGTAACGCTGGTTGTTGTTAGTGTATTTACCGTCAAAGTTGTTACATCATTAGCAGGTTCTGGTGCATATACCTGGTACGTACCGCTTGAAAAACCAACCCCTGGTACATTCAATGGATTGCCCTGTAAATCTGTTATACTTCCATTGATGTCTCTGATCCTAAGGCCAAGCGTACCTTCCTTTCCAATGTTGTTAATCGTAACCGTATAAGTACCATTCGAGCCGCTGCGCGAAATACTTTCACCACCCCCGGAAGCAGTGCCGAAGGTTTCAAAGTCAAGATTGTTGGCTATCGTAACAAATTCGCTGAAATTAACGGTGAAATTTACAGTTCCAGAGTTGTTGTTATTAGGGCTGGGTAGTGTTACGCTGGAAACGGTAGGATTTACAATATCAATAAAATTATAGGTCGGACCGGTTTGCGCGGAACCTGCATAGGCGCCTGTTGAAACGGTAAAACCACCACTCGCATTGGGTAAACTGCCAGAGGTCATAGAAAACTGAATGGATGGCGTTGCAGTAGGGAAGGAGTTTAGCACATTGGCAACCACGTAAAAATATTGAGTAACGCCTGGGGTTAAGTTAATCCCACCTACTGAAGCAAAATCAACCGAATTGCCGGGCGTAGTTACCGTAGCGGTAAGGGGACCGGCAAATGAAAAATCGTGCAGGTTGCCGGAACCCCAAAGTTGAATATTGTTCAGGGTTGCATCAGGATCTGAACTTGCAGCTACATTAATTGCTGTAACTGATACGTTGGCGTTAGCGGTTAGCGAAAATGCAAATAGCACCTGGCCTGCACTTCCTCCATTGATGTTGGGCCCCGGATTGAGGCCACTATTGGCAAGGCCAAGGGTAGTGGTGGCACCAGCCACCGCATTCCAGGTGTCACTATCCAATTCGTTTCCGGCCGGATCACGTAATACAAATGCAGAAGTACTAGCTGGACCGCCCTGTACATACTGAATTTGCGTTCCATTGGAGGCGTCCCACGTAGCACTATTGGCTTCGCTCTCCACGTAGATCAAACGGGTATTTACAAAGGTAGATACTATGGAATTGGTTGCTCCTTGGTAAACGTAATCTACTTGGTTGGTAACACCGGTAGTTGTTCCCCCACCTACTGAAATACCGTTGCCACCGAATGTATTATTTGCGCTTATGAACTGGAAACCGTTAATTCTTTCTGCCGGTGTTGCCGCATGGTCGCTCATTGGCTCTGACATCAGAAATTGTATAACATCGCGGCCCCCACCGCCAGCACCTGGGGCCACAACCACCGAACTTGAAATGATCGGAAGGGTTTGGTCTACATCAATGGTGGTACTGCTAGCTGTGTAGTTTGGAGAGGTATTACCTGCAAGGTCTGTCACAACGGCCGATACAATTAACAGTTCGGTTTCAGCGGAACGCAGGCCTCCCGAATTACCCTCCGTCATTCCTGCATTGATGAGATCGGCTTCATTCACCGTTACCGTAATAGTTCCATTCTCTCTGTCAGTGCTTGTAATGGCAGACATGCCGCTGCCTACCACTGCCGTAAAACCTGCATCGCTGGTCATCTTAATCAAAACTTGCACAGAGCCACCATCGAGCGAGCCATCAGTACTCGCCAATGGAACAACTACCTGCAATTGCGTGTTGGTAGAGTTCCAGTAGGAAGCCACAACGCGCCCACCTACCGTGGTGAGCGCACCTACTGTTCCTCCTGCCGGATCCGTGTTGTCAGCCAAGGTAGACGCATTTTCCGGATCCCCCGGAGTGAGATACGCAGCGGAACTTAAGTCGCTTCCGTTGTATTCATAGATGGCAAAGTGATAGGGAGTACCTGGTAGTAAATTCGTTATAGTGATACTACTTGAACTGGAGCCCTCATAAACCACATAACCTGCGCCAATCGCAGATCCCGTGGGACTTACCCCAAAGTCGAAGTCTGCACCTTCGGTATAAGTAGTCTGATCTGTGGGATCAGTTGCAACTGCACCACCCTCACGCATGATAATGAGTCTTCGATCACCATTTCCATTGGTCCAATTCACGCGCATGCTCGTTTCAGTAATATTGTCAATGCCTGTAATTGTGGCTTGCAAAGAGGGTTCAGTTTTGCGGTTTCCGGTCAGGTTAACAGTCGAATAATTTTCAGAACCATTACCAGCAGTTCCGTTCATTTCAAAGACTGCAAAGTGATAGGTGGTGTTAGCATTAAGTCCAGTGACGGTAATGGGGGTGCCACTGGCTGCATCTGTACGAATGGCAATGATTTTATTACCGCTGCCCAAATCAACTCCTGCTGAAAAGTCTGTGTTGGGTGAGTAGGATACTCCATCGGATGGTGTGAATGACACCGCTGATCCGGCACGAGCAACCAGTACACTAGCAGCACCGTTGCCTTGGCTAAATTGTACGTTCATGGAGGTCCCTGTTATATTACTGAATACCATGGCGGTTGCCGCGGTGGTGGGATTTGAACTGTTTATCGTGGAGCGAGAGATAGTTAACGGTGGCCTGATATATAGATTGCCTGTCGTGTACTCGTAAACTTCGATTTCATAGCTGGTTCCAGACGCTAGGCCTGTAACTGTAATCGGACCGTTGGTGGCACCGTTAAATACGCATTTGACCGTTCCGGCTGTTCCGCCATTCAAATCGGGACCGGAACCAAAGGCAAGATTAGGGGTTGGGTTGGTGCCATCCGCTAAGGTATAAGCGGCACCGCTAGTTTTTACCAAAACTATTCTATTGCCTCCGCCTCCCGCTGTCCATTGAAAAACCAGTTCTGTATTTGCACCCGGAGCGCCAAAGACAACGTTAGTTGCCTGGCTAAAAACGTGAAGTGTTGCTGTAGATTCGCTGGAGGGATTCCCTGCCTGATCCAGTACAAATAGTTTGTAAGAGCCAGGTGTTGTTGGAGCGAGGATAGACGTGGATGTTCCACTGGCCGCCAATGTCATAGTAGGCCCCACAACAAATGAGATGGTTCCGGAAGGAGCAAACCATACCTGGTTAGAGGCAGTGCCGGAAGAAACAATGGTTACCGTTCCTCCGGGAACAGACGCAACACTGGTTGCAAAAACTGTGTTTTGATTTGTTGGCGCATTGGCATCACCAGCCAAGGTGTTACCATCGGTAAATGCTGTGACAGTAGCTGCGTTCCCGGAGTCGTCCGTGACTTGAATACTGATAGGTAGCGCACCGGCACCCCAATCTGCATTGCCTGAAGCAACAGTATAAGTAACCGTGTAGGTTCCATCTGCGTTATCAAGGAAACTGGCGGTTTGGCCATTTACGGTTATAGTGCCCGCATTAAAGCTTTGTTCAAGTCCGTTGGCCGTAAGCGTAATCGTGACCACATCTCCGATTTTGGAAGTCCCTGAGCTGGGAGATACAGCAACAGACGAAAACGAGGGGGCAGCGTTGTCAATGGTTATTGCAGCTGATGGTCCCTCAGCTGCGGCCATATCATTACCACTTAGGTCGAAGATGTTTGGTCCTACCGTAATACTCAGGGCTCCACTACCTGCGGTAATTCCATTTATCGTAAACGTATAATTTTGGTTGTCGCTCGTAGTGAGGTCACCAGCGGAAGGTGCCGTAAAAGTTACCCCTCCAGGGTTATTAATGGAAATGTCCGCTATAGTAAATGTAGAGTTATCAATCAACTCGCTAAAAGCAAGACTAAATGACACCGTTGCATCGGTAGTGCCGGTGAAAGAGCCTAGCGTGACTGCATTCCTGGTAATGGCAAGAGTTGGTTCTGTGGTATCTGTAGTAGCTGTTCCCTCAATTCGGATATTGTCAATTACTAATTCTTCGTCAGCGGCCGAAGAAAAATGGCGAAGTCTTATCTGTAGGTTAGTTCCCGTTTTTGGTATATTATAAGTGAACTCTGCCATGGCAGCAGTCAGCGTGGTACCATCTCCAGTTCCATCTGAATTTGCGTCAACCCGGAAGGCACCGGAAGCGCCCGCGAATGCTCCCAGGGGAGAGAAAGTAGTGCCGTTGTAACTATATTCAATGATCAAATAATCCTGACTTGCATCATACCCCGACCCTGTAGCCGCCAAAAGAATTTTTAATTGTAGATCTTGGTATGGAATAACCGACACAGCATTCGTAATAAGGGATCTTTCTGTGGTGGTATTTTCCGCAGCAAAATAGGCAGTACCTTGAAAACCGGTAGCCGGGGTAACCAGATTATGGTCGTCTGTGCCCGTGCCTGCATCTTCATTCGCAGCCAAAAATCTTTGCCAGTATTGGTTTATATTCCCATAGGTTTCTGTTGTTGTATAGCCTGCTCCAGCAGTTTCAAAATTGATGGTTTGAATTTGCGCAAACGATGGTAGCGCCATCAACATCAAAATGATACAACCTATTAGGTAACTAGGTAATTTTCTAACCATAGAAAGTAATAATTCAGATTAAAATAAAACTCAATTCACTCTCCCCACACCATCCGTCTTCAGCAATGTAAGTGTTTGCAGGTTGGCCAGCGAGGTAGTGCCCAGCACCACAAAGCCGCCATCGTTGGCTTGCACAACGGAAACACCTATGTCTTGCCGGTCGCTGCCGTGTATTTGTTGCCACTCCAGATCACCAAAGGCATTCACCTTCAGTAGTATCAGCTCTTCTTCGCCACGACCAATCTCGGTGGTGCTGGGCATGGTGCCCAACAATATCAGACCACCGTCTTTTGTGCTGGCAATGGCGTTGCCACGTTCATTTTGCTGCTGGTCTGCGCCAGCTACCGTAACCGGGAAGGAGTGGGTGGACAACACCTGGCCGTCTTCTGATACTTTCTTGAAAAGAATATCTGTATCGCCCGTGCCGTTACCTTTTTGGTTGGTGCTGCCAATCAAAGCATAGCCGTTGCCATAGCGGCAAATGCCGTTGGCGGTTTCGCTGATGGTGGGTTCGCCAATGTTCAAATCGAAGTCGGTGTTCTGCGCATTGGGGAAAGCACGTACCAAACGCATGTCTGCGAAGGCCGCCTCTGGTTGCACGGTGCCGCCCCATACCAAACTGCCACCATTATCTACAAACAGGCGATTGATGAGCGATGAGGCACCCGATCCATAGGCTTTGTCCCACGTGGTGGACAGGTCGGAGGGGTTAATGGCAGCGAGAACCATGTTGTTGGGGCCGGTGTTTATTTTTCCGAGTGCGTAATAGATACCACCTTGTTCCACCATGGCCATGCCACTCACACCATTCGCTTCAATTTCACTCGAGAGGGCCAGGGTTTGTGCGGGTCGGCTTAGGGTACCATCTGCATTCAACGAAAGCACCAGAAAGCGCGCCACACCCGATTGAATATCTTGTCCGGCAACAATGTAACCGCCATCGCTCTTTAAAGATACGCTGCTTGCCTCCCAACGAACGTTTTCCTGCCCCGCTTCGTCAAAAGCAGGGTAGAGACTTTGCCACTCCACATTGCCGTAGGCATCTGTTTTTATGAGTTTCACTTTCGAAAAGGCGGGCGCATCTTTGGGCGTGATAACGGTGGTAGCCAGTATCAGGTAGCCGCCATCAGTCGTTTTCAACAAGTCGGCAGCGGTGTCGTTATTGCCGCCATTGTAATAGCGCAGAAAAGTGGCCGGAGTGGCCGGGTCGGCTCCCTCTTCCTGCAGGCAGGAAGCCAAGAGCAAGGATATGATGGCGAAACGGTAAAGATATTTCATTCAATTACTTGATCAGCTTTTTCGGTTTAAACACAGCGTAGAGGATGCCCAGGTGTACGGATGCGCTATTTGTTTGCAAATCGTCCATTGGCAATCCGTAGTCGTAGAGAAGTTCGGGGTTGTTTCGTTGGTCTGTGTTGATAAAATTGGAAAACCCATGCTGATAGCGTACTTCGGCCATCACATACACGCTACCCAATCTTGCCTTGCCACCGATACCAATTATGCCGGAGAATGTGACGGGTCGCCCGGCAGATAGGGCATCAATATCGGCACCGCTTACTGTTCCTATACCTCCCAGCCTTTGCGTTGTAGTCCCTGAAAAAGTATTCGTCAAAAGGTAGTTAATGCCGGGCCCTGCTACCACGTAAGGATTAACCTTTGCCTTTTTCAGGTTCCACTTTACCAGCGGGTTCAGTTCGAGGCGGTTAATTTTTTGAATAGTTTCGATAGTCGTAGAGGGTTCCTCCGGGTTAATTTCATTGGGAAACAAATCGCCCGCATAGCTGAAGCCACGTATGGCGAAACTTATTTCAGGTGCAATGGTTAATTTATAATAGCGATCGGAGGGGTCTACATGCTTGGATTCGATAAAATCTTTTTCGAATGAAAGCGTAAACTGTGTGCCGATGCGGGGCGAATACCTGCCTGATCCGGGAGCTATCTGTCCCGCGCCAAAATCCGTTACAACCGTGGGAAAGTTCAGGCCCGGTGCAATGCCGCCCCCCAAACGAAACAAAGCTTGGGTTCTGAACTTGCGGTACAAGGCAATAAACTCAGCGGGGTGTACATTTTCATCAATCTCGAAGAAATGGTCGGTCTGCAACAAATTCAACATGGCTCCATCGGCTTTTTCTGGCTCCTCCAGATAGATGTACGCCATGGTGAGTAAAAGGTAAGCCTGGCGCCTTTCTTCCGTAGTGAATTGGTTTTTATCAAGACAGCTTTTCAATAAGCTTTCCAATTCGTGAAGCCTTCCTTGCTCATAAGTAGATTGGGCCAGGCGCAAGGTTTGCACGCAACTGGTCTCTTGTGCCCACGCAGCCGACAGCGTAACCGTTAAAAAACAAAAAGCAACTAGTTTTTTCATTCAAAAAAGCTCCCCCGAAGTTTATTGGTTATTGGCCGGCAAATTTTCGCACGTCTTTTCGTAGTCAATATCTTCTGCCACGTTGCTCTTCCATTCATCGCCTGACATGTTTCGTTTTACAATACCGCACAAGATGCCCGACATGGTGGCTATCTTGGTAGGCCAGGCATGTATGGTTTCTTTCACGCTGGTCTGCTGACTGTGTACGCCCACCAGCAGTTGCTCATCGTCTGGTGTAAAGGTGGCGCACCATACCCAGTCGGGGTTGTCTTCAAACACAATGGGTTGCTTGTTCAAGTCGTTCCAGTTCCACAAGCGCACGGTATGGTCGCGGCTGGCAGTAGCTACAAAGCTGCCTTCGAAGTTGAACTTCACTTGCTCGATGTGTGCACGGTGTCCGGATAATACGATAGCCTGACCGGTTGATTCGGTAATTACACGAACGAGGCCATCTTCATCGCCCACTACGATACGCTTACCATCGGGTGAGTAGGAGAGGGCGGTAAGGGGATGGTTGTTAGATGATTTGAAAATCTCTTTTGCGGTGTAGTCTGTGGTATTCCAGATGTAGAGTACACCGTTTTGACCTGCACCGGCAATCTTAGTGCCATCGGGGCTCAAAGAGAATGCGTTGATTTTGACTTTGCTGCTGATGACTTCTTTCACCGTAGTGAAATCGGTGTATTTGATGCTGCGTCCGCTGTTGTCGCGGGCGTAGGCGCCTTTGCCGTTGGGTGTAATTTCTACGTGCTCCACGTTCTGAACAAAACCTGGAATCTTTTTAGGTGCATTACCAGGGTTCCGAAGGTCGTGCAGTTCCAGGTAGTTCTGGGTTGCATCGCCAAAGGCCATGCCCCCCGCCAGCATCAGGTTTTCATCGGGCGTTACATCGAGGCAGAAATACTGAAAGTTCGATTTGGGAAACAATTCTTTGGCCGACCATTGGTTGTTTACAAAAGTCCATTCCAGAATGCGGCCATCGCTGCCTCCCGAGTAAATCTTCTTTGAGCGTGCATGGGTAACCATGGCACGGGCGGCACCCTTGTCGTGGCCCTCCAGGTTTTTGGTAAGGGGATGAGGAGGGCTCTGGTTTTTCAACGCTTTATACAGCCCGTTGTAAATGGCATCTTCATAACGGTAACCTTGCCAGCGTGTGTTATACACATAGGCCTGCTGTGCCACCAACGCTTCCAGCTCCGGGTTGTAACTCAACTCTTTCGACTTCAACGCCATCCCTTTGGCGAGTGCAAGAAAACGTTCCTGATTGGCTTTGGCTTCTTGTTCTTTAGCCACTTTTTCACTGGCCAATGCCTCCGCTTCCTTTTGCTTAGCGAGCTCAGCGGCAGCAATTGCACGTATTTCTTCTTGCCTGGCTTTTTCAGCATTCGCGATGGCAGCCGTTTTCTGTATTTGAGCCTCTGCATTTGCCTTATCAGCCAAATCTTTCTGCAAAAGAGCGTCTTTCCGTGCTATGTCAGCAGCATCTCTTTCCTCCTGCGCTTTTTTGGCGTTTTCGGCCGCAATCTTTGCATTGTTCTGGGCCTCGATTGCATTTGCTTCTGCTTGCTTCTGTGCAATTTCCGCTAACGACTGCTGATAGAAGGCAAACACCAGGAACATCAAGGAAATAACAGTCGCGGTACCCAACACAATGGCCGTAATACGGGCATTGCGCAGTTTGCGCTTCTGCTCCAGTTCCTTAATCCGCTGTTCGGTCTCGAATTCCTTCTTGGAGTATTCCAAAAAGATCATCGTGCGCTCGAAGGCGGGGTGATAGCGCTGCCCCCACACCAACGTGGGCTTGTGCTTGGTCTGCCAGTTCAACGCCAACTGCAAATCGGGTGGGCGCCACAAACCCGACTTACCTACCTGGTATTGCGAGGCCGCTTCGGCCAATCGCAAATACATGGTTACGGCATCGGCTTCGTCATCTACCCAATGTTTCAGGCGCGTCCAGATACGCATCAAGCTTTCGTGCGAGATGTCTATCATGGACTTAGAGTTGATAGCCGTGCCGTGGGCGGGCGTTAGCAACGAACGCCCCGGCTCGCGGAACTTCTCAATCACACCAATTACTTCTTCTTCCGATACATCGGCAATGGAAGCGATTTCATTTAAGCGGGTGGGCCGTCTGATACCAAAGTTTTCACCTCTTTTTTCAGTAATGGCTTTAAAAAGTACTTCGCAGATGCGCTTCTGGTCGTCTTCCAGTTCATCGTACGCTTCGTTGGCGTGCATCGACAAAGCTTCGGCCATGGTACCGATGGCCTCGTAGTGCTTCAGGTCGAGCAATTCGTCTTCGTAGTCTTTAAAGCGTGTCCAATAACTCCAGGTACGCATCAAGGCGTGCTGAAGAATCGGCAACTGGTCAGGGTTGTCGCCCAGATCGTTGAGCAGTTGCTGCACCAAACGCGGGGCAATCCTGGCGCCTCCCACAGCCACCGGCCCTTCAATGGCCCTGCGCTTTTGGTCGCGGGTCATCTGCGGTATCAAGTAGTGGCTGTCGTTGATTTTTCGTGTCAGGTCTGGGAACTGCGCACAATCGCCAATGAAATCGGAACGCATGGTGATGGCCACGTAAATAGGCGCATCTTCGTAGTTGATGGCTTCCATCAGCAAGTTCACGAAGGCCAGCGTTTCGTTTACAGAGTTAGGGTCGGTACTGTCTTTGAAACGGAACAATTCTTCGAACTGATCGACCAATATCAGGTAATTGACGTCTTCCGATCTGCGCGATTGCTGAATGGCTTCCACCAAACCCAGCGAACTACTACGCAAGAGGGTAGATACGATTGTTCTTTTGATCTTGCGGTCTTCCGGATCGGCCCCCACGTACTCGCGCGAGGTTTTCAGCAGCGACTCGGCCAGGTTATCGATGGGGCCTGCACCCGGGCGCGTAACTACCACTTCCCAATTGGGGCTGGCATCGGTAAGGAAGCCACCGTAGAGAATGGGCAGCACACCGCAATAAATGAATGAGGACTTACCACTTCCTGAGGGACCAATTACACCTACAAAGCGGCTCTTCGAAAGTTTGAGCAGCACCTCATCGCTTTGTCCTTCGCGCCCAAAGAAAAGGTGACTTTCTTCTATCTTGAATGGTCGCAATCCCGGAAACGGGTTAGACACATCCAAAGTTGATGTTACGCGCGGTGTTTCGTTTTCGAACTGGCTCATAACCTTTTACTTTAAAATTCCTGTAAAAAAGTTTTCAACGATTCCATCGACCTGCCGGGGTCGCCTGAAATCAACGTCATGTTTTGCGATTTGTAACTTTCTGCCAATGCGTTAGGCAGGGTTGAGGAGAGGATGGCCTTCCCTTTGATGGGCTTCTTCCTTCCAAAACCGGGTGCTTTCAGCAGGTCGAGTACTTTCATACGCACCCACTGATCGTTTACTTTTCCTTTGAAAATAATGGCTGCATCGAAGTTACGCAGGTTCTCGATGTGTTTCTTGCGCACATCCAGCAGGTCGCCTTCAAATGCGGGCATCAATACCTTAAAACCGGATTTCTCCAGCAGGTCTTTGTAGGGCGAAACCTCCTCGCCATCTACGCGGTCGTGCACTAGGTAGACAGCCTTGCCGTTGTAGTCTTCGGTTTTTCTATCCTGCGATTCCAGCAGTTCCTCGCGCATGATATTCTTGAAATCTTCCAGGGGGTTTTGCAGAATCTCTGCGCCCTCCTGGGCTTCAATATCGCGCTTGATGTTTTCTATGAATGACTTCTGGCGGTCGCTGGCATTTTTCAGGTTGGGCGATATCCAGATCAGTCGCGAAAATTCTTCTCCGTTCTTCCGCTTGGCAATGCTCTGCTCTGCTGCCAGTTGGTTCTGTAAATCCACCACCGAGCGGTCGCCACCTTCCGGTATTTCGCCATAAGCACTGCCGATCAGGTGAATCGACAGGCTGCACTCTTGCAGATCTTTGCGCACCAGTTTTTCTAATTCATGATACTGGGTGGGCAGCGTTTGGTTGGGCAACACAATGTATCCATGGCGCAGCAATTCGCGTTTGATGATGTTACGCTGCACCGATAAATCGTGGCCGGTTTCTGCCAGGTAAATGGACTTTCTTCTGTAAAGGTTCTTCACTTCAGCTCTGGTACCCTCTTTCAAATAGATCAGCGACTCGTGAATATCGTACGCCAGGTCTACCAATTTCATCCAGTATTGCTTTTCAGCCTCCTGGCTAAAGAAGTCGGAGTATTCTTTCATGGCCCCAGTCTCCACATCGAGTTGAAACATGTCGTAGCCAATTAACTCGCGCAAGCGTGGAGGTTGCTCTTGTATACCGAGGGGGGCTTTCATTACCTTGAACACCCGGTTCACTTTCGATTGCCCCGCGTTTTTGTAGAAGGCCTCTACCGTATCGAGGCAATGGCCTGACTGGGCAAAATCTTTGGAAAGCACGGCTACCAGAACGGCAGCGTTGTTCATATTGGCAGCCGTCATCGAGTCGAATTCGCTCTTCAATAAGATATTGGGCTTCTGGCCCAGCACTTGAAAGAGCATTAACTCCAGAAATTTCTTAAAGTTCGTTACCCAGCCCGAGTCGCTTTTGCGTTCCGTTTCGTTGTCTCGTTCAGCGAAGGTGATCAGTACGTCAATGTCGAAAGCCATGGGGTCTGTTTCTTAATTTTAGTTGGTCAATGGGGCTGCTTTTTTATCGCTTCTGTTTCTGATGAGGCCCTGCACCAGGTCGCTATGGTTAGCCATTACAAAGTAGAAGTCGTGAATAGAGATCCTGAACAAGATGGAGCGCTCCAACGCTTCGGCTTCGGTTACCACCGGCACTTCGCCTTGGCTAAACAGGTCACCAAAAACGGCTCCTTTCTTCAGGGTTATTACGTCTTTTCCTTCGTTTTTTAAACACACTTCACCATGCGCCACAATCAAAATGGGTATTTCTTCGGAGTTACTAAACACCACCTTATCGCGGGTTTTTAAGTCTACCGGATGAATCTTGTCGGCCAGATCGGCCAGGATATTGCCGGAGATGCCTTTGAAGGCAGAAAGCGATTTGATGAATAGCACCATTTCGAAAAAGAGAAAGAACCCATCGTCCAGACCATCGAGCAATTGGTTGTTTTCAATGGATGAATCGAGGAAACGCTTGTCGCGAAAAGGAAGTCTTTCTGAGATGGTATTGTAAATATTTTTGTCTTTGTTGTAAATCACCCAGGCGGCCGTTTCCTGCAGCAGTTTGTCCTGGTTAAACATCTGGGCTATCAAACCGCGGCTCACCCTGAAATCGGAGAGATAAACAGACGCATGCACCGCACACACTTTAGACCACCGGTTGTTGTAGTTAAAGTCGCGATTCACCACGTAGTTAATCACCTGAACCGGGTTGTAGCTTTCGCGAGGGAAGAAGACCTGCAGTTTCTCCAGCTTTTCGGACGTTTTGGTATCATCGAACAAGGGAATGATCTTTGGTTTCAGATCCTGATCGATGAACAAATCCATCAGTTCCAACGCATACTGTATACTGTCTGGCGTACCTGCCAGAATATTCTCGCGCACCAACTGCACCGACTGCGGATCGTAGAGCAGCGAAAGTAGCAAGGCAATCTGATCGTAATTCTCTCTGATTTCTTCGCGCAACGCTTGCCTCAGGTAAATAAAGTGCTCTGCATCTTCTGGTAACTCGTCTAAAGCCGCCAGGTTCCACAACGCTTTACTCATTTCCGTATCCAGCAGATCTTTCACGGCTACGGCTTCCCGGCCCTTCGCCTGGTAGTTGCGGTAGCGCAACGAATACAATATCTGCTTTACAATGCGCTTATCCGGGTAGTCCACTTTCTTCCATAGCAAGTCCATGGCCTCGGGCCCACCGATGTGGCCCATGATCTGTATGATCTTCAGCATCACCAGGTCTGCCTGGCCCGACTTGTGGAAGGCACCTTCCAACACTTGTAAGGCCGGCTCGCCCGCTTCTTTGAGGGCAGCCACCGCATGGTGACTGTAGGCGGGCGATGAGAGCATTTCTATCAGCACCGGCCAGGTTTCAGGCCGTTTCACCCTTCGGGCAGTCAGCAGTGCTTCTTGCCGCACCTTGGAGTCTGCATCGCGCAGCAATTCAAGCAGTATGAAAATGGTTTTCTGGCCAATCAGTTTGCGAAGCAGCTTAGCCGCCAATATACGGTCGTTCTGCTTGGCAGATTTGCTGAGGCGCATCAGCTTTTCTGGTGAGATGGACAGTAAGTCGCTGGCTTCCAACTCTCCTGCTGCCAGCGAGGCCAGGCCTTTGGTTTCGGTAGCTTCCTGACCTATACCCAGGTCGCGAATCCTATCGAGTGCAAATTGCTTGACACGCCTGAAACGACTTTCGGCCAATGGCGGCAACGAACTCTCGAACAAGGCAGGTTCGAGTTTCTCCATTAACTTGAGTCCATAGACCACCTTTTCTTCTGCATCGCTGCGCACTTCGCGCTCCAATACGTTGTCCATCGTGAATTCGCGTCTGTGTTCCTCATCTACCAGGCCGCGGTTCTTCTGCAAAGATGTCTGCAGCGTTTCACGGTAGCCTTTGTACATCTTGTTGATGGTCAGGTACCAGAGGGCAAGAATAGGAATAGTAAAAGCTGTTACCGAGAGCAAATCGAATATCTTGAACTGGTTGATGAGCACAATCAAACCACCACCCACCACGCTGGCAAAGGCCGTAACCAAACCTTCTATCTTGGTTTGTGCATCCAGCTTAATGGACTTATCGATAGGGATGTAATACATTTTGAACACAGGGTCATCAATGGCGCCCTTCAATGAGTTGATGAAGAGCTTACTCATGGCAATCATGATGAAGAAGAAGATAATCGACTCGCCTCCTTCATAGCCGAAGGAGAGACCCAATGCCAATGCGCCTCCTGTAAAGATGATAAGGAGCAATGGGTTAATGATGAGCGAGACGCGCAGACCATAGTCGGTCATAATGCGATCGGTAGCAAGCGTGGTGAAAGCAAATCCAAAGATCACAATGGTTGCCTCAAACAGCGAGAGGAAGTAGGGCAGGTCGTTGTCGTTGAAGCGCTGCGTGGTAACGTTGAAGAACGAATACTCCACAAACTGCGTGGCTACAATAGAAATAACAATGAACAACGAAAGCCAAACAATGTATTTGCTTTTGATGAAGTCGCGGGCGCCTAGTTTTTTCAACTGGGTATCATCGCCCACATCGCTGGTGCCGGTTTGCGACTTTTTCAGGTACTTGTTGGAGAGTATGAGGAAGAAGACGAGGTATCCTGAAATACTAAGTAGACCGATGGTATAGAGTGAATCCAGGTGCAAACCAAAGCGCAATAAAATGGGGATGGTAAAGAAGGCCAGAATGGATGCGATATCGAGCCCCACGTCTACACTACCGATTACCCGCTTGGCTTGGCGCAGGTTAAAGAGTCGGCCGAAGGAGCCCCAGAATACCAGCAGAGCGATGAAAGTAAAAGGCAGAATCTGGGTAAACCCGAAGTAGTAGATCAGGTTGGGATCGGTTACGTAGTTGTGAATATAGTGTTCGCCAAATTCGATGAAGGCCGTTACCAGAATAATGACCAACAAAGAACCTACCGCCAGTACATTGAAGGGTACCCTTCCTTGCAGAAAGTTATAAAGACCGGTGGCCAAAAGCCCAAAGGCTCCCGATATAACCAACGCAACGGGTAGGTCTTTGCCTTCATCGTAGTGCTGCAGAAAGAAAGTTTGTGAAGCCACCGTAACCGTGGCAAGGAACAAACCCATTAAGAAACTGATAACCAGCAACAAGGCTACTGGCCCCAGCTCGTTGGGTTCAACTCCCAACATTGTGCGCAGGCGTTCTTTCATGGCAGGGTAAGACTAACCCTCTAAATTCTTAATAAAGCCGGAATTTTCCTATTTATCGCCCATTTTACATTTGTCCACAAAAAGGAGACAATTTAAAACTACTTGCATGGCGTTTTCATTCAAATGTTGTAACTCTGTAATATTGAGCTTGTAATTGCCCTTTTTCGGAAGCGACAATTACCTAGCATTGCACTTTGATTCGGAAACCTTAGTACTATGAGAAGATTGACGGTTGTTCTGCTTTTATTGGTTCAATTTGTGGCCTTTGCCCAAAGCAACAAGTCGCTTACCGATGCGCAGAAGTTTTTTTCCATTCGCAACTACGAGCAGGCCTTGCCCTTGTACCTACAGGCATTCGATGCAGGGGTGAAGGACCCCATGGCCTACTACCAGGCTGCCACCTGTTACCAGAAGAACCCTAATACCAACGAACACCTGAAAGCCATTCCGCTGTTGGAAAAGGCGCTGGCGGAAGGGAAAGGCGTGCCACCAGTGGCGACCCTGGAATTGGGGCAACTCTACCTGCGCGATGAGCAGATTGACAAAGCGCTGGCCACTTTTGAAAAGTACAAGTCTCAAAACAAAGCCGATAAGAAAGCCCAAGCCGATGCCGACCGAGCCATAGAAGCGGCACACAATGCCGTGGTGCTGATGTCGGTGCCCCGCGATTTCAAGGTACACCCTTTTGTGGGGTTGGTCAACACCTCTTTTACGGAATACAACCCGGTGGTTTCGGCCGATGAAAGCGTGATGGCGTTCACCGCGCTACGCCCCAATACGGGCAAAACCCGTTCAAGCGATAAGTTCATTGAAGAAATATATATATCTTATAATCAATCTGGTACGTGGAGTGAGCCAAAGTTGGTTTCGGTGGCCTCCGACTACAATGTAGGCACGGCCGGCATTTCACCCGATGGGCAGCGCATGCTCATCTTCATGGGCGGTGTGAGCGATGCAGGCAACCTGTTCCAGATCACCAAAACTGCCGATAGCTGGTCGAAGCCCAGCATTCTGGCCAACACCCTCAATTCTCCGCAACTGGAATCTACTGCCAGTATTACACCGGACGGCAAAACCATCTACTTTGCCAGCGATCGCAAAGGCACCTTGGGTGGCCTCGACATCTGGAAAATTGAAATGAAGTCGGAAGGAGTTTGGAGCGCTCCTGTTAATCTTGGACCGGAAGTTAACAGTAAAGACAACGAGGATGCTCCGTTTATCCACCCCGATCAGAAGACCCTTTTCTTCACCTCCGATGGACACAACTCTATGGGCGGGCGCGACATCTTTCAATCGAAGCTGGTAGCAGGCAAATGGACCAAGCCAGAAAACATGGGCTACCCGGTAAATACCACCGCCAACGATAACTACTTTACCCTGATTGCCGATGGCACGAGGGGTTATTTCTCTTCCGACCGCAAAGGCGGACAGGGCGCACAGGATATTTACTACTTAGACATGCCACCCAACTCAGCCAATATTCCACTTACCTTGCTGAAAGGCAAGATTCTGGATGGTGAAACCGGTAAACCCATGCCCACCAAAATGTATGTGGTGGATAAGGAGACCCAGAAAAAAGTGGATTTCGTCTACAATCCCGATCCACAGACCGGCAATTACCTGATTATTCTACCCCCGGCCAAGAACTACGACATCATCATCGAATCTGAGGGCTTCCTGCCTTATACCTTGAACGTCAACATCCCAAATCAAAACTACTTCTACGAATTGTACCAGATGATCAATCTGAAGACCATCAAACAGTTTGATGTGGTGGTGGGGCAAGAGGTGCAGGTGAAGAATGCCTTTTACGATACCAACCAGGATGCCAAGACCGACCTTCGCAAAACACACGAAGCCAAGTTGGTGCAGAGTGGCAATGTGGATGTATATGATATGATGCTGGATTTGATGGCGGCCAAAGACCAGGAAGGTATTGATTACCTGATTGGGCTGATTGAACACCAGGATCCGATTGAAGACATCAACTTCGATGAGAAGACCAACTCGAAACTAGAATTTGCTACACGTACCTATTTCTACGATGAGAGTGATGAGAGCAAGTTCGAGAAGAAGATCGTAGATGGGCAAACCATACTCTCGTTGCCTACCATGTATGTAACCGAGGAAGCCAAGCGCATGAAAGAGGCCAAGAAGACGGTCGCGTTCGACAAAGCACTGCTGGCTAAACAGGCCAAGGTATTTTTTGATGCCGGTAAAACGGAGGTGAAGGCTCAATACAATACAGATTTAGATAACCTGTTGAACATTCTTACCCAGAACCCCGATCTGGGTATCGAGATATCTGGTTTTGCCTCGGCTGAAGGGGCTGAGGAACTGAACCGCGAACTTTCCAATCAGCGGGCCATTGCCGTGTTGGAATACTTTAACCACAAGGGAGTAGTGCGCAGGCGCATTGTGGCCAAAGGCTACGGGGCTACCCAAGCGGAATCGTCCAGCAAAGAGGAAGGCCGCAGGGTAGAGGTACGGATCGTGGACTTAAGTGCCGCCCGTTAGCAGAAATTTTTGTCCAAAAGTGGACTGACGAGGGCCATCGAACTGACATCGAATCTACTGGCAGGTTTTAGGCGGGGTCTGCCATTTCGTATCTCTTTTCGACAGGGGATTGAATTTCAATTATTTTTATTGTGGCAACAGCAAAGAACTGTCGCCATAGCTCAGAAACCGATAACCGTTGTTCAGGGCCTCCTCGTAAATGCGTCTCCAGTCGTTGCCCACGAAGGCAGCCACCAGCAGAATCAGCGTAGAGCCTGGTTGATGGAAGTTGGTAATCAATCCCCTGCACACCCGAAAACGGTAGCCCGGCCGGATATAAATAGCGGTGGTGCCGGTGAGTTGATCCGCTCCCCATTCATCCATTCTTTTCAGCACGAGTTGCAAGCTATCGGTAGGGCTTAACTTCGGACTTGGCTCATAAGGTGTTTGCTGATAGACGTGAAAGGGCGCCTCAGGGT
>CAZRQK010000004.1:35504-55325 GCA_964602295.1 uncultured Ohtaekwangia sp.
ACGCATGGCCGTAGTGCCAACAGCCACCACCCGTTTGCCTTGCAGCAGATTCTCTATGTTCTGCCTGCTCACCACCAACTGCTCTTCGTGCATGTCGTGCGCCAGCACGTTTTCGGTTTTAATGGGGCGGAAGGTGCCTGCACCCACATGCAACGTCAAGAAATCTGTCTGGATCCCTCGGTTGCGCAGGTCTTCCAGTACCGCGCGCGTAAAGTGCAGGCCCGCAGTAGGCGCTGCCACCGCACCTTCGTGGTGTGCGTAAACGGTCTGATACCTTTCCCGGTCTTCTATTTCTGCTTTTCGCTTGATGTAGGGGGGCAAGGGCGTGTTGCCAAATTGAGCCACGATGGCTGCGAAGGCCTGGGCCGCAGGCTTCCACGAGAATTCCACCCAACCTTTTTCGCGGTCTGCGAGCCTGGCCTCCAGCACCGTTTCACCTTGTTTCAGGTGCAGCAAGGCGCCATCCTTCCAGCGCTTCAGGTTGCCAATGGTGCATTGCCAGGTGCTGCGGCCCATGTGCAGCATGGCTTGTTGCACCAGTTGGTTTGGATCTGCCGGCTGCAACAGAAACACCTCTATCTGGGCACCACTCTCTTTCTCGAAAAGCAAGCGCGCAGGGATCACTTTCGTGTCGTTAAAGAAGAGCAACGCATCAGCAGGCAGCAAACCGGCTACTTCCCAAAAAGTATGGTGACTTATCTGGCCTTCGCGGTAGCCAAGCAGTTTCGATTGATCGCGCGCTGCCAGCGGGTGCAGGGCAATGCGCTCATCGGGTAGTGGGTATATATAGTCTTGAAGCAGTAATGGGTCGTTCATAAGGCCTCAAAATTAACCTTCCGGTTGTATTTGTTCGCAAAGGCATCCATCTTCGCACATGGCCCTTCAGGCAACCCTGCACCAAAAAACCTTTCAGTTTTCCTTCGATGCCCGCACCTCGCGCGGTTCCATGCGCGAAAGGGTTTGTTGGTTTCTGAAGATCAGCGATGAAGAGGAGCCCTCCATTTTCGGATTAGGGGAGTGCGCCCCATTGCCGGGGTTGAGTCCCGAGTTGAAGGACGATTGGGAGGGAGTGCTGTCAAACACAGTGGAGCAGTTCAATCGAGCGGGTTTGCGGTGGGAAAACCTGCCCACTGACCTTCCGGGGGTTCATCAGTTGATAAACAGCCAACTTCCGGAGGCGGCAACCATTTCTTCCTTGTGCTTTGCGCTGGAAATGGCCCTGTTAGACCTGGCGCATGGGGGAAACAGAAAGGTGATAACCGGGTCCTTTCTGGACGGCAAACCGATCCCTATCAACGGGTTGATTTGGATGGGTGGACTGGATTACATGCTGCAGCAGATTGAAATAAAGATCAGAGATGGCTACCGGTGCATCAAGTTGAAAGTAGGTGGGCTTGATTTTGAGAAAGAATGCGATGTGCTTCAATATGTACGCAGAAAATACTTTCGTGAGGAGATCACCATCCGTCTGGATGCCAACGGTGCGCTGAAGGCAGACGATGCATTATACAAGCTTAACGAACTGGCCAAATTCAAAATTCACTCCATCGAGCAGCCCTTGAAGGTAGGGTCTGAATTTCTGCCCGAGCTGTGCGCCAAAAGTCCAATACCCGTGGCGTTGGATGAGGAACTGATAGGAGTGCGCGGTGCCGCCAAAGCCGCATTGCTGGGCAAGGCCAAGCCTCCGTTTATCATTCTGAAGCCTAGCTTGCACGGTGGCCTGGCCTCGTGCAAAGAGTGGATTGAGCTGGCCGAAAATCAAAAGACAGGGTGGTGGATCACTTCCGCGCTGGAGTCGAACATTGGGCTGAACGCCATTGCCCAATTTACGGGGCAGTACCCGGTTACGTTACCACAAGGCCTGGGAACCGGCCAGATATACAGCAACAATTTCGTGAGTCCGCTGGAGGTGAGCAACAACGGCCTGCTTAGCTATAATACCAAGCAAGATTGGGAGGTGGCGTTGGAGGACTAGAAATACGGAAAGAGTTTTTACGCAACATCAAAGCGAGGAATGCTTCAACCCGCAACCTTATACCTGGTTATATCCAACGCTATGCCCATGTAGTTGCCGTTGGGCAGCATGGAGTTAGACCAGTTGAACCACACCTTCTTTCCCGCCTTACTGGTGAGGCTCGTTTCCATGGTGGCAATTTCTTTCGGCAGAATATTGGGGTAGTTCAAAATGTAGTCGCGGCTGATCCAACCTTCGCGCAGGTTTTCGGCATTCCACCAGCCATCTTTCACCAACTCGCCAGGGGCGTAGCCCAGCAAGCCTTGTACCGAAGGACTCACAAAAACAATTTCGCCTGCTTTGTTGGCCACAATTGACATCACGTTCAGTTTTTCAAGATTGGCATGTGATTGTTTTACGCTCGAGATCAGTTTCAGTCGCACCGTAATCACGATGCCAAACACACCGAGCGCCCAGATCAGGTTAAAGAATGCCATCAGGTTGGCGTTCCCCAGGTCGGTACCGGCATAGGCAAACTGTGCAGCCAGCAGAATGATGATGCACTGCACCCCGTAATAAAATAAGCTGTTGATGATGACCGAGCTGGCACCTACTACCAGTATCAAAATAATCACGGCATTGGGATCGAACTGATTGATGAGTGTAAACGCGATGACATAGAAAAGCGTGCTGAGATAGAGTAGAAACGAGAACCAGGTTACTATAACGCCCCGCTTGTACCGGAAAAAGGTAACAATAAAAAACAAACAGCCCAGTGCAATAATGGCCCAGCGCACGTCATCCAAATCTTTCAGGTCGGGTAGAAAATGGTTGTATAACAGTTTGGTGATGGCTGCGGTAAGGGTGAAAAGTGCGATGACCAATCGTACGGAGCCGATGGATTGGCGCAACAATACTTTACTAACAAAAGGGCTGTTGGAATCGGGGTGCATGGGGTTTAGGTCAATGGAAGAGTTAAGGTTACTAAGTGTTTGGCCAACTAAAAAATCAAAATCGGGCTAATTCTTACTTCGCGTTCCCAGGGCCTTATTACTACCTGATCGGGATTTTAAATTTGACTTTAAAATTAAATAACTAAAATATTTAGCATAAAATGCTTGCTTGTTGACTCTGCCTTACCTTAATTTGACTAAATTATTTAGTTATGGCAGATGTAAAGCTCAGATTACAAAGTAAAAAGCTGGATTCGGGTCGGTTTCAGGTGAATTTCACCACGGAGGGCTTTTCTGATAACTATTACGGTTATCTGCTGGCCGAGTCGAGCACCTCGTTGCGTGAAGTGGTGGAGAAAATTCAGCGCCATGTGGGGGCCATGAAAAGCACGGATCGCTATTTTCAGCCTAACCTGTTTTCTTTGGGCAAGCGGCACATGAACTCTGGTAGGATACTCATATTTAAGTGTGCATCATGAAAATCAACGAAGCCATTCGGGCGCTCCGCAAAAGGCTGGGGCTCACGCAAGATCAATTTTCTCAGCAGTTGGGCATCAAGCGTTCGTTGGTGGGCGCATATGAAGAAGGCAGAGCAGAACCACGGCTGGAGTTACTTCAAAAAATGGCCAGTCTTGCCGGTGTTTCGGTAGACGATTGGATGGCGGGCCGTCTTCATGCCGAGGAACCCAGGGGTCTCCAACGTGGCAAAGAAGTGGTGGTGGTTACGGTGGACAACCAGCAACGCGACAACATTAGCCTGGTGCCCCACAAAGCAGCGGCTGGTTATCTCAATGGTTATGCAGATACAGAATATGTGAAAGATCTCTCTACATTCCATTTGCCCATGCTCAAGCAGGGCAACTATCGCGCGTTCGAAATCAGTGGCGATTCTATGTTACCGCTGATGCCTGGCACGATGGTCATTGGCGAGTATGTGGAAGACCTGATGGATTTAAAAAATGGCAAGACCTATGTGCTGGTAACACAGCGCGAGGGCATTGTATATAAACGGGTATTCAACTACATCAATGAAAATGGTAAACTGTTTCTCGTTTCCGATAACCGGCAATATGCACCTTATCAAATAGATGCGGAGGATGTGTTGGAAGCGTGGCTGGCAAAAGCCTACATCAGTGTTCAGTTTCCGGATGTGGAAAGCAAAAATGATGTGTCTGTGGAGCAACTGGCCGGCCTGGTGCTGGAGTTGCAAAAAGAAATACGCGATTTAAAATCGAAGAAATAACCTTAGCGGGTTCAGCCAAAACCTCAGGCTCCTCTCAGTAATGAGAGGGGCGGAGGGGAGGCTAAAGCGGCAGATGCTTTCCGGTTGATTTTTCCGTTTCCTACTTCGATGAAGGCAGTGACACTCACAATAGATTTGGGTACCTCGTAACGGGATAGGCTGTTTTTGATTTTTGCCATCAATGCCTCCCTTTCTTCTTTTGTCATCGTTCCCTCTACCACCAGCGTTACCTGTTGTCCCCAACTTTCGTGCGGGTAGCCGTAAATAAAAAATCTTTTGCCGCCCGTTGTCTCGTCCATTGTGGGCCTTAATTTTTCTTCCAGCACTTCGGGAATTACCTTAAAGCCTCCGGTGTTGATAACGTGGTCTGCACGCCCCAACCATCGGAACTGTGCATGCCCGGTTAACTCCACCAGGTCGTTGGTTACGATCGTTTCATTCAGGTAAGGCGCCTCAATTACCAAACAGCTCCGCGCATCGGTGCGCAAGTTTACCCCCGGCAGTGCATGGAAGTAAGTGGAGCGATCTGGGCCGTTTACTTTTCTCAATGCCACGTGGGTCAATGTTTCCGTCATTCCATAAGTAGCAAATACCCGCACCACCTGCTTTTGAAGTTCGGCCTCCAGCGCTTGGGAAAGCGGAGCACCCCCAACAATAAGTTGCGAGATTGTATTGACAATACCAGCCGATGCTGATTTCAAAACGGACTCTACCTGGTAGGGCACCATCGCAGCAAAATCGATGGGTTCATTTTTTAGGGTTCCCAACGGGTTGGCTACCGGCTCGGTTACAATTAAATTCATACCTGTTACCAGGCTTCGCACCATCATCATTTTTCCAGCAATCAGTTCAGGGTCGAGGCAGAGTAGTGCCGTCATACCGGGCTGCAATTGAAGGGCCTCTGCTGTGGCTCGCGCGCTGGCTTCCATCTGTTGGCGCGTAACCTGTATCGACTTGGGGATACCTGTAGACCCTGAAGTAGTAACGGTGAATACATTAGTGCCAGCCAGCCATTCTTGGATGAAGGCAACTACGGCCCTTTGTGTGGTTGTAATCGCGGTTGGGTTCAGCGTAGCGATGGCCGACAGGGGAAGTTGATCGTCCCCCAACTGTATGGTTACTGAAGGCTGCACCCACTTAGATATTTAATAAATAAGGAACCACCTCTCCTCAAGGCTTTGAAACCCTGTTGAGATGGTTCCTCAAGATTTGCTATTTGTGGATCAACCAGCCGCACCAAATGCTACGGGAATTTGGGGAATTTCGAAAAATCGGGTTCTCTTTTTTCCAGGAAGGCATTTTTACCTTCTTTGGCTTCTTCGCTCAGGTAATACAGCAACGTGGCATTGCCTGCCAGCTCTTGAATACCCGCCTGGCCATCTAACTCGGCATTGAAGGCACACTTGAGCATGCGCAACGCCAACGGGCTCTTCTTCAATATTTTCCGCGACCACTCCACATAGGTTTCTTCCAACTGATCTAACGGAACCACTTTGTTTACCAGGCCCATATCCAACGCTTCTTGTGCATCGTACTGATCGCACAGGTACCATATCTCGCGTGCTTTCTTTTGGCCTACTATGCGGGCCAGGTAAGAAGCACCAAAGCCACCATCGAAGCTACCCACCTTAGGGCCTGTTTGCCCGAAGCGGGCGTTGTCGGCTGCAATGGTGATGTCGCACACCACGTGCAGCACGTGCCCACCGCCAATGGCCCATCCGGCCACTGCTGCAATCACTGGTTTAGGAATAGAGCGGATCATCTTTTGCAGATCGAGTACATTCAACCGCGGCACGGTGTCGCCACCTACATAACCACCATGGCCGCGTACGCTCTGGTCGCCACCACTGCAAAAAGCTTTGCCGCCTTCACCTGTCAGAATCACTACACCCACTTCTGCATCTTCCCGGCAAAGGTGCATGGCGTCAATCATCTCTTGCACGGTAAGTGGAGTGAATGCATTGTGTACCTGCGGCCTGTTAATGCTGATGCGCGCAATGCCTTCGTATTTCTGGAATACAATTTCTTTGTATTCCTTTACTTGTTTCCATGGATATTTCAGGTTCATAATTGTATGGATTCTTTGAATTGTTTGAAATATTTTACTGCCTCCATCGCATCCGATTCTACTTCCAATATTTTGGCATGCGGCCCCGGTTCATAAAAGCGCTGAAGTTGCTTTTCAATTGACTCTTTACTATCGGCTCGGGATAGGTGGTCGTAGCTTAGGTTGAATTCGGCCGCCAGGTGTTTTGCTGTTAATCGTTGTTGCGTAACGAAGTATTCGTTGAGTTCAGGTAAAGATGCCGGCCCATCGATCACGCCAAAGATGGCACCTCCCTGGTTGTTGAGTAATACAATACGCAGATTGGGCAACGGATAATTATGCCAGAATGCATTTCGATCGTAAAAGAAAGCCAGGTCGCCTGTTATTAACGTATGCATAGTGGGTGAGGCAAGGCAATGGCCTACAACCGTGCTGGTGCAGCCATCAATGCCGCTCGTGCCTCTGTTGGAAAATACTTCGATCGATTGGGCCTTGTGCAGACCTATCCAGTTGGCATACCGCACCGACAGACTGTTGGCCAAGTGAAGACTGGAGTCGGGAGGCAAGTGTTTCAATACCTGGTAAACAATGCCAAGTTCACTCGTTGGGTGGTTTTCAAAAAAGGATGTGGATGTTTTTTCCACCTGCAGTTCGTATTGCTTCCATTGCCTGAGGTAGTGGCCGCTTTTCGACTGAACTTGATCCATCAGTGTTTCGAAAAATTCGGATGGTTCTATGCTAAGCCGGTGTGTAATCGATTGGAAGGGGTCAGTCAGTTCGTTTCCCGGCTCAATGTGCCAGTGCTGTTTAGCCTTGCCCTTTCGAAGGAACAATTTCAGGTTTTTCGAAAGCGTTGATTGGCCGATGGTGATGAGCAAGTCAGGCTGCAAGGCTGTTTTTTTCTCCTGGCTCAACCCGAGTAGAAAAGCGTCTGACCTTACTATCGCATCTTGAACCGTATGTACGTTTGAGGTGATATCTCCTACAAGGGGAATTGTGTACCCGTTACAGAATGCATCGAGTTGCGAAACAAGTTTCTTATCAGGAGGAAGCTGGCCTGCTACTACCAATACTTTATCAGCATCGTTAAATATATCAATGAGTGGCTTCAGGACTTCGTCATCAAATTGCGGACTTTGATGGGGATACACCACCAGCGGAACATCTTTGCTGTACCCAATTTTTTCACCGGCAGCCGGGTAAAGCGGTTCACGCAAGGGCACATTTACGTGCACGGGGCCTTGCGGTCTTTGTTGTGCCAGATCTAGGGCTTCGTTCAACTGCCTGAAGAAATGCCAACGTGCATCCGGGTGCGTGGTGTCTTCTGGCAGGTGGTAACTTCTCTTTACATGATTTTGATAAATGCTTTGCTGGTAGATGGTTTGCCCATCGCGCTGGCCTACCCATTCAGTGGGGCGATCGGCCGTAATTACAATGAGAGGCACTTGTTGAAAGAAGGCCTCTGCAATTGCGGGTGCAAAGTTATAGGCAGCTGAGCCGGAAGTGCACACCAGTACAACTGGTCTATTGGTTTGCTGTGCCATGCCCAAAGCAATGAACGCGGCACTTCTTTCATCGCTGAAAGTGCGCACCTGCAGGTGTGGATGGCGCACGAGGCCCAGGGTAATCGGGGCGCAACGCGAGCCGGGACAGACCACCGCCTCTTTTACATTTTTGCGCCAGGCAAGTTCTGCAATGTCGTAAATGGGCTGAAGGTGCATGGATCACTAAAGCTGCAGCGCGTGTAAAAGTGTGTTCATCTTCATTTCCGTTTCTTCGCATTCCTTGTCGGGAAGGGAATCGATCGTGACACCTGCCCCCGCATATACCCTGGCCGTTGCGCCCAACACGTTCATGCAGCGTAAATTTACAAACACATGGCTCCGTTGCTGAATGGAGACAGGACCCAGGTATCCGGCATATAGTTGACGGTCATACCCTTCACGGTTCAAAAGAAAATTTTCAGCTTGCTCAAGGGGCATTCCGCAAACGGCAGAAGTGGGGTGGAGCAATTTCAACATGACAGATCCCAACTGTGGAAAATTGGTGGCCACCATGTCGGCCTGGAATTCTGTTTTCAGGTGGATGAGGTTTCCAGCCTGAACCGTTTTAGGTCCATGTTCATCAAATTCGCGTAAGCGGATCTTTTTAAAACAGTTGATGACGTACCTGCTCACCAACGCCTGCTCTTCAATGTCTTTTTGTGTCCACGAAATCTGGCGCAGGTCAATGCCAGGCTGGTGTTTCTGCGTACCTGCCAATGCTACCGTGCGAAAAATCTGATTTTCATCTATGCTCACCAACAGTTCGGGCGTTGCACCGATCCAGGTGCCGGTATGTGGCGTTGAGTGGAGTGAAACAAAAGCGGTAGGATAATGAAGGCAAAGCCTATCGAAGAAGCCCAGCAGGTCTGCAGATTCATCTAATGCAATGTCTTTGTATCGGGAGGGAACCACTTTTTCGAACAGCCCTTGCGCCACAGCCTCCACACTGGCTTGCACCAGGTCTTTAAAGTGGCCGTTAGACCTGGTCGCTTCTTTATTTACTGGTTTTATAAAATGAAACCGAGGCGTGTTGTGTTCCTTCCGCAGCCCTTCTGGTTCGATATCCTTTCCGTTATGCCACACACCCGATGATGAAAAGGTATAGTGTTCATCAGCGGGAAGAAAATACTTAGGTTGATCTTTGAGAAAAGGTGCAATGACAAATCCGGGCGCGGATTCTTCCAGTGTAAGTTCCTGCAGCACCTGCGGCCGGGCCGTGCAGAGCAGGTGTACATCTTGTCGATCGGGCATCCGCCATAGCGAGATGCTTTCGTGGCGTTCCAGGCTTTGCACCACCCGTTGGCGAAGGTAACTTTTGGTGATGGCTGCAGAAGTTTTTGCTGATGATTCCGTTCGCTCCATTTCAACCTCGTTTATCAATAACGGCCAGCGTAATGCGGCTAATACATATCAGTTGCTGCTGGTCGTCAGTGATTCTGATTTCCCAGACCTGCGTTTTTTTTCCTATGTGCACAGGGGTGGTTTTGCCATAAACAAAACCGCTCCTCACGCTCTTAATGTGATTGGCATTGATCTCGAGCCCCACGCAATGTTGCAGCGAGGGGTCTACCGTAAGGGTGGCCGCCACGCTGCCCAGTGTTTCTGCCAACGCCACCGATGCACCTCCGTGTAACAATCCCATGGGCTGGTGTGTTCTGCGGTCTACCGGCATTTTTGCTACCAGGTAGTCTTCGCCTACTTCTGTAAACTCAATGCCCAGGTGTTCTACCATGCTGTTGAGCGACAACTGGTTGAGTTGCCCCACGTGGAAACCCCGCGTTAAAAAGGCGGGCGATGTTTTGTCAGGAAGGTGCGACAATGGAGTATTTCGTTATTTTTGCGGCCGACTAACGATTTTGACAGGGCAAATTAGGAAGAAAATTGACCTCAAAAAAAATATATCTGATACGCCACGGGCAGACCGATTTTAACCTGAACGGCATTGTGCAGGGCAGCGGTGTGGACTCTTCTTTGAATGAGCGCGGCCGGTGGCAGGCGGAGTCTTTCTTTCAACACTATCAGGGAGTTCCGTTCAGGAAGGTGTACACCAGCGCATTGAAACGCACCCGCGAGTCGGTTCAGTTATTCATTGACAAGGGCATTCCCCACGAGGCGTTGAGTGAACTCAATGAGATCAGTTGGGGCAACCGGGAAGGCCAACAGATTACACCCGAGGAAGATGCCTACTACCACTGGATGTTGAGGCAGTGGCAGGAAGGCAACACTTCGCTGCGCATTGAAGGCGGTGAGAGCCCGGACGAAGTGGCGCTGCGGCAACGTGCCGCCATCGAACGGCTGATGAGCCGGGAGGACGAAGACACCATTTTGGTATGCATGCATGGCCGGGCCATGCGTATATTGCTTTGCCAGTTGCTGCACTATCCGCTCCGCAGCATGGATATGTTCGAGCATCAGAACCTGTGCCTGTACGAACTGAACCATACTGGCAATTCGTTTCAGGTGGTGAAGTACAACGATACCACCCACCTTGCCAACGTGCCCCAATGGGCAGCCTCGTTGCCGGTAGCGGGCTAAGTAGACGAAGTTGTTTTCAATTGATCGAGGGCCGAACGAGCCTTGCTGTCGATACTGTTTTTATACTCGTGTTTTTTGTAGGAGAGGGCCAGGTTAAAGTATTTCCTGGCTGAGGCCGGGTCGCGTTGGGCCTGCGCCAGGTAGCCCAGTTGAAGGGCAGCGTTGGGCGCAAAGTACCACGGATTGTCGCCCGCCATGTCGATGGTTTGCTGGTAAAAGAGCCGCGCTGCGGCCAGGTCGGCCGTGCGGTGCGCGAGTCGCGCCTTGCGGTAATAATATTCTGTCTTCTCTTTTAAAGTCACCAGGTCGGCCGGTGTGATCGATTGCAACACTTCGCGCGCTTGCTGGTAGTAGCCTCCGTCTGTGGCCAGTCGCACTTTCAATATCTTCGGGTTGGGAAAGAGCCCTTCTTTCAATTGGGCATCGGCATACCTGTCGGGCTCGGCCACATTGCGACCGGTAAGCTTGGCCTTTTCGAAATTGGCTTTCGCCAGCTCTTTTTTGTTCATCAGCCAGTAGGCCAGGCTGATTTTGTAGTAGGCGTCTTTCTTAAAGTTGTCGCTGCGGTAGTGTTGAATGAAGTGCTGATAGGCTGCAATGGCATCGGTGTAACGGCCTTTTTGCAACAGCATTTCCCCGTGCAGGTATTCGATGTAGTACATGGGTAGCCCTTGCGGATTGGCGTGCAGCGTTTCCACCTGCTTCAACGCTTCTTCACTCTGGCCGTTTTTCATCAGCATGTTGATGGCCAGGAAAAGCAGCAGGCGGTTGGTGGGCTCTTCTTTCAGCGCCTCCATAAAACCCTGGGTGGATTCTTCAATCTGCTGGTTGATGAGGCCCTTGATGGTGTAATACAAAATGGTTGCCTCGATGTTCAGCGAAGACCCCGACCTGCGCAGTTCCTCCAGCTGGCTTTGACCTACGGCAACGGAACCCTTCATGCCGAGCAGGCTAATGAACCAATGATACTTGTCGGGAACTGAGCCCACCATTACCTGTATGACGCCACTGGTTTTTTTTATGGGCACAAAGACCGGGTATTTTTTCAGGCATTCCTGCGTTAGGTTAAACGCGTTGCGGATGGCCCAGACGGCATTGAACTCCTGCCCAAGATTGAGGAAGTTGAAGCCCCGCTGCAGGTTTAGTTCGGCTCTTAGGAAGAGTGTTTCGGCCGACTCGGGCATGCCTTCCAGTTGCTTGAACCGCTCGCGGAACAAGGTTTCTATCTGGTTGAATTTTTCTTCGTCTTCGCTGATGAGCACGTCCAGCGTTTCGCAGAAGCTTTGCACATACATTTTGTGCAGGGCGTTGCCTTTGTAGTGGCGCAACTGCTGATAGGCCTGCTCTGTCTGCAGGTTGATTACGAGGCGGTGTATCTTTTGCGCTTCGCTGTCGAACTGCCACAACAGATCGGCCGCGCCTACGGATTGCCAGCAAAATAAAAAAGAGCAGATCAGCAGACCTGCTCTTTTCGTGCCAGATAAAGCCTTGTTAAGCAACCTTGCGGGTACGTTTGGCCGGTGTTGCTTTCTTGGCTTTGCTTTCATCTTCAATGGGTTCCACTTCCACATCGGCCAAAATACGGCCCGAGTGTTCGTCTATCACAATCTTTTTCTTCTCGCGGATTTCAGCAATTTTTTGCGGAGGGATGATGATGTTACATCCTTCGGCTGCACCACGAACCACCCTTACAACGGCCAATCCATTTGAAAGGTTGGCACGCAGGCGTTCGTAATATTTCAACAGTTTATCTTCAATTTTCTTGGCGGCCTTTTCGCGTTCGGCCAGCAGGCGCTTCTCTTCTTCCTCGCTTTCTTCCAGAATGCTCTTCAGTTCATTCTTCTTAGTCTCCAGGTCTTCGTTGCGGCCTTTGATCAGTTCTTCTATTTTGGATATTTCACCTTTCTTCTCCTCGATTTTCTCTTTGCCTTCCTTGATCCGCTTTTCGCAAATCTGTACTTCCAACTCCTGCAGTTCTATTTCTTTGGTAATGGCATCGTACTCTCTGTTGTTCTTAACGTTCTTTTGTTGCTCGTTGTATTTTTTGATCAGCTTTTCGGCCTCTTTAATTCCCTCTTTGTTTTTCTTGATGGCTTCTTCGATCTCTTTTTGCTCGGCCTCGAAGCGGCTCAGGCGGGTGCGGTAGCCCTCCATTTCATCTTCCAGATCCTGCACTTCATCAGGAAGGTCGCCACGGAGTTTTTTCAGTTCGTCAAGGTTTGAATCGATGGTTTGAAGTTTAACAAGCGCCTCTAGTTTCTGTGCAACTGTTTGATTTTCCATTACTTATAAATAGCTTAGTGGATTAGTAACCTGTTTCGAAAAATTGATCGCAAAAGTAGGAAATTTTTCCCGTAAAACCTCCGCAATCAGGTCTTTAGTGAATTGTTCGCTCTCGTAGTGCCCTACATCGGCAATCAGCAGCTTGCCCTCCGCATCAAAGAATTCATGGTATTTGAAATCGGCCGTTATCAGCACATCGGCACCGGCCCGAATGGCATCGGGCAACAAGAAGCTTCCGGCCCCACCGCAAACGGCCACTTTCTGTATGTGACGCTGAGGCAAGGGGGTATAACGAATGCAACCGGTCTGAAACACGTCTTTCAAACGCTTCAGAAATGCCAATGGTTCCTCAGGTGTTTCCAACGTGCCCAACATGCCGGCACCCACTTCCTGGTTTTCGTTTTCCAGCTTCGTCAGGTAATAGGCCACTTCCTCGTAGGGATGGGCCTGGCGCAGTGCACTCAGTATCTTTGTTTGCTGGTGCCACGGAAAGATTACCTCGGCCCGCACCTCCTGCACTTTTTCCAGTTGTCCAGCCTCACCTAAAAACGGGTTGGCTTCGGCATTGGGCCGGAAGGTGCCCGTTCCCTCCACCTGAAAGCTGCAATCCTGGTAGTTGCCAATGTTGCCGGCACCCGCTGCGTGCAGGGCTTCCATCACTGCCGCGGCATGGTCGGCCGGTATAAAGGTGACCAATTTGGCCAGTGTGTCTTTGCGTGGGGCCAGTATCCGTTGGTTTTGGAGCCCGATCTTATCGGCTATTTTCTTGTTGACACCGGTGCGAATGTTATCGAGGTTGGTGTGGATGGCATAGATGGCGATGTCGTTTTTAATGGCTTTGATGATGGTGCGCTCTATGTAATTCTGCCCCGTGATTTTTTTGAGTCCCTTGAAAACGATGGGGTGGTGTGCGATGATCAGGTTGCACTTTTCGCGGATGGCCTCTTCTACCACGGCTTCGGTACAATCGAGCGTAACGAGCACGCCCGACAGCGGCCACGAAGCTTGACCGGTAAGCAATCCGCTGTTGTCGTAATTTTCCTGAAAAGGTCTGGGCGCCCAGGTCTCCAGATAATCGATTACCGGTTGAATTGTCATTGTCGGTTGTTTCCTTAGTTTTGGCCAAAATTACTAAAGTATTACACCTTCGTGGTTCTTCGTTTACTCCGCCTGCTGTTGTTCCCCCTGGCCCTTTTGTACGATGCTGTGATGCGCCTGAGGAACCACATGTACAACTCAGGCTATAAACCATCGGTACAGTTCGATGTATTCACCATTTGTGTGGGCAACCTGAACGTGGGTGGTGCCGGTAAAACACCCATGGTGGAATACCTGGTGCGCCTGTTGGATGGAGTGCCGCTCGCTACACTCAGCCGCGGTTACGGCCGCAAAACACGCGGCTTCAGGTTGGCGGGTGAAACGGATGGGGCGGCCACACTGGGCGATGAACCTTATCAGCTGTACCGAAAGTTTGGCCACCAGGTGGCCGTGGCTGTGGGCGAGGAACGGGTGTTGGCCATACCTCATATTCTTCACCGAAAACCTGAGGTGAAAGTGGTATTGCTGGATGATGCCTTTCAGCACAGACGACTCCGGCCGCACTTTTCTATTTTGGTTACCGAGTGCCAGCAGCCTTTTTATGAAGACTTTGTGCTGCCGGCCGGCAACCTGCGGGAGGCGCGCAGGGGGGCAGCGCGTGCACAGGCGGTAGTAGTAACCAAGTGTCACCCGGAAATTTCAAAGGAGGGGCGGAAGCAGATTGAAAAGAAGGTGCAACGTTATGCCGGCCAAGTGCCGGTGTTTTTCTCTACCATCGCCTATGGGCAGCCTGTGGGCTTTGGTAAGCCATCGGCACTTACCCGGTCGGTGGTGGTGGTAACGGGTATTGCACATGGCAGCTCCTTCATCGATCATCTTTTGGAGCAGTTCGAGATAGTCAAATACTTTCAATTCGCTGACCATCACCGCTATGAGCCGAAAGACCTGCAGCCCATTCAGGCGTGGTGCGAACAACATGCTTGTGTTGTGCTTACTACCGAGAAAGACATGGTGCGACTCATTGCTCCACAGTTAACCGATATAGTAAGTCAAATACCATTCTACTATGTTCCGATAGCCATGCGTTTTATCGAAAATGGTTCGGAATTTGATAAGCTCGTGCGAGATCAGCTTCAAAATCAAGTTTAAACACGGGGTTCTTTTATCTTTGCGCGCGTGATGGGAAGATTACTTTGGGCAACAGTGGTGGCAATGGTTATGATGGCCGCGTATTCCGCTTATGGTCAGCGGCCGGTTGCCAATCCCACGGGTTCGACTAATCCAACAACCACGGACGCCCGTGCAGATACTACCCAACGTTTGAAGAAAACCGTACGAGCCGCACCGGCAGGTTCGCGTGGTTCGCGCATTGTAGACGATAGCACCAAAAACGTGTATGGTCCCCAAACTACACTTTGGACCACCGAAGCAGATATTTTCATCAATCGCCCCAACTACCGAAAACTCGACACCGCCATCCACAACCTGCACCGATGGAATTACTTTCAGCGGTTGAATTATTTATATCAGGACTTGGGCAACAACGGTACCGCTCTCAATTCTATCTTTCCCGATTTCTTTAACGAGACCATTGGCGTGTCATCTGGGTTCACGGCCTATCAGCCCTACTACGATTCCGAGACACCAGTGTTCTACAATACCAAGTCGCCCTATACCCGCATGGCCCTGATTTGGGGTGGCAAAGGCCGGGCTACTACGCGTGCGGAATACACCCGCAACATTAACCCCCGCTGGAACTTTGGGTTCAACTACCGTCCGTTGCTTACCAACCGACAGATACAACGCAGGGGTAAGAGCGACTATCAAGTGGTCAGTCACTATTATGATGCGTACACGCACTTCCAATCGAAAGATTCTGCGTACACGGCCGTGGCCATGTTTCGCAGAATCAGGCACCGCTCGGTAGAGATGGGAGCAGTGTTGCCCACGGTTACCGGAGTAGATGTGGATACCCTATCATTCTCAGAAGCCTACCCTTATTATTTCAGAGACAACGCGCGACCGGCTCTGACCATTGCCAACAGTTTGGAGCAGCGCAACAACCTTCATTTGTTTCATCAATACAATCTGGCAGAACAAAAGTTGCAGGTGTATCACATAGCCGACCGCCTGAAACAGATCAATTGGTTTCGCGATGACCTGAGCCAGGAGCAAGAACCGTTTTATGATGAACAACGATTGGATACCGCGACCAATTCGCCTACCAAATTTATCGACAGCACCCGATTCATCACGCTGCAAAATCAATTGGGATTGAAGGGGTCGGTGGGAAAAGTTTTTTACAACGCCTATGGTAAGATCAGGTCGTATCAGGTGTGGCATAAATACCTCAACACAGATACCATTCCTGCTTTAAGACCCAATGACGAATGGTATGCGGGAGGCCAGTTAGGATACTCAATCGATTCCACCGGTTTTGTGTCCATTACTGCCGAAACTTTGCAGGGCGGTTACTCGCGTCTGCAGGCACAGGGCACTACGCGCTGGGGCGATTTCCACGTGCAGCGAAAAATCAGTAAACCCTCTTTCCTTCACACCACTTACAGTGGCCACTTTGATTTCTGGAACAATCAATTCAAGCCCATAGAAACCATGCAGGTAGCTGTGTTTCCACGCGTTACGTGGAAGGGAATAGTATTTGCGCCAGGTGTGAATTATGGCAACGTCATGAACCAGGTGTATTTTGTGCAACGAGATACTTTTCCCGGCACCGATCAGCGCGTGATGCCGGTTCAAACAGAGAAACTGGCAGAGTGGATTACGCCAGAGGTAAGGCTACAGGTTAAGCTCCCCTGGAATTTTCACTTGCGCACACAGGCATTGTATACAAAGTTGCTCACCGACCGCGACAGCATCATACAAGTGCCACAGGTTTTTCTTAACGGGCAACTGACCTACGAGAATGAGTGGTTCAACAAAAACCTGCAGGTGCAAATAGGTGTAGATGCGCACTGGCGCTCGGCTTACAAGGCCATGGGTTACGACCCAGCCATTCAAAGTTATTACGTGCAGAACAGTGTAACGGTTCCGGCTTACCCAATTGTAGACATTTTCTTTAACGCGAAAATGAAGCGAGGCAGGTTCTTTATCAAATACCATAACCTGCTTCAGGCATTTACAGGCATTGAAGATGCCCACTTTACCGTACCGGGGCACATGCCTACACCGTATTTCCCGGGGCAGCGTAACATTCTCGATTTTGGTTTTGATATCCTTCTGTTCGACTGATGGAAAAGCACGTTCTGGGCCTGGAGTTACCTACCGATCCGCGCTGGGTGAACATTGCGGAAATGAACATTGGCGAAATATTGATTGACCATGCTTACTGCGAACAGAAAGCTGCTTCGTCCTGCATCTCACTCATTATTCAGTATCCGGAAAAACAGGAATTGGTCGATATGCTCACCCCGGTAGTGGCCGAGGAATGGGGCCATTTTGAACGTGTGATTGAAAAGTTAAAAGCACGTGGGCTGAAGCTGGGACCGCAGCGCAAAGATGCTTACGTGGAGCAATTGAATAAAATTATCCGGAAGGGAGGCAATCGGGAGCAGCAACTGGTAGAGAAGCTGTTGATGAATGCACTGATTGAAGCCCGGAGTTGCGAACGTTTCCGTCTGCTTTGGAAAGACATTCAAGATGCTGATCTCCGTACTTTCTATTATGAGTTAATGGTTTCTGAAGCAGGGCACTATAAAAACTTTCTGGCGCTGGCCAAGACCTACCTGCCCGAAGAAGAGGTGATGAAGCGGTGGCGCGAACTGTTGGAAGAGGAAGCAAAGATTGTGGCTTCGCTGGAAGTGCGGGGCGACCGCATGCACTAAATTACTTTGGTGCCAGATTTTTAAGATGTTTGCGCACATCTATTTTTCGATTCACCTGCATGGGGTTCCGGCTTAGCCGCACTTGTCCCTCGGTTGCTTTAATCTCCACTTCGTAATCTCCCGACCACACCACATCGGCCAGGGTTACTATGCCTTCTTCCACCACTTTCCAGTCGTAAGCACGAACCACGATGAAATGTGTTACCGGAAGGTGATTGTCGTTGTTTAATTTTTCCTTCGTGCATAATCGAAAACTGCTGTCGAAGTTAGGTACAACCAACGTGGAGTCGCCCAGCTTTTGCTGTAAAAGCGCCTGCAGTTCCGGTTCTGATGTTTGAGCATGAGAGGATGTATAGATACCAGAGAGAACGATTGTTACCAACAAGCTAACCCAAAGTGAACGCATCACGTTTTCTGCTTTTTCTTTTTCGCGGCCGGGAACAATACGTTGTTCAATATCAGGCGGAAGCCGGCTGAGTTAGGATGCAAGTTCAAGTCCGTAGGTTCTTCGCCCACCGTGTGTTGGTAATCTTCCGGATCGTGACCTCCATAAAATGTCCAGAAGCCTTTGCCCATCACCCCATGAACATACTTGATCTCTTTGATGTCTTTGTTTTCGCCCATCACCACTACATCGGGTTTTACCAGGTGCGATTTGAAAGAGGTAGTTTGACCGTAAAAGCCTTTGATAACACGTGTGTGGTTTTGCGTGAGCATGGTGGGGATGGGATCCCACTTGGCGGAAAACTCGAAGATGGAGAAATAGTCGTTGTCCTGGCGTACACCGCGTTCGGCCGGGTTGTTGTCGATATCTGAGAACTCGTATTGATAGGGGTCGCGCGAGAGGCGGAAGTTGGTGAAGGCAAACGTGTTGTCGAAGTTCAGCTTGTCTTGCGCCTGCGGGTCGGCCGGATCGCCATCGTACATGCGTTCGCAGATGTCTACCCCGTCTGCGGCCAGCGCAATGTCGAACGAATCGGTGGCGGAGCACATGGCAAACAGAAAGCCGCCACCCGCTACAAACTCTTTCATGCGTTTGGCTACCGCCAACTTTAATTGAGACACTTTGCGGAAGCCGTGCTTGCGGGCCATGTCTTCCGATTCCTTCTGTTGCTCAATGTACCACGGAAAATTGCCGTAGGAGCCAAAGAACTTACCGTACTGCCCCGTAAAGTCTTCGTGGTGCAGGTGCAGCCAATCGTATTTGGGCAACTCGCCATTCAGCACTTCGTCATCAAAAATCACATCATAGGGAATTTCGGCATACGAGAGCACCAGCGTCACGGCATCGTCCCACGGCTGCTTGGTTTTGGGCGAATACACTGCAATTTTCGGGTACTTCTCCAGCTTCATCAGGTCGTAGTTAACGGCAGGGCTGGCAATTTCAGAAATAATCTGGTTGGCCTGGGCATCGGAAATTACTTCGTAGCTCACACCCCGGATCACCAATTCATTTTGTATGGCCGGGTGGTATTTGGTCATGAAGCTGCCTCCGCGGTAATTCAGCAGCCAGTCTACTTCGGTATCCTTTTTCAAAATCCAGTAGGCAATGCCGTAGGCTTTCAGGTGGTTAGCCTGTTTGCCGTCCATGGGAATAAACAGGTAGTTCGAAACCGCCAGGCGCGAAATGAGTAGAAAGCAAAACAAAAAGGTGAAACGCATCGTAAGAGCGAAATATGGCTTTATTTGTAACAATTTATCGAAGTATCAGTCTAATGGTAAACGCAAAATGAGAGCGTTCTGGGCGTAAAGGTTACAAATATTTTGCCGTATTTAAAGCCCCGTAATGTGGTAAGTTGGTGGTAATCATCTAATAAAGAAATGAATCTATTTGAAAATTTGAAGGAAGGTTTGCGTTCGGTGCAGGCCAATTTGCTACGCTCGGTGTTAACGGCACTTATCGTGGCTATCGGCATCACCTCGTTGGTGGGTGCGCTTACGGCCGTAGATGGCATTGGTTATACGCTCACCGAAAGTCTGGCATCGTTGGGTGCCAATACGTTCGACATTTCTTCCAAGCGCAATCGGGGAGGCAGCCAACAGGGTGTAAAAGAGAAGGTGTATCCACCGCTTCAACTCAATCAAGCACAAAAATTCATAGACCGGTTTACAATTTCTAATAGCATCTGTTTATCGGCTTCATTAACCGGCATTGCCGAAGTAAAGTACAAATCCAAAAAGACCAACCCCAATGTTCGCATTCAGGGTGTGAATGAAAACTATATCTTTTTGAAAGACCTGAACGTGGAGTACGGACGTAATTTCTCTACGCTCGAAATACAGTATGGAAGCAAGGTGGCCATTATTGGTAGTAAGGTGGCCAGTTCATTATCAGACAATCCGAATATGGTGAATGAAGAGATCAGCTTCAAGGGTGCCAAG
>CAZRQK010000004.1:55335-56133 GCA_964602295.1 uncultured Ohtaekwangia sp.
GGGTGATAGGTGTGTTGAAGGAGAAAGGACAGCTGGCCGAAGACAACTTCGATAACATGGTGATCATACCCATACTGGTTGCGAACCAGATGGCGAGTGGCCGTGGTTTGGATTATTACCTCACGGTGGCCATTAAAGATCCATCGCAAATGGAGTTGGCCATGGGCGAAGCCACAGGCATTATGCGCAACATCCGCCAAGACAGGGTAGGGCAACCCGACTCCTTTCTGCTGGAACGCAGCGAAACCCTTTCTGACCTGAATAACCTGATTGACATTATACGCATGGCGGGCTTTGGCATTGGCTTTATTACGCTGCTGGGTTCGGCCATCGCGCTGATGAACATTATGCTGGTATCGGTTACGGAGCGTACCCGCGAAGTAGGGGTGCGCAAAGCGCTGGGGGCTACACCCTTGCGTATCCGTCAGCAGTTTGTAATTGAGGCCATTGTGGTGTGCTTGCTGGGAGGTTTGGTTGGCATTATTTTGGGCATAGCCGTGGGTAATGGCTTTGCACGCATCATGGGCATAGAGTCTTTTATCATGCCCTGGTTCTGGATATTTATTGGCGTGGTGGTGTGCGTGGCAGTAGGTCTGCTGTCGGGTTATTACCCTGCGTACAAAGCCTCGAAGTTGGATCCGATCGAGTCGCTGCGATTCGAGTAAGTATAGTTACTTTTTTCGTTCGGCAAAACCCAGCTTCGGCTGGGTTTTGTTTTTCTCGTGCAGGTACAGCAGGATGCCATCCTTAAGACCCACCTCTGGCACCAGTATTTTTTTGGTGCGAGCCCACTCCATC